>PACL01000016.1 GCA_002700095.1 Fulvimarina sp. | reverse complement strand
TCGGCATAGCCCAGACCGGCACCGGCAAGACGGCCTCCTTCGTGCTGCCGATGCTGACTCTTCTGGAAAAGGGCCGGGCTCGGGCGCGGATGCCGCGCACGCTGATCATCGAGCCGACTCGTGAACTCGCCGCCCAGGTGGAGGAATCCTTCACCCGCTACGGCAAGGACCAGAAGATCAACGTCGCGCTTCTGATCGGCGGCATGTCCTTCGGCGACCAGGACAAGAAGATCGATCGCGGAGCCGACGTCCTGATTGCGACGCCCGGCCGCCTGCTCGACCACTTCGAGCGCGGCAAACTGCTGCTGACCGGCGTCGAGATCCTCGTCATCGACGAGGCCGACCGCATGCTCGACATGGGCTTCATCCCCGACATCGAGCGGATCTGCAAGCAGCTCCCCTTCACCCGCCAGACGCTGTTCTTCTCGGCCACGATGCCGCCGGAGATCACCCGCCTGACCGAGCAGTTCCTGCAGAACCCGGTGCGGGTCGAGGTGGCCAAGCAGGCCTCGGCGGCCCTCACCGTGACCCAGCGCCTTGTCGCCAGCGGCGGCAAGGAATGGGACAAGCGCGATACCCTGCGCCGGGTGCTGCGCGAAGAGGACGAGCTCACCAACGCGATCATCTTCTGCAACCGCAAGCGTGACGTGGCGACGCTGTTCCGCTCGCTGGAGAAGCACGGCTTCTCCGCCGGCGCGCTGCACGGCGACATGGACCAGCGCTCACGCACGGCGATGCTGCAGGGCTTCCGTGACAACCAGATCCAGCTGCTCGTCGCCTCCGACGTCGCGGCCCGCGGTCTCGACATCCCGAAGGTCAGCCACGTCTTCAACTTCGACGTCCCGATCCATGCGGAGGACTACGTCCACCGGATCGGCCGCACCGGTCGTGCCGGGCGTTCGGGCAAGGCCTTCACGCTGGTGACCAAGTCCGATCGCAAGTATCTCGACGCCATCGAAAAGATGATCGGCACGTCGATCGAGTGGCACGGCCCGACGGTGGCCGAACTGCCCGCCGACACCGAAGAGGACGAGCGTCCGAAGCGCCGCAGCTCGCGCAGCAAGGCCGCCGGAGAGCCGCGCAGCAAGCCCGCCGGCGAGAAGCCGGAGCGCCGCAACCGCCGCGCCAAAGCCGAGCCGCGTCCCGAGGCGGAAGCGATCGAGCCGGTCGAGCCGATGGAGACGGTCGCCGACATGGCGGTCATGGAACGCGCGGAAGCCGGCGAGCTCGACGTGCCCGTCAGCGAGATGTCGGACCTGCCCGTCGCCACCAACGAGAACACGGCGCGCCCGGCCGCCCCGAGCTATGCCCGCGGTGGCAACGGCTCCGGCCGCAGCCGCGGCAAGCGCGGCTCCGAGGGATCCGGCGGCAACTCGCGCCAGCGCAGCGACGACGGCCAGCAGCAGGTCGGCTTCGGCGACGACATCCCGGCCTTCATGCTGATCGAGACCGGCACCTGATTTCTGGCGGCCGGTCGTCCGTCGACCGGCCAGATCGACGCAGTGACGGGAGGCAGCGGCCGCAGGGCCGGCTGTGACCCTTTTCAGCCAGCTATGATACCGATTGGGGCGATCGCTTGCCCGCGTTCCCACCCATAACAGCGTCGTGCCTCCGACAGGAGGCGCGGCGCTTTGCTTTTGGGCCGATGCCGCGAGGCACGGCCGCAGGTGGCGGACGGTATCGGTGCGGTTTTCCCGGACGTCCCCGACGATGCGCGCTGCGGCGTGCTCTGTCGGGATCCAGCTCGCTCTGACATGGACAATGCGAGGGCATTGCTCGGCACGGACGGCGCACGGCATGCCCACCTCGCCTCGGGCGGACACGGTGGCCCCCGCTGCGGTGTCAATTTTCGCAGGAGGGACCTGCCGAGGCTGGACGGGCTGGACGGCACGACATCCGCCACGATCGTAGGCGTGCCCGGCCGCCCGCGCTCGATTGCGCGGAACGGCCGATGCGACAGCTGCCGTCTCAAGCCGGGTCCGGCTGCTCCGGCTCGGGCCCGGTCGACGCCCCGAGGACAATTGCGTCGGACGTGGCCCCCATCCGGCGAAGCTCGGTGCGAGCCTGCGCGGTCATCTCGATCTTCAGATGCACGACGCCGTCCTCGCCGTCCTCGCGCTCCAGAACCGTGGCGTTGTCGTAGAGCCATGGAAGGAAGCTCATCCCGTCCGGCCGCACCTCGATGCTGACGGCGGTCAGATGACCGGCGATGCGCTGCTCGATGTCCTCCAGAAGCGCCGCCGTTCCCGCCCCCGTCACCGCGGAGACAAGATGGGCAGCGCCCGGATTGGCGAGCGAGGCGCGGGCGGCGCCGGCGCGGTGGAGTGCGTCCTCGTCCAGCCGGTCGATCTTGTTCCAGACTTCGACCACATGCTCGGCGTCTTCGGTGTCGACGTCGAGATCGCGCAGAATGCGGCGCACGTCTTCGGCCTGGGCCAGCGTATCCGGATCGGCGATGTCGCGGACATGGAGGATCAGATCGGCCTCCATCACCTCTTCCAGCGTTGCCCGGAAGGCGGCGACGAGATGGGTCGGCAGGTCGGAAACGAAACCCACCGTATCGGAGAAGAGGATCTCGGTCCCGTGGGGCAGGATGGTCTTGCGCAGCGTCGGGTCGAGGGTCGCGAAGAGGAGGTCGCGGGCCATGACGTCGGCGCCGGTCAGAAGATTGAACAGCGTCGACTTGCCGGCATTGGTGTAGCCGACGAGCGCGACGATCGGATGAGGCCGCTTGCGTCGCTTCTCCCGGTGCAGCTGCCGGGTCCGGCGCACCTGGTCGAGCTCGCGCTCCAGCCGCTTGATCTTGTCCTGCAGCTGCCGGCGGTCGGCCTCGATCTGAGTCTCGCCCGGCCCGCCCATGAAGCCGGCGCCGCCGCGCTGACGCTCCAGATGGGTCCAGGAGCGGACCAGCCGCCCCCGCTGGTAGTTGAGATGGGCGAGCTCGACCTGCAGCCGGCCCTCCTTGGTGCGGGCCCGGCGGCCAAAGATCTCCAAGATGAGCCCGGTGCGGTCCAGCACCTTGGCCTCCAGCTCCTTCTCGAGGTTGCGCTGTTGAACCGGGGTCAGCGGGTGATCGACGATCACCAGGCCGATCGCCTCGGCCGCAACGAGCCCCTTCAGCTCCTCCACCTTGCCGCTGCCGATCAGCGTCGCCGGCTGCGGCTTCTGGCCGGAGACGATCATCGCCGAAACTATGTCCAGCTCGATGGCGCCGGCCAGACCGACGGCTTCGGCGAGCCTCGCCTCGTCGCTGCGGCGCACGGCCTCAAGCCCGGGCGTCGCCCGGTTCTCCGCCTCGACGCGCTGCTTGAACACCGGCACGAACACGGCCGCCCGTGTCGCTACCCGCTGGTGTTCGACGGGACCACGCGGTCCCTTTTCATGAAATTCCGCCAATCAGGCCTTCCCGCTTTCGTCGACGCCCTCGTACATCTGCACGGGTTGCGACGGCATGATCGTCGAGATTGCGTGCTTGTAGACGAGCTGTGAATGCCCGTCGCGACGCAACAGGACGCAAAAATTGTCAAATGACGTGACGACGCCTGTCAGCTTGACGCCGTTGACGAGAAAGATCGTCAAGGAAATCTTCTGCTTGCGAACCGTGTTGAGAAACAGGTCCTGAAGGTGCTGTGTCCGCTCTGGCATGCAGAGATGTCCTTTTTTGCTTTGTGCTGCAGCCTGGTGATAACGCCGTGTCCTCCCAACCGGGATGCCACTTGTCCTGTGATACCGCAGGCTTGGGCGGGTTCGTAGCCCTTGCCTGACGAATCATGACACAAATTTCGCGCCTGCGAACAGGATGGGCACCCAGCGCGCGAAAGTCACGGGGTCAGAAGAATTCCAGCGAAACCCGGAACATCTGCTCGACCTGGCGGACGGCCGCCGCGGCGGCAAAAATCACAACCCGGTCCTTGGCGCGGATCTTGGTCTGGCCGGTCGGCTTGACGTAGGCGCCGGCCCGGTAGATCGCCCCGATCCGCAGGTTGTCGGGCAGGTCGAGGTCGCGCAGCGGCTCGCCGACGAGGGGTGAGGTTTCCAGCGCCTCGGCCTCGATCACCTCGGCGACGCCGTTCTGGATGGAATGTACCGCCCGGATGCGCCCGCGCCTGACATGCTGCAGGACCCGGGAGATCGTCACCGAGCGCGGGTTGATGAAGGCGTCGATGCCCAGCGTCCGGGTGAAGCCCTGGTAGTCGGCATTGTTCAGGAGCGCGAGATTGCCCTTGCAGCCCAGGCGCTTGGCCATGACGCTCGCCAGGACATTGACCTTGTCGTCGTTGGTCAGCGCGACGACGAGGTCGCTGGAGCCGATGTCGGCTTCCTTCAGGATCGACTGGTCGAGGCCGCTGCCATTGAGGACGATGGTGCGCTTCAGGCCATCGGCGATCGCCACCGCCCGGTCGTGATTGTCCTCGATCACCCGGATCTTGGCGCCGAAGTTGCGCTTCTCGATCTGCTGGGCGACGAAATAGCCGATATTGCCGCCGCCGATGATGACGATGCGGCTCGCCTCCGGCTCCTCATGGCCGAACAGGCCGAGCGCCCGGCGCACATGGCCCTTCTCGGCCACCACATAGGCCACGTCGCCCGGCACCATGTGATCGTTGGAGCCGGGGATGAACAGCCGGTCGCCGCGCCAGATGCCGACCACCGTGGCGTTGAGGTCTGGGAAGAGGTCGGTCAGCTGGTCGAGCGGCGTGTTGACGACCGGGCAGTCCTCGCTGCATTCGATCGCCACCATCGCGATGTTGTCGTCGGCAAAGCGCACGGCGTCCATCGCCCCCGGCAGGGCGATCCGCCGCAGGACCATCTCGCCGACCTCGACCTCGGGCGAGATGATGACGTCGATGGGCAGGTTGTCCGTCGAGAACAGGTCCTGCCAGTGCGGCCGCAGATAACTCTGGGAGCGGATGCGCGCGATCTTGGTGGGCACGTTGAACAGCGAGTGTGCCACCTGGCAGGCGACCATGTTGACCTCGTCGTGGAGGGTCACCGCGATGATCATGTCCGCCTGTTCGGCACCGGCCTCCGCCAGGACGTCCGGCTGCGAGCCGTGGCCGACGAAGCCCCTGGCGTCGAGGTTGTCGCGGATCGCCTGGACGAGCGTACGCGAGGTGTCGATCACCGACACGTCGTTGCGCTCGGAGGCGAGCCGCTCGGCGATGCCGTAGCCCACCTGCCCTGCCCCGCAGATCACGACCTTCATTCACGCTGCTCCATTGCCATCCGCTTTGCTGGCGCACCCATAGCGGAAACCCGGATCAGATGCCGAGGGATTTCAGCTTGCGGTGCAGCGCCGACCGCTCCATCCCGACGAATTCCGCGGTACGCGAGATATTGCCGCCGAAGCGGTTGATCTGGGCGACCAGATATTCCTTCTCGAACACCTCACGCGCGTCGCGCAATGGCAGCGCCAGAATCTGGCCGTTGGCCTGGCTCGGGGTACGGGGCAGCATGTCGCCCACCTCGTTGGGCAGCATGTCGGCGGTGATCGGGCTGTCGGCGTCGCCGTCCCGTCCGAGGATCATCAGCCGCTCGACGTTGTTGCGCAGCTGGCGGACATTGCCCGGCCAGTCGCTCGACTGCAGCACCGCCATCGCCTCGTCGCTGATCGGCTTTGGCTTGATGCCCGTCTGCTCGCTGATCTGGCCCATGAAGGCCTCGATCAGCAGCGGCACGTCCTGGCGCCGGTCGGCAAGCGGCGGCACCGCGATGGGGACGACCGCCAGGCGGTGGAACAGGTCCTCGCGGAACAGCCCCTCGGCGATCAAGGAATCGAGGTTCTGCGAAGTGGAGGAGATGATCCGGACGTCGACCTTCACCCGCTTCGACCCGCCGACGCGTTCGAAGGTCTGCTCGGTCAGCACCCTGAGGATCTTGTTCTGCGTCTCGCGCGGCATGTCGGCCACCTCGTCGAGATAGAGGACGCCGCGATGGGCTTCCTCCAGAGCGCCGATCTTGCGCTCGGTGCCGGGGGGTGTCTCGTTGCCGAACAGCTCCAGCTCCATGCGGTCCGGGGTGATCGCCGCCGCATTGAGGGCGATGAAGGGGCCGGAGGCACGCGGCGAGGCCGCATGGATCGCACGGGCCACCATCTCCTTGCCCGAACCGGAGGGCCCGAGGATCATCACCCGGCTGTTGGTCGGCGACACCCGCTCGATGACCGTGCGCAGATGGTTCATCGCCTGGGACTTGCCGATCAACTCGGCGAAATCCGACGAGCGGCGCTTCAGCTCAAGCACTTCGCGCTTCAGCTTCGAGGTCTCCAGCGCGCGCTCGGCGACGAGGATCAGCCGGTCGGCCTTGAAGGGCTTCTCGATGTAGTCGTAGGCGCCGCGGCGGATCGCCGAGACGGCGGTCTCGATGTTGCCGTGGCCGGAGATCATCACCACCGGCACTTCCGGATGCTGCGCCTTGATGGCGTCGAGGAGATCCAGCCCGTCCAGCCGGCTGCCCTGCAGCCAGATGTCGAGAAAGACCAGCCGCGGCACGCGATCGGTGATCGCCTGCAGGGCTGCGTCGGAATTGCCCGCCGTGCGCGTCTCGTGGCCCTCGTCCTCGAGAATGCCCGCGACGAGTTCGCGAATGTCGGCTTCGTCATCGACGATCAGGATGTCCGATGCCATGGCTCACCACTCCTTGTTCTTCAGTCTCAATGTCTTGGCATGTCCGCGTCGCTCGGAGCGGAGCCTGCCGGCATCACGATGCGCACCATCGCGCCCTGCGGCTGATCCGGAGCATCCTCGAGCGAGATCGTGCCGCCGTGGTCTTCGATGATCTTGCGGACGATCGCCAGGCCGAGGCCGGTGCCCTTCTCGCGGGTCGTCATGTAGGGCTCGAGCAGCCGATCGCGATTGTCCTTGGGAAAGCCGCGGCCGTTGTCCACGATGTCGATACGGTGGACGTCGCCGTCTGCCTTCGCGCGGATGACGATGCGGCCCTCGACGCCCTCGGTCGCCTCGAGGGATTCCACCGCGTTCTTGACGAGGTTGCCGAAGGCTTGGGACAGGAGCCGCATGTCGTAGGAACCGAGCATCGGCTTGTCGGGGATCTCGGCGTGGAAGGCGATCCCGTGATCACCCATCTCGCGCATGAACACCGCCTCGCGCAGCGCGTCGCGCAGGTCGATGCGCTCCATCGTCGGCTTCGGCATGCGGGCGAAGGTGGAGAATTCGTCGACCATCCGGCCGATGTCGGAGACCTGACGGATGATCGTCTCGATGCAACGGTCGAAGACCTCGCGGTCGTCCTCGATGCGCTTGCCGTAGCGCCGGCGGATGCGCTCGGCGGACAGCTGGATCGGGGTGAGCGGGTTCTTGATCTCGTGGGCGATGCGCCGGGCGACGTCCGCCCAGGCCGAAGTGCGCTGGGCGTCGACGAGATCGGTGATGTCGTCGATGGTCACCACCAGCGACTGGTCGCCCTCGCTCTCCTCCGAGGAGGTGATGCGGACGGCCAGCGTGCGCTCGCGCTCGCGGATCCGGACCTTCGCCTCTTCCTGGTGCTCGGGGCGCCTCGAGGCCGCCGCCGCCTGCCGGATGCGGCCGATCTCCGGGAACACGCCTTCGAGCTTCTTGCCGGTGACTGCCAGGGCGTCGACGTCGAGGATGCGTTCGGCGGAGGGGTTGACCATCGAGATCGTCCCGTCGCGCTCGATGCCGATGACGCCGACCGTCACACCCGACAGAACCGCTTCGATGAACCGGCGGCGCTCGTCGATGACGTCCTTGGCATTGACGAGCTCGGAGCGCTGGCTCCGCAGCTGCTGGATCATGTTGTTGAAGGTGTTGGAGAGCGATCCGACGTCGCCATCCGACACCTTGACCGGCACCGAGACCGACAGATTGCCCTCAGACACCTCGTCGGCCGCGCCGATCAAGAGCCGGATCGGCCGCACCAGCCGGTCGGCGACGCCGATGCCGGTACAAATCGCCGACAGGAGCACGATCAGGGTGATGCCGAGATAGAGCAGCCCGAAGGCCAGCTGGAGACCAAAGCGGTTGTCGGACAGGCTGGAATATTCCGCCGATCGCTCCTCCATCTCGCGCAGGGCCGTGATCACCTCGGGGTCGACGGCGCGCACGGTGTAGAGATAGGCGTTGGAGATCTGCCGGAGGCGAATGATCGAGCCGACGAGATTGGTGATGCCGGGCGGAATGAAGACGAGATTGCCTTCAGCGGCCTGCTGCAGCGCATCCGCCGGCGGCACCGGAAGCGGCTTGGTGTCGTCGACGTCGGCCTTCAGCACGGGCTGGCCGTCGAGACGCAGGATCTGCGCGCCGAGCAGCGAGCGGCCCCGCGCCTGTTCCGTCATCAGGTCCTGAAAGCCGCCCCGGTCGAGATTGAACAGCTGGCGCTGCTGGTCGAGATCGTAGGCCATGGACAGCGTTGTGCCCTGCAGGTTGCGGGCGTTCTCGTTCACATAGGCCCGAGCCACGCTGATCGAGGACTCGACGATGGCGCGGGTGCGCATGCCGAACCAGCGGTCGAGGCCAAGATCGAGGGTAACGCTGGCGACGATGGCGACGAGCAGCGCCGGCAGCGCCGCGACGATCGAGAACAGGACGACGATCCGCACATGCAGCCGGGACGCGGCCCGCCCCTGGCGCCGGGCGCGGACCATCCGCAGCACCTCGCGGCCGATCAGGACGCAGAGCAGCAGCACGAAGCCGCCGTTGACGACAGTCGCGATGGTGACGATCGTGTCGGTCGGCTCGACCGGCGTCAGGCCCATCAGGACGACGAAGGAGATCGCGCCCGTGATCAGCGCCCCGGCCACCGCGAAGAGGCCGGGAAACAACAGGAACCTGCGCCGCTCCATCAGGAACGGCACGTCGCTTTCGGTATGGATCGGATGCGTCGTCATGCTGCGTTTACAGTTTCGAATCCCGTGGCCACAGAGCAACGGAATGTGTCCAAACTGCAACGAAACGCCGAAAAAAGCCAGTCAGCGGATCGACCGGACAACCGATATATCGAGATCGCGGATCTTCTTGCGAAGCGTATTGCGGTTCACGCCGAGGAGGTCGGCGGCCTTGACCTGATTGCCCCGGGTCGCCGCCAGGGCCGCGGCGATCAGCGGATACTCGACCTCGCGCAGGATCCGCCCGTGCAGACCCGGCGGCGGCAGGTCATCACCGAAGGAGGAGAAGTATTCGGCGAGGTAGCGCTCGACGGAGGCACTGAGATCAATGGGTTTGCTGCCGTCGACCTCGCTTCCCGGGGCCTTGATCGGCTCGTTGGTCAGTTCATGCTCGACGATCTCCCCGGAGATCTCGTCCTGCGGATAGAGCGCCGCGAGGCGACGGATGAGGTTCTCGAGCTCGCGCACGTTGCCCGGCCAGGCATAGCGGCGCATCACGTCGAGGGCGCCCTGGCTCAGCGACTTGCGGGGCAGTCCCTCCTTCTCGGAGACTGCGAAGAAATGCCGCGCCAGATCCGGCAGGTCCTCGATCCGCTCGCGAAGGGGCGGCAGGCGGAGCGGCACGACGTTGAGGCGGTAGAACAGGTCTTCGCGGAACAGCCCCCGGGCGATCAGCTGGCGGAGGTCCTTGTTGGTGGCGGCGACGATCCGCACGTCGGTGGCGATCGGCGTGCGCCCGCCGACGATGGTGTATTCGCCCTGCTGGAGGACGCGCAGGAGCCGCGTCTGCGCTTCCATCGGCATGTCGCCGATCTCGTCGAGGAAGAGCGTCCCGCCCTCGGCCTGCTCGAAGCGCCCGCTGGTGCGCGCCTGGGCGCCGGTGAAGGCGCCCTTCTCGTGGCCGAAGAGCTCCGACTCGATCAGGTCCCTCGGGATCGCCGCCATGTTGATGGCGACGAAGGGACCCTTCCGCCGACGGCCGTAATCGTGCAGCGCCCGCGCGACCAGCTCCTTGCCGGTGCCGGATTCGCCGGAAATCGTCACCGTCAGGTCGGTCTGCATCATCCGGGCCAGCGCCCGGTAGATGTCCTGCATGGCCGGGGAGCGCCCGACCAGCGGCATCGAATCCTGCATGTCGTCCGGGGCGGCCGCCCGGTTGCCGGGCTTCGGCTCCGACAGCGCCCGCCGGACGATCGAGACCAGCTCGGTCAGGTCGAAGGGTTTCGGGATATAGTCGTAGGCGCCGCGCTCCGACGCCTTGATCGCCGTCATGAAGGTGTTCTGGGCGCTCATCACGATCACCGGCAGTTCGGGCCGGGAGTTCTTGATCTTCGGCAGCGTGTCGAAGGCGTTGCCGTCGGGCATCAGGACGTCGGTGATGACCAGGTCGCCCTCACCGGCCGAGACCCAGCGCCACAGCGTCGCAATGTTGGAGGTGACGCGCACTTCGAAGCCGGCGCGCATCAGCGCCTGGGAGACGACCGTGCGGATCGCGGCATCGTCGTCGGCTACGATGATCTGCATTGCCATGTGGAAAATCAGCCCTGTTCGTCGATGTCGGCGAGCGCCGTGCCCGGTTCGGAAAGCTCCCGCCATGCGGGCATGAGGATGCGGAAGACGGTGTGGCCCGGCTGCGATTCGCATTCGATGACACCGCCATGGTCACCAACGATCTTGGCGACGAGCGCCAGGCCGAGGCCCGAGCCGCTGGGCTTGGTGGTGACGAAGGGATCGAAGATGTGCTCGCGGATATCGTCCGGCACGCCCTCGCCATTGTCCTCGACGGCAAATTCCAGCGGCAGCGTCACCCGGTCCTTGGTGCCGGGGACCGACAGACGCACACCGGGCTTATACGCGGTGGTCAGGCGGATCTCGCCGCCCTCGCGGCCCTTCACCGCCTCGGCGGCGTTCTTCAGGAGGTTGAGGAACACCTGGACCAGCTGGTCGCGATTGGCGAAGACCGGCGGCAGCGACGGGTCGTAGAGCTCGATGATCTTGATGTCGCGGGCAAAGCCGTTGCGGCCGAGGGTCTTCACGTGTTCGAGAACGGAATGGATGTTGACCGCCGAGCGCTCGATCGGCCGCTGGTCGGAGAAGACCTCCATCCGGTCGACGAGCTTGACGATCCGGTCGCTCTCTTCCTGGATCAGCCGCGTCAGCGTCCGGTCCTCGTCGCTGGCATTGGTGGCCAGCAACTGCGCAGCGCCCTTGATGCCGGAGAGCGGATTGCGGATCTCGTGGGCGAGCATCGCGGCGAGCCCGGTCACGGTGCGCGCGGCGGAGCGATGGGTGAGCTGGCGATCCATCTTCTCGGCGATGGTGCGCAGCTGGATCATCACCACGACGAGCTCCGGGGCCTCGGTCATCACCGACACGTAGAGATCAACCAGCCGCTCGCCGCCGAGCCGCGGCGAGGAGATGTCGACCCGGTATTCGCTGATCCTCGCCTGCTGCTCGCGGGCCTGTTCGATCAGGAAGAACAGCGGACTGTCGCGGGGCACGAAGTCCTGCAGCTTCTTGCGGGCGAGATAGGCCGAGCCGGCGGAGAAGAACTGCTCGGCATCGGAATTGGCGAAACGAAAGCGACCCGCCGCGTCGACCACGATGACGGGGTGGGGCAGCGCGTTGAGGATCTGGAACGCCTCGCCCGACATCGGGATACCGTCCTGGGATGAACCCGCCATGGTCATGCAGCCTCCAGCCTTGGCGCTGCGGCGGCGCGTTCGAGGTCGGCGGCCGTCGTGCCGGCAAAGAGCTGCCGGAGATGCCGCTGGACGACGCGGTGATCGTTTGCGGTCATGATTGCCTTTCGCTCGGACAAAGGGACGGCGGCGCCCGTCGCCGCGCGGCGATCGAGATACCAGCCGAGATGCTTGCGGGCATGACGCACACCCGTCGCCGGCCCGTAATGGGCGAGCATCGCGTCGTAGTGCTCGCCGGCGAGGTCGGCGAGATCGACCCGCTGCAGAGCGTCCATACTGATCGCGCCTGCCATCAGCCCGGAGAGCCAGGGCCGGCCATAGGCGCCGCGCCCGACCATCACGGCGTCGGCGCCGCTGAGGCCGAGCATCTCCGGCAGCCGGTCGAGGGAGACGAGATCGCCATTGGCGACCAGCGGGATGTTGACGGCCGCCTTGACCGTGCGGATCGCCCGCCAGTCGGCGACGCCGTCGTAAAAGTCCATGCGGGTGCGGCCATGCACCGTCACCATGCGCACGCCCGCCGCCTCGGCACGGCTGGCGAGCCAGGCCGCGTTCATCGAGGCGCGATCCCAGCCGAGCCGCATCTTGACCGTGACGGGCACATCGCCGGCGCCCGCGACCACCGCCTTAACGATCGCCAGCGCCAGCTCCGGCTCGCGCATCAGCGCCGAACCGGACAGGCCGCCGACGACCTTCTTGGCCGGGCAGCCGAAATTGATGTCGATGATGTCTGCGCCGCTGCCGGCCAGGCGCGCGGCCGCCTCGCCCATGACCTCAGGCTCGCGCCCGGCGAGCTGCACTGCATGGGTGCCATTCCCGTCGCGCAGGGCCCGCAGGCTCGATTCGGCCACCCCCTTCAGATACTCTCCGCTGGCGACCATCTCCGACACGACGAGCCCCGCGCCGAAGCGCCGGGCGAGACGCCGGAACGGCACGTCGCTGACGCCCGACATGGGCGCGAGCAGGACGCGATTGGCAAGCTGGCGCCCCCCGACCTCCAAAGGCCCGGAAACATCGGTCTTCCTTCCCAATACGCCTAAACTCTGAGCGATCATGTCAGCTGTCGATTCTTGCGGCACCTGAGCTGTACTTAATCGGAGCATGCCCAAATGACAAGCAATATGCTTGCGTTTGATAAGGGGTTCGTGCTCCTCGAGGGCAATCGGAGAAACAGGGGCGATTGGGCATGACGGACAGCGTCGCGGCGATCCTGGTGGCGGCTGGCCGCGGCGAGCGCGCCGGCCAGTCCGCCGAGGGACCGAAACAGTATCGCAGGATCGGCGGACGGGCCGTCCTCGCCCGCTCGCTCGCGGCCTTTCGCGGGCATGAGAGGATCGGCCCCATCGTTATCGTCATCCATGCCGACGATCGGGCGCTGTGCGAGGCCGCTCTCGGCGATGAGGCCGCGGGAGTTCATCTCGTCACCGGTGGGGCGGAGCGGCAGATCTCCGTGCGCTGCGGGCTGGAGTTCCTGGCGAACCTCCCTGCGGCGCCGGACTTCGTGCTGATCCACGACGCCGTGCGCCCCTTCGTCGATGCGGCGACCATCGACCGGGTGATCGACGCGGCCACGGCGCATGGCGGCGCGATCCCCGCAGTGCCGGTCTCCGACACGCTGAAGCGGGCCGGAGACGACGGCCGCATCGCCGAGACGGTGCCGCGCAAGGCGCTGTTCGGCGCGCAGACGCCCCAGGGGTTCCGCTTCGCCGACATCCGCGAGGCCCATGCGGCGGCGGCCCGTTCGGGCCGCGCGGACTTCACCGACGACGCCTCGATCGCCGAATGGGCCGGGATGGAAGTGCGGCTCGTCGACGGCACCGCCGAAAACGTCAAGCTGACGACGCGCGAGGACATCGTCGCCGCCGACGAGAAGCTGAAGGAGAAGGTTCCCATGATCGACGTTCGCACCGGCAACGGCTACGACGTGCATCGCCTGGTGGCCGGCGACCACGTGACGCTCTGCGGCGTCCGGATCGCCCACGACCAGCGGCTCGACGGCCATTCCGACGCCGATGTCGGCCTCCACGCGCTGACCGACGCCCTCCTCGCCACCTGCGGCGCCGGCGACATCGGCGATCACTTCCCGCCGAGCGATCCGCAGTGGAAGGGCGCCGCTTCGCACATCTTCGTCGAAGAGGCCGTCCGGATTGTCGCTGCGAAAGGCGGGCGGATCATGAATGCGGACATCTCGCTGATCTGCGAGGCTCCGAAGATCGCGCCGCACCGCGAGGCGATGCGCGAGGCCATTGCCAGGATGACCGGGCTGTCGCTCGACCGGGTGTCGGTGAAGGCGACGACCAACGAGACGATCGGCTTCGTCGGCCGCAGAGAGGGCATCGCGGCGATCGCCACGGCGTCGGTGGTCTATGGAGAGACGGAATGAGCGACGCCGAGACCGATCTCGGCGGCGCAGCCATCGCCGGCACGAGCCTCGATCGCGGCGCCGACATCTCCGCCCTCGCCCGGCAGGTCGTCGCCCGCTATACGGATGCCGGCTGGACGCTCGCCATCGCCGAATCCTGCACCGGCGGGCTCGTCGCCGGAGCGATCACCGACATCGCCGGCTCCTCCGCCGTCCTCGACCGCGGCTTCGTCACCTATTCCAATCAGGCCAAGATCGACCTCGTCGGCGTCGACCCGGCGGCGCTCGCCGCCCATGGCGCGGTCTCGGAGACGGTCGCCCGGCAGATGGCCGAGGGCGCGCGAAGGCGGGCGGGCGTCACCGTCGCGGTCTCGATCACTGGCATTGCCGGCCCCGGCGGCGGCTCGGCAGAAAAGCCGGTCGGGCTGGTGCATTTCGCCTGCGCGGGGCCGTCAGGAACCGTGTGTCGAGAGGAACGCTTCGGAGATATCGGTCGCTCGGCCGTGCGGGCGGCATCGGTCGTCATGGCATTGACGATGCTCGCCACGCCGCCTCCCAAGTAAAAGCTGGAAAACCACTGCTGCTCGCAGAGAAGGAGAAAATGCAGTGATGAACCAAACTCGAACAATACAGCATAAGCATGCGGACTAAGCTGATCGCCAACCCCACGAATGATTGAAAACGACGACAGCAGAAGAAAGAAGCGCAGACGATGGTCACTGGCGAGCGATCTTTGGGAGAGATCCTGATTGCCTGTCTCGTCGCTTTTTCTGTCGTCTGCGCCTTGCTCGCGCTGTTTTGCTTGAGCCTGCTGATATTCGTTCTCTGGTCGGATTATTTGCAAATCGGCAACGTGACCTGGCAGGCAATGATCGCCGTTCACTTTTGGTGGATCGCGATCGCGGCGGGACTGGCAGCACTCGCGGTTTCACGATATCGCAAGATGCACTCTGCCAGAAAAACCGCTTTTTGGGTCGCTGCAGGCATCGCCCTGCCGTCCCTCGCGCTTGCAGGCGGGGCGACCTTTTTGCAAGCCAACCTTCCTAGTCAGCCCTTGAACACCGAACAAGACGTTCGCCCTCGTTTGGAGACACTGCTCAAGCAGCGGGTGCGGAGCATTCCCCAGTTCGCCCGGATCGACGATCTGGACCGGCAGATCGGGAACATTCGCATTAGCGGACCAGCGATGACGTTCGAGCCGGAAACGACCCGTTACGTCGCGTTCAAATTCGACACCGGTTGCGGTCGAGCCGTCGAATTAGTGGCCATACTCGGATCAGGAAATCCCGACCATCTTTCCATGACGGAGAGCAATGCTTGCGATCCATGAAAGCGGCAACGCGTCCCGCGGCATGCCAGCAGAATGAGATCACGGGCGCCCCTACGCGGTCACCCATAGACCTTGTCGGCCCGTTCCTCGAACGCGACCGCGAACCGCCGGAAGGCGAAGTCGAACATCGTGCCCATCAGCATGCCGAGGGTGCGGCTCTTGAACTCGTATTCGATGTAGAACTTCACGTCGCAGCTGCCCTCGCCGGTCGGCACGAAGTCCCAGCGATTGTCGAGGAACTTGAACGGCCCGTTGACGTAGGAGACCTCGATGCGCCGCTCCTCCGGCTTCAGGAGGACCTGCGAGGTGAAGGTCTCGCGCACCATCTTGTAGGCGACGGTCATGTCGGCGACGAGCAGGCGCCTGCCCTCCTTCTCGCGTTCCGAGCGGATCGTCAGCGCCTGGCAGAGCGGCAGGAATTCGGGATATTTCTCCACATCGGCGACGAGGGCGAACATCTGGTCGGCGGTGTGGCGGACGGGGCGGGTCGTTTCAAACTTCGGCATGATGGAGCGATTACGCGGCCGTCTGGCGGGCGAGACGGGCGGCCTTCAGGCGCTCGAAATCCTCGCCGGCATGGTGGGAGGAGCGCGTCAGCGGGCTCGCCGAGACGACCAGGAAGCCCTTGGTGAGCGCAACCTTCTCGAAGGAGCCGAACTCCTCCGGCGTCACATAGCGGATCACCGCGTGGTGCTTCTTCGTCGGCTGGAGATACTGGCCGATGGTGAGGAAGTCGACGTCGGCGGTGCGAAGGTCGTCCATCAGCTGCAGCACTTCGTTCCGCTCCTCGCCGAGGCCGACCATGATGCCGGACTTGGTGAAGATCGTCGGGTCGAGTTCCTTCACCCGCTGCAGGAGGCGGATCGAATGGAAGTAGCGGGCGCCGGGACGCACCGTCAGATATTTCGACGGGACGGTCTCGAGATTGTGGTTGAAGACGTCGGGCCGCGCCTCGACGACGCGCTCGAGCGCGCCCGGCTTCCTCAGGAAGTCCGGCGTCAGGATCTCGATCGTCGTGCCGGGCGCTGCGGCACGGATGGCCCGGATGGTGCGCACGAAATGCTCGGCGCCGCCGTCGGCGAGATCGTCCCGGTCAACCGAGGTGACGACGACGTGGTTGAGCCCCATCTTGGCGACGGCGCGGCCGACGCTCTCGGGCTCGCTCTCGTCGAGGGCATGGGGCATACCGGTGGCGACGTTGCAGAAGGAACAGGCCCTCGTGCAGATGCCTCCCATGATCATGAAGGTCGCGTGCTTCTTTTCCCAGCAGCCGCCGATATTCGGGCAGCCGGCCTCCTCGCACACGGTGACGAGGCGGTTTTCCCGGGCGATCTCGCGGGTCTCGAAATAGCCCTTGGAGACCGGCGCCTTGACGCGGATCCAGTCGGGCTTCGGCGGGCTGGCGAGAGCGTCGGGACGGTGGGCCTTTTCCGGATGCCGGATCCGGGGCTTCTCGGCGTCGGACGAACGGGTGTCGAGGAGTGTGACCATGGGGCCTACTTAAGCCTCCGGTTTTGGCGATGCAATCGGCTTCGACACCCGCGAGGGCTCCTGCATGACGGGGTTGCCCGTCACGCAGGGATCCCGTGACCCCTCAGCGCCGAACGGCGCGGGCGATCAGGATCAGCAGGCAGGCGCCGACGAAGCCGGTGATGAGATAGGCAAAGGAGAACGATGCCGAAGCGCCGCCGCCGATGCCGGTGAGACGCAGGATGAAGCTGAGGATGATGGCGCCGACGATGCCGAGAATGATGTTCATCATCACGCCCATGTCGCTCTTCATCACCTTCTCGGCCAGCCAGCCGGCGATACCGCCGACGATGATTGCTGCAAGAAAACTACCGATCATACGAAAAGTCCTGGTTTTGTCCGGGTGGGTTGTGGCGTGATAGTTAGCGCAAGCAACCTTCAGACAAGAGGTCGGGGGCGCTTTTCTGCCACATGAGGCAGCGTCAGCCGCCCCTCACCTGCCAGACACCATCCCTCGTCACATGTGGATGACGCGGCCGAAGGCGTCGAGGACGCTTTCGTGCATCATCTCCGACAGGGTCGGATGCGGGAAGCAGGTGTGCATCAGTTCCTCCTCGGTGGTCTCGAGGCCCATGGCAATGACGAAGCCCTGGATCAGCTCGGTCACCTCCGCCCCGACCATATGGGCTCCGAGGAGCTGGCCGGTCCTGGCGTCGAAGATCGTCTTCACCAGCCCCTCCGGCTCGCCGAGCGCGATGGCCTTGCCGTTGCCGTTGAAGGTGAAGCGCCCGACCTTGACCTCGTGGCCGGCCTCCTTGGCCTTCGCTTCCGTCAGTCCGACCGAGGCCACCTGCGGCTGGCAGTAGGTGCAGCCGGGGATCTCGGTCTTCTTCATGGGATGGACGTCGAGCCCCTTGATCTTCTCGACGCAGATCGTGCCCTCGTGCTCGGCCTTGTGGGCTAGCATCGGCGGGCCGGCGACGTCGCCGATCGCATAGACGCCCTCGACATTGGTCTTGCCGTAGCCGTCGATCTTGACGATGCCACGCTCGATCTCGACGCCGATCTCTTCCAGGCCGAGGCCCTCGGTGTTGCCCATGACGCCGACCGCCGAGATCAGCCGCTCGGCCTTCAGCGTTTGCGACTTCCCGTCCTTGGTCTCGACCGTAACGGTCACCCCGTCGCCGCCCTTCTCGACCTTCGCCACCTTGGCGTCGGTGAGGATTTTCAGCCCCTGCTTCTCGAACTGCTTGCGGGCGAGCTTGGCGATCTCGGCGTCCTCGACCGGCATGATCTGCGGCAGGAGTTCGACGACCGTCACCTCGGCGCCCATCGTCCGGTAGAAGGACGCGAACTCGATGCCGATGGCGCCGGAGCCCATGACGATCAGGCTCTTGGGCATGGCCTTGGGCTTCATCGCCTCGAAATAGGTCCAGATCCGATCGCCGTCCGGCTCGATGCCCGGAAGGACCCGTGGGCGGGCGCCGGTCGCGACGATGACGTGCCTGGCCTGGTAGGTCCCCTCGCCCAGCGTGCCCTTGGGAACCGGGTTCTGCGGCTCGACGATCGGCTTCTTCATTTTACCGACGGAGACCTCGACCGGACCGCCCTTACCCGCCTTCGAGATTTTGGCCTCGCCCCAAATGACGTCGATCTTGTTCTTCTTCATCAGGTAGCCGACGCCGCCGCAGAGCTGCGCCGAGACCTGGCGCGAGCGCTTGACGACGGCCTCCATCTCGAAGTCCGGCTTCTCGATCGTCAGGCCGTAGTTCTTCGCGTTTTCGGCATAGTGGAAGATCTCCGCCGAGCGCAGCAGCGCCTTGGTCGGGATGCAGCCCCAGTTGAGGCAGATGCCGCCCAGATGCTCGCGCTCGACGACGGCGGTCTTGAAGCCGAGCTGCGCGGCGCGGATCGCGGCGACATAGCCGCCCGGGCCACCGCCGATGACCAGAATGTCGTAGGTGTCAGCCATGGGTCGTCTCTCCGCGGATCGTCTGGATGGGCGCTCTCAGGGCGCCGCTCTTATCGGATTGGCGTCGCCCGGCTCAGCCGAGCAGCGCCCTGATCGGCTCGACCAGCGCCTCGCCGAGGGCGCGGCTGTGCTCCGCCGAAAGATGCACGCCATCGAGACTGGAGGCTTCGCAGACCTCGGCGGCATCGAACATCGCGCATTTGTATTCGTCGGCGACCTTGGTCACCGCCGAGCGGAAATGCTGGGACTCCTCGACCGCATTGCCGAACAGCAGCGCAAAGTCCGGCTCCATCGTCTCGGCGAAATGCGGCGGGGCGACGAGCAGCAGCTTCGGTGCGTCGTAGCCGCGCTGATAGGGAAAGCACTGGACGATCTCGACCAGCCGTTCGAGCCCCTGCCGGCTCTCGAACACCCGGCCGCCGCCGGTGTGGCGCTTCAGATCGTTGGTGCCGAGCATGATGACCACGAGGTCGAGGGGCTGGTGGCTGTCGAGCAGCGTCGGCAGGGTCTTCACGCCGTTGCGCTCGGCCATCACCATGTGGTCGTCGAAGGCGGTGGTGCGGCCGTTCAGTCCCTCCGAGATCACCCGGACGCCATGCCCGAGCGCTTTGGCGACCACGTTCGGCCAGCGGTCGAAGAAGTCGTGCCGCAGGCCGTTTTCGGGATTGTAGCCCCAGGTCAGCGAGTCGCCGAAGGCGAGGACGGTCTTCACGGGCGCTCTTCCTCAGACCAGCATCGACATCGGGTTCTCGATCAGCTTCTTGAACGCCGAGAGCAGCTCAGCGCCGAGCGCCCCGTCGACGGCGCGGTGATCGGTCGACAGCGTCACGGTCATCACCGTCGCGACGGTCACCGCCCCGCCCTTGACCACGGCGCGCTGCTCGCCCGCGCCGACCGCCAGGATGGAGGCATGGGGCGGGTTGATGACGGCAGCAAAGTCCTTGATGCCGAACATGCCGAGATTGGACACGGCGGACGTGCCGCCCTGGTACTCGTCGGGCTTCAGCTTGCGGGCGCGGGCGCGCTTGGCGAGGTCCTTCATCTCGTTGGAGATGGCCGACAGGGTCTTCTCCTCGGCCCGGCGGATGATCGGCGTGATCAGCCCGCCCTCGATCGACACCGCGACGCCGACATCGGCGTGTTTGTGGATCAGCATCGCGCCCTCGGTCCAGGAGGCGTTGGCCGTCGGGATCGTCTTCAGGGCCAGCGCGTGGGCCTTGATGATCATGTCGTTGACCGAGAGCTTGTAGGCCGGGCGATCGCCCGCCTCGCCCTTGATCATCGGCGCGGCGTCGTTGAGCTGCTTCCTCAACGCGAGCAGCGCGTCGATCTCGCAGTCGAGGGTGAGGTAGAAATGCGGGACCGTCTGCTTGGCCTCGACGAGACGCTTGGCGATGGTCTTGCGCATGCCGTCGTGGGGGATCTTCTCGTAGGACCCCTCGGGGAAGAGCTTCAGGATGGACTCGTCGCTGGCGGCCCTGGCCATCGGCGCGGCGGCAGGCGCCGCCTCCGGCGCCTTCGCCTCGGCGACCTTGCCCGGCGCAGCCTTCTCCGGAGCGGCCTTCGTGGCACCGCCATCCTTCTTTGCCGCCTCGATATCGGCCTTCACGACACGGCCATGCGGACCGCTGCCGGAGACCGCGGCAAGGTCGACGCCGGCGTCCTTCGCCAGCCGGCGGGCGAGCGGCGAGGCGAAGACCCGGCCGCCGTCCGAAGCCGCCGCATCGGAAGCAGCCGCGCCGTTCGCGCCGGCCTTGGCACCCTCGGACTTGGCCTCCTCGCCCGTCGAACGGCTATCGCCGCGCATCTCGGGCTGCTTCGCCGCTTCGGTCGAGCCGGTCGTCGCGGCATCGGCCTTCGGGTCCGGGACCATCGCGCCGCCGCCAGATTGGGCCTTGTCGTCGCCGGCGGACGCCTTGCCACCGCCTTCGGCCGCCTCGGAGACGTCCTCGCCATCCGCCGCGAGGATCGCGATCACGGCATTGACCTTGACGCCCTCGGTGCCGGCCGGGACGACGATCTTGGCGACCTTCCCCTCGTCGACGGCCTCCACTTCCATGGTCGCCTTGTCGGTCTCGATCTCGGCGATGATGTCGCCGGCGGAGACGGTGTCGCCCTCCTTGATCAGCCATTTGGCAAGATTGCCCTCCTCCATGGTCGGAGACAGGGCGGGCATGGTGACGTTGATCGGCATGTGGGCGTCTCCGAAAGCGTCTTACTGCGCGTTTTGGGTGTCGGGGGCCGAGTTGAGCGGCCAGAGAATGGTCAGAGGAAACGAGATCGCCGCGAAGGGCTCCGCCGAGACGGGCGTGTCGTTGTCGAAGGTCGGGCCGAGGAGCCAACGGCCGTCGGCGAGGCTGAAGGTTTCGAGCAGCTCGGCGCGGGGGTCGAGCAGCCACATGTGTCTCACGCCGGCTTCGGCATAGATGCGGCGCTTGGCGCCCTTGTCGTGGCGCTCGGTCGACGGCGAGAGCACTTCGCAGACCCAGTCTGGTGCAGTCTCGATATAGGATTTGCCGAAATTCGGGGCTCGCTCCCGGTGCCACCCGGCAATGTCGGGAACCACGACGTCAGCGCCCAGATGCAATTCAGGCTCGACGAAGAAGAGCCACCCGCCGGGGCCAGAGCGGCCGCGCTGGAACGCGTCGGTCACTTCGGAGCCGAGCGCGTTCGCCGCGAATGAATGTTTCGGCACCGGCCGCGGATGCGTGACCAGCTCGCCGTCGAGGATCTCGGCGACGAGATGCGGATGCACCGCTTCCAGATCGGCATAGGTCGCCGGCTTGCGGACAGTCGGGGAAAGCTGCTCGGTCGTGGACATTGCCGCCTCCCTCATCGCCCGTCGCCGTCGCCCGAGGTCGACCCGTCGTCATGCGCAAGATCCTCGGCGAAGGCCGCGAGATTGCCCAGATGGCGATCCCAGCCGGCGTGATGATTGAGAAGATAGGTGGCGCGGTCGGGTTCTGCCGCCTTTTCCCAGCCCTGATGCTCGATCGTCACCCGCGTGCCGGTATCGATCGGCGCCAACGTCACCGAGACGACGGTGTCAAACTCCCAATCCTCGTCGGCCCAGACCATCACGAAGCCCTCGGGCGGATGGAACGCCGTCACCTCGGCGCGTGTGGTGCGCTCGCGGCCGGACGGATCGATCCACGGCTCGACGAAGCGGCCGCCGAGTTTCGGCTCGAAGTCGAGGTTCTCCCGCCACCAGACCTTGAAGCACTCCGGCTGCGTCAGGCAGCGCCAGACATGCTCGCGCGGGCGGCGCACGTCCCTTGTCAGGACGAGCGCGCCTTCGGCATTCAGATCTGGCGAGCCCTCGGGCGTCATCCTGGTGGCGGTCCTCTCCGGTCAGTTCCGATAGGTGACAGCCTTCACCGCATCGATCACTTCCTTGACCGAGGGCAGCGCCAGCTTCTCAAGATTGGCGGCATAGGGCATCGGCACGTCCTTGCCAGCGACCTTCAGGACGGGGGCGTCCAGATAGTCGAAGGCGTGGACCATGATTTCCGAGGCGATGTGGGCGCCGACGGAGCTCTGCGGATAGCCCTCCTCGACGGTGACGCAGCGGTTGGTCTTCTTCACCGAGCGGATGACGGTGTCCATGTCCATCGGGCGGATCGTGCGAAGGTCGATCACCTCGGCCTCGATGCCTTCCTTGGCAAGCTCCTCGGCGGCCTTCACCGCATAGGTCATGCCGATGCCGAAGGAGACGATGGTGACGTCCGTGCCCTTGCGGTGGATGCGGGCCTTGCCGATCGGGACCGTCCAGTCGTCGAGCTTCGGGATCTCGAAGGTCTGGCCGTAAAGGATCTCGTTCTCGAGGAAGATCACCGGGTTCGGGTCGCGGATCGCCGACTTGAGCAGGCCCTTGTAGTCGGCCGCCGTGTAGGGCTGCACGACCTTCAGGCCCGGGACGTGGCTGTACCAGGCGGCATAGTCCTGGCTGTGCTGGGCGGCGACGCGGGCAGCGGCGCCGTTTGGCCCGCGGAACACGATCGGGCAGCCCATCTGGCCGCCGGCCATGTAGAGGGTCTTGGCCGCCGAATTGATGATCTGGTCGATCGCCTGCATGGCGAAGTTGAAGGTCATGAACTCGACGATCGGCTTCAGGCCGCCGAAGGCCGCACCGACGCCGAGGCCGGCAAAGCCATGCTCGGTGATCGGCGTGTCGACGACGCGGCGCGCGCCGAATTCGTCGAGCAGCCCTTGCGTGATCTTGTAGGCGCCCTGGTACTCGGCGACCTCCTCGCCCATGACGAAGACCTTCTCGTCGCGGCGCATCTCCTCGGCCATGGCGTCGCGCAGCGCTTCGCGGACGGTGATCGAGACCATCTCGGTGCCCTCCGGGATCTCCTGGGCGAGGGCGCCCTCGGGATCCTGCGGATCGGGATGGGTCTTGCCCTCGGCGGGAACGCGGCGGGCGGACATGTCCTCGACGGAATTGCCGCCCGAGGGTTCCGAACCCTTCGAGGACTGCTTTTCGTCGGTCTCGCGCGTCGCCGAGGTATCCTCGGCGGCCGACGCCGGCGCACCGCGCGACTGCTTGTCGGCGCCGTTCTCCATCGCGCTCTCGTCCTCGCCCTCGGCGAGGAGGATGGCGATGGGGGTGTTGACCTTGACGCCCTCGGAGCCCTCCTCGACGAGGATCTTGCCGAGCGTGCCCTCGTCGACGGCCTCGACTTCCATCGTGGCCTTGTCGGTCTCGATCTCGGCGATCACGTCGCCCGGGGCGACGGCGTCGCCGACCTTCTTGACCCATTTGGCGAGCGTCCCCTCCTCCATGGTCGGGGACAGCGCCGGCATCAGGATTTCAGTCGGCATGAAGGTGTTTCCTCCTGATAATCGGGTCTTTTGGGCGGATTGCTCCGGCATCGAAACGGCCGGACCGCCAGAAATGATGGACTGGGCGAGCGGATCGAGGCGACGTGCGGCAGGGTAGCCGCCTCGAGACCTGCCGGCAGGCGCGCCGCCGGCATTCGAGCCCGCTTATTCTGCCGCCTGGGGAATGACGTCGGCATAGACGTCGGTCCACAACTCGGACGGATCGGGCTCGGGATCGTTCTGGGCGAAGTCGGCGGCATCGGCGACGATGTCGCGAACCTCCTTGTCGATGGCCTTCACGTCGTCCTCCGACATGCCGTGATCGCCGGTGAGGCGCTTCTTCACCTGCTCGATCGGATCCGATTCCGACCGCATCTTCTGCACTTCGTCGCGGGAGCGGTACTTTGCCGGATCGGACATCGAATGGCCGCGATAGCGATAGGTCATCATCTCGAGGATGATCGGTCCCTCCCCGGAGCGGCAATGCTCGGCGGCGAGATCGCCCGCCGCCTTGACCGCCCGCACGTCCATGCCGTCGACCTGGAAGCCGGGGATCTTGAAGGACAGGCCGCGATGGGAGAAATCGGTTTCGGCCGAGGCGCGGTTGACCGAGGTGCCCATGGCATATCGGTTGTTCTCGACGACGTAGACCACCGGCAGCTTCCACAGCGATGCCATGTTGAAGCTCTCGTAGACCTGGCCCTGATTGGCCGCGCCGTCGCCGTAATAGGTTATCGCGATGGCGTCGGTGCCGTCGTATTTGTTGGAGAAGGCGAGACCGGTTCCGATCGGCACCTGGGCGCCGACGATGCCATGGCCGCCGAAGAACTTCTTCTCCTTGGAGAACATATGCATCGAACCGCCCTTGCCGCGGGAATAGCCCGAGCGGCGGCCGGTCAGCTCGGCCATGACGCCGCGCGCTTCCATGCCGGTGGCCAGCATGTGGCCATGGTCGCGATAGCCGGTGACGACCTGGTCGCCCTCCTTCATCGCCATCTGCATGCCGACGACGACGGCCTCCTGGCCGATATAGAGGTGGCAGAAGCCGCCGATGAAGCCCATACCGTAGAGCTGGCCGGCCTTTTCCTCGAAGCGGCGGATCAGCAACATGTCGCGATAGGCACGGATCTCGTCGTCCTTGCCGAACTTCGCCGGCGCCGGCGCGTCGAAATGTTCGAGGGTGCGGACGATCTCCTGGGCCGAATTGGCCGCACCGGAGCTCGCCGATTCCGACTTGCCGCTCTTGCCGGCGGAGGAATTGGAGGCAGACTTGCGCGACCTGGCGACCATGACGACTCCCTTGTCTTGACCCGTGGCACTCGCGTTCCACGTCTCTTGTTAGAGGCTCAGTATATTGGAGCCCCCCCTCGCTTCAAGCCGACCGCGACGTTTTAACCGGTTTTCGGTCAATTGATGCTCGGGGTGCTGGTTTAACCGGAAATCGGATGAACCGGTGGCCTGTGCACGCTTGCCTTTGCCCGGGTACCGACGCCCCCCAACCGGACTAGAACGCTGGCGTTGGTTCAAGAGCTGTCGGCCCGGTGCCTCGTCGACAGGCTCGAGATCCGTGCAATCCGAAGCTCGACGCGCTTCGCCCGCTGCCGACCTGTCTCTGGGGTCGATCCGTTCGTCAGCTAGCCGGCTCGACGAGATCTTTCGAGCGCCACGGCCTTGGCGGCACAGCTGCGGCGAACGCTGCGGGCCGCGCCGACGGCGGCCCGGGCTTTTTCGCGGCGTATCAGACCGCGACTGCGCTGCGTCATCGCGACGCGGAACGGGCCTCCGCCGCGTGCCGACCCATGCGGCGGTCCGAATCTAGCGGAGAACTCATCGGAGGATGACGATCTCGTCCTCGCGGGCGACGTTGAGCGCCCGGCGGGCGTTTTCGTCGATCATGTCCTTCTCGAGCGTGCCGTCCTTCATCGCGCGGACCCGCCGTTCGATCGCCTCGCGCTCGGCGACGAGTTCGGCATATTCGGCGTTGCGCTCCGCCAGTTGCCGGGCGAAGGCGACCTTGGCCTCGCTGCCATACTGGCCGGTCTTGGCGTGCAGCACGAAATAGGCAAGCACCGCCGACGCCATCGCCGGGACGATCAGCTTGCCGAGAAAGGATTTGCGCTTCTGGATCGTGTGCATCGTGGCCTCCGAAGCGTGACCTTCGCACCCGCGTGGTTAAGGACGGGTGAACCCGTTTCGCGGGTCCTCCCGGCAAAATGCAAACCAGCAAGGATTGGACATATTCTTTCAGCGCCTTGTCACCCTATCCTTCATGGCGAGCCGACGGTTGGTATTCGGGTCCATTCCGGAACGTCAGGCGTGGAAGGCATCGATGGCGCGCGAGGCGAGAACCGATCGTGACGATCTGAGCGAGGACGAAGACAGGGAGGAGAAGGCCCGCAAGGATCCTGAGGAATCCCTTGAGAACGCGCCTTCCGAAGGCTCCACGATCCGCGACTTCTTCTCCTTCGAGGAGATCTTCGCCCGGGTCCTCTCGGCCGCCGACCACGAGCTTGAAGCCTCCAACCGCTACCTCTTCTGGAGCGGGCTCGGCGCCGGCGCCGCCATCGGGCTCACCTTCCTCGCCCGCGTCGTCTTTGCCGAATCGGCGCAGGAGGCGACGCCCGGCATCGTCGGCAACATTCTCTATCCGGTGGGTTTCCTGATCATCGTCCTCGGCCGCTACCAACTCTTCACCGAGAACACCCTGACGCCGGTCGTCCTCGTTCTCACCAAGCTCGCCAGCGCCGCCAACCTGATGCGCCTGTGGCTCGTCGTGCTCATCGCCAACATGGCCGGCGCCATCGCGGTGGCCGCGCTGCTGGCCTATTTCGATGTGCTCAACCCTGCCCGGCTGGCGAAGGCGGTCGAGATCGGACGCCACGCCCACGAGGCGGGATGGTTCGACGTCTTCTCCAAGGCGATCATCGCCGGCTGGATCGTCGCGGCCATGGTCTGGCTCGTCCACGCCTGCAAGGACACCGTCTCGAGGCTGCTCGTGGTCTGGATCCTGATGTATTTCGTCGGCGTCGGTGGATTCTACCATGTCATCACGTCGTCGGTGGAGGTGTTCTTCCTGGCCTTTCGCGAGAGCGACGTGGACCTCCTGCCGCTCTTGCCGGACTTCGTGCTCCCGGTCCTTCTGGGCAACACGATCGGCGGCGTCACCTTCGTCGCCGTCTTGAACTGGGCGCTGTTCGCCGAGCACAAGGACTCACGGCTGTTCGAGCGCTATGGCGACCAGATGAACTGGCGCGAGTGGATGTTCGGCGTGCGCCGCACCGGCCGCGACAACGCCTGAGGCGGGAGGAGCCCCGGACGGCATCCGTCCGGGGCCACTTCCATCAGCGCTTCGTGCCTGGAGCGTTCATCGCCCGGCGATCGCAGCGTGGCCGCCCTGCCTGCACGAAACCGTGCGTGGCGACACGCACGCGAACCTGCGACATGCGCAAACCCGACCCGGATCATGCATGACACCGAAGGGCGAAACAATCGGCGGCCTTGGCATCGGGCGATCAACGCACTTGCGGCGATCAAGCTGTGACAGACAGCTCGTCCATACGCCTCATGAGACGAGCATATCGGTCGGGCTAATTTAAATCGAGTTGTGCGATTTAACCCTGATATCAACAATATTAGAGAATTCGATACACGTTCTGGAGGATATTCTATCCTCTGCATGACGAGTTCCATTGCAAGGATGATGTCATGCGGGCGAAACTGTTCATGTCCCTCCTCAGCGCCGCGAGCAGCCTCGCCGTGGCGGCGAGCCCGGCGGCAGCCGGAGGGCGTACGGTTGCCTGCTATCAGCCGGTCACCGAGCCCGCCGCCTATGCGACGCGGCAGGAGACCGTCGTCCTGCGCCCGGCGCAGACGGTCTACGACGTCGTTCCGGCCCGCCATGGCTGGAGCACCCGGGAAGTGCTGGTCGCGCCCGGCGGTGTCTCGGAAACGATCGTGCCCGCCGAATACCGCTTCGTCGAGAAGCAGGTGGTGCTGGAGCCGGCGCGCATGATCCACCGCTCGACGCCGCCGGTCACGCGAACCGTCGAGCAACGGGTCGTGGTCGATCCGGGTGGCGAGCGGTGGGAGTGGCGGATCATCGACGGCAAGCGCGTCTATTGCCGCATCGCCGTCCCGCCGCGCTACGGCGTCGTGCATCGCAAGATGGTGGTGGATCCTGGCCGCCAGTGGACCGAGGTCGTCCCGGCCCGTTACGGCGTGACGCGCGAGAAGGTTCTGGTGCGCCCGGCGTCGGTCGAGCGCTACGTCGTCGCGCCGCGCTACGAGACGGTGCGCGAGTGGGTGGTGATCGAGCCGGAGCGCCGGGTCGCGCGGATCCTGCCGGCGGAATACGGCACGCGGCAGGTGACGGTGAAGGTCCGCGAAGAAGGCACGAGCTGGCGGCAGGTGCATCTGCGCGGCTCCTGCTGACACGCCGCTGGAGCCATGATCACCGTTGATTTCGCACCCGCATGGCGCGATGGAACGGGGATGAGCCTGAGCAACAGCATCCCCGCCTTGCCCGCCAGCTTCCGCCTTGTTGCCGGACGGCTGGAGCTAGACCCACGCGATCCGGGGTTCTTCGAGAATCCCTATCCCACCTACGCGGCCCTCAACGAGGCCGGCGGCATCGCCCGCTGGGACCTCGTCGACGGATGGGCGATCGCGCGGCACAACCTCGTCGCGTCCATCCTCAGGGACCGCCGCTTCGGTCGGATTGTTGCCGAAAGCCCGGAAGGTCGACCGGATTTCTCCGGCAAGCCCGACCATCTTCGCGCCTTCTACGGGCTCGAGGCCCATTCGCTCCTTGAGCTCGAGCCGCCGACCCACACGCGGCTCCGCTCGCTGCTGACCAAGGCCTTCGTGGCGCGTCGCATCGAACGGCTCGCGCCGAAGATAGAAGCCCTGGCCGACGAGCTGATTGACGGCTTCGTGGACCGGGAAACGGCCGACCTGATCGCAGACTTCGCCGTGCCGCTGCCAGTGCGCGTGATCGCCGACCTGATCGGGGTGCCGGCGTCCTCCGCCGACAACCTCCTCGACTGGTCGCACCGCATGGTGGCGATGTATACGCCCGGCCGGACGCGGGAGAGCGAAGACGCGGCCAATGACGCCTCCCTGGAATTTGCCGGCTTTCTGCGAGACCTGATCGCCGCCAAGCGCCGGTCCCCAGCCGACGACCTGATCTCCGCACTGATTGCCGCTGAAGACGAAGCAGGCAAGCTCGACGGCGACGAGATGATCTCCCTCCTCGTGCTGCTGCTCAATGCCGGCCACGAGGCGACGGTCCATCAGATCGGCAACGGGGTGAAGGCCATACTCGAATCGGGCGAAGCGCCGGCGTCGCTGTTTCGCGACGACCGCACGAGCGAGGCGACGGTCGAAGAGACGCTGCGGTTCGATCCCCCGCTGCATCTTTTCGAACGCTATGCGCTGGAAGCCGTGGATTTGCCCGGCGGCGTGACGCTTGCCCGCGGCGACAAGGTGGCGCTGCTGCTCGCCGCCGCCAATCGGGATGCGGCCGCCTATGCCGAGCCGGACCGCTTCATGCCGGAGCGCTTTCTGGACAGAGCCGCGAAGACGGTGACCTCCTTCGGCGGCGGCATCCACTTCTGCATCGGCGCGCCGCTCGCCCGGCTTGAGCTGAGGATCGCACTGGAGCGGCTGTTCGCGAGGTGTCCGGGGCTCGCGCTCGCCGGCGAGCCCCGCTATCGGGACTCGTGGCATTTCCATGGACTGGAGAGGCTGGAAGTGGCGCCCGGCGCTGTTTGCCGGCTCTGATCGGCGACTCCTGCGACCGACAATTCGCGGGGGTTCGGCCGAACCGATCTGCTCCCACGCCTCGAGCCTATCGTCTCACACCTTCACCACGTAATGCTTCTTCGTCGGCTCGACGACGCGCCAGCGGCCCTTGAAGCCAGGGCGGATGACGAAGCTGTCGCCGGCCGTCAGCTTGACCGGCTCGCCGCCCTCCTCGGTCAGCACCGAAACGCCCTCGAGGATGTGGAAGAACTCCCACTCGGTGTATTCGACGTCCCATTCTCCGGCGGAGGATTCCCAGATGCCGGCGAAGAGGCCGTTGCCGTCGTCCTCGAAATTCCAGGTCTTCTGGGTCGGGCGGCCGCTCCTGACCTTCTCCTTGGCCGGCGCGCCGGTCTCGGGCTCGCTGGCCGCCTTGTCGAAACGGATGAGACGATCACTCATGCGGGCTCCCCCATGCGAACTCTTTGACGCCTGTGTCCGCTACAAGCCGCGGAACGCCTGTTCCGGCGGCAGGCGGACGGGCGGAAATGCCCGGCAGCCGCGCTCGTTCCCGCATGGCAGGGTTGATCCACGGGCGGGGCCCCTCGCCCCGCCTCGCAAGTCTCGGAAAGCGACGACCGCGTTCAGGCCTGCGCCAGCGCCTGGTCGAGATCGGCGATGATGTCGGAGACTTCCTCGATGCCGATCGACAGCCGGACCACGTCCGGGCCGGCACCGGCGGCGACCTTCTGATCGTCGGCCAGCTGGCGGTGGGTGGTGGAGGCCGGATGGATGACCAGCGAGCGCGTGTCGCCGATATTGGCGAGATGCGAGAACAGATCCAGCGCCTCGACGAACTTCACACCCGCATCGTAGCCGCCCTTCAGCCCGAAGGTGAAGACCGCGCCGGCGCCCTTCGGGCAGTATGCCTGCATGCGCTGATGTCCCGGATCGTCGGGCAGGCCCGCATAGGACACCCAGGCGACCTTGTCGTGGCCCTTCAGATGCTCGGCGACCTTCAGGGCATTGTCGCAGTGGCGCTGCATCCGCAGCGGCAGCGTCTCGATGCCGGTGAGGATCATGAAGGCGTTGAAGGGCGAGATCGCCGGCCCAAGATCGCGCAGACCAAGGACGCGGCAGGCGATGGCGAAGGCGAAGTTGCCGAAGGTCTCGTGCAGGACGATACCGTTATATTCCGGCCGCGGCTGCGACAGCATCGGGTAGCGATCGTCGGCCGACCAGTCGAAAGTGCCGCCGTCGACGATGACGCCGCCCATGGAATTGCCGTGGCCGCCCATGAACTTGGTCAGCGAATGGACGACGATGTCGGCGCCGTGCTCGAAGGGCTTGCAGAGATACGGCGTCGCCATGGTGTTGTCTACGATCAGCGGCAGCTTGTGGCGGTGCGCCACCTCGGCGATCGCCGCGATGTCGAGGACGACGCCGCCGGGATTGGCGATCGATTCGATGAAGATCGCCTTGGTCTTCTCGGTGATCTGGGCTTCGAAGCTCGACGGGTCGAACGGGTCGGCCCACTTCACGGCCCAGTCGAAGGACTTGAAGGCGTGGCCGAACTGGTTGATCGAGCCGCCATAGAGCTTGCTCGAGGCGATGAACTCCTCGCCGGGGCGCATCAGCGCCTGGAAGACGATCAGCTGGGCGGCGTGGCCCGAGGCGACGGCGAGCGCTGCGGTGCCGCCCTCGAGGGCGGCGACCCGCTCCTCCAGCACCGCCTGGGTCGGGTTCATGATGCGGGTGTAGATGTTGCCGAACTGCTGCAGGCCGAACAGCGAGGCGGCATGGTCGACGTCGTCGAAGACGAAGGAGGTGGTCTGGTAGATCGGGGTCGCGCGTGCGCCCGTCGACGGGTCGGGCTGCGCCCCCGCATGGACCGCCAGCGTCTCGAATTTCGGACCGTTCATCGTCTGCCTCCCTTGCTCGCCGGTCCGCAATTTCTTTCCGCACGCCGGCTTTTCGCTTTTCCGCTCCGCCTTATCATGTGAGCCGACCGCCCGGCGAGTGGGCACCAATCCGATTTTCGGCCGCACAAGAGCATAGTCTGCCTTGCGTCGGTCGCCGCACACAGGAGCAGATCCATGCCGAGCCTCGAAGGAAAGATCCGCTACGCGGTCGTCGGTGGCGGCTGGATCTCCCAGGCCGCCTTCATGCCGGGCGTCGGCCAGACCTCCAATTCGCTGATGACCGCCATCGTCACCGGCGACAGGCAGAAGGGCGAGGAACTGGCGAAGCGCTACGGCCTCGAGGTGTATGGCTATGACGAATACGAGGCGATGCTGGCGAGCGGCAAAGTCGACGCGGCCTACGTCGCGACGCCGAACTTCCGGCACCGGGAATTCGCCGAGCCGGCCCTGAAGGCGGGGATCCACGTCCTCCTCGAAAAGCCGATGGAGGCGAGCGTCGAGGACGCCGAGGCGATCGCCGCGGCGGCGAAGGCCTCCGGCGCGAAGCTGATGATCGCCTACCGCCTGCATTGCGAGCCGGGCACGATCGCCATGGTCGAGGCCGTCCGCAAAGGCGAGATCGGCAAGCCGCGCTACTTCACCTCGACATTCTCGCAGACCGTCAAGGCGTCCAACCATCGGGCGACCAGCGGCTATTGGGCCGGCCCGGTCCCGGACATGGGCACCTATCCGATCAACGCCGTGCGCAACCTCTTCGAGGCGGAGCCGATCGCGGTCATGGCCTTTGCCTCGAAGACCGAGCGCGACCTCGGCTGCGAAGATACCGTGTCGGTCATGCTGAAATTCACCGAGGGCCGACAGGCAAGCTTCACCCTTTCCTATTCCTCCGAGAGCGTCGACCAGTTCCACCTCGTCGGCACCGAGGGCGCGATGAGTGCTTCACCCGCCTTCGGCTTCGGGGAAGGCACGGCGATCACCTACGAGATCACGAAGGGTGGCGAGACCACCACCCATGAGGCGCCGGTGGTCGACCAGTTCGCCGGCGAGACGGAGTATTTCTCCGCCTGCATCCTCGAAGGGCGCGATCCGGAGCCGGATGGAGAGGAAGGCCTTCTCGACATGCGCGTCCTCGCGGCGATCGAGCGGGCGATCGAGACCGGCGAGGTGCAGACACTCGAGCCGCGCTCGCGGTCACGGCGCATCGGACCGGACCAGACGCGGGAACTGCCACTGGCGACATCGCCGGACCTCGTCGGCATCGAGCTGCCGATGGAGTGACCCGAGGGCGGGCGCGGGCCCCACGACGCCCGCCGCACGGCATCTCAACCGGCGGTTGAATGCGGCCGTCACTGTATGGCTAAGCGTTTGACCGGGAACCGGAATCATCGCTCTCGGCTTGAAGGGATGACGCTCGGGCAAAGCCCGGGCTCAATCCATCAAAGGGAGAGACTTCCGATGAAGACGCAATTCCTGACGATCGCAGCCGTCGTTGCCCTCGGCCTTTCGGCGCCAGCCCATGCCCAGACCGAGACGACGCCGGACGGCGGCACAGCCATGGGCGAGAGCGCCATGGACACCGACAAGGCGGCGATGCCCGCTCCGCAGAACGTCAAGACGGCGGCGAACTTCGTGCCGATGGCGGCCGTCAGCAACTCGTTCGAGATCGAATCGAGCAATCTCGCGCTGACGAAGTCCACGAACGAAGACGTCCGCAGTTTTGCCCAAAGAATGCTCGCCGACCATTCGGACGCGGCGATGAAGATGAAGCAAGCGGTCGAAGCGTCGAAGACCGGGCTGTCCGTCCCGACCGGGCTCGACGCCCGGCACCAGACCATGCTCGACCAGCTGTCCGCCGCCGATGACAGCGAATTCGACGCCGCCTACATCGCCATGCAGCAGAAGGCCCATGACGAAGCCGTGACGTTGTTCACCGCCTATTCCAAGAATGGCGAGGTCGGGCCGATCAAGTCCTTCGCCGCCGACACCCTGCCGACGCTCGAAGAGCACAAGCAGATGGTCGACGGAATGAACTGATCGGCGTTTTCGGCACTGTGTCGAGCCGCGCCCGCCCGTCGCTGCGAGCGCCCGGGCGGGTCCGGCATCTCGGTCGTCTGGACACCAGGCGCAGCGGCAGAGACCTGCGCGTCAGATCCGATGGCGGCCGCGTCCAAGCCCGTCCCATTCACTGTCCCCCTGAAGGGAACCTTCCACCCCCGCAGATCGTAGGGTGGACGAACATCTCCTGGACGCATTCGAGAAAGTCCCATGGCATCCGCAAACACCGAATTGAGGACGACCCCTGTGGGCCGCCCGATCGCGAATTTCCTCGTGCCCTTCCCGGCCGTTTCATTCACCCTCGCCCTCCTCACAGACATCGCCTTCTGGCAGACCGCCAATCTCATGTGGCAGAACTTCTCGGCCTGGCTGCTGTTTGCTGGCGAAGTGGTCGGCGGGCTGGCTCTCGTCGTCGGGCTGATCGAGCTGGCGACACGCCGCAGCGTGCGCATGGCGTCTCCCGGTTGGGGATACATCGTCCTTGGCGTGGTCGTTCTGGTCCTCGCCTTCGTCAACAGCCTTGTCCATGCCGGTGACGGCTGGACCGCCGTCGTTCCCTGGGGCCTGACCCTCTCCGCCATCACCGTCGTGCTCGTGCTCGTCACGGCGATCTGGGGACGCATCGCCGTCAATCGGCGCCTCGCTGGAGTGTACTATCATGGCTAATCGACCCGCCCTCTTGCGTGCGTCGCTGCTCGCGGCAACGGCCATCGCACTCACCGGCATGCCCGCCGCGGCACAGGACGGCGGCTCCGACTTCGACATTTCGCGGCAGATCGGTCCCGACCCGTTCCTGCCCGAGCCGGCGCAGTCGCTGCTTCCGAGCCTGAAGGTCGCCGAGGTTGTCGGCTGGCAGGACGGCCAGGTGCCGACGGTTCCGGACGGCCTCACCGTGACGCCCTACGCCACCGGCCTCGCCAATCCGCGCACCGTCCATACCCTTCCGAATGGCGACGTTCTCGTCGTCCAGTCGCGGGGGCCGTCGGGCGAGCCGAAGAGCCGGCCGAAGGACATCATCCGCGGCTGGATCATGTCGATCGCCCATGGCGGCGGCGGTGAGCAGAAGCCGAGCAACATCGTGACGCTCTTGCGGGACACCGACCGCGACGGCAAGGTCGACGAACGGCACGACCTTCTGACCGGGCTGGACTCGCCCTTCGGCGTCGCCTTTGCCGACGATACCCTCTATGTCGCCGCGACCGACGCGATTCTCGCCTATCCCTACGAGCTCGGCCAGACCGAGATCACCTCGCAACCGCGCGTCCTGACGCCGCTGCCCGGCGGGCCGATCAACCATCACTGGACGAAGGATCTGGCCCTCAGCCCCGACGGGCGGTACCTCTACGCCTCGGTCGGTTCGAACTCGAACATCGTCGAGAACGGGCTCGAAGCGGAGAAGGGCCGGGCGGCGATCTGGCAGGTCGACCGGCAGACCGGCGCGGCGCGGGTCTTCGCTTCGGGCCTGCGCAACCCCAACGGCCTCACCTTCCACCCGGAGACGGGCGAGCTCTACACCGTCGTCAACGAGCGCGACGAGCTCGGGCCGAACCTCGTTCCCGACTATATGACCTCGGTCAAGGAGGGCGCCTTCTACGGCTGGCCGTGGAGCTATTACGGCCAGCATGTGGACCCGCGGGTCCATCCCTCGCGGCCGGACATGGTGGAGAAGGCCATCCCGCCGGACTATGCCCTGTCGAGCCATGTCGCGGCGCTCGGGCTGACCTTTTCCTACGGGTCGGCGCTTCCCGAGAAATACACGAACGGCGCCTTCATCGGCGAGCATGGCAGCTGGAACCGCAGCTTTTTCAACGGCTACAAGGTCGTCTATGTGCCCTTCGAGAACGGCAAGCCCGCCGGCAAGGCGCAGGATGTGGTGACCGGGTTCATCGATGGCGACGAGGCCCATGGCCGCCCGGTGGGCGTGACCATCGACGGCACCGGTGCACTGCTCGTCGCCGACGATGCCGGCAACACGGTCTGGCGGGTCGCCTCGGCTGACGGCAACGTCTCGTCTGCGCCCGTCGGATCTGATGGCCAGCGTTTCGGCGGTTCGGCTGACCAACCGGCAGGCGTGGTGGGCGAGCAGGCGGGGCGGTCGGCGGGCGGCGGTGCCACAGGCAACGCCGGGCCGGCTCCGGCGGCATCCGGCGCGGCCGCACCGACCGACGGCTCGAATGGCGCCCAAGAGGATACTTCCGCGCCGTCGGTGGATGAACAGCTGACCGGCGAGCAGCCGGCGGCCCCGCCGAGCGATGATGCCCCGGAGCCTTCGCAAACGGAAATCGCGCCAGCGACACTGCCGCGGGGCTCAGGCGAGTCGGGGACGACGGCTCCGACCGGGCCCCAATGAGGCAGGCGCCAGCGCGCCCTCGCCTCTCGAGACCAGCCTGATCTTACGGCCGGAACGGCATCGTCGCTTCGGCCGTGAACGTTCCACGCGAGGGCAGCACTCGACTGCGGCCCGCGTCGCAACGGACCGTCAGGCCACGAGCCGGTGTCTATAGAGTGCCTCGTAGTCCGCCCGGCATGCCTCGGCGATGGCATGGTGCTCGGCTGAGAGTTGCGGCATCGTCTTCGGCGGCGGCGCGAAGGTCGTCGAGGCGTTGACGCTGGCATACCAATGCGCGCCCCAGATGCCGTCCTCGCGATGGGGGCCCCTCTCCCAACTCAGCATCTCGTCCGTGAAGGGAATGTCCAGGGCGGCGCAGAGAGCCGCCAGTGTCCCGGCCGGATCCGCCAGCACGTCGTCGGAATCGACCACGGCCGGAGGACGCCCGGTCCGCTCGGCCTCCATCTCGAAATAGCGGCGCATCGTCCCGTATCCGAGAACCTCCGGCCGCTCGAGCCGGTTCTTCGCGGCATAGCTCGCGGCCACGCGCTCCGGCGTGCGGATCAGGAAGGCGTGGCGATGATTCGGCATGTCGGCGATCGAGACGGCGCCGACCATGTGGTGGGGCATGTGCTTCTGATACCAGATCGGCCGGTCGGCCTCGCCGCCGACGGAACCCAGCACCGAATGAAAGTCGCAATCCATCGTCGCGACGATCTCGTCCGCCATCGGCTGGCGCTCGCCCGACGCCTTGAGATAGGCACCGAGGAACGGCTCGTCGCTGACTGCCGTGTCGGACCTCGCCCCGAAGGATCGCATCATGGCGGTCGAGATGTTGCGGGGGCCGGACCACATGGCGATGCGGATTGTCATTGACGTTCGTCTCCGTTGCGGCGCCCTGAATGTCCCGGCGTCGACAGGGCGATGGATGAGGATCCGGCGGGCGACTTCACACCATCATGGCCACCTGCCACCATGACCCGGTGATTCGGGCGTTGACACAGCGTAGCGCAAGTTGGGGAGAAAGGCCGTCCGGTGCGGGACCTGCCTCGGTCTTGAAGGCCCGGCAACCGGACGGGCGGCGGCTTCGACGGCCGGCGGCGACGGAAAACTGCCCGGCGGCCCGAGCTGACTGCACGGACCCGCGGCGGCGGCGCGTCTTTGCCAGAAAGTTCCACGCATGCGCGGACTGCGCCCGACCGCACCGGGTGCATCATTGTAAGAGCGACTTAACGGCCATATCATAGACAGCCGGCTACGGATTGTGCGGCGAGAGGACTGCGAGTGGGCGAAACGATCGGGATCTTCTCTGCGGTCACCGGGCTCGTCGTCGCCCTCGCGGGGGTCTGCGTTCTGATCTATGCGGGCATGCGCAACCAGTCCTCGCTGCTCTGGCTGTCTGGTGCGCTGGCTGCCGCGGCGCTCGAGATCGTCGTGTTGCGGCCGAGCGTCGAACCGGTGCTGCAGACGACGTCGGTGAGCATCCTTCTGCCGCTGGCCTATTTCTGCGGCAGCCAGGCGATCCGGATCGCCACGGGCCGCAGGCAGTCGAGCGGCAGTTTCGTCGCGATCATCGCCCTGCTCATCTGCATCTCCCTCGTCGTCGTCGGGAGCGGGATCGAAAACGTCTACCAGACCCTGCCCTACAAGATTGCCGCCGCCATGGCGATCGGCGACATCCTCTGGTGCCTCGTCCGGATCCGGAACAAGAGCGTCATCGACTACGGGCTGCTCGTCGCCGCGGCGGGGCTGGCGACGATCTTCGCGCTCCGCCTGCCGATCTACCCGACCATGGCGAGCGACGCGCCGTCCCTCTACGGGCTGAACCGCCCCGAGATCGAGCGGCTGCTCCTCGCAATGGTGGCGCTCGTCTCCCCCGCCATCGTTCTTCTGCTGGTCGCCAAGGTGCTGACCGGAGCCATGGCCAGCTACCGCGAGAAGTCGGAGCGCGACGAACTCACGGATCTCCTCAACCGCCGGGCCTTCGAGCGCATGGCGACGGAAATGGAGGATCGCAGCGGAGTGGTCATCCTCTGCGACATCGATCATTTCAAGCGGATCAACGATCGCTACGGCCACCGGGTCGGCGACGATGTGATCCGCGCTTTCGGCCAGCAGCTGCGCGAGAGCTGCGAGACGGCGGCCAGGATCGGCGGCGAGGAATTCGCCATCCTCGTTCCGGACGGCTCACTCGCCGAGGCCGTGGCGATGACCACCGTGCTGCGTGCCCGCCTGGAAGACGTCCGCCATCAGGAGATCGATCCGGAGCATCGCCTGACCGCGAGTTTCGGTGTCGCGGCCTTCTCGCCGGAGCAACCCTTCCACGACGCCGTGGAGGCCGCGGACAAGGCGCTGTACCTTGCCAAGAATGCCGGCCGCGACAGGGTCGCGACACATCCCGAGGGCCTCCTGGCACCGCGGGAAGCCTGGCGTGCCGCCTGAATGGCGAACGTAGCCGGTGCGGTGACGCCGCTGCGGGTGCGTCGAGAGGGCCGGGCCCGATGCGAGCGCGGCAGCAGCTTACCCCTACCCAGCTATCGGCAGGTGTTGAGCCCGAAGCTCTGATATCCCTTGCCGAGCTTGGGTTTTCTCGATGACAGAACCCGCGAATTGACGCCGTTCCAGCCGATCTCGCCGGACAGACGGCCATATTCGATCTTCGGACAGCGATCCATGATGACGGTGAGGCCGGCGGCCTCGGCGCGTGCCGCCGCCTCATCGTGGCGGACGGTGAGCTGCGTCCAGATCACCTTCGGCAGCGGATCGAGGCCAAGCGCTTCCTCGACGATGCCGGGCACGGCGTCGGACGACCGGAAGATGTCGACCATGTCGATCGGCACCGGGATCGACTGCAGATCCGGATAGACCGTCTTGCCGAGGATCTCCTTGCCCGCCAGCCCCGGATTGACGGGAATCACGTCGAATCCCTTGGCGAGGAGATATTTCAGGACGAAGTAGGACGGCCGGATCTCCTTGGCGCTGGCGCCGACCATCGCGACGGTCTTCGTCTCCGACAGGATCTTGCGGATCAGGGCGTCCGGATAGGCGAGAGGGCCGGCGCCGTCCGCGCCGCCCTGCCCCGTGGGTGTCACAGATGTCATTCGTGCGTCCATTCCGGCTGGCGCTTGCCGAGGAAGGCGCCGATGCCCTCCTCCGCGTCGCGCGCCAGCATGTTCTCGACCATAACGCCGGCGGCGTAGTCGTAGGCCTCCGCGAGCCCCATTTCGGCCTGGGCATAGAAGGCCTCCTTGCCGGTCTTCACCGTCATGGCGGATTTCGAGGCGATGGTGGTGGCGTATTTGCCGACGACGGTGCCGAGATATTCCGGCGGCACGACGCGGTTGACGAGGCCGAATTCGCGGGCCGTGCGCGCATCGATCCGCTCGCCCGTCAGCAGCATCTCCATCGCGTGCTTGCGGGTGAGGTTGCGCGACAGCGCCACCATCGGCGTCGAGCAGAACAGCCCGATATTGACACCGGGCGTGCAGAACTGCGCCTCCTCGGACGCGATCGCGAGGTCGCAGGAGGCGACGAGCTGGCAGCCGGCGGCAGTCGCGAGACCGTTCACCTCGGCGATCACCGGGCAGCGATGCCCAACGATCGCCTGCATCAGCTCGGAGCACCGGCGCATCGTCGTCTCGAAGAACGCGCGGCCGCGGTCTTCGTCAGCCCGGTGGGCGGTGAGTTCCTTCAGGTCGTGCCCGGCGGAGAACACCTTCCCATGGGCGGCGAGGACGACGACGCGGCAGTCGGCGTCCTCGGCCGCCGCGGCCAGCGCCGCCATCAGTGCGTCCATCATGGCGATCGACAAAGCGTTGGCCGGCGGGCTCGACAGGGCGATGCGGGTGATGCCCGGCGCCTTCTGCACTTCGATCGGATGGGGCGTGGTGTCGGGGTTCATCGGAAGGATCTCGGCCATGCTCAGCTCAGCTCGTCGTCAGCAAACAGAAGTGAATCGCAACCGAAGCTGCGATGTTGAACCCGACCATCCATTGCAGAAGATTGATCCTGCCGTCGATCACGACGAAGCGCTTGTCTAACTGATCGAGCTTTTCCGTCATTCGCGACCCCCATCGGCGAAGCCATGATCCCGCGCCTCCTTGCGGCAACCATCCCGCCCGTGATCTGAACATAAGGCAGGAGACAGGCAGGCGCCAATCCCATCGGCGTCGCGCGGGAGACGGCGAGGACAGGAACGATGCAGCCGATGATGACGCTTGAGGAGTTGCGGACCCTGCTGCCGCAGGAGTTCCCGCAGGCGATGGGGCCGGACAGCGGTCTCACCGTCGCCGAAATCGGCCAGGGATCCGTCGTCATGAAGCTCGAGGCCGCCGAGCGGCACCTTCGACCAGGCGGCACCGTCTCCGGACCGACGCTGTTCATGCTGGCGGACGTCTCCGCCTATGTGGCGATCCTCGCCCATATCGGACCAGTGGTCCTCGCCGTCACTACCAACATGTCGATCAATTTCCTGATCAAGCCGCCGCTCGGAACCCTGGTCGCGAAAGCCTCGCTCCTGAAACTCGGCAAGCGCCTCGCGGTGGTCGAGGTGGCGATCGCCGGCGAGCATGACGGCACCACGGTGTGCCATGCAGTCGCGACCTATTCCATCCCGCCGCGATGAGATCTCTGCGCCCCGCGAGGCCGCCGGATTTTTCGCCCCGCACCGCGCCGGGAACAATTGCGGTAATATGATACCACGCCGCTCTGAAGCCTCATTTTAAGGCGATTGCGAGCGGGTCGTCCGGTTTTCATACGTTGACAGCCGACCATTGTGACCGTATGGAGACGCCCAGGAAGAGCGGCCGGTCGGCCGCCCTTTTCATATGGCGGCCCCGAACGGCTTGCCTCGCAAACCAGATCAACATCCAGGGGCAACCCATGAAAACCTTCTCGCAGAAGTCCGAGACGGTGGTGAAGAAGTGGATCCTGATCGACGCCGAAGGGCTCGTCGTCGGCCGCCTCGCTTCCATCGTCGCGCTTCGCCTTCGGGGCAAGCACAAGGCCACCTTCACGCCGCATGTCGACGATGGTGACAACATCATCATCGTGAATGCCGACAAGGTCGTCCTGACCGGCAAGAAATACTGGGACAAGACCTACTACTGGCACACCGGCTATGCCGGCGGCATCAAGGAGCGCAAGGCGCGCGAAATCCTCGAGGGGCGCTTTCCCGAGCGCGTCGTGGAGAAGGCCGTCGAGCGCATGCTGCCCCGCGGCCCGCTCGGCCGTCGCCAGCTGAAGAACCTGCGCGTCTACAGCGGACCGTCTCACCCGCATGAGGCGCAGACCCCCGAAACGCTCGATATCCGGGCGATGAACTCCAAGAATGTGAGGGCAGCCTGATGTCCCAGCTCTCGTCCCTCGAAGATCTCGGCCAGGCCGCGACCGCCGTCGCTTCGGCTCAGCCGGAAGCCCCCGTCCACGTTCAGAAGCTCGACAAGTTCGGCCGCGCCTATGCCACCGGCAAGCGCAAGAACGCTGTCGCCCGCGTCTGGGTGAAGCCGGGCTCCGGCAAGATCATCGTCAACGACAAGGACTACACCGCCTATTTCGCGCGGCCGGTCCTGCAGATGGTGCTCCGCCAGCCGATCGTCGCCACCGACCGCTCCAGCCAGTTCGACATCGTCGCGACCGTCGCCGGCGGCGGACTGTCGGGCCAGGCCGGTGCCGTTCGTCACGGCATCTCCAAGGCGCTGACCTATTATGAGCCGGCCCTGCGCGCGGTTCTGAAGAAGGGTGGCTTCCTGACCCGCGACTCGCGCGTCGTCGAGCGCAAGAAGTACGGCAAGGCCAAGGCCCGTCGCTCCTTCCAGTTCTCCAAGCGCTGATTTCTTCCGGCGCCTGCGCCGGAGCGTTTCGATGAGAGGCCGCGGGGCATCAGCTCCGCGGCCTTTTTCGTGTCGTGGCACCGGATCGATTGCGCGCCGATCGGCCGAATGGAGGCAATTTTGGCCGCTCGGGGACGCTTTCCGTCGCGGGCGCGCGAGGCGACGCATATTCTCTCGACCGTCATCTTTCCGCTGTCCGAATCTGGCACATATGCATCCGACAACGAAGGACGAGGACGATGGATCTTTCAGGTAATTCAGAACCTTTCGAAGGTTCCTTCGAGCGGCTTGCGACCAGCGCGGCGACGGGTGGCGGCCTGTCCGACGACTGCATGAAAGGCGAGCCCTCGCTGTCGGAACTGCTCGACGAGCCGATCGCCCGGCTGCTCATGGCCCGCGACCGGGTGGATCCCAATGTTCTCGAAGAACTCGTGCGCCGACGCTTCGCCTAAGGCCAAGCCGAGGCCCCTAGACAAAGGCCCTGCCGCCGGCGGACTGGCGGCAGGGCCTTTTTCACGAGCGAGCCTAACTCTGGTGGAGCCGCGACATCTGCTTGGACCGGCGGAGAACGCAGTCAAGCGGCGACGGCCGCAGCTTTGCCGCAAGTCACGATATCAGAACTCGGACCAGCCGCCTTCAGCCATGGGCTCGTCCGCGATTTTCAGCGCGGCGCTGCCGACAACGCGGGCAGGCTGGCCACTCGTCCTCGTCGCCGCTTGGGGACGCGGCTGGGGACGAATGGACTTCGGCGAAGTGGACGTCCGCGCTTCGGCGAGTTCGAACTGTCCGATGAGACGAGCGAGTTCGTCGGTTTCCTTGAGAAGATGATTGGCAGCCGCCGTCGACTGCTCCACCATTGCCGCATTCTGCTGGGTCATCTGATCCATGTTTGCGACGGCGGTGTTGACCTCTGCAAGGCTCGCTGCCTGCTCCTCCGACGAGGAGGCGATCTCCTGGACGATCCCGTTGATGGAAGCGACATGCTCCGCGATCGCCCTGAGCGCCTTGCCTGCCGCGTCGACGAGTTGCACGCCGTCCGAAACCTGGCCTGCAGATCGGCCGATGAGAGACTTGATTTCCTTCGCCGCCTCGGCCGAACGCTGGGCGAGTCCCCGCACTTCCTGCGCGACCACGGCAAAGCCCTTGCCGGCCTCGCCGGCCCGCGCCGCCTCGACGCCGGCGTTGAGCGCGAGGAGATTGGTCTGGAAGGCGATCTCGTCGATCACGCCGATGATCTGGGAGATCTGCTGGGACGAACGTTCGATGTTGCCCATCGCCGCGATGGCGCCATCGACGACACTGGCCGACTGTTCGGCCTCGCGCTTGGCAAGCGAGACCACGCTGCGGGCATGGCCGACATTATCGGCTGTGCGCTTGATGCCGTCGGTCACTTCGCCGAGGGCAGCGGCAGTTTCTTCGAGGCTCGCCGCCTGCTGTTCCGTCCGCCGCGACAAGTCGTCGGTCGCCTGGAACATCTCGCGCGAACCCACGCGGATCTGCTCGCCGCCGTGGGAAATCGTCGCCATCGTCCGGTCGAGCGTGGCGACAGCCTCGTTGAAATTGGCCTTCAGCCCTTCATAGGCAGCCGGGAACGCCGTATCGATCCGGTAGAGCAGCCGACCGGCCGAGACGGCCGCCAGACCCTCGCCGATCGCGGCGACGACCTGAGCCTGCTCGCGGGTAGTCACCGCCTGAAATTGCGCAGCGCGGTCGCGCTCGGCATCGGCTTCGTCGCGACGCGACGCAGCCTCGCGTTCGAGCTTCGCCTTTTCCTCTGCGGCAAGCTTGAAGGCCTGGAAGGCGCGGGCGAGATCGCCAATCTCGTCACCCCGTCCGGCCTCGGTTAGATTGTCCACCCGCTCGCCGCGGGCGAGCCGGTCGAGGGCGTCGGTGACCCGGTCGAGCGGCTGCAGCAGTCGGCGGCGCGTGACCAGGATGAGGCCGGCGCCGGCGGAGATCGTCATGAACGACAGGAGGTAGGACAGGCCGGCGGCGATCTCGGCCCGGGTCGTCGCATCGCTGCCGGCCTGGACCTGCTGGCCTTCGATCCGTTCCAGCAGGCCGTCAATGCTGGTTTTCGACTTGTCGATCGCATCACCGAGGCGCTGGGCCGTCGCGTCGAAATCGCCCATGAGCAGATTGCCGCCCGCCGGTCCTTCCGCGACATAGGCTGCCGCCATCTTCTGGCCGAGGGCATAGAAGGGCGGAAAGGCGGCTTCGAGCTCGTCGAGGGTCGCAAGGGTCTGCGTCGACTCCAGGCTCGTCGCCAATTCGCGGGCCGCGGCGAGGTTCGCTGCGAAGGAATCCGCGTGCTCCCTGGCAAGATCGAAGCCGTCTGAAAGACCGTCGAGGCCGCGCGTTGCCGAGACGTCCGTCAGGAACTGCTGCACCTGCACCACGTCCAGCTGGATGTCCTTCTGCAGCACGGCGAGATCAAGGCTCTGGCGCCCCTGGGCCAGTTCACTTTCCGCTGTCTTTTGCAGGAGGTCGTTATTGGTCGCGTGCAGGTGATCGACGACGATCTCGCCGCCGAGGATCGCGGCGATCGCAACGACGATGGCGATGGAAATGGTCTTCTGAAGGCGCTTCGAGCGTGCACTCATCCGTCGTACTCCGTCACTCAAAGAAAAAGAGGTCAGCGGGGTCGATACATCTGAATTGCTGCCGACATCCCATCTGCCGCCATATCAATTCTAACCAATCCAGTGATCTTCGCATTTCGCTGACCGTCTCTCCCACAAAGAGAGCGTCACATCTAAGATATACATACAATAAACTCGCGATAGATTCTGATCGGCTTCCTTCCGAGCCTCGACTGGAACGAAGCGCGTTGCCGAAGGGTTAGCGCTCCAAACATGCGCGAGGCCGACAGGCACCCGCATCAGAGCGACCAACATCAGGAAGGATCGGATGATGAGCAACGCACCCGACAAGTTCGACAACCAGCAGAACCGTGCGGACGAACAGGACCGCGACCAGGACATGAGCTATCGCCAGAACGCGCCAAAGGCGCGTCCAAGCGAGGACAACGCCTTTGACCGGCCGGGCAGTGTTGACCGAACGGGCGGCGAGGCGGCGCGCCGGCCGGCCGAAAGCGTCGAGGTCGGCGAGGACGTCGCGGATCCGGACAAGTAGGCTTCGCACCCGGCTCCCGGAGACGAACGGGCCGGATCCGCAAGGCGCGGCTCCGGCCTTTTTTCGCGAGTGGCGCGACTCGGCGCCCCGACTGGCTATTCGGCCGAAAAGAAGCTCGCATCCCGCCGCGAACCGCCCTACCCTCAGCCCCATGTTCCTGACCTTCTTCCTCCAGCTCAAGGCCGTCGGCGTGCCTGTCACGCTGCGCGAGCACCTGCAGCTCCTCGAGGCCATGCAGGCCGATCTCGTCACCTACGACATCGAGGCCTTCTACTTCCTTGCCCGCGCCACGCTGGTGAAGGACGAGCGCTTCGTCGACCGGTTCGACCGGGTGTTCGCCGAGGTCTTCAAGGGCGTCGAGGCTGTGTCCGGTGCGACCGAGGGGGAGATCGCCACGCGCGAACTCCCGGAGGAATGGCTCCGCCGGCTGGCGAAGAAGCACCTGACGGACGAGGAGAAGAAACTCGTCGAGAGCCTCGGCGGTTTCGACAGGCTGATGGAGACCCTGAAGCAGCGGCTCGAGGAGCAGAAGGGCCGCCACCAGGGCGGTTCGAAATGGATCGGCACCGGCGGGACCTCGCCCTTCGGCGCCTATGGATACAATCCCGAAGGTGTGCGCATCGGCCAGGCCGAAAGCCGCCACCGCCGGGCGGTGAAGGTCTGGGACAAGCGCGAATTCAAGGATTTCGACGACGACGTCGAGCTCGGCACACGCAACATTCGTGTCGCGATGAAGCGGCTGCGCCGCTGGGTGCGCCAGGGCTCGCAGGAGGAGTTCGCCCTCGACGAGACGATCGATGCCACCGCCCGCAAGGGCTATCTCGACGTCAAGACGCGGCCCGAGCGCCACAATGCGGTGAAGCTCCTGCTGTTTCTCGATGTCGGCGGCTCGATGGACGACCACGTGCGGGCGGTCGAGCAGCTGTTCTCGGCGGCAAGGGCCGAGTTCAAGCATCTCGACTTCTACTATTTCCACAACTGTCCCTATGAGCGCCTCTGGAAGGACAATCGCCGGCGCCACACCGAGACGATCCCGACCGAGGAGGTGATCCGCACCTATGGGCCGGACTACAAGGCGCTGTTCGTCGGCGACGCGTCCATGAGCCCCTATGAGATCGTCATGCCCGGCGGCTCTGTCGAGCACTGGAACGACGAGCCCGGCCGGGTCTGGCTGGACCGGCTGACCGGCAAGTGGGGGAAGGCCGCGTGGCTGAACCCGTCCAACCCGCGCTACTGGGACTATACTCAGTCGGTGGGGATGATCCGCGAGGCGATGGAGGACAGGATGTTTCCGTTGACGCTCGCCGGTATCGAGGCGGCCACGCGCGCCTTGGCCCGCTGAGCCCGCTCCTCGCTCGCAAAGACCCCCGACGGCCGCTGCGGCTTCCTGCGATCCCAGCTCACAGCCCCAGCGCCCGCGCCCCCGCCACCATCGCCGTGCCGATGACGACGACGGCGATCAGCGGCAGCCGGAACGACAGGATGAGGCAGACGACGATGGCCACCCGTTCCGGCCAGCCGCCGGAGACCAGCACGGGTGCGACGATTGCCGTCATCACCGCGGCGGGAACCGCGTCGAGGGCCGCCGAGGCGCGCGGCGGGATCGTGCCGAAGAACGAGATGAGGATGTGTCCGCCGAAGCGCGTCAGGTAGGTCAGCAGACCGCCGGCAAGGATCACCAGCCAGATCGAGCCCACCGACCACACGCCGTCGGACAGGAGCGGTACACCGTTCACGAGCCCGTCTCCGCAGCCGTGTCGCGCGACGCTTCGGAGACACGCTTCGGCGGGCCGATCACCGCGGCGACGGCGATCCCGGCAAGGCCGCCGATGCTGACATGCCAGGGCGGCCCGGCCAGCCAATAGACTACGACGGAGACGATGAGGCTCGTGGCGGCGACGGGATAGAAGGCGCCACGGTGGCGAAATCCCATGACGAGGCCGAGGAAATAGACCGGCAGGACGAAATCGAGACCGAAGGCCTTGGGATCCTCGATCAGCCGGCCGAAACTCGCACCGGCCAGCGTCGCCAGCAGCCAGCTTCCATACATCAGGACGCCATAGGTGAGATAGAAGGTCGGCGTCAGGCGCCGCGACGACGCCCGAACCTCGGCTGCTCCGAACAGAGGATCGACCAGAAGGAAGAACGCCAGCGCCTTCTGCGGCCCGGAAAAAGCGCCGAGATGGCGGCTGAGCGAGGCCGAATAAAGGACATGTCGGAAGTTCAGGGCGAAAATGGTGAGGAGGATCGACCAGACCGGCGCGCCGATCCCCATCAGCTGCAGCGCCGCGAGCTGCGAGGCGCCAGCGAAGATCCCGGCGGAAAATCCCATGGCCTCGGCGACGGTCAGCCCCTCCTGCACCGCGACTGCACCATAGACGACGCCGAAGGGCAGCACGGCGAGGAGCACCGGGACCAGCGTCTGAATCGCGGCCCGCCGCTCGCTGGCAGCATCGGCGGTCATGGCGATGGAGGGACCGTCTGCACTGTTCATGGGGCGCTGCCGAAAAGGATTGCGGGTCACGGCTGATCGGCGCGGAGCGGGCGTGCCGATTCGGACCTAAGCAGACGATACAGAAAGTCGAGAGCGCCAGAAGCGCTTTGCGTTCGACCGGTACGCGTGACCGTCGAATCGTCCCGCGATGAACTCCGCCGACGCAGCCCACGCGACGCCAGGCGCAGGCACCGACAAGCGTTGCCACGGCGTGGTCCAGCCGCTAAGGACGCGGGGGAACGGTCGAAGCCGTGCATCCTCAGGCGAAGCGGCGTCTCAGCCACGGTCCGGGCCACTGTCCGGAGCATCGTCAGGGGACCGTGGCAGGCGAGCCGGACGGTCCAGTCACAGGAGTTTCCCATGCGCATCGACGCGATCAAGCGCGGCATCAATCCCCCCGAGGACATCAACGTCATCATCGAGGTGCCGGTCGGCGGCCATCCGATCAAGTACGAGATGGACAAGGAGGCGGGCTGCCTCGTCGTCGACCGCTTCCTCTATACCCCGATGACCTATCCGGGGAACTACGGCTTCGTGCCGCACACGCTGTCCGACGACGGCGATCCGATCGATGTCCTCGTCTGCAACACCCGGCCACTGTTTCCCGGCTGCGTGATCAATTGCCGACCGATCGGCGTCCTCATCATGGAGGACAACAAGGGCCAGGACGAGAAGATCATCGCCGTCCCCTCGCCCGAGCTGACCCAGCGCTACGCCAAGGTGTTCGAGCCGACCGACATGCCCGAGATCACCCTCAAGCAGATCGAGCATTTCTTCGAGCACTACAAGGATCTCGAGCCCGGCAAGTGGGTCAAGATCGGCGACTGGGGCGGCAGCGACATGGCGCGCCAGCTGATCACCGAGGCCGTCGCCCGCGCCGATGCGGAGAAGGCCAAGGCCTGAGTTGGCAAGCCGTCGCCGCCCGCGGACCCGCAAGGATCGCGGGCGACGGCGATGCGCGACCGGCCGCCGAGAGCGGCCGCAGACGCCCGACGCAACAGCGCGCTTGACGCCCGCCGGCTTGATGCCGACGCTCGCCGTGTCGATATGCCGGTGATCAACAGCGAACCGGAGCGCAAGCCATGACAGACCTTTCCGACGACCAGCGCATTGCCTTCGAGGCGGCGGCCTTCCGCCGCCTGCGCGACCACCTGCGCGAGCGCACCGACGTGCAGAACATCGATCTGATGAATCTCGCCGGCTTCTGCCGGAACTGCCTGTCGAACTGGTACCGCGAGGCTGCCGAGGCGGACGGCATCCGCCTCGGCAAGGACGAGTCGCGCGAGATCGTCTACGGCATGCCCTACGAGCAATGGCGGGAGCGCTACCAGCGCGAGACCTCGCCGGAAACGCAGGCGGCGTTTTCCGCAAATGCGCCCCGGGACGGCCACTGAACTCCTGCCGTCTTCGAGCCATCCTCGCTTTCCACACGCGCAGCCCCTTGCACGTCCGGTTCGGCGGGCGCATCGGCCATGGTAACGAAAGGCTTAGGAAAGCCCGTTAAACGCTGGCAATCGATAGCAGTCCCAATGAACACGGAGTGACCAAATGTCTGACACGAACGGGGTCGCGCAGGATCAGCTTCGCTCCTTCGTCGAGCGGATCGAGCGGCTCGAGGAAGAGAAGAAGACGATCACGGAAGACATCAAGGACGTCTATGCCGAGGCCAAGGGCAATGGCTTCGACACGAAGGTCCTGCGCAAGGTCATCTCGCTGCGCAAGCAGGACGCCGACGAGCGCCAGGAGCAGGAGGCGATCCTCGATCTCTACCTGCAGGCCCTGGGCATGGCGCCGAGTATTCCGGACGAGTGAGCCCCGTGTCGGGCCGGACCGGGACGCAGCGGTTCCGGCCCGGCCTGCAGGGCTTCATTCGGATGAACTGATTCTGATCCGGCTGTGTCCCCGTCCGGCGAAGCCATCCCATTCCCGCGGCGAACGGCCGGGCTGATGGGCAGCCTCGATGATCACTCCCCGTGCGCGACGAGTCGTGCCAGCGGCAGGGGGCGATACGTCGACGGACCAATAGCCGGCAGAGCCGGCCCTGGGTCTTGCTCCTCAGGCAGCCTTGCTGCCGAAGCTCTTCATCCAGGAGGACGGGGCCTCGAGCCCTTCCTCGCGCAGTTCGGCGACGATGCGCTCGACATCGGCCTTGAACAGGCCGGCGAACCATTCGGGCATCGGGGCGTCGACCGACTCGTTGACGCGGGTTCCCAGAAGCGCATCGGAATAGTCCCGATGGGCGATGCCGAGAAAGCCTTCGATGTCACGCAGCCAGCCACGCTGGTCGCGGTGGATGTTCTCGAAGAAATACACCCGCAGTTCGTCCTTCGGCAGCGCCGCCCGCAGCCGTCGCACGGCGGCGCCGTACTCGCCGTTCTTCCAGATGAAGTCGCGCCGCACGAAGGCTTCGACGCTTTCCGGGGTCCAGTTCCAGATCTGCTCGGCCTGGCCGACGAACTGGGCGTGGAACTTCGCGTGCGACCACAGCCGCTTGATCGGGTCGCGCATGGTGTAGATGACCCTCAGGGTCTCAGTCATGTCGCGGATGCGATCCCAACCCGGCTTCTCCACATGGGCGTAGAGATTGCTGAAATCGGCGCAGAAGGCGCCTGAGGGTCGGAAGGTGAAGAGATTGGCGTACCACAGGTCGTCGACGGGCTCGGCGAGATAGTTGGCCGTCCACAGAAGCCGCGCGCGCACGCCTGCGGGCGTGTTGTGGCGCGGATCGATGCCGATATAGGACGAGGCCCGCGTCAGCCGATTCCGTGTGGCGAGAGGCATCTCGCCCGGAATGTAGGCCTGGGCGAAGTAGTGGATCTCTTTTTCCGGCGTGAAATAGATTTCGGGATGCTCGGCGAGGACATGCTGCATCCACGTCGTGCCGGCCTTCATGGCACCGACGCTCAGAAAAAGTCTCTCAAACAACAATGCTCGTCACTCGCTCTGCAGCCAGCTCACCGTCTGGCGGGGTCTGAGGGCACCCTACGGCCTTGCATCGTCTGTGCCGAGTTTGCGTCCAAAGTGCAAGTGCGCCGACGCACCGGTCACCAGGAGATGCCTTCCGGAGCGCATGTTCGAAGCTGGGACCGGCTCCTCGCCCCCGCCTGTTTTGCCGCTCTGGAGAGTGCATCACACCCGCGAGGAACGGCTAGCCCGGCCGCAGATCGAGACGCCGCCAACGCCGTTGCCAAGACATCATCACCACGGCCGCAAGCTGCTCAGCTCACTCTAAAATGTTCGATTCAAAGGAGAGGATATTGGTACGCCCAAGGGGAATCGAACCCCTGTTTGCGCCGTGAGAGGGCGCCGTCCTAACCGCTAGACGATGGGCGCGTGCCAATGCGGCCGATATAACCAGCCATTTCCGGCTTGGCAACCCGTTTTCGTTCGGGCCATGTGGAAAATACGCGGAAGAATGTGGAATGACCCGAATTCCCGGCAAAACAGCCAGTGATCTTGCCGCTCCGCCTCCCGGAGCGTGATGCAGCGGACATGCTGGACGAGCGAATCGCAGTAGGAAGAGAGGAAGCGGCAGGTGCGATTCCCGCCGCTTGCGTCCGCTCTCCGCGTCAGTTGCCGGCGGCGCCCTGCCCCACGTCGAGGCGCTTCAGCACCGCGCCGTCGGCGAGCGAGACGACATAGAGACGGTCCGCGCCGTCCGCCCGAGTGTGGACGAGCGCACGCTCGCCATCCATCGAGACATCGAGGATCGCTTCCCCGGCGGGGATCGCGATCGTCGCCGTCGCCTCGCCGAGCCCGCCATCCCTCGGCAGCGTCTTGTAGACAACGACCCCCAGCACCGCCATAACCCCGATGATCATGGTGCCGACCGAAACGACCAGAAGCCTCACCATCTTGCGGCGCAGGCGCTCCGCCACCGGGTCGAGCGGCATCTCGTCTTCGATTTCATCCTGATTGCCCAGCCCCATGATGCGTCCTCTCGTGATGGCCTTGTCGGGCAGCCGTTGCGGCGCGGCGTGACCCCGATCGATTCAGCCGCTCGTACAAGGCTTTGAACCATGCAGACAAGACGGTTCCTCGTCACCGACACCGATGCCGGGGAACGCCTGGACGTGTTTCTCGCCCGCAAGCTGGAAGGCGAGTTGTCGCGTAGTCGCATCAAGGCGCTGATCGAAGCCGGTCATGTGCTGGTCGGAACCGCCGTGTCCGGAGGCGCCAAGCGCAAGCTGGCCAGCGGCGAGGCCGTCGAACTCGCCCTCCCCGCGCCCGAGGAACCCGAGCCAAAGCCGCAGGCAATCGCGCTCGACATCCGCTACGAGGACGACGTGCTCCTGGTGCTCGACAAGCCGGCCGGAATGGTCGTCCATCCCGGCGCCGGCAATCCCGACGGCACCCTCGTCAATGCCCTCGTCGCCCATTGCGGGCCGAGCCTCACCGGGATCGGCGGCGTGCGCCGGCCTGGCATCGTCCACCGCCTGGACAAGGACACGAGCGGGCTCCTTGTCGTCGCCAAGACCGAGATCGCCCATCGCAGCCTGTCGGAGCAGTTCGCCGCCCATGGCCGGGACGGCCGCCTGACTCGGGCCTATCTGGCCGTCGCCTGGGGCGAACCGCAGCCGCCGGCCGGCACGGTCGATGCCGCGCTCGGCCGCTCGGCGACCAACCGGATCAAGCGCGCCGTCGTCCCGGCGGGACGCTCCGACGCGAGGCACGCCATCACCCATTACGAGACGCTCGTCGTCGGTGAGGCGGCGGCCGAGGCCTCGCTGCTGCGCTGCCGGCTGGAGACCGGCCGCACCCATCAGATCCGCGTCCACATGGCCCATATCGGCCACCCGTTGGTCGCCGATCCCGTCTATGGCGCGGGGTTGAAGACCAAGGCGGCGAAGCTGGAGGACAGCGCCCGCATGATCGTCAGCGGCTTTGGCCGACAGGCACTGCACGCTGCCGAACTCGGCTTCCGCCATCCGGCCGACGGCCGGGCGATGACGTTCCATTCGCCGCTGCCTGCCGACATGCGGGGGCTCTGCCAAGCCCTGGCCATCGACCTTCCCGACATCGTGACCGTTCGCGCCGATGCAGGGGCTCCGACCGAAACCTGATGATATCATGGGAGGATCTGAAATTCGGTCGGCTCGTCCCCGGCTGGCGAGCCGCGATGGCGGATGCGGAGGGCTAGCCACGGGCATGAAATCCCGTTCATCTTCGCAACGGAATCGATGCAATCGGCTTTAACACTCACCATATGACGACATGGGCGATTGCGGGTTGGCGACAGCGGCTC
>PACL01000077.1 GCA_002700095.1 Fulvimarina sp. | reverse complement strand
AAAACATCGAAATAGGGAATGGCCCCCAAATGACGAACGAAAGAAATAATGTCACAAGGAAGCGAAAGGCGTATCTAGGATATTTCACATTCCCACTGAATGCGGTGTAGTATGTAAAAGATCCGTATTTGCGATTGTTCTGGATATAATTCTCATTGTAGGATTTCATTGCAGTCCGAATTCCGATGAAATTGTACGAAATCATCGCGCATACTTGGATCGCGCCGATGATATATGCGGTGGAATCCGAGAGTTCGAACATACGCCTCTCTCTGCTGGCGCCGGCCGAGTCATGGTGCAGCTGATCTAACCTCTGTCCCGTGTCGATGGGCACTTGCGATGACCGTCACTGAGCCTGCGTCCCCGCAATCGCGCTGGCAAAATCCTTCGCCTTGAACGGCTCGAGATCGTCGATCCCTTCGCCGACGCCGACGAAATACACCGGCAGCCGGTGCTTCGCCGCGATGGCGACGAGGATGCCGCCCCGCGCCGTGCCGTCGAGCTTGGTCATCACGAGCCCGTTGACGCCCGAGACATTGCGGAAGATCTCGACCTGGTTGAGGGCGTTCTGCCCGGTCGTCGCGTCGAGGGTCTGGAGCACCGTGTGCGGCGCGTCGGGCTCGCGCTTGCCGAGCACGCGGTTGATCTTCTCGAGCTCGGCCATCAGCTCGGTCTTGTTCTGCAGCCGGCCGGCGGTGTCGATGATCAGCACGTCGGAATCGTTTTCCACCGCCCGGTCATAGGCCTCGAAGGCGAGACCCGCCGCATCGGCGCCGATCTGCTTGGCGACCACCTCCGAGCCGGTGCGCTCGCCCCAGATCTTCAGCTGTTCGACGGCGGCGGCGCGGAAGGTGTCGCCGGCGCAGAGCGTCACCTTCAGGCCGCCGCGCGTCAGCTTGGCGGCGAGCTTGCCGATGGTGGTCGTCTTGCCGGTGCCGTTTACGCCGACGACGAGGATGACATGCGGCTTCTTTTCCAGGTCCAGCTCCAGCGGCTGCGCGACCGGTGCGAGCGTCTTCTCGATCTCCTCGGCAAGAATGCGGCGCACCTCGGCGCCGGCGATCTCCTTGCCGAAGCGGCCCTCGGAAAGACGATCGGTGATCCGCATCGCCGTCTCGACGCCGAGATCGGCCTGGATCAGGATGTCCTCGAAGTCCTGGAGCGTCTCCTCGTCGAGGCGGCGCTTGGTGAACAGCGCGGTGATCGAGCCGGAGAGCTGGCTGGAGGAGCGGGCGAGCCCCTGGCGCAGTCGCTCGGCCCAGGCGATGCGCGGCGCCGGCGCTGCGGGGGCCTCGACCGGCTTTTCGCGCAGCCGGAAGCCGGCGTCGCCGGGAATGGCGGGGCGGGGGGCAGGCGCGGGAACGATGGCGGCGCCGGACGCGGCGTCCGAGACCGGACGCCGGTCCTCCTCTTCCTCCTCCGGCGGCAGGTCGGCTTCCAGCCAGGAGAAATCGGCCGCGCTGTCCTCGTCGTCGAGGTCGTCTTCCTCGCCGGGTTCCGCCGGCTCGACGCCGATATGGTCGTCCTCGCTCGCGGGCTCGACCGCCGGCGCCACAGCTTCGGCCTCCGGAGAGGGCTCTCGCGTGGCGGTCTCCACCGGCTCGACGCGCTCGTCGAGGAAGGAGAAGTCGGCGGGCGCCTCGGGCACCGGCTCGGCGGATTCCAGGAACGAGAAGTCCGCAGCCTCGGCTTCCTCGTGCGAAATATCGTCGTCCGGTGCCTTCTCGCCCAGGGCCGGCCCCGGGCTTTCGGTGAGTTCAGCCTGCGACGGTGCTAGTTCGTCCCGGACGGCGAAGTTTTTTTTTGAGCCTCGTCGCCCGTTTCGTTGTCAGGCTCTTCGTCGGTCTTGGCGGTCGGCTCGCTCCCGGCCGGCTTCAGCGGCGTGATGCCGCCTTCGTCGGATGCGGACGGGGAGGCTCCCGCCTCGCTGTCGGCAACGGAGCTCGCCGCCGCCTGCGGCCGCACGTCAGGATCGGGCGCATCCTCGCGGCCGATCTCGGTGTCCGACGGCCGGGGCGTCGTGCCGTGTTCCGGCGTGCGCGCTTCCTCGCTCGCCGTACCGAAGGAGAAGATCCGCCGAAAGAAGCCCTGTTTCTCTGCCATGCCCGTCCTTCGCAAGTTCAGTTGCCGCCAGCCGGCACCCGCCGGGCGACGAGGGCGCCATCGGCTGTCCCCGTAATGATAGCGTCGACGACCTCGCCGGGGAGGCCGCAATCGATCTGGCAGAGGGTGAAATTCTCTGCCCTGCCAAGCCCTTCGCGTTCGACCAGCACGCTTTGCCGGCTGCCGACGAGGCGAGCGAGGTGGGCCGCATGGGCCTCTTCGCCGGCGGCGCGCAGCCGGGCCGCGCGCGCCTTGATCACGCTCTTTTCCAGCTGCGGCATGCGGGCGGCCGGCGTTCCCTCCCGCGGCGAGAACGGAAAGACGTGCAGGAAGGTCAGTCCGCACTCTTCCACGATGCGTCGCGAATTTTCGAACATTTCCTCGGTCTCGGTCGGAAAGCCGGCGATGATGTCGGCGCCGAAGACGATGTCCGGGCGCCTGCTGCGAATCTCGCGACAGAAGCGGATCGAATCGTCGCGGCTGTGCCGGCGCTTCATCCGCTTCAGGATCATGTCGTCGCCGGCCTGCAGCGACAGGTGCAGATGCGGCATGAAGCGCGGCTCGGACGCGATCGCCTCGATCAGCGCTTCGTCGGCCTCGATGGAATCGATGGAGGAGAGCCGCAGCCGCTTCAGCGCCGGGACATGCCGCAGGATCGTCTGGACGAGATCGCCGAGCCGGGGCGTCCCCGGCAGGTCGGCGCCCCAGCTGGTCATGTCGACGCCGGAGAGAACCACCTCGTTGTAGCCCGTATCGACCAGCCGCTTCATCTGCTCGACCACGGCGCCCATCGGCACCGAGCGCGAATTGCCCCGGCCGAAGGGGATGATGCAGAAGGTGCAGCGATGGTCGCAGCCGTTCTGGATCTGGACGATGGCGCGCGAGCGGCCCTCGATCGCGTCGATCATGTGGCCGGCGGTCTCGGTCACGCTCATGATGTCGTTGACGCGGATCTTCTCCTCGGCCGACACGCCGAAATCCGGCAGCCTGGCGTAGGTCTCGGCGGAGAGCTTCTCCATGTTGCCGATGACGGCGTCGACCTCCTCCATCCCGGCGAAGCGGCCGGGCTCGGTCTGTGCCGCGCAGCCGGTGACGACGATCTTGGCGTCGGGGTTCTCGCGCCGCGCCTTGCGGATCTGCTGGCGGGCCTGGCGCACGGCCTCGGCCGTCACCGCGCAGGTATTGAAGACGATGGCGCCGCGCGCGTCCTCGCCGAGGCCCGCTGCCTCGGCCTCGCGCTTCATCACCGCTGCCTCATAGGTGTTGAGCCGGCAGCCGAAGGAGACGATTTCGACACCCATCAGACGACGTCCCGCGTCTCGGCCGCATCTTCGCGGGTGCCCGGTTCCTCGCGGGTGCCCGGTTCCTCGCGGGTGAAGGCGCCGGTCTCGGGGTCGAGCCGCCCCGACCATTCCCATTCCGCCGGGCCGGTCATCACCACATGGTCGTCGTCGCGCCACACGATCGTCAGCGTGCCGCCCGGCTGGGTGACCGCGACCTTTCGCCCGGTGCGCCGGGTGCGGGCGGCGGAGACGGCGGCGGCGCAGGCCGCCGAGCCGCAGGCGCGGGTCAGCCCGACGCCGCGCTCCCAGGTCCGCATGGTCAGCGAGGTCGGCGACGTCACCTGGGCGATCGAGATGTTCGCCCGCTCGGGAAAGATCGGATGGTTTTCGAGAATCGGCCCGAAGCGGTCGAGGGCGAGGGCGGCAACGTCCCCCTTTACCCAGAAGATCGCATGCGGGTTGCCCATTGAGGCGACCGAGGGCGAATGCAGAACCGGCGCGTCGATCGGCCCGATCTGCAGCTCGATCGCCCGCGTGTCGCGGAACTCCTCGGCGAGCGGGATATCCTGCCAGCCGAAGCGCGGCAGCCCCATGTCGACGGAGATCGAGCCGTCCTCGTGTTCGTCGGCGAGAATCAGCCCGGCCCGCGTCTCGAAGGTGAAGCTGGTCTGCCCGGTCTCGGCGGAAAGCGCCTGGACGACGCAGCGCGTGCCGTTGCCGCAGGCCTCCGCCTCGGATCCGTCGCGATTGACGATGCGCACATAGGCGTCGGTGCCCGGGGTGACGGGGGCGTGGATCGCCATGATCTGGTCGAAGCGGGTCTCCGGCTGCGCGGCGAGTGCCTGGGCCGCCACGACGCCGACGCGCGCACTTGTCTCGCGCAGGTCGGCGACGAGGATCTCGTTGCCGCAGCCATTCATGCGGGCAAAGGGGACGGAGGGCACTGCCAAGACTTTCCTGCCGGACGCTTCGATGGAAATCGCAGCGTATATGGCAAGAAACCACCCGGATTGCTACCTCGCGGCGGCACCCGCCGCCGCCACGACGAACGCCGCCGGAGAACCGGCGGCGTCGGGATGTTCAGCGATGGGCAGGCGAAGCTCAGCGCCCGATGTCGAAGGCTGGCGCCTCGGCCTTCCAGGCACCGTCCTCGCCGCGCACCGAGATCTGGTAGCGATCCCCCTGAAGGTCCACCGGCAGCTTGATGGCGGCCTGCAGCGTTCCTTCCGGCGTGGTGCGCGTCGTGTCGAGCTCGGCAAAGGCTGCCCCCGGGCTGCCGCCGCCGATGACGACGGGCGTGTCCTTGGGCAGTCCGGTAGCCGAGACCGTCACGGTCCCGCCCGGCGCCGGCGCCGCCGGTTCCAGCGTCACCTCCGCCGGCTGCTCGCCTTCCGACAGCCCCAGCCGCGTGCCGATGTCGCGGATGTTCGACTGCAGCTGCGGATTGTCGCTGAGGAAGCCGTCGACAGACGACCGCACACTGGAGCCGACATTGCCCGCTGCCTGGGACAGCTCCTGGCCGGCATCGGTGGCCAGCGACTTCAGCTTGTCCATCGGCCCGGTGAGGCTGACGGTCCCGCCGACCTGCAGGTCAGCCGAGCTGTCGATGCTGGGATTGGCTCGCAGGATCAGCCCTTCGGTGACCGCGCAGCGGCTGGCGATCGAGCTGATCGTGTCGCCGGCCCGGACCTCGGCCTGACTGCCGCAGTCTCCCGCCGCCTCTGCCGAGGCGGCGGATGCGACGAGAAGCAGCCCTGCAAGCACAGTTGCGCCGTTCCTCATGGATGTCTCCCGAAGTTTGAGTTGGCTGCGATCAATTGTTCGTCGCCGGAGCGGTGGTCTCGCCGCCCGTCGCGGGAGGCGTCGCGGCACCATCGGCCGGGGCGGTGTCCGCACCCGTACTCGCCGGATTGCCCGTGTCGGTGCCGGTAGTGCTCGGCGCCGCGGCATCGGGTGCCGTGGTCGTCGCCGGAGCGGTGGCGTCGCCGGTGGCGGCCGGTTCGGTGGTCACGGCGCCGTCACCGGCGGTCTGCGTGCCGAAATAGTTGCCGTTGAGCAGGAAATAACCGCCGACGATCACGACGACGATAACGATGCCTGCGATCAGCCAGCCGGAACCGCCGCCCCCGCCGCCGGTTCCGCGGTCGTTGTTGACGATGGTCGTCCGATCCGCATCCGGTCTGCGTCCGCCCGTGTTGCTCATGGTGGTGTTCCTCCAATTATCGCCGCAGGCCCAGGTTCCTGTCCTCGTCAGTCCAGCCGACGAAGTGAACGGCCAGCGGCGTACCCTTCATCGGCAAGAATGTCGGGGTGACCCTATCGTTCCGCGCCTCGTAGCCGTGCCGGGCTCATTTTTCCCAGTCGGTGCCGATCGCCTTGCGGTCGAGTTGCGCGGCATCCTCGACGATGTCTCGGCATTCCTCGCGGTCGTCCTCGTCGGCGGCGGCGGGATAGTCCGCCCCGTCGGCGCTGCGCGTCAGCGCCAGCTTGAACAGCATGGGGAAGTGGTCCGATCCGATATGCGCAAGCCTCTTCATCTCCACCAGATCGAAGCGGGCATTGTGGAACAGGTGGTCGAGCGGCCAGCGGAGCAGCGGGTAGCGGGCATCGAAGGTGTTGTAGAAGCCGCGCCCGACCCGCGGATCGAGCAGCCGCGACATGCGCTGGAAGTGGCGCGTCGTATGCGACCAGGCGACGTCGTTGAGGTCGCCGCAGACGATCGCCGGCAGGTCGTCCTCTCCGACCAGCCGCGCCACCTCGATCAGTTCGGCATCGCGGCCGGCCGAATCCGCGTAGGGAACGGGCGGTTCGGGATGGATGCAGTAGAGGCGGAAGTCGCGCCCGCTGCGCAGCCTCACCCGGGTGATGATCGACGGAACGTCGTCCATCACGAGTGCCTCGATCCGCACGTCTGAGAGTTCCAGCCGGGAATAGAGGATGATGCCATAGCTGTTGTCGAGCGGCCGGGAGACGACGTGGGGCATGGTCTCGCCCAGCGGCTCGAGGGCCTTGGCCCAGTCTTCGTCGACCTCCATGAACAGCGCCATGTCCGGCGCCTCCCGCTGCACCATGTCGATGGCGTCCTGGTAGCGTCGGTTCGACATCTTCACGTTTGAGGAGATCACAGAGACCGTGTCGGGGCCATTCGGATCGCCCTCGTAGCGCTTCGACTGCTGCGAGCGCAGCGGCGAGAACTGGGCGATGCAGGCGAGCTGCGTCCCGGCGACAATCAGGAGCCCGACGACGATCCACACGCTTGCCGGCCAGGTCAGCAGCCACAGGGCCAGGACCGCGAGGATCATCGCGATGACGAGGATCTGCAGCCGGGGGAAGGAGAACACCCGCACGAAGCCGTGGGAGATGCGCAGAAACGAGATGCCCGTCGCAGCCAGCAGGAACAGGGTGAGGGCTGCGAAGAGATAGGTCATGTCGGGCGAGGCCTCCGGCTGGATCGGTCAACGCCCCGGTGAGCGGCTTGGCGAGTCGCGGGACGCACCGTGCCAACTATCCGCGCGGCGCGACGCTTCCATGGCTGGCGCCGAGAAATTTCCCGCCGTGCTGCCGGCAAGCCTGCCTCGCATGATGCCGCAAGACCTTTCCCACAACGAGACAGCGCGGCCTCTCGGCCGCGCTGGTCCCACCTTTCGGCTCGCTTTTGGGGCGTTGAAGCGAGCGAAAGAGTTCCGTGAACTCATCCCGTGGAGCGACCACACAATGCGCGTGTAGGCTCGTTTCGCCAGCCCCCAAACGGGGGCAAAGAAGGTCTCCTCTGCCATCCGCCCGATCAGTGGAAAGGCTGGGGCGATTTTTGCGGGAGGAGGGCGTCGAGCACGTAAGGGGGCGGGGCCAGGCGCTGGCTCAGACGCTGGCGAGGGCCGCGATCCGCGTGGCGATCTCCGGCTGGCGATGGACGCCGAGCTTGTCGCAGACGTGTTTCAGCCGCTTGCGGATGGTCTGTTCCGACAGCCCGGCCTCGCTGGCGAACGCCTTCACCGTCAGGCCGCGATAGATGCCGATCGCCAGCGCGGCCTCGCCGTTGCTGAGGCCCGTGGCGCTGCGCACGAAGGCGATGTCGGGGATGCGCCTCGCGGCCGGATCGACGAACTTGACGACGCCGTAGCGGCCCCCGCCATGGCCGGTCGGGGTCGCGAAGAACCGCAGGAAGAGCGGTGCGGCCAAGGCCGGATGCGGCACCGCGACCGGGCTCGGCAGCGTCATCGCCCGGCCGGCGATGACCCGGATCGTCCGCGCGATGGCGCGGGTGATGGCTTCGGTCACCTCGGGCTGGCAGGCCATCAGCCGGCGCCCGGCGAGCCGCAGACCGTTGCGGCTGTCGACGAGGCTCCGGGCCGCCGGGTTGAGGTGGATGACGAGGCCGTTGACGTCGAAGATCGCCACCGGATCGGGCAGTCCGTCGAAGGCGGCGAGCGCGCCGTCCCTGGCGATCGCGCCGCTCGGCAGGATGTCCTTCAGATGGGCGATGCGGGCCACCTGGTTGGCCAGCACAATCAGCCCCGCCTCCTCGTCCCGGTCGAGCGCCGGCCGGCCCTGCCGGCGATGCGCCGTCACCGCGACGATGCCGCCCTGGCTGCGCCCGAACACCATCGTCATGTCCCAGCATTCGGGATGGCGGCGGTAGAACTCCTGGTGCACCGGGCAGCGGGCGATCTCCTCCGCGCTCATCAGGTCCTGCGTCGTCACCAGCCCGCTCGGCCGGGCGGCGAGCCGGGGCAGCCGGATGTCGCGGGGCAGATAGGCGGTGAGGTATTCGAGGGCCGAATCCGGGTCGAAGGGATGGGTGAACTGCCGCGCCGCCCCGTCGCCGCCGGCGGTGATCAGGTTGAAGCGCTCGGCGCCGGTCGCCTCGGCGCCGCAGCGCACCGTCTCCTGCCAGTCGCTGCCGTGTTCGAGCGCGTCATAGAGCCCGTCGAGGGCTCGGGTCAGTCTGCTCGTGGTTTCGCTCATCCAGGGTCCGGAGGCTCTTGCGTTGGCGTGGTGTTCGGCGGGTTCGAAACGCTCGGCCCGCGATCGGGAAAGGCGGCGGCCATGCCAGCGACCGGCCGGCGGGCTGGTTCGCGCCTCCGGCGAGATCGGCGAATGGTGCGTCGCTCGTTCCGGCGGTGTCTTGCCGCCGGTCCGGGCGGCCGGCCCCTTCACCTTCCGATCCATGCCGCAGCGACGTCTCCCGCCAGCGAAGTCTTCGAGTGCGTTCCTTCCGACGATGTCGTGACGACGACGCGTCACCAAATGAATATATCAAGTTTATCGACGATTTCGTAAGGCTGCAAGTTTGTCGGATCGGCATCGGTTGGTGACCTGTTGCTTCGAGGGCTCCAAAGTGCTCCAGCGTGCCGCTGGAGCCCGGCCAGGGGCTGGCCGCGAAGCGGGAACGGGTGGCACCGCCGCGAGCGCTGTGGCAGAGAACCGGGGCCGCGAAGGCCGCGCAGGTCCGGCCCCTCGAAAGCTCAGGTCACCGCCCGTCCGATGTCCGCCGTCAACACCCCATCCCCGAGCACCGGCGGGCCCCCGGGCACTGCCGGGACCGAGAGCCACGGCGCGGAGGCAGCCCCGTCCGCGCCGCTGCCGGCCCGGATGATGGAGCGCCTGCGGGCGCAGCTGCGCTCGAGCGAGATCTGGTTCACCGCGCTGGCGGCGCTGCTCGGCGTTGCCGCCGGCGCCATGACGGTCGGCCTGCAGGTCGCCGCCCACGCCATCCAGGCGCTTCTCTACGGGCTCTCCATGTCGGAGCGTCTCAGCACCCAGACGTCGCTCTCCTGGCTGCAGCTTCTCGCCCTGCCGCTCGGCGGCGCCGCCCTGGCGCTGTTCACCTTTCTGGTCAAGGCGCGCAAGCGGGCCCTGGTCGACGCGGTGGAGGCCAATGCGCTGCATGGCGGCCAGATGTCCATGAAGGACAGTTTCATCGTCTCCGGCCAGACGCTCCTGTCCAACGGCGTCGGCGCCTCGGTCGGGCTGGAGGCGGCCTATGCGCAGATGGGCTCGGGCTTTGCCTCCTTCGCCGGCCGCTTCCTTGCCGTGCGCCGCTCGGACCTGCGCACGCTGGTCGGCGCCGGGGCTGGAGACGGCATCGCCGCGGCCTTCGGCACCCCGCTCGCCGGCGCCTTCTACGCCTTCGAGATCGTCATCGGCGCCTATACGCCCTCGACCATCGCGCCGATCGCCGCAGCCTGCGTCTCCGCCGTCCTCACCGCCCGCGGCCTCGGCCATTCGCCCTATCTCATCGCCTCCGGCGGCTCCGGCCCGATCGACGTCACCCACTATCTCCTCTATGTCGCGCTCGCCGCCCTCTGCGCCGGCCTCGGCATCTTCCTGATGCGGGCGATCTCCGTGGTCGAGGCGCTGATCAAACGCGTGCGCCTGCCGGCCTACGCCAAGCCGGCCGTCGGCGGCGCGCTCCTGATGCCGCTCGCCTGGATCACCCCGCAGGTGCTCTCCTCCGGCCACTCGGCGCTCTATCTCGACATCTCCGGCGGCCTGCCGATGGGCTTCCTGATCACCGTCGTCCTCGCCAAATGCGCCGCCTCGATCGTCTCGCTCGGCTTCGGCTTCCGGGGCGGTCTGTTCTTCGCCTCCCTCTTCGTCGGCTCGCTGTTCGGCCAGCTCTATGCCGACACGCTGTTCGCCGTCTTCGGCCATGTCGTCGTCGAGCAGCCCCATGCGGCGCTGGTGGCGATGGCGGGACTTGCCGTCGCGGTGATCGGCGGGCCGCTGACCATGGCGATGCTGGTCCTCGAGACCACCCAGAACCTCTCGCTCACCGGCGTCGTGGTGGTCGCCTCGCTGGTCGCGAGCACGCTGGTGCGGGTGTTCTTCGGCTATTCCTTCTCCACCTGGCGGCTGCATCTGCGCGGCGAGACGATCCNCTCGGCGAGGGACGTCGGCTGGGTGAAGACGCTGACAGCCGGCCGCATGATGCGCCGCGAGNCCCGGGCAACGCCGGCCGCCCTCACCATCGCCGAGTTCCGCCGCCGCTACCCCCTCGGCTCCACCTCCCGCGTCGTCCTGATCGACGACCAGGAGCGCTATGCCGGCATCGTCGTCACCCCCACCGCCTATGCCGACAGCCTCGACACGGCGGCCCCGGTCGCCGAGGTCGCGGTCCTCGCCGACGTGGCGCTGCGGCCCGAGATGGACATCAGCCAAGTGATGTCGACCTTCGACACGGCAAGCGCCGACGAACTCGCGGTCATCGGCGCGGAGGGGCAGGTGCTGGGGCTGTTGTCGGAGAGCTTCGTGCGCAAACGCTACGCCGAAGAGATGGAGAAGAACCAGCGGGATCTGTTCGGGGAAAAGGGGTGAGGGTGCGGCGCGCGGCAGGATGAGAGGGAAGCGCAGGCGGAGCGCCTGCGCGCCTGGCACCGGCGCCCCACCGCTCCGGCCGCGCCGCCCGTCTCAGTTCCCGCTCAGTTCCAGTCGCCCTGGTTGACCGCCGGATATTTGGCGTCGCAGAGGCCGCCTCTGGCCGGCTTGACCAGGAACGCCGCCTGGTCGTCGGCGCGGGCGATCGTCACGCTTTGGCTCGTGCCGTCGTCGCGGCTGCCTGCCGGCATCACCAGCAGGCGGTCGGTGTTCTCGAGGAGAAAGCCGCCCTTGGTCCGGCGCAGGCTGAACTGGCCGCCATCCTCGTCGATCCCGCAGTCGAGCTTCTCCCCGGACGCCGGCTGGCAGTAGCCGAAGCCGAGCATCGGCGCCGGCGGGCCGCCCCGCACCCGGACGGCGAGCACCACGTTGATCAGCGTGCCGGGGCCGCTGGCGTCCCACTGCGGCGTCTCGACGCCGTCGAGGACCAGCACGGGGCGGTAGATCACGGCGATGTCGGTGACCTTCTGGCGCGGATGGCTGCGCATGTGCTCGGCGGAATAGGCGCGCGCAAAGCAGGTCGCCACCAGCGGATCCACGAAGGCGGCGGACGGCACCGACTTGCGGGCCTGCTGGGCACCTGCGGGGGAAAGGCTCGCAGCGGCAACCGACAGGACGATGGCGAACGCGATCAGCTGGCGCATGGGAAATCCCTTTCGTTTGATCCTGCCGATCCCCGCTTCGCCCGGCGCCCCAGCGCGGAGCGATCCGGCAGGCGGCACCGACGCCGCAAGACCATGCGGGACGAGGCCACCCGGAGCCAATGACCGAGCGTCCGCTTTCCTGGTCCGGGCGTCTGCTCTCGACCGGATGTCACGCATCGGCGAGGCGCGGGACGGCGCTTTCGACGCCCGCTTTGCCGCCAAACTTGACATCCGGGCCTCTTCCTGATTGAACCCCCCACAAATCCGCGACATGCCGTCCGCGATCCGCCGACCGGGCCCCTCGAATGATCTCCTCGATGATCACCGAGCCGCCAGGAGGTCAACATCCCCCAGCGAGTTTCGCCCGGGGATGCGCTCATGCTGTGTGCCGTTCGTTCGGCCAGGCGCTGAGGGTTTGCGAGCCGGTCCTGTCCGCCCCACCTTTCGGGTGTCTCCCGGAAGGACGGAAGGAAGCTTGATGTTCGATTCGCTCCAGGACCGCCTCGGGTCCATCCTGAACGGCCTCACCGGCCGCGGCGCTCTCTCCGACAAGGACGTGTCGGCGGCGCTGCGCGAGGTGCGCCGGGCGCTTTTGGAGGCCGACGTCTCGCTCGAAGTGGTGCGCGGCTTTACCGACCGGGTGCGCGAAAAGGCCGTCGGCGCCGAGATCCTGAAGTCGATCAAGCCCGGCCAGATGGTCGTCAAGATCGTCCATGACGAGTTGGTCGCCACCCTCGGCGAAACCCAGGTGCCGATCGACCTCAACGCGCCGTCGCCGGTCGTCGTGATGATGGTCGGCCTGCAGGGCTCCGGCAAGACGACGACCACCGGCAAGATCGCCAAACGGCTGACCGAGCGCCAGAAGAAGAAGGTCCTGATGGCCTCGCTCGACACGCGGCGCCCGGCCGCGCAGGAGCAGCTGAAGATCCTCGGCGAGCAGACCGGCGTCGCGACCCTGCCGATCATCCCGGGTCAGGGCCCGGTCGAGATCGCCGGCCGGGCCGAACAGGCCGCTCGCCTCGGCGGCTACGACGTCGTCATCCTCGACACCGCCGGCCGCACCCATATCGACGAGCCGCTGATGGTCGAGATGGCCGACATCAAGGCGAGGACCAAGCCCCACGAGATCCTGCTCGTCGCCGACAGTCTGACCGGCCAGGACGCCGTCAATCTCGCCCGCTCCTTCGACGAGCGCGTCGGGATCACCGGCATCGTGCTGACCCGCGTCGATGGCGACGGGCGTGGCGGTGCGGCCCTTTCCATGCGTGCCGTCACCGGCAAGCCGATCAAGCTGATCGGTACCGGCGAGAAGATGGATGCGCTGGAGGATTTCCACCCCTCGCGTATCGCCGACCGCATCCTCGGCATGGGCGACATCGTCTCGCTGGTCGAACGGGCATCGGAAAACATCGACGCGGAAAAGGCCGCGGCGATGGCCAGAAAGATGCAGTCGGGCAAGTTCGACCTGAACGACCTCGCCGACCAGATCCGCCAGATGCAGAAGATGGGCGGCATGGGCGGGATGATGGGCCTGATGCCCGGCATGGGCAAGATGAAGGGCCAGATGGCCGCTGCCGGCCTCGACGACAAGATGCTGAAGCGCCAGCTGGCGATCATCTCCTCGATGACGGCGGCCGAGCGCGCCAATCCCGACCTTCTCAAGCACTCCCGCAAGAAGCGCATCGCGGCGGGCTCCGGCACCGGCGCCGCCGACATCAACAAGCTCCTGAAGATGCACCGCCAGATGGCCGACATGATGAAGGCCATGGGCAAGGGCGGCAAGGGCGGCATGATGCAGAAGATGATGGGCGGCCTCGCCGGCAAGATGGGCCTCTCGGGTGGAATGCCCGGAGGCGGCATGCCCGACCTGTCGAAGATGGACCCGAAGGAACTCGAAGCTTTGGCAAAAGCCGCCCAGTCCGGCGGCATGCCGGGGGGAATGCCCAAGGGCATGCCCCCCGGCTTCGGCGGCGGCGGCGNAATGCCCGGCGGTTTTCCGGGCCTGCCCGGCCTGCCAGGCAAGAAGAAGTAACCGAGGCCCCGGTCTCGCCCGAAACACGAAAACGATGCGGATGCCGGCGACCCAAGAAGGCCGGTGCCGAGAAAACTCAAGAAGGAAGTGAACAATGCCCCTGAAGATGCGCCTGGCCCGTGCCGGCTCGAAGAAGCGCCCCTATTACCACATCGTCGTCGCCGACGCCCGTTCGCCCCGCGACGGCCGGTTCATCGAGCAGATCGGCTCGTGGAACCCGATGCTGCCCAAGGACGCCGAGCGCGTCGCGCTGAAGGAAGACCGGATCAAGCATTGGCTGTCCGAAGGCGCCCAGCCGACCGACCGCGTCCTGCGCTTCCTCGACAAGGCCGGCATCGCCTCGCGCGGCGAGCGCAAGAACCCGACCAAGGGCCTGCCGGGCAAGAAGGCGCAGGAGCGCGTGGCCGAGCGCAAGCAGAAGGAAGAGGACGCCGCTGCCGCCGCCGCCGAGGCCGAGGCCGCCAAGAACGCGCCCGCCGAGGCTCCGGCCGAGGAAGCACCGGCCGAGTGACGTCGCAGCCCGGGATCGGGCAGGCTGCAAGATTTTTTGCGGGCGGCGCCATCAGGCGCCGCCCGTTTGTTTTTCGATACCAAATGCCTAGGAGTTTTTTGTTTCATAACGGGACGGTAAGGATTACGTCAAAATAATGCCCTCGCGACGAATCGAGGCCGGTCGCGAAGGCCACGTCGGATTTCTGCCCTTCGCCGAGCGCGCCGCGACCGAGCCACGGATACCCGTTCGATGGAAGCCATGCCCCTGGACAACCGAGACGAGGCGGATGCGATCGGCGACGTCTTTCAGCTGGCGCCGTTGCCGCTCTGGCTGGAGGACTTCAGCGCCGTCAAGACGCTCCTCGACACCTGGCGCGCCGAAGGCGTGAGCGATCTTCGGGCGCATCTTCAGGCGCATCCGGAGCTCGTGCGCGAGGCGGCCCTGTCGATCCGGGTGATCGCCGTCAATGACAAGACCGTCGAGCTCTTCGAGGCCGACAGCCCCGAGCACCTCATCGACAATCTCGACGTCGTCTTTTCCCGCGACATGCTGTCCTCCCACATGGGCGAACTCTGCCAGCTGTGGGAGCGCAGCGACGGCTTCGAGAGCCAGGCCGTCAACTACACCCTGTCCGGCCGCCGCCTCGACGTCCTGCTGAAAGCCCGCATTCTGCCGGGCCACGAGGACGACTGGGGCCGGGTCATCCTGTCGACCGAGGACGTGACTGAAGGCGAGGAGGGACGCCGACGGCTGGCGTCCAGCGAGGCCTTCGCCCGCGGGCTGTTCGAACACTCGCCGATCTCCCTCTGGGTCGAGGACTTCTGCGTCGTCAAGTCGCTGATGGACGAGGTGCGCGAGCGCGGCGTCACCGATTTCCGCACCTTCCTCGACGTGCATCCGGAATTCGTCTTCCGCTGTATGAGCGAGATCCGCGTCCTCGACGTCAACCGACACACGCTCGAGCTGTTCCGGGCAAAGGACCGTCCCGATCTCCTCAGCCGCCTCGGCGAAGTGTTTCGCGACGACATGGAGTCGCATTTCCGCGAGCAGCTCATCGACCTGTGGTCGGGCAAGCTGTTCCAGCAGCGCGAGGTGGTAAACTACGCCCTCGATGGCGAGGAACTGCACGTCCACATGCAGTTTTCCGTCTTTCCCGGCCGCGAGGGCGACTGGTCGCTGGTGCAGGTGGCGCTCACCGACATCACTGCTCGCAAGAAGGCCGAGGCCTATCTGGAATTCCTTGGCAAGCACGACATCCTCACCAAGCTCTACAACCGCTCCTTCTTCGTCGACGAGCTGAACCGCCTCGAGCGCAAGGGCCCGCTGCCGGTGACGGTGATCGTCGTCGACCTCAACGGGCTGAAGTCGGTCAACGACACCCTCGGCCACGCCGCCGGCGACGCGCTCTTGCGCCGCGCCGGCGAGGTGCTGCGCGAGGCCGTCCAGAAGCCCCATTGCGCGGCCCGGATCGGCGGCGACGAGTTCGTCATTCTGATGCCGGCCAGCGGCGAGACCGAGGGCCTGCAGATGATCGCCGACATCGAGGAACTGGTCGAGCTGAACAACCAGTTCTACACCGGCTCGCCCCTGTCCTTCTCGCTCGGTCTCGCGACGTCACTGCAGATCGAGCGTCTGGAAGACACGGTCAAGCGGGCCGACAAGCGCATGTACGAGGCGAAACGCCAGCATTATGCCGAGCATGGCTCGGGCGCCGGGGCGTTCGGCGGCGAGCATGGCCGGCTGGCCTGAAGGCCTGCCTCGGCGGTCCAGTCGCATCGGCTTGGCGTGATCGGGACGAAGAGACCGTCGACGGCGGCGTCGGAACGGTTTATGCCGTCGAAAACGCTCGCGAGCCGCGCCGAAAGGGCGGCTGACGATCCCTCCGGCGTCCGAAGCGGCGGCGACGGGGAGAGGCCGGCGCGAGCGGCGCGACAGCAACGGGATCGAAGACGCTTTTGCCTGCCAAACCAACCAATCGCGACGCATCGTCCAGCACTGGGCCCGGTGCCGGGGCTGACCAGCCATCCGCCGGACCGGCAACGCCGGTCCTCCTCGCCGTCATCGGCGGCGCCCACGGCATTCGCGGCGAGTGCCGCGTCAAGTCCTTCACCGAGGAGCCCGAGGCCTTCGGCCGCTACGGCCCGCTCTTTGACGCCAAGGGCAACCGCTACACGGTCAAGGCCGCGCGGCCCCAGAAGAACGTTCTTCTGGTCCGCTTCGCCGAGGTCGCCGACCGCAACCAGGCCGAACGGCTGAACGGCACCGAGCTCTTCGTCGACCGCTCGCTGTTGCCAGAGACCGAGGACGACGACGAGTTCTATCTGGAAGACCTGATCGGCCTTGAGGCGCGGTCGGTCGATGGCGATCTCATTGGCCGGGTCTTCGCGGTCCATAACTTCGGCGCCGGCGACATCCTGGAGATCGCCCCGCCGAAGGGGCCGACGGTGATGATCCCGTTCTCGGAGGCCGCGGTGCCCGGGCTCGACCTCGCGGCGGGAACGATCAGCGTCGATCCGGTCGCCGCAGGGCTCGTCGCCAGCGAGGACGACGAAGACGAGGTCGGCGAAGACGAACCCGGCGAGGATCCGGCCGGCGATTACGAGACCGGCGACGACGCTGGCGCTTCGTCGCGCCGCAACGACACAGGAGAGGACGACCGATGATCATCGTTTCCGGCATCCTGCGGCTTGCCGCCACCGATCTCGCCAGCCTGCGGGAAGCCGCGGCGGGTGTTCTCACCGCGACGCGGGCCGAGGACGGCTGCATCGTCTATTCCTTCGCCGAGGACCTGCTCGAGCCGGGTCTCGTGCGCATCTACGAGGAATGGGAGAGCCGCGAGGCGCTCGCCGCCCATGGCCGCTCCGCCCACATCGCCGCCTGGCACAAGGCGCTCTCGGCCGTCACGGTGATCGAGCGCGATCTGAAGCTGATCGAGGCCGGCAAGGCCGAACCGCTCGGCTGATGGCCTTCCGCGCCACCGTCCTGACGCTCTATCCGGAGATGTTTCCGGGCCCCCTCGGCGTGTCGCTGGCGGGCCGGGCGCTGGAGCGCGGCGACGCCGTCGTCGAGACCCGGCAGATCCGCGACTTCGGCCGCGGCCGCCACCGCGCGGTGGACGATACGCCGGCCGGCGGCGGCGCCGGCATGGTGCTGCGCGCCGACGTCCTGGCCGATGCGATCGATGCGGCATGCGATGAGGGCGATCTGCGTCCGCGCCTGCTGATGAGCCCGCGCGGCCGGCCGCTGACCCAGGATCTCGTCCGCGAGCTCGCGGCGGGCGAGGGGCCGCTGATCGTCTGCGGCCGCTTCGAGGGCGTCGACGAGCGGATCATCGAGGGGCGGGGCCTTCGCGAAGTCTCGATCGGCGATTATGTGCTGTCCGGCGGCGAGATTGCCGCGATGGTGCTGCTCGACGCGGTGATCCGGCTGCTTCCCGGCGTCATGGGCAACGACCAGTCGGGCCTCCACGAGAGCTTCGAAACGCCGCTCCTGGAACATCCCCATTATNCCCGGCCGCCCGAATGGGAGGGCCGGACGATCCCGCCGGTCCTGACCTCCGGCGATCACGGCGCCGTCGAGCGCTGGCGCCGCGCCGAGGCCGAGCGGATCACCGCCGAGCGGCGGCCGGACCTTCTCGCCCGGAAAGGCCGCGGCGACACCTCCGCCTGACAGCTGGCCTTGCGGGATCGTTACAGCCCCTGCCGACAGCTCGCCGCATCGCCGTCGATAGCGGCCGGCTCCATCCCGTTCTCGTCACGCTCCCGCCGGAAGGCTGGTCAAAGCCACCCTTCCGGATCATGCCTCGCCGGCTCAGCGCCGACGGGCGCGGCCCGACGGACCCTTCGAGCGTTGTTTTCCCGGCCGTCCGCGCGTGGGCGAGGTCGGAGCGGGTCCGGAGGTGAACAGGTCGCTCGCACCGCCGGCTTCCGAGATCTGGTCGCCGGAAGCCTTGGCGCTGACGGCGCCGGCCTTTGCCGGCGTCTTCGCCGCGGCCTTGGCGTCGCCTGAGGCAGGCTTTTCGGCAGCCGCCTTCTGCGGCGCGGCAGGCGTGGTCTTGCCGGCAGCCGGTTTGGACGCCGCAGGTTCCGGCTTGGCAGCTTCCTTTGAGTCCGGCTTCGACTCCGACTTCGACTCTGCCTTTGCGTCGGCCTTAGAATCTGCCTTCGTTTCCGCCTTGGACTCGGACTTGGGCGCCGACTTCGCGGGCTCCGCCTTCGCGGCAGATGCCGTCTCCGCCTTCGCTGCGGGCTCGGCTGCCTTCGCCGAAGTGTCCGCAGCCTTTGCCGTTGCCTCGGCCTTCGCCTCGGTGGCGGCAGCCGGAGCCTCCGACTTCGGCGCTGGCTTGGCCGCGGGCGCTTCGGTCTTCACGTCGGCCTTCGCTGCCGGTTTGTCGGCCTTGGGTTCGGCCTTCGAGGCCGGCGCGTCGTCTTTTGGGTCGGCCTTCGCGGCCGGTGCGGCCTCAGCCTTCGCAGCCGCTGCGGCCTCGCTCTTCACCGCCGGAGCGGGCGCTGCAGGCACTGCCCGAAGCGTCTCCGCCTGGGCGAGCGTCTCGGCGGCCGGGACGGGCAGGGGCGTCGCCTTGACGCCGCCATTCGAGGTCGACCCGGCGGGGCTCGCCGGCCGGCGCGCGTCGGAGGGCGCGGAGAAGCCGGAATTGTTGCTGCCGGCGAAGGAGCCGTAGGAGTAGTTGGCGGCCTCCAGGGCGCTCGACATCAGGGCCTTGGCCGGTGCCGCGATGGCGTTCATCGCCGCTTCGAGGCCTTCCAGCCCGTTCAGCGTGCCGACCGCGCCGATGCCGCTCTCGCCCGAGGCGGGGACGCGGCGGCCGAGGGTGCCGGCCTTGGCGATGCGCTCGGCATAGGCGCCCATGCGGCGGGGGCCGGTCTCGGCTTCGCCCGATTTGCGCGGCTGCGAGGCGCCGGTGTGGGTGGTGCCGTGGGTGAGTGCGAAGTCGACGATGCGCGGGGCGATCTCGGCCCGGAAGCGCGAGCCGTTGAAGACGCCGTAATGGCCGACCTTCGGCTGCACGTAGTGGACGCGCATGTCGCCGGGAATGTTGACGCACAGGTCCTGCGCCGCCTCGGTCTGGCCGACGCCGGAAATGTCGTCGTTCTCGCCCTCGACGGTGAGGAGGCCGGTGCGCCGGATCGCCGTCAGGTCCACGCGCTTGCCGCGATGGGTGATCTCGCCCTTCGGCAGCGAGTGCTTGACGAACACCTCGTCGACGGTCTGCAGGTAGAACTCCGCCGTCATGTCCATCACGGCATTGTACTCGTCGTAGAAGCTGCGGTGCTTCTCCGCCGAATCGCCGTCGTCCTTGACGAGGTGCCAGAAGAAATCCTTGTGCGCGGTGACGTGGCGATCGAGATTCATCGACATGAAACCGGTCAGCTGCAGGAAGCCCGGATAGACCTGCCGCATGAAGCCGGCATGGGGGAACGGCACCGACATGATGACGTTGTCGCGGAACCAGTCGATGCCGCGCTCCTTGGCGAGATCGTTGACCNCCGTCGGGTTGATGCGCGTATCGATGGGGCCGCCCATCAGGGTCATGGTGGCGGGAGCGCACGGGTCCTCGTCGGCCTCCATCACCGCCGTCGCCATCAGGACGGGCACGGCCGGCTGGCACACGCCGATGACATGGGTGTCGGGCCCGAGGAACTGCAGGATCTCGATGACATAGTCGACATAGTCGTCGAGGCTGAAGGAGCCGGCTGAAAGCGGCACGCTGCGGGCGTCCTTCCAGTCGGTGATGTAGACGTCGGCATAGGGCAGCAGCGCCTCGACGGTGCCGCGCAAGAGCGTCGCGTAGTGGCCGGACATCGGCGCGACGATGAGGATGCGCGGATCCTTGCCGTGGCCCTTGGGCAGAGCACGCTCGAAATGCAGGAGGTTGCAGAACGGCTTCTTCCACACCGGCTTGTCGGCGACCGGCACGCGCAGGCCGCGGATCGTCGTCTCGTCGAGGCCGAATTCGGGCTTACCGTAGACCCGCGTCGTGCGCTCGAACAGTTCGGCCATTGCCGCGAAGGAGCGGCCGGCGGTGGTGTGCGACATCGGGTTCAGCGGGTTCTGGTAGAACAGGCGGGTGGCGTCCGCCACGGCGCGGAACGGCGTCAGCGCGGCGTGATTCCACTCATAGAGCTGGTACAACATGGCAAGTGCCTCTCGTTTCCGCCGAATATAACAATTATTGCTGCAATGCACAAATTTTAGCGTCGAGCCTTGGGCGGCTCCTTTGCGAAACGCGCCAGCTCGCGGTTTCGCCGCATCGGGCCGGAAATCCGTTCCGCTCGCCGTGCCGAGGCCGAGCCCCAACCGGTCACGGCTTCTTGCGCGGGGTGCCGTTCGGGAAAGGTCGCAAGGCCTGCGGCTGGCGGATCCCGGCTCTTCACGACTTAATCGGGAAATCCTTTCGTGAAACCTTCATGACGACGCCCGGATCATAACAGGATGAATCATCGGCGAAGTCGAGCGCTCTTGCGCATGGCCCCCGAACGACGGCAGGTGACAGTGCCTTTCGCGTCACTTCGAGGCGTTCGCGCCCACTCCAGAGGCCCGGCGCCCACCCGCGCGCGGCTCGTCAGAGCCAGCGGATCATCGCGCAGCGTGTCGCCGGGTCGCTCCCCGGCGGCGTTTCCGCCTGCCGCAGGTCGGCGAGCCAGGGCGGACAGTCGTCCGCCGGGACCTTGGTGAAACCGGACGCCCCGTAGAACGGCGCCCCGATTGGGATGTCGGCATAGGTCGTCAGCCCCACGGCCCGGTGCTGGAACCAGCGGGCCCGTTCCAGGACGGCGCCGACGAGCGCGCGGCCGATGCCGCGGCGCCCATGCGCCGGATCGACCGAGAGTTCGGCGATCCAGTAGAGGTCCGGCAGATCGTGCGCCGCGACAAAGCCGACCGCCTCGCCCGATCGCTTGTCCTCGGCGACGAAGACCTCGTTCTCGACCAGCAGCCTCACGAAGTCGCCGATGTCAGGCTCGGGCAGATCGGCGAGTTCCACCTTGCCGAGGGCGACCAGCGTCGCCTCGGCGCGGCGCTCGATCGTCATCAGCGCAAAAGCCTCGCCCGGCTCCATCATCCGGATGCGGTAACCCTTCGGCGCCATGCCCTTGAAGGCCTTGCGGCCCGGTCGCGGCTCTTTGCCGGCGGTGCGGGCCTTGCCCTCAGCCGTCATAGCCCTCGATGATGATCATCTCCGCCTCTGCGACGGTCTGGCGGATGGCCTTGGCCTTCTGGTAGTCGTCGCTCTCATAGCAGGCCCGGGCCGTTTCGACGCTGTCGAACTCGATGACGACGTTGCGGCTGCGGGCGGTTCCTTCCAGCGCGGTGAATTCTCCGCCGCGCGCCAGGAACTTCGCCCCATGGGCCTCGAAGGCGGGCTTTGCCGCCGCGACATAGGCCTTGTACCCTTCAGGGTCGCGGACGTCGACGCGCGCGATCCAGTATCCCTTGGCCATCATGTGCCTCCCTTTTTTGATGATCGTCTTGCGGTCGCGCCTCAGGCCGCCGCGCCAGCCATTTCGGCGAGGATCGCCTCGGCGGCGGCCCTGGGGTCGCCGGCGGCGACGATCGGCCGTCCGACGACCAGATGCGACGCGCCGGCCGCCAGCGCGTCGGCCGGCGCAGCGACGCGCTTCTGGTCGCCGCTGTCGCTTCCGGCCGCCCGGATGCCGGGAGTGACGATCGCCATGTCCGGGCCGATCGCACGCCGGATCGCCGCGGCCTCGGCCGGCGATGCGACGACGCCGCCCATGCCGATGTCGCGGGCCTGCGCGACGCGCGCGGCGACGAGATCGGCGACGCTCGTCGCATAGCCGCTGGCGGCAAGGTCGTCGTCGTCGAGGGACGTCAGCACGGTGACGCCGAGAAGGGTGAGGGGGCTGCCCTCGGCCGCCTTCACCGCGGCGCGCATGGCATGCGGATAGGCGTGGATGGTCAGCATCGCGGCGCCGAGGTCGAGGGCGCTGGCGACGCCCTTCTCGACGGTGTTGGAGATGTCGAGGAGCTTCATGTCGAGAAACACGCGCTTGCCCGAGCGTGCCAGCTCGTCGACCAGCGGCAGGCCGCCGGACAGAGCCAGCTGGAAGCCGATCTTGTACCAGGTGACGGTGTCACCGAGGGTGTCGACGATGGCTTCGGCGTCACTGCGGCCGGTTACGTCCAGCCCGACGATCAGCCTGTCCCTTGCGGCTTCCAGACTCAAACTTCACCCTCCTCGCGGTCCCTCCGCGTCACGCTTCTAAAGCATGATCCCGATCAGTGGGAACCGGTTTTCGGAGCGGGATGGCAATCGCAGCCGATTTCATCCCGCCCTGCTCGTCATCAGTTCGTCACTCGGGAGGAATGTCGACGGTCACGGTGGTGCCGGTGGTGAGGGAATTGACGTCGATCGTCGCATCGAGGCCGCGGACCAGCGAGACGGTGATGCGGCCGCCGAGGCCCCCTTCGATCTCCCGCGCCTTCTGGCGGCGCGCCGCCTGGTCGCCGGTCTCGACGATCTGGCTGCCCGGCTCGCCACTGCCGCGCGACATGCCGAGGGAATCGGCGAGCTGGCGGGCCTCGTTGACGTCGCCGTCCTCGGTGGCGGCGCGGGCCGCCTCCTGCCGGATCGTGTTGATCTCGCCCTGGCTGAGGGGCGCCGGCTTGGAGTTGTCGTAGGGCCAGGCGCTGCCCTTCGGCAGGCCGACGCCGTCGTCGGTCACCGTCAGCCGGATAACGCCGGAGGAGAGCATCTTCAGCCGCGCCTCGACCAGCCCTTCCTCGCGACCGTCGAAGGCGTGCTTCAGCGCGTTGGTGAGCAGCTCGGAAAACAACAGGCCGATGCGCGCTGCGCGGTCGACCTTCACATCGATGGCGTCGCAGTCGACATTGATGCGCACCGAGTTGCGGCCGTCGAGATGTCCGATGGTCGCCGCGACGCGGCTGACATAGGCGCCGAGCGGCACGCGCTCGGAGCGATGTGAGCCGACGCCGGCTTCGGTCATTTCCTGGTAGAGGAGCTGGAGGCTCTCGATGCGCCGCGCCAGCGCGCTGAAGCTCTCCTGGCTGGTCTTCATCCGCGCCTGCATGCGGATCATCCCGACGATCATCGACAGGTGGTTCTTTACCCGGTGCTGGATTTCGCCAAGCGCCGAATCCACAGGCGCCTTGGCGCCTTTCGTCTGGGTCGTCGCGGCGTCCTGGCCGTCGCTCATGTCGCGCTGGACGCCGAGGAAGCACTGAAGCTTGTTGTTCTCGTCGTAGAGCGGCGTGATCATCAGGCGGTTGACGAATTTCGTGCCGTCCGCACGGTAGTTCAGGATGTCCAGCGAGATGTCGCGCTCGGCCCGCAGCGCTTCGCCGATCTGGCGGGCATGCTCCGGGTCGGTCTCGTCGCCCTGCAGAAACCGGCAGTTGCGCCCGACGGTCGCCGCCGCCGCGTAGCCTGTGATGCGCCCGAAGGCGTCGTTGGCGTAGATGATGGGGTTGCCGTCGAGATGCGGATTGGTCAGGACGAGCGCCAGCGGCAGCTTGGCGAGAGCCGCTGTCGTGATGTTCGACGGAACACCGAAGGTCTCGGGATTGTCGTCCTCGCGCGTGTCCATTTGACCTCACTGGCGCCCCTTCCTCGGGCGCATTGAAACCGCCGATGGGAGCCGAGATCATCCTTCGTCCACCACCATCGCCATTGGCGAGATGGCCCCGAAGCGCCTCATTTTGCAGATCTCGCCCACCGACCGCCGATAACATTGGTTCGGCGCAATGGTTTTCAAGCCTTCAGGATATGCCGATGCCGGGAATTAGCCTCATGAATGCATGGGCTTGGCGGGATCCGGTGCCGCGCTATCGACAAGCCGGCAGCCGGGCAAGTCCTTGCGGTATCCACGGTTTCGGTTGCAACGAGGAAGGGCCGGAATGCGCTCAGTGGGCGGCTTCCCAGTCGGCTGCCGCCTTGGCATCGACCTCGAGGGGGACTGACAAATTGACGCGGGGCAGCGGCGCCTCGGCCATCACCTGCTTGACCAGCGGCAGGGTCGCCTCGACCTCCTCCTCCGGAACCTCGAAGACCAGTTCGTCATGCACCTGCAGCAGCATCTTCGCCGCCAGCCCCGCCTCGGCGAGCGCTCCCTCCATGCGGATCATCGCCCGGCGGATGATGTCCGCCGCCGTCCCCTGGATCGGCGCGTTGATCGCCGCGCGCTCGTTGAAGGCCCGCATCGAGGCGTTCGGCGACTTGATGTCCGGATAGTGCGCCCGGCGGCCGAACAGCGTCTCCACATAGCCGTGCTTTTTCACGAAGGCCTTGGTCTCGTCCATATAGTCGCGGATGCCCGGAAACCGCTCGAAGTAGCGCTTGATGTAGAGCCCGGCCTCTTCGCGGGGGATCGCCAGCTGATTGGCGAGGCCGAAGGCCGAGATGCCGTAGATGATGCCGAAATTGATCGCCTTGGCCCGCCGCCGGACGTCCGACGGCATGCCCTCGACGGGGACCCCGAACATCTCCGACGCCGTCATGGCATGGATGTCGAGCCCCTCCTGAAACGCCTGCTTCAGCTGCGGGATGTCGGCGATGTGGGCGAGGATGCGCAGTTCGATCTGGCTGTAGTCGGCCGACACGAGCTTCGTGCCCTCGGGAGCGACGAAGGCGGTGCGGATCGCCCGGCCCTCTTCGGTTCGCACCGGGATGTTCTGAAGGTTCGGCTCCGATGAGGAAAGCCGTCCGGTGGTCGTCGAAGCCATGGAATAAGACGTGTGGATGCGACCCCGCGCGTCCATGTGATTGGGCAGCGCGTCGGTATAGGTGCCCTTCAGCTTGGTCAGCTGGCGCCACGCGACGATCTTCGCCGGCAGCTCGTGGCCTTCCGCCGCTAGCTCCTCCAGGACTTTCACGTCCGTCGACCACTGGCCGCTCTTGGTCTTCTTGCCGCCGGGCAGGTTGAACTTGCCGAACAGGATCTCGCCGAGCTGCTTGGGCGAGCCCGGGTTGAACTCCTCCCCGGCGAAGTCGGCGATCTCGGCTTCCAGCGCGCCCTGCTTCTGGGCGAAGCGGCCCGACAGGCGCGACAGGATCTGCCGGTCGACCATGATGCCGCGCTCTTCCATCCGCGCCAGCACCGGCACCAGCGGTTTTTCCAGCCGCTCATAGACCGAAGCGAGGCCTTCCGCGACGAGGCGCGGCTTCAGGACGCGCCACAGCCGGAGCGTCACGTCGGCGTCCTCGGCGGCGTATTCCGTCACCTTCTGGATATCGCAGGCGGAGATCTTCGCCGCCTTCTTGCCCGAGCCGCAGAGGTCCTTGAACGAGATCGGCTTGTGGCCGAGGAAGCGCTCGGAGAGTTCGTCCATGCCATGGCCGGAGAGCGAGGCCGACGCGTCGAGCGCGTAGGAGATCAGCATCGTGTCGTCGAAGGGCGCGACGGTGATCCCGTGCCGGCGCATGACGAGAGTATCATATTTGGTGTTCTGGCCGACCTTCAGGATTGCCGGATCTTCCAGCACCGGCTTCATCAGAGCCAGCGCCCGATCCAGCGGGATCTGCGGGCCGATCTCCTCTTCGACCGACTTTTCCGACAAAAGGTCCGCCTCGCCGCCTGGCGAGACGTGGCCGAGCGGCACATAGGCCGCGCGCCCCGGGGCGGTGGCGAAGGAGACGCCGACGAGCTTGCCGTTCATCGCCGAGAGCTGGTCCGTCTCGGTGTCGAAGGCGAGAATGCCGGTCTCGGTCGCCTCGGCGAGGAAGGCGCCGAGCGCCGCCTCGTCGCGGATCGTCAGATAGGCCGAATGGTCGAAGCTCGTGCCCGCCGCCTCGGCGCGGCGCTGTTCCACGAGCATCTGCGGCGTCAGGGCGAGGCGTGGCGCGCCGCCTTCCCCGTCGCTGATGGTCGGTAAGCTGCCTGAAGCCGCCGCGGGATCGAGGTCCGGCCCGCGTGCCGGCCCGTCCACCGCGATCGTCGCCGTCTCGACGTCGCTGGCCGAGACCGAAAGCTGCGACGCGACCCGGCGGGTGAGGGTGGTGAACTCCATCGCCTTCAGGAAGGCGATCAGCTTCTCGCCGTCCGGCTCGTGCAGGAAAAGATCGTCCAGGGCTACGTCGAGGGGCGTGTCCTGATCGAGGGTCACCAGCCGCTTCGACAGCCGCGCCTGCTCGGCGAAGGCGATCAGGTTCTCGCGGCGCTTGGCCTGCTTGATCTCCCCCGCGCGCTCCAGCAGGGTTTCGAGGTTGCCATAGGTCTCGAGAAGATCGGCGGCGGTCTTCGGGCCGATCCCCGGCACGCCCGGTACGTTGTCGGAGCTGTCGCCGACCAGCGCCTGCAGGTCGATCATCTTGTCGGGATAGACGCCGAACTTCTCCTTCACCTCTTCCGCCCCGAGGCGCTTGTCCTTCATCTGGTCGTAGAGGATCACCCCCGGCCCGACGAGCTGCATGAGATCCTTGTCGGAGGAGACGATGGTCACGTCGCCGCCGGCCTCGACGGCCAGCCGCGTATAGGTGGCGATCAGGTCGTCGGCCTCATAGCCCTGCTTCTCGATGCAGGGCAGGTCGAAGGCGCGCACCGCCTCGCGGATCACCGCGAACTGCGGCACGAGGTCCTCCGGCGGCGCCGTCCGGTTGGCCTTGTACTGGTCGTAGAGCTCGTTGCGGAACGTCGTCGAGGAATGGTCGAAGATCACCGCGAAATGGGTGGGCGCGACCCCCACCGAGGTGTCGCGCGATTCCTCGACCAGCTTCCACAGCATGTTGCAGAAGCCCGAGACGGCGCCCACCGGCAGGCCGTCGGACTTGCGGGTCAGCGGCGGCAGGGCGTGATAGGCCCGGAAGATGTATGCCGAGCCGTCGACGAGGAAGAGGTGGTCACCTTTTTTCATGGCAAGCGTGGTATCGCGCGCCCGCCGGCCTGTCCATCACGATCGCGGTGCCACGCGCTCCTGCGCGAGGTCGATCCCGGCGGGGGACCGGCCCCGATCGGACGGCGACCAAGCGCGAGCAAAATGCCTCGCAGATCCGCCCGAAGAAACGTTGCTGAAATGTCACGTTGCTCGGTTTCTGCTGGATTGCGCCAGTTCGAGCGTTGCATTGCAGCGCGATCCATGGTCATTTCAGGCAAATCACCCAAATCACGTCGATGTGAGAGGGTGAGCCTTACCCGTAGCTTGATTTTGGTCTCGGCCGGTCGCATTATCATTAGCGACGGCGCGATACACAGCGTCGTATTCGGCCAAGGCACGTCCCCCGCTTTAGAGCCGAAATTCAGACGCCTGGATCCTCTTCCCCCCTCTCCAGGACCGGCGTCGCTGACAGTGAAAGAGAGCCGTCCCGGCGTATCCCCCTCCAGGCCGCGGCGGCTCTCTTCATTTGTGGGAATTCCCGTCGTCCACCTGTTCAGGCAGGCTTGCCGCTCGCCTCGCCCCTGCTACACCTCGAGCCGGGCCGCATCGCCTCTGCCGACCCGCGGCGAGCGCCGCGCTCTCCTACCGGAACGCCTTCGACGGCGAGCCGTCATGGGCGGCGACGGTGTCGCCGTCCTCGATCTCCAGGAGCTTGACGTCGTAGCCCCAGAGATTGGCGAGGTGGTGCAGGACCTTCGCCGTGTCCTTGGCCTCCAGCGTGACGCCGTCGACGACGTTGTGGTGGAGGATCAGCTTGCGGTCGCCGGCCAGGTCGACATCGGCGACCTGGATATCCGGGTCCTGCCGGCCGACGTCGAACTGCCGCGAGAGCGACTGGCGCACCGCCTTGTAGCCGCGCTCGTCGTGGATCGAGGCGACGACGATCTCGTCGTCTTCCGAATCGTCCACCAGCCGGAACAGCTTCTGCTTGCGGATGACGGCCGGGCTGAGGAACTGCAGGATGAAGCTCTCGTCGCGGTAGTTCGCCCAGGCGTCCCGCATGACGCCATAGGCGTCGCCGCAGCCGGCGAAGTCGGGGAAAAACGAACGATCCTCGGCGGTCGGCTGGGTGGCGATCCTCTCGATGTCCTCCATCATGGCGAAGCCCAGCGCATAGGGGTTGATCCCCGAATAGCGCGGGTCGTCATATTCAGGCTGGAAGACGACGCTGGTGTGGGAGTGCAGGAATTCCATGAACGACCCGTCGGTGATCTGCCCGCTCTCGTGCAGCCGGGTCATCAGCCGATAGTGGCTGAAGGTGGCGCAGCCCTCGTTCATCACCTTGGTCTGGCGCTGGGGATAGAAGTACTGGGCGATCTGGCGCACGATGCGGATCAGTTCGCGCTGCCAGCCGGCGAGGCGCGGGGCGTTCTTCTCGAGAAAGTAGAGGATGTTCTCCTCGGGCAGGCCGAGCATCTGGCGCCGGCGGTCGGAATCGTGGTCGCGTTTCGGCCCGGCCGCCGTCTTCGGCAGCGTGCGCCAGAGGTCGGAGAAGTGCTGCTCGGCGAAGGCCTGGCGCTCCTCCAGTCGGCGCTGCTCGAACTTCAGGTCGAGCGCGTGCTTGCCGGGATAGCGATGGACGCCGTGGCTCATCAGCGCGTGGGCGGCGTCGAGGATCTGTTCGACGCTTTCCTGGCCGTAGCGGTCTTCGCAGCTGGCGACGTATTTCTTGGCGAAATCCAGATAGTCGAGGATGCTGGTCGCGTCGGTCCACTGCTTGAAACAGTAGTTGTTCTTGAAGAAATGGTTGTGGCCGAAGGCGGCATGCGCCAGCACCAGCGTCTGCATCGTCGCGGAGTTCTCCTCCATGATGTAGACGATGCAGGGGCTCGAATTGATGACGATCTCGTAGGCGAGGCCCTGCCAGCCCTTGCGATAGAGCGTCTCGTTGCGCACGAAGTGCTTGCCGAAGGACCAGTGCTTGTAGAACAGCGGCATGCCGGTGGAGGCATAGGCGTCGAGCATCTGTTCCGACGAGATCACCTCGATCTGGTTCGGATAGATGTCGAGCTGCAGTTCCTTCTCGGCGATCTCCCCGATGGCGTCATAGACGCGCGAGAGGAGCGGGAAATCCCAGTCGCGACCGGTGAAAAGCGGTGCGGATTTCGACGGCTCGGACGCGGACTTCTTCAAGCTTTTCAATGCCATCAGCGGGCCTCCGCCGTCTCGTCACGGCGCTCGAAGAGTTCGCGGAATACCGGATAGATGTCGCGGCGGTCGTTGACCTTGCGCATCGCCATCGGCAGGTTCGGCCGGATGAGTTCCTGATAGGCGCGCCAGAGCGTCGTCTCCTGTCGGGCAAACACCCCGTCTTCCCGGTCGAAGTCGCCGCGCCCGACCTGCAGATAGGCATAGTACTGCGACATCGGCAGGATCGTCTCGCGGAGCAGCGCCACCGAGCGGGCATTGTCGGAGGAGAGGTTGTCGCCGTCCGACGCCTGGGCGGCATAGATGTTCCACTGGTCCGGTGGGAAGCGGAGCGCGGCGATCTTGGCCATTTCGATCAGCGCCGAGGAGATCACTGTTCCGCCGCTCTCGCGCGAGTGGAAAAAGGTCTCCTCGTCGACCTCCTTGGCCTCGTGGGTGTGGCGGATGAAGATGATCTCGACCTGCTTGTAGCGCCGCGTCAGGAACAGATAGAGCAGCGAAAAGAACCGCTTGGCGAGGTCCTTCATGTGCTCGTCCATGGAGGCCGAGACGTCCATCAGGCAGAACATCGCCGCCCGGGCGATCGGCTCGGGCGTCACCTCGATGCGGCGATAGCGAAGGTCGACCGGATCAATGAAGGGAATGACGCGGGCCCGCCGCTCCTGTCGCTCGATCTCGGCCCGCAGGGTGGCGATCCGGATGCCATCGCCGCTCGCCGCCTCCAGCTCGGCGAGTTCGCTTCGCATCGCCTCGAGCTCGACCGGATTGGGCCGCTTGAGCGCGATCCGGCGCGACAGGCTGCGACGCATGGTGCGGCCGACCGAAAGGGAAGCTGGCGAACCGGAGGTCTTGAAGCCTGCGGGATGGCGCTTTTCGGCGGCATCGCCCATCACCTGGCGCTTGGCGAGGTTGGGCAGTTCGAGGTCTTCGAGGAACAGGTCGAGGAACTCGTCCCGCGACAGGACGAAGCGGAAACTGTCCTCGCCCTCGCCGTCGGCGCTGCCCTGCGAGCCGGAGCCGGCGCCCTGCTTGGGCCGCTGGATGCGATCGCCGGAGACGAACTTCTTGTTGCCGGGCAGGACATAGTCACGCATTCCGCCGTCGCGGCCGGCGTGGAAGCTCGGCTCGTGGACGCCGTCGGCCGGGATCGTCACGGCGCCGCCGCCATCGATCTCGCGGATCTTGCGGCTGCCGGAGGCCTCGCGCACTGCCTGCTTCACCAGCGCTCTCGCGCGCCGCATGAAACGCTGGCGGTTGGCGAGGCTCTTGCCCCCGGGGTCGGGACGACGGTCGATGATGTGCATAGTTGATCCCGTGGAAAGCGTGAGTAGTTAGCTCAGCTCGCCTGCCTCACACGCATATACCATTCGACGAGTCGCCGCACCTGCCTTGGCGTAAAGCCGCGATCGACCATTCGCTCGACGAACTCGTTGTGCTTCTTCTCGGTCTCCGAATCCTTCTTGGATCCGAAGGAGATCACCGGCAGGAGATCCTCGACCTGGCTGAACATCCGCTTCTCGACGACGTCGCGGATCTTCTCGTAGCTCGTCCATGAGGGGTTGCGGCCACGATTGGCCGCTCTCGAGCGCAGCGAGAACTTCACCACCTCGTTGCGGAAGTCCTTCGGATTGGCGATGCCCGCCGGCTTCTCGATCTTGGTGAGCTCCTGGTTCAGAAGGTCGCGGTCGAGCAGCTGGCCGGTGTCGGGGTCCTTGAAGTCCTGATCCTCGATCCAGGCGTCGGCATAGGAGACGTAGCGGTCGAAGAGGTTCTGGCCGTAGTCGTGATAGCTCTCCAGATACGCCTTCTGGATCTCGTTGCCGATGAACTCGGCGTAGCGCGGCGCGAGTTCGGCCTTGATGAATTCCAGATAGTCGCTCTCCACGTCTTCCGGAAACTGCTCGCGGCGCACCGCCTGTTCCAGCACATACATCAGATGCACCGGATCGGCCGCCACCTCCTCGGTGTCATGGTTGAAGGTCGCCGACAGCGCCTTGAAGGCAAAGCGCGTCGAGATGCCGTTCATGCCTTCGTCGACGCCGGCGGCATCCCGGTATTCCTGCAGGGTACGGGCCTTGGGGTCGACCTCGCGCAGGCTTTCGCCGTTATAGACGCGCATCTTGGCGTAGAGCGAGGAGTTCTCGTGCGGCTTCAGGCGCGACAGGACGGCAAAGCGAGCCAGCATCGACAAGGTGTCGGGCGCGCAGGGCGCCTCGGCGAGTTCCGAGCCCGACACGAGCTTCTCGTAGATCTTGGTCTCCTCGTCCACCCGCAGGCAGTAGGGAACCTTGATCACATAGATGCGATCGATGAAGGCCTCGTTGTTCTTGTTGTTCTTGAAGCTCTTCCACTCCGATTCGTTGGAGTGGGCCATGATCATGCCGGTGAACGGGATCGCGCCGATATTCTCCGAGCCGACATAGGAGCCTTCCTGCGTCGCCGTCAGGAGCGGATGCAGCATCTTGATCGGCGCCTTGAACATCTCGACGAATTCGAGGACGCCCTGGTTCGCCCGGTTGAGGCCGCCGGAATAGGAATAGGCGTCCGGGTCGTTCTGGGCAAAGGTCTCCAGCCGGCGGATGTCGACCTTGCCGACCAGCGACGAGATGTCCTGGTTGTTGTCGTCGCCGGGCTCGGTCTTGGCGACGCCGATCTGCTTCAGCCGCGAGGGCAGCAGCTTGGCGACCTTGAACTTGGAAATGTCGCCGCCGAATTCGTCGAGGCGCTTCACGCACCATGGGCTCATCAGGCCGGAGAGGCGGCGGCGGGGAATGCCGTATTCGGCCTCCAGCATCTCGCCCATCGTCGTCGGATCGAACAGGACGAGCGGGCTCTCGAACACCGGCGAGAGTTCGTCGCCGGCCTTCAGGACGTAGATCGGCTGGTTCTCGATCAGATACTTGATCCGTTCCGCCAGCGACGACTTGCCGCCGCCGACCGGGCCGAGCAGGTAGAGGATCTGCTTGCGTTCCTCGAGCCCCTGGGCCGCCTGGCGCAGGAAGGCGACGATCCGCTCGACCGTCTCCTCCATGCCGTAAAAGTCCGGAAAGGCCTTGTAGGTGCGGATCGTTCGGTTCTGGAAGATCCTGCCGAGGCGGGAGTCCGTGGAAGTATCCACCATCTCCGGCTCGCCGATCGCCGCCAGAAGCCGCTCGTGCGGGCCGGCATAGAGGATCGGATCCTCCCGGCAATTCTCGAGAAACTGCGAGAGCGACATCAGCGTTTCGCGCCGCTGCTCGTATGTCCTGGCGTACTGGTCGAACAATGTGCTCATCACCCACCTCCATTCGCCACGGCATGCTTCGAGGTGTCCTCGCGGGGCATGCCCGTCAGTCCCGACTACGCCATGCTACATCTCAAACCGTTGGGAACAATCATTAAATTTCAAAATCGCCGGGCGTTTTCGATTGTCTTTGCAGCCCGGATGCGCAACTATGCGCCCGCTGGTCAGTCGATGCGTCTCGAACTCTTCGCCGCCATGCCGCACTGCAAAACAGTTTCATCCGGCGGGCATGGAATCAAGTGGGCCACGGCTCGAGTCGCGGCAAGGCTTTCAGGCCGATCGGACGCTTCACCTTCGACGTGATCGCTGCCATGCATCGTCGGCGTGCGATGATGGCGCTGGCACGTCTCACACAGGTTCGACCGACAAAGCGGCGCGGATGCGGCGCACCCGATTCACGCCTGCGTCAGGCTGGCGTTCCGCATCCGGTCCGGATCCGGGTTTCGCCGGGCCGTGAGTTTCGCCGGCTCGAAGCCAACGCTCGCACGGCAATCTTGAGCCAGACTATCGCGGCCTTCCGGCGGAGGGGACGTCGGCGAGGACGGCCTCGACGAAGGCGGGGACGAGGGCCGAGGCCAGGCCATGCCGCGCCTCGTCGAACAGGAAGGTGCCCTCGGAGGGTTCGAGGTTGAGTTCCAGCGTGCGGATGCCGGACGAGCGCGCTTCGGCGACGAAGCCCGCCGCCGGATAGACCGCCCCCGACGTGCCGATCGAGACGAAGAGATCGGCCTCGACCAGCCGCCGATAGATCTCCTCCATCCGGTAGGGCATCTCGCCGAACCAGACGACGTCCGGGCGCATGCCACCGGTGCGGCCGCAGGCATGGCAGGCGGTCGTGGTCGAGAGGGCAGCCGGCGCGTCCGCCTTTGCCCCGCAGTGGCCGCAAAGGCAGCGGGAGAGTTCGCCATGCATGTGGACGACGTCTTGCGAGCCGGCCCGCTCGTGCAGGTCGTCGATGTTCTGGGTGACGAGGGTGAACCGTCCGGGAAAGTCGCGCTCCAGCCGGGCAAGGGCGCGATGGGCGGGGTTCGGATCGACGTCCGCAAGCCCGGCGCGGCGGTCGTTGTAGAAGGCGTGGACCTTTTCCGGATCGCGAGCGAAGCCTTCCGGCGTCGCGACGTCCTCCAGCCTGACCTTCGACCAGATCCCGCCCTTGTCGCGAAAGGTCTCGACACCGGATTCGGCGGAGATGCCCGCACCCGTCAGGATGAAGATCGCGCTGGCGCCGAAACGTCCTGTCACGCCGCCCCCCGCATCATGCCGAAACGAGGTCGGCCGAAATGGCGCGTTCGACGCCGAGACCGGCCATGTCGGCCCAGGCCTTTGCGAGGGAGCCCCCGAGATCGATCGCCCGGCAGGCATCCTCGATGACGGTGACGGCAAAGCCCGCCTTGCGCCCATCCATCGCCGTCCAGGCGACGCAGAAGTCGGTGGCGAGGCCGCAGACGAAGAGCCGCCCCGCGCCGCGCTCCCGCAGATATCCGGCGAGCCCGGTCGGGGTCGCGTGGTCGGCCTCCAGGAAGGCCGAGTAGCTGTCGACGCCGGGATGGAAGCCCTTCCTCACCACCATCTGGGCGGCGGAAACCTGCAGCTCCGGATGGAACGCCGCGCCCTCGGTGCCCATGACGCAGTGGTCCGGCCACAGCACCTGTGTTCCATAGGCGAGTTCGGTCGTCGCGAAAGGCGCCGCGTCGTGCGTCGTGGCGAAGGAGACATGGCCCGGCGTGTGCCAGTCCTGGGTGAGGATGACGACGGGAAAGCGATCCGCCAACCGGTTCACCACCGGCACCACCGCGTCGCCATCCTCAACGGCGAGCGCGCCGCCGGCACAGAAGTCGTTCTGGACATCGACGACGATCAGGGCGTCGTTCGGCAGGATCTCGATCATGGTGCGAGAATGCCAGCGAATGTCCGGCCTGAAAAGCACTAGGAGAGGAAAACGCCGGAAGAGCCGGGAATAGGCCGGAAAGGGAACGGGCCAGAAAGGGATGAGGCCAAATCGAAAGGCCGAAAGCAAAAGGCCGGTGCGCGCCCCATCGCACCGGCCCTTGCCGGGAGCATCGCTGCGCCCGGATCTCATCGAAGTCCGACCCATCCTGGGAGGCGTCGGACCTCACATCTGCGGATCTTGCATCTGCTCGGGGCCCGCTTGGGCCCGATGCGTCGTCCGATCAAAACGATCGGCCGGCGTCCTTACTGCGCCAGCGAGGCGCGCAGGTCCTGATCGTCCTCGACCACCAGCCGGTCGCCGATGCGGCGGAAGGTCAGCTCCTCGACGCCGCCGGAGGCCGGCACCGAGATCGTCATGGTCTGGCCGTCGGCCAGCGTCGAGATGAAGCGGACGGGAGCGGCGGTCTCGCCGCCGGCCACCGTCGCCACCAGGCGCAGGCCGCCGTCCTCGACGGTGTAGTAGGCCGATCCGTTGACCGCGCCGAGCTGGATCGTGTGGCCGCTGGCCGCCTTCAGGTCCGCCGCGCCGGCGCCCGATGCGAGGCCGACGAGAATTGCTGCTGCGGTGATCATCTTCGTCTTCATGGAAATCGCCTCGTTGCTTGTTCCGTCTGTGTTGACCGCAGACATATTGCCGATTGCTGCGGCGCACAATAGCATGGCAGCCATGAGTTTTTGGTCTGGCGGCAGTCCTCTATTGCTTGATCGGCTGCTTCGATCGACGGCCGGGCCCCAAAGCGCAGCTTACGGGCCCACTAAGATTATCTGACGCGAGGAATGCGCGCCGGGCCAACAATCTTCCTCTAAGGAAGTTTGACTTCGGTCGACCGCGCGCCAGCCTTCCGTCCGCGTTCAAGGAAGGCGCCGCGCCGAAAAACCCGGGCTGGCAGTTCTGGCGCGAAACACGAAACGTTTGGAGCACCAGTGCGATGACATCGCGTACCGATGGCAGAAGACACAGGCGATGGCTGGCCGCCCCGTTGCTTGTAACCGTGATGGCGCTCGGCGTCGGGCAGGGCCTGGCGCAACCGGCGATTTCTCCCGAGGACGATCCGATCGCGGGCGATCCGACGTCCGCTCTCGTGGAGGTCTCGCTCGGCGACTGGAGCGTGAAGACCTCGATTGCCGAGAAGCTGTCCCGCAAGACCTCGGAGATCCCCCTGACGGTGAAGGTCTCCCCGGATATCGCCAGCGACGTCTGCCCGCTGGATGCCGGCGATCTGGAGCAGCAGGTCGTCATCAGCCCGACCCGGACCTGCGCCGCCAAGAAGACCACCGAAGCCCTCGAGGCAGAGGTGCGCAAGGTCGTACTCCCAGCGGAGTAGGCCGATGCAGGGGCGGCGCGCAGCGGTGGTTCCGGCGCAATAGCCGGGCTTTTTTGCAGCGCGCAACGGCTGGAGCTGCCCGGCGCCACACCTTCGCCGCATTGAGCTTCACGAGGTCGTCGCTGACGAAGGCCCGGCTCTTGCGACTGGCGTCGCTGCCGGCCACCCGTGCGACGGGGTGGCCGGATCGGCATGCGAGGGACGGCCGCCAGCGTCGCCGCGCCCCGTGGACGAAACGCGGGGCGGGCGCCGCGACCTCTTCTTTTGGATTGACCACGATGCGCATGATGGCTCTCGCCGCCATTCTCCTGCCCCTGTCGGGCACCCTGTCCGGCTGCGTCACGAATGGCGGTGTCGAGGAGGCGATGGATCTGGAGGCGCCGGCCGACGACGCCCACTGCAAGAGCCTGCTGATGCGGCCGGGCGAGCTGGTCTATGCCCAGTGCCGCCTGGCGATGCGCAAGACCTATCTCAACGACTACAACGCCCGCAAAGCGGTCATCCAGAACCAGTACGGGCCGGTGAGCGGCTCGTTCGACGTGGCGCTGCGGGCCGACGCCTTCTGCAACTACGACGAAAGCGTCAAGCAGGTCACCCTCGGCCTCTCGGACGACATTGTGGCCGAGAATGCCTACCAGGCCTGCGCCACCACCCGCGAGGATCTGGCGGCACGGTTCATGGAGGCGACCGGCCAGCCGGGGACGCTCCTCCTCGACGCCGAGCGGCCGACGATCCTGCAGCAGAACCGCGCGGCGATTCGTGAGGCGCGGGTGGTGATCAAGGGCCCGCCGGGATCGGTTCTCGTCAGCGAATCGGAAGTGGCCGTGCAGAACGCGCCGGGCGTCCTCCCGCCGGTCGGAGTTGTTCCCGAAGTCTCGCTCGGGCAGTGATTCTCGCAGCGCATCCGTCGCCCGCCGTGCCACGAGGTTCCTTACCGGACCCGCGAGGCGCCGAGCGGCAAAGCTCCGCCCGGGCAACTATCGCCCCTGGTCGCCCAAGACCTCGCTCGCCGAAAGACTTGGCATCCCATGCAATCCTACCCTCGGGTCCGAGCAGTCGGCGTTCCGTTGCCGATGCCGCATCGGGGTTGCTTGCGGCAGTGGGGTCGTGATCGGGCGCCCGGCAGTCGGAGCGGCGCCCTCGTCAGATGACGGAAGAACAGGCGCCGCCGTTGTTTGGGCGTCGATGGTGCAAGGGCCATGAGGCCGCCTCCTGCAACGTTGCCGCTGCAACGAGCGGGCGTGGCCGCGAAGGGCTGTGCCCAGGAGTGCGCAAAGCTTTGATAGCAAACGATTCGCCCGCCTCGATCGGGCGGCGCCGACACGCGCTGACGGTGCCGATTTCGCCTCGTCTGCGGCCATCCGGCAACGCCCCCGGTGGCGCTGGTCCGACTGTGACGCCGGCGTCGCAGGAGCCTGTGCTGCAGGGCTTTGCTAACGGTCCGAAACAGCTTCGACACAATTTGTTAACGACAATCAGGATAGCTTCAAGACGTTCGGGTGGCACTGTGGCTTTTGCGCACTTGCCGCTAGCGTGTTTTGGCAACAGGTTCCGAGCGCACCGGCCGCAATCGCGTCGGGAATTTGAACTGCGGCAATCAACCGACAGACAATAGGTAGTTACCATGAAGAAAGTCATCATCGCATCGGTCGCGTGCTTCGCTCTCGCAACCTTCGCCGGCTGCATGGGCAAGGGCGTTGGCAAGGGCAAGGGCAAGGCCCCGGTCGAGCCGGCGTACTCCGAGCCGGCCTACGTCACCAAGGGCTGATCCCTTTCTGACATCAGGGGGAGGGCCCTTGCGGCTCTCCCTCTTCGATCTGCCGGATGGCCCCCGGGCCGCCGGCAATTCGGCGACGGAACCGAGCCGACCCCAGCGCATTTCCTTGCCACGCGATCGATCACGGATCTTCGACAGGAAACCTGCGCTTCGCTCCATGGCTGGAGTATCGACAGCGTGACATGACGCCACGCCGCACTTCTGGTGACGGTTTGTTGGTCCAGGTAAGTCATGAATGTTGCCCGAAAAAGAAAAAGATTGATCGGGTCTCACGTTTTGTTTTCGAGAAAGGTGGCACAATGCTTCCCCCATTCCTTCGGCTAGCGGCTGCCGCTCTCCTGAGCCTCGCCGTTGCCGGATGCACGTCGACGGCTTCTCCGCGCAACGGCGTCATGGCCAACGCGCCGGGCACCGCCAGCGACGGCTTCGTCCAGGCGGCCGCCTATGCGCCGACCGACGCGTCCCGTCTTGCCAAGCCCTATTTCATCTCGTTCCGCGCCCGCAACGCCGAGAGCTACGGCCACACCTTCGTGGTGTTCGGCCAGTTCGACGCCAAGGGCCGTGTTCCCTATGATTCGCAGGGCGTGCTCATCCCGAGCATGACCGAAGTCGCGGGCCTGCACCCGGCCTCGACCAGCGTCGTGCCCTACATGGTCGGCCACATCCTGCCCGTTCCCTCGGAGACCGGCGCCAGCGACGGCGACACCGAGAAGGCCTATCTCCTCGCCGAGTGGACCATCCCGCTGACCCCGGCGCAGTACAACGAGATCGTGCCCTACATCCACAATCTCCAGGCGCGCAGCCCGGTGTGGAATGCGGTGACCTACAACTGCAGCGCCTTCGTCTCCGACATTGCCCGCCACATGGGCTACAAGACGCCCAGCCCGCTGCACTTGCCGAAGGAATACATCACCCAGCTGCGGGAGATGAACACCTGAGGCCGAGGCCGGAGGAGGCGGCATCGCCAGGACGGTTTCGATGACCGGCAGCGGCGCCTCTCGTCTCGGCGCATCGCTTCTGGCGGTCCCATATTCCCACGCTGCGCGCCCCCTCGGCGCAGGCCTTCCAAGCCCGGTATCGTCGATGCCGGGCTTTTCTCGCTGCCGCGGTCTCATGATCGCGATCATCCAGCGACGAGTTGGCGGGCGGGGAAGAGTGGCGTGGTCCGGATGAAGATGGACAGCACACGGGCCGTCGCAGCTTTTGCCGAGACGCGCCGGCCGGTGTTCAAGGGACGGTGATCGGCCGGACGGCGATCGCGCCTTTCGGCGCCGCCTTCCGGAGGCTATCAGGGAGCCATGATCACCCGTCTCTGCCTTGCTCTTCTCGCCCTCTTCCTCGCTCTCGCCCTGCCTGCGCAGGCCGCATCGCTCGACGAGGGCTTCCGCCGCTATCTGGAGGCCGAGATCTGGCCCGAGGCGCGGGCGAGGGGCGTTCCGCGGGCCGTGTTCGATAAAGCCTTCAGGGGCGTCTCGCCGAACACCAGGCTGCCGGACCTCATTCTGCCCGGCGGCAGGAACACCGTCGCCGAGATCAACTTCCAGGCCGAGTTCAAGAGCGGTGCGGACTATCTCTCCGAGCGCGCCGTCGCCGGCAATGCGGCCACCGGCCGGCAGCTCCTGGCAAAGCATCGCGATCTCCTCGCCCGCATCGAGCGGCAGTTCGGCGTTCCGGCGCCGATGATCCTCGCCATCTGGGGCCGCGAATCGGCCTTCGGCGCGGCGAAGATCCCGATGAACGCCTTCGAGGTCCTGGGCACCAAGGCCTATCTGTCGCGCCGCAAGGAGATGTTCCGCGAGGAGCTGATCTCCGCCTTGCAGATCGTCGCCGACGGCCATCTGTCGGTGTCGCAGATGAAGTCGTCCTGGGCCGGCGCCCTCGGCCAGCCCCAGTTCATGCCGTCGAAGTTTCTGAAATACGCGGTGGATTTCGACGGCGACGGCCGGCGCGACATCTGGAACTCGGTGCCCGACACGCTCGCCTCGATCGCCAACTACCTGAAGGCCGCCGGCTGGCGGACCGGCCGCGACTGGGGCTTCGAGGCGATTATCCCGGCCTCCGTCTCCTGCCGGGGCGAGGGCCCGGACCAGGCGTTCCGCATCGCCGATCTCGTTGCAGCGGGGGTGACACGGGTGTCCGGCCGGCCGTTCCCGGCTGCCGAGATGAACTCGCCCGGCCATCTCCTGTTTCCCGGCGGCCGGCTCGGGCCCGCATTCGTCGCGACGCCGAACTTCTACGTCATCAAGGAATACAACAACTCCGACCTCTACGCCCTGTTCGTCGGCCATGTCGCCGACCGCATCCTCGGGGCGGGACCCCTGAAAACGCGCTGGCAGACGGCCGACCGGCTCACCCGCGGCGACGTCCACCGCCTGCAGAAGCAACTCGTCGCAAAGGGGCACGACGTCGGCACGGTGGACGGACTCGCCGGCTTCAGGACCCGCCGCTCGATCGGCGCGATGGAACAGGCCCTCGGCCTGCCGGAGACCTGCTGGCCGTCGAAGGCGCTCGCGGGACGTCTCTGAGCCGAGCGCGCGCCGCCAGGCACTCCGCCGAGCCGCGGTTCCGGTGACCTCTCCCGCAAACGCCGAGGCACAAACCGCCGCCGCCGGACCGCGACTTTTCCAGAGGCGCCGCGATTGCCTGTGGATGAAGTAACGATCTGGTAACGAGAGTTGCCAATTCCTTTGGACCGGGGATTTCCGCCACTACCACGCGAAGCCTCGTCACTGTATTGACTCAAATCGTGGAAGACCACGGAGAGCAGCGATCGAATGTGCTGCCGCGGCGGGAGTTGCCGGGGAGGCGACTCGGACGGTTCGGCCCCAAAGCCGAACCGTCCCTTGACCCCGCCCGGGTCTTTCCTTCCCTTCCGACGTCCGTCTCTTGTCGGCGAAGCCCGGCCCCATTGCCCGCGTCGGGCGTTGTTGCCCCGCGCCGGCCGGTGTTGCTTGCCGGTGGCGGGCGTTGCCTCGCTCCACGCGCCGTCTCGCCGCATTCCACCGCGACCGCGACCACGACGCCCCGTCCTCGCCGAGCCCAGCATGCGCCTTCGTCGCGACGTCGCCTCAGACCATCGCGTCGAGGAAGTTCGGCGACAGCTCCGGCAGAAGCGTCTGGGTGACGATCCGGTCGATCATCCGGCCGCCCGACTGCGGGTCATGGCAGCGTCCGATGATTTCCGCCACCACGTCGTCGTCGATCCGCAGCGCCGCCCGCTGGCTCTCCTTCGCCCGGTCGACGATGCGGGCGAGCTGCAGCCGGACGATCGCCTCCAGCATCCTCGCCGACAGCGGCCGGTAGGGCACCGTCACCACGCGGCCGATCAGCGCCGGCGGACAGACGCCGAGCAGCTCCGGGCGTAGCAGGCGGTCCAACTCCTTGACCGCGATATCGCGCAGCCCTGCCGCCGGGCAGCAGGGCTCGGTATTCGGCAAGTAGCCCGAGATGCCGTCCGCCATGACCAGCGTGTGCTCGCCGCGCCCGTGCCGGAAGTAGTAGGCGATGCCGTGGGCCTCCATCAGCCGGCGGCAGAGGTCGAGATCGCTCTCCTCGGACTGCACGGTGTATTCGTGGGTCGGATAGGAGCGGGTGAGGCGCTTCTCGAAGCGGGCGAGGCGGCCATGGCCGGCAAACACCTTCGCGACGATGTCGGGCGTGGTCATCTCGTGGAAGATCAGCCGGTCGATCCGGTGCCCCAGGAGCTCGAACCAGGGCCGCAGCGTCAGCTGGTAGCGATAGGCGCCATCCTCGGCCCCGACCCACTCGGCGCCGGTGAGGAGGCCGTCGAAAGCGCACGCCGTGGCGGATGGTGGTGAGCCGGACGGAACAGTGCTCGCCGATGGCCGTGGAGAAGTCGAGACCGGGCACCTTGGACAGAGCATCCACCCGCAGGTCGAGTTTCTCGCTCAGCGCCTCCGTCCCGGTCAGCCGGTGCAGCACCAGGACGTCCTTGCCGAACGGCGTCGTCAATTCGCCGATGCGCGTTCGTTGCAGGAGCGCTCCGCTCATCGATCCCTTTCCCGGGATGAGAAGCGACGTTGCCTCGCCGGCTTCATCCACTTGCCCCGAGAAGCGACGCAATGGCTGTCCGACCGGCGCAGCCTAGCAAAGATCGCGTGCGATCAACAACCTGTATGTGCAGAAATGAGACTGTCGCTCGGAATGGTGGATATGACAGCCATGCAGAAGCCTGCCGCCGGTATCACGGGCGGCCCGAACGACGGGAAAGCGAGGGGGAGAAGGGGGAGTGCTACCGGCCGGTCAGGCGGCGTTCTGCGCCATGGCGTTGGTCATCAGCGCGTAGATCGCGTGGGCATCGCGGGTCTCGCGGATCTCCTCGACGATCTTGCGGTTGCGCAGCAGCCGCGCGACCTTGGAGAGGGCCTTCAGGTGGTCCGCGCCCGAGCCCTGCGGGGCCAGAAGCAGGAACACGATGTCGACCGGCTGGTCGTCGAGAGAATCGAACTCCACCGGCCGCGTCAGGCGCGCGAAGACGCCGACGATCCCGCCGAGATCGGCAAGCTTGCCATGCGGAATGGCGATGCCGTTGCCGACCCCGGTGGAGCCGAGCTTCTCGCGCGCCAGCACCGTTTCGAAGATTTCGCGTTCCGCAAGTCCGGTGAGCTCGGCGGCCTTTGCGGCCAGCTCCTGCAACACCTGCTTTTTGGAATTCGCTCTGAGATCGGGCAGGATCGCGCCGGGGTCAATCAGAGTATCGACATCCATCGAGAGCCTGCCTTCTCATTTCGGGCACGTCATCCTACCGCGCGGAGCTTATCGCGCCGTTACGATTCCCGCGAGTAGTTCGAGGGGTCGACCCAGCCGTAATTGCCATCGGCACGGCGGAAAACGATGTTCAGGTCGCCGGAATTGACGTTTCTGAACAGGACGAAAGGGCTGTCCTGGCGGTCCAGTTCCATCACGGCACCGGCAACCGAATGGGTGCCCACGGCCAGCGTCATCTCGGCGATGATCGCCGGCGCGTAGTCGACAGGAACTTCCTCGGCTTCGTCGGGGATCGCCGCCATGACCTGATAGGCCATCTCGCGGTGGCTGTTGTTCTGGTGGTCCTTGAGGCGGCGCTTGTAGCGGCGCAGCCGCTTCTCGATGCGCTCGGCGGCCTCGGCGAAGCTCACGTCGGGATCATGCGCCTCGCCCGCCGCCTGGAAGACGACGCCGGTGTCGAGATGCAGCGTGCAGTCGGTGGCAAAGCGGCTGCTGCCTTCCTTCGAGACGACGACCGTGCCGGAGAAATTGCCGTCGAAATACTTGTCGACCGCTTCGCCGAGGCGCTCCTCGATCCGGATGCGGAACGCTTCGCCCACGTCCATATGCTTTCCCGATACGCGCAAGGCCATTCGACTTCTCCTTGTTGCCCGGAGCCGGACCTTGCCGACGCTACGCCGACGGTCCTGCCCCAAACCTTCGTTTCTCGCATGCCGCAACAACTACGGCCGCCGCGGCCGTCCGTCGTCATGCTTCGGGAGCGCCGGCCTCGGGAACGAACTCCCCCGGCACTCCGGTTCCTCGCTTCTTCTCCACGGGCGAAAAGGCCCTGCGGCTCTCCCGTCCGACGTCGTCGCAAGGGGCTCGTCCGCCGCACTGCCTGTGCGCTTGCCGGGCCCCCGGCGCGGCATCGCCGCGCATCCGGCAAGGTGGCGCCTTCTAGGAACGTCGTCCGCCCCTGTCAACGCGACCTGCCTTTTGACACAAGTAGATACCGGCCCCGACTTCGCAATGGATGCACCGCCCGAAGCGCCGGCAAAGCCGGGCCGCACGGGACATTGCGAGCGGGCATCCTCAGGAGGCGAGCTTGCGGGCATTCATTTCGCGCCGGCGCTGGATCGAGGAGGCGATGCCGAGGGATTCGCGATATTTCGCCACGGTGCGGCGGGCGAGGTCGATGCCCTCCTTCTTCAGGATGGCGGCGATGTCGTCGTCGGACATCACGTTGCCGACGCTCTCGGCATCGATCAGGATCTTGATGCGGTGCTTGACGCTCTCGGCCGAATGGGGATCGCCGCCGTCGGCCGACGCGATCGCCACGGTGAAGAAGAACCGCATCTCGAAGGTACCGCGCGGCGTCGCGATGTACTTCGTCGAGGTCACCCGGCTGACCGTCGATTCGTGCATGCCGATCGCCTCGGCAACCGACATCAGCGTCATCGGCCGCAGGCCGCCGACGCCGCGGGTCAGGAAGCCGTCCTGGCGGCGGACGATCTCGGTCGCGACCTTCAGGATCGTGCGGGCCCGCTGGTCGAGGGAGCGCACCAGCCAGTTGGCCGACTGCTGGCACTCGCCGAGGAAGGCGACGTCCGCGTCGGTGAGCGCGCCGCCGCGCACGGCGGCGAGGTACGTGTTGTCGACGATGACCCTCGGCAGGGCGTCCGGATTGAGCTCCACCCGCCAGCCGCCATCCGCCGCCTCGGTGACGAAGACGTCCGGCACGATGGCCTCCGAGCCGTCGTGGTCGAAGGCATGGCCGGGCTTGGGATCGAGACCGCGGATCTCGGCGAGGATCTCCATCAGCTCCGCCTCGTCCTCGCCGGTCAGGCGCCGCAGGGCCGAGAAGTCGCGCCGCGCCAGAAGGTCGAGATTCTTCAGGACGATGCCGATCACCGGGTCGAAGCGGTTCTGCCGCTTCAGCTGCAGGGTCAGGCATTCGGCGAGGTCGCGGGCGAACAGGCCGGCCGGCGTGACCTCCGCCTGCAGGCGGGTGAGGATGTCCTCGACGAGGCCGGTGCGCAGGCCGAGACCGGCCGCCACGGTCTCCGCCGACACGCGGATGTAGCCGCTCTCGTCGAGATGCTCCACCAGCGCCTCGCCGACCTTGCGGCCGGTCCCGCCGCCGAGGATGTCCGCGACCTCCTTCATGGCGTGGCCGTGCAGCGAGATGTGGCGGTCGGCGAGATCGTCGATGCTGTAGTCGCCGTCTCCCGACGGCCCGCGCGAGGCCGTGCGTCGCGCGGCGGCTGCGGGCGCAGGGCCGCCCGGCGACGTGGTGGCGGCGCTCTGCCCACCGGCCGCGCGCGACGCCCCGTCGGCCACTGGGAGAGACCCGTCCGAGCCCGCTGCCGCACCCTGCGCCAGCAGCGGATTGCACTCCATCTGGCTGTCGACGAAGGCCTGCAGCTCGGTGTTGCTGTACTGCAGGAGACGGATGGACTGAAGCAGCTGGGGCGTCATCACCAGCGACTGTGACTGTCTGATCTGCAGCTTAGCGGATAATGCCATTTACGCCGATCGAATTCGCGGTGGACCCGGCGCGACGTGGCGTCATGCCAATGTCACGCGGCGACGATGCAACGGCCGGGAGACTAGCCGCGCGTTACCCCTCCCGATCCGCACAGCCGTCATCAAAGCGAGTCATGCGACAGGTTGTCAATCGTCCATGTGGACCGGCGCAACGTCGCAGCCCCGGACGCCGACGTCGCCATCGTCGTGCGGCCCCGCCGAAACCTCCCCGGCCGCCGGTGGTGGCGGCGAGAGGGCGGATCGGGGGGAGGCGGCACGGCCACGCACCCCGGCGAGCATCCGCCGCCGGTGAGTCCGCCGGGGAACCGCCCGTCGAACGGCGGGCCCGCCCGCTAGAAGTGGAACTGGTCGCCGAGATACAGCCGGCGCACGTCGGGATTGTCGACGATCGCCTGGGGGCTGCCATGGGTCAGCACCGAGCCGGCATGCATGATGTAGGCGCGGTCGATGAGGCCGAGCGTCTCGCGGACGTTGTGGTCGGTGATGAGCACGCCGATGCCGCGCGCCGTCAGGTGGCGCACCAGCCCCTGGATGTCGGCGACGGCAATCGGATCGACGCCGGCGAAGGGCTCGTCGAGCAGCATGAAGGTCGGCCGCGAGGCCAGCGCCCGGGCGATCTCGCAACGCCGCCTCTCGCCGCCGGAGAGCGACGTCGAGGGCTGCTTGCGCAGATGCGGGATGTGGAATTCCTCGAGCAGCTCGTCGAGCTCGACCTCCCGGGCCTTGCGGTCGGGCTGCGTCACCTCGAGCACGGCGCGGATGTTGTCCTCCACCGACAGGCCGCGAAAGATCGAGGCCTCCTGGGGCAGGTAGCCGATGCCGAGCCGGGCGCGCCGATACATCGGCACCCGTGTGATGTCGTGGCCGTCGAGCCCGATCCGGCCGGAATCCACCGGGACGAGCCCGGTGATCATGTAGAAGCAGGTCGTCTTGCCGGCACCGTTCGGGCCGAGCAGCCCGACCGCCTCGCCGCGGCGCACCACCAGCCCGACGTCGTCGACCACCCGTCGGCCGCGATAGGTCTTCGAAAGTCCCTGGGCGATCAGGGTTCCCTCGAGACGACCCTCGCTCGACGCCGCGCGTTCGGGATGCGACTGCACATTCACGCCTCGGCCCCTTCTAGCGGCCGGAGCCCTGGCCCGAACCGCTCTGGCCGGGGGTCAGCATCAGGCGAACACGCCCGCCAGTGTTCTTGCCGCAGCTCTGGCTTTCGAGCCGGGCGACGCCCGTGTCCATGCTGATCGTCAGGCGGCAGCCCTCGGCAACGTTCTCGCCCTGGGTCAGGACGACGTTGCCGGTCAGCGTCACCAGCTTCTTCGACATCTCGAAGTTGGCCTGGTTGGCTGTGGCGACCTGATCGGCGGATTTCACATAGACGTTGTTCGTCGCTTCCAGCCGTTCGATCTGGCTGGAGCCGCCGGGCAGCGTGCCCGGCGCCGAGGCGGGTTCGGCGTTGCCCGTGCCGCTGCCGGACTTGCCGTCGCGCCGGTAGTACACGATCAGCTTGCCGGAGCTCAGCTGCACGTCACCCTGCTTCACGGAAACGTTCCCGGTGAAGGTGGCGACGGTGTTGCGGTCGTCGACGTCCAGCTGGTTCGCCTCGATGGCGATCGGCTGGTCGCCGCGCAGCTGCAGCCCGGTGAAGGTCTGCCTCGCGTCTCCGCTGCTTTGCGCCACGGCCACCCCGCTCGACACGAGCAGAAACGCCAGGCAGGCGGCTTTGATGCGGAAAATCTGAGAGCTCATGCTCCGTCACTCTTTCGGCTGGAAGGCAGAAGTCTCGCTCTTCAGCGAGGCGGGGTTGATCAGCATCTTCACGCGGCCGCCGAAGGACAGCATCTTGCCGCTGTCGGAGACCGTCAGGCTTTGCGACTGGATCGTCTGGGTGCCCGACTTGATCAGGACGGGACCCTTGCCGTTCATGGTACCGGACGTAAGGTCGATGTCGGCGCCGGCCAGCTTGACCGAGACGCCGTTGGTCGTATCCACCGAGATGCCCTTCGTCAGCTGCAGGATGCCGGCGGTCGCGTCGTAATAACCAGCGTCGGCCCGGATGTCGGCGGTGGCGTCCTCGTCGATCGACACCTTCGCCTCGATGGCGTCGAGGCTGATGCCGCCGCCGTCGAGGGACTGCACCGCGCGCTGGGCGATCAGCTGGTACGGCCGGTTCTTGCTGTCGACGCCGGACATGCGCGGGTCCTGCATCACGACGCTGCCGTCGTCGATCGAGGCGCTGGTGATCGAGACGTCATCGGTCACGCTGCGGGCCAGCCAGAGCAGCACGGCTCCGGCGACCAGGATCACCGCCGCGAGGACCGGCAGGCCGATCTTGAGCGCCCGCACCACGCGCGAATGCCTGGCCGCACGGGCGAACTCCGCCTGCCGGCGGTCCGAACTCGCCATGGAGCGAGTGGCGCCCATCGGTCGTGGGTCGAGATCAACCGTCTGGAATGTCAAGGAAACCCCTCATCGGAACCGGGCTTGCCAGCAAAGCCGGCTGTCTTGCGGAGACTCGTGGATTATCTAAAGGCGGCGCCTTGTATCATCAATGCCGGCGTTTTACGACAACCGATCACGCTTCGTCGAGACGTCGCCGGCCGGCGTGGTGAATGAACCGCGTCCCGCCACAGCGCCGGGTTCGCGGCTTCACAGCCACCGCGGTTTTCGTTACTGGCACGCGAGGCATCCGCGCGCACCGTCGCTATACCACGTGTCAGGTGAACAAATCTGCTCCGATGGCGCCGCGGAGCGCTCCATCGACCGAATGGCCGAGGTCCGGTCACGACAGCGACACGCGATTGCGGGAGCCTCGCCGGACATGTTCCGGAAGCGCCATCGGCCCGGCCCCGGATGGGCATTCGGTCGATGGTGCGTCCGGCCGGAAGATTTCGAAGCGCCGGGGCGTTCTTCGCGCCCCCGGCCGCAAGGCGCGTCGCACCAGCCGACGCGAGACGATTGATAGGACGGGATAGACAATGGTCAATGTCGCGGCAGAGATGATCGACCGTCGCCGGCTGCGACGGAGGCTGAGCTTCTGGCGCATCACCGCGGTTGCGATCGCCGTGGTGGCGCTGATTGCCGCACCCTTCCTGCTCGGCTATCCGCAGGCCCTTGGCAGCCGGCTGTCGGATCAGATCGCCCGCGTCTCCATCGAGGGCATGATCCTCGAGGACCGCAAGCTGCTCGATCTACTCGACAAGCTGAAGGACGAGGACGCCGTCAAGGCGGTGGTGCTGCGGATCGACTCGCCCGGCGGAACCACCGTCGGCGGGGAATCGATCTACCAGGCTGTCCGCGCCATCGCCGAGAAGAAGCCGGTGGTCGCCGAGGTAGGCACGCTCGCCGCCTCCGCCGGCTACATGATCGCGGCCGGCGCCGATCGCATCGTCGCGCGGCGCACCTCCATCGTCGGGTCGATCGGCGTGATCTTCCAGTATGTGAACGCCGAAAAGCTGCTCGACACGGTCGGCGTCGAGGTCAACGCCATCAAGTCCTCGCCGCTGAAGGCCGAACCGTCGCCCTTCGGCCCGGCTCCGGCCGGCGCGGAAGACATGATCCGGCGGCTGGTGATGGATACCTACGACTGGTTCGTGGGTCTCGTCGCGGAGCGCCGCAAGATCCCCATCGAGACGGCACGCCAGCTGTCCGACGGGTCGATCTACACGGGCCACCAGGGCCTCGACCTCAAGCTCGTCGACGAACTCGGCGGCGAGGAGGTGGTCCGCCGCTGGCTCGAACAGGACAGGAAGATCCCGGCCGGGTTGAAATTCGTCGAGCGCAAGCCGGAGGACGACTCTTCATTCTCGATCCTCGGCGAGATGCGGTCGCTCGTCTATTCCGTCGTCGGCCTCGATTCGCGGGCCGGCAGCATCGAGGCTGCCCTGATGATGAAGGCCGGTCGGCTTGACGGGCTCGTGTCGCTCTGGCAGCCTTTCAGTAGCCATCCAAGCGTTCAGTGAAGCCACGGAAATATCTGTCAAATTTCCCGACTTTCCGCTAGGACTTCCGATGGGGCACCAGGGCCACCCCGGTGGCACCGGTTTGCAGAGGGACAACGCGCATGATCAAGTCAGAGCTGGTTCAGGCGATCGCCAACCGCAATCCGCATCTCTACCAGCGTGACGTCGAGACCATCGTCAACGCGATTTTCGACGAAATCACCGAGGCGCTGTGCGATTCCAACCGTGTCGAGCTGCGCGGTTTCGGAGCGTTTTCGGTGAAGAACCGGCCGCCCCGGTCCGGCCGCAACCCGCGGACCGGCGAGGCCGTGTCGGTCGACGAGAAATGGGTGCCGTTCTTCAAGGCCGGCAAGGAACTGCGCGAGCGGCTGAACAGCAAATAGGCTCGCCCAGCCGCCCTTATCATGCCCCGCGGCCATCCCCCGCGGCATCCGTCGGGCGGCGGGTGCGTTGACGCCGCACCCGACTTTGCCATCTTATGGCGTCGACCCATGTCGCGCCCTGCGACGAGCCTGGACGAAGAGCCATGATCGCCAAAATCGTTTCCCTTCTCATCCTCCTGCCGATCACCGTCGTGCTCGTCGTCTTCACGGTGATCAATCGCGGCGACGTGCCGGTCACGCTCGATCCGTTCGGCTCCATCCCGCAACTGACCTTCGACGCGCCACTGTCGCTTCTCCTGTTCTGCGCGCTCCTCGTCGGCGTGGTCCTCGGCGGGGTCGGCGCCTTCCTCAGCCAGGCCCACCATCGCCGCGCCTCCTACAAGCGCAAGCACGAGATCGAACGGCTGAACCGCGAGAGCACCAAGCGGGAAGAGCGCATCCGCATGCTGGAGGAAGACCGGGCGGCGGCGGCCGGCGGAACGTCCTCGCGGGCGATGGTGCCGGTGGCCCGCGCCGCCTGATCGAAGCCGCGCCGGGCGAGGAGCCTGCACTGGCAGGGAAGAGGGCCGGGCGTTTTCGTGTCTGGCGTCATCGGGCGAGGTATTTTCGCGAATCGATCGTCAATCTTGGTGACGGTGCCGCTGCTGCGGCGCCGCCTCGCAGCTGCTCGCGCGGCCGAAGCGGCAGAACGCTTCACGAATGCTGCTGACGAAGTCACGGGAAAAAAGTGACCGGGAGCCCCGTCTTAAGACTCCCGGTCGAGCGGCCACAGTGGAAGGGACGGGACACTGCGACCGTTTCAAAACCGCCGAACGCAAGTTCGAAGACGGGCGGCGGAGGGGCGGGGCCGGTTCCTTGGGTTGTCGACCCCGTCGCTCCATGACGCTCACAATGCCAATTCCCGTCTGAATGCCGCCGTAAGCCGGTGTTCATCTGTCGTTCAGGTATTTCTCACCCGCCGCTCGGCTCCGGGTACCGGACGATCCCGGCGCTCATCCGGCGGGTCCATCCGCCGGCGCCAAGGCCCGGCGGCCGGCGTCTGCCGCCTCGCGCCAGCAACTATCAAAAACTTGCTTGTCTCCTCGTGCCGCTCTCTTGAACGGGCGAGAAGCCGCCACCAGATTGGGCCTGCGACCGCTGGAAAGGGTCGCGCGGCCGAAGCAACGCCACATGGGTTGCTTGATCGGTCATAGGCGAAACTGTTGCTTCCAATGGAGAACATCATGCGTCACGTCGACTTTGCCCCCCTCTATCGTTCCACCGTCGGCTTCGACCGGCTCGTCTCGATGCTCGACGGCCTGTCCCAGCCGGACAACGGCCAGACCTACCCGCCCTACAACATCGAGCGCACCGGCGAGACCGCCTACCGCATCACCATGGCGGTCGCCGGCTTCGACGAGACCGAGCTGTCGATCGAGTCCCGCGAGAACGTCCTGACCGTGAAGGGCGAGAAGGCCGAGAAGGAGGACGCGCCCGCCGAAGTCCTCTATCGCGGCATTGCCGGGCGCGCCTTCGAGCGCCGCTTCCAGCTCGCCGAGCATGTCGAGGTCAAGGGCGCCAGCCTCAAGAACGGCCTGCTGCACATCGATCTCGTGCGCGTCATTCCCGAGGCGATGAAGCCCCGAACGATCGCGATCAACACCGTGCCCGGCAACGCCAACGGCAAGCAGATCGAGGCGGCCGCGGCCTGAGCCCCACCCCCGGCGCACTCGCAGCGCCGGATCGATCTCCATCCCCGACGCCCCCGGCACCCCGCCGGGGGCGTTCGTCTTTCCGGGTCCGGCCAGGCCGTATGCCCGCAGGTGCCCCTCCGTCGCAACCGGCCGCGAAACTGGTATGGTTCCTGCTTGGCTGATCGTCAGCGGGTTCGGCCGCCCATGACGGGCCGCTCGCCCGCCGGCTGACGCAACTGGAGGCATCGATGCGTGAAAAGACGGCAGCGCCCCTCGGCACCCTGATCTATGCGCTCGACGACGTGCCGCCGCCGGGGCCGGCGACGCTGGCGGCCGTCCAGCACATCCTGGCGGCCATCGTCGGCATCGTCACGCCGACGCTGATCATCGGCGGTGTGCTCGGCCTCGGCGCCGAGGTTCCCTATCTCATCGCCATGTCGCTGTTCGTCTCGGGCGTCGCGACCTTCATCCAGTGCCGGCGGATCGGTCCGATCGGCTCCGGCCTCCTCAGCCTGCAGGGGACGAGCTTCGCCTTTCTCGGCGCCGTCCTCGCGGCAGGCTTCGCCGTCAAGGGCCGTGGCGGCACCCCCGAAGACATTCTGGCGATGATCTTCGGCCTCTGCCTCGTCGGCTGCCTCGTCGAGATCGTGCTGTCCCAGTTCATCGGCAGGCTCGGCCGGATCATCACGCCGACGGTCACCGGCGTCGTCATCACCGTGATCGGCCTGTCGTTGGTCAAGGTCGGCTTCACCGATTTTGCCGGCGGCGCGACGGCCGGCGAGAACCTCGGTGATCCGGTCAATCTCGCCCTCGGCTTCCTGGTCGTGGTGGTGATCCTCGTCCTCAGCTTCCATTCGAACCCGATGATCCGCATCTCGGCGATCATGCTCGGCCTCGTGGCAGGGTTCCTCGTCGCCCTCGTCCTCGGCAGGGTCGACGCCTCGTCCTTCGGCACCGGGCCGCTTGTGGCGCTGCCGATGCCGCTGCGCTACGGCCTCGACTTCGATCTCGCGCTGTTCCTGCCGATCGCCTTCATCTACCTCATCACCGCCATCGAGACGACCGGCGACCTCACCGCCAATTCGGTGATCGCCGGCGAGCCGGTGAAGGGCGATCTCTACCTGTCCCGCATCAAGGGCGGCGTTCTCGCCGACGGCGTCAATTCCGGCCTCGCGGCGCTGTTCAACACCTTCCCCAACACGACCTTCTCCCAGAACAACGGCGTCATCCAGATGACCGGCGTCGCCAGCCGCCATGTCGGCCTCTATATCGCGGGAATTTTGGTGGTCATGGGCTTCCTGCCGATCATCGGCAGCGTCTTCCTGATGATCCCCAAGCCGGTGATCGGCGGTGCGACGCTGGTGCTCTTCGGCACCATCGCCGTCGCCGGCATCCGCATCCTGGCGAGCGAGGAGATCGACCGGCGCAAGGCCTACATCATGGCCGTGTCCTTCGGGCTCGGCCTCGGCGTGACGCTGGTGCCCGACGCGACCCAGCAGCTGCCGGACTTCATCCGCCAGGTCTTCGCGACGCCGATCACGCTCGCCGGCCTGTCGGCGATCATCCTGTCGCTGGCGATTCCCGACAGTGCCGTCGACGAACCGGCGGCTCCGCCCGCCGGCAAGAGCGCCGTCGCGACCGAGTAGCCGCGACGAGCCGCCTCGGTCGCGCCGGCGCCGGTCGCCGCTATCAACCGCCCTTCGGCCGCCGGTAGCGGATCGTCTCGAAGCGGAGGGCCAGGAGGTCGACCATCAAAAGCTTGCCGATCAGCGGCTCGCCGATGCCGCAGACGAGCTTGATCGCCTCGTTGGCGGCCAGCGTGCCGAGGACGCCGGTGGTGGTGCCGAGGATGCCCGCCTCGGCGCAGCTCGGCACGACTCCCGGGGGAGGGGCCTCGGGGAAAAGGTCCCGGTAGCGCGGGTTCGCCCGTCCGTCGCCGTCCACAAGATGCGGTGCCAGCACGGTGAGCGAGCCCGAGAATCGCTGCACCGCCGCCGTCACCAGCGGGATCTGCGCCGCCTCGCAGAGGTCGGCCATCAGGTAGCGGGTGGAGAAATTGTCCGAGCCGTCGACGACGAGATCGTAGCCCGCGACGATGGCTGGCCCGTTTGCCGCATCGATCCGAACGGGATGGCCCGTGAAAGCCACATGCGGATTGACCGCGGCGATCGCCTCGCCGGCGCTGTCGAGCTTCGGCCGGCCGATATCGGCAGTGGCGTGGATCACCTGGCGCTGCAGGTTCGACAGCGACACGTGGTCGTCGTCGACCATGCCGACGCGGCCGACGCCGGCCGCCGCCAGATACAGCGCCACCGGCGAGCCGAGGCCGCCGGCGCCGATGATAAGAACGCGCGCCGCCTTCAGCTTCTGCTGGCCCGGCCCGCCCACCTCCGGCAGGACGATGTGCCGGGCGTAGCGCTCGATCTCGGAGGTCTCGAGAGACGGTTCGCGCATCGCGTCATCCTCAGTCTGTGGCGCCGATCGGGATCATGTTCGCCCGGCCCTCCAGCGCCTCGAAGAGCTGGGCATCGGTGCCGGTCATGAAGGCCTGCACCCCGAGCGAGGCGACGAGATCGAACAGCGCCCCGCGCCGGCCGGGATCGAGATGCGCCGCCACCTCGTCGAGCAGCAGGATCGGACGAAAGCCGGAGACCTGCGCCACCAGTTGGGCATGGGCGAGGACGAGGCCGATCAGCAGCGCCTTCTGCTCGCCCGTCGAGGCGAGCGCCGCCGGCATCGCCTTGGCCGCAAAGAACACCGCGAGATCGGCCCGGTGGGCGCCCTCGCGGGTCCGGCCGCTGGCCCGGTCGAGGGCGCGCGAGCGGCGCAGCGCGAGCCGCACCTCCTCCTCCGTGTCGAGCGCCGCACCGGCAAGATCGGCGTTCTCATATCCCGACGCGAGTTCCAGCCGCGCCAGCGGAAACGGGCTGGCGCCCGCCGCGGCGTCGATCTTCGCCGCCAGCATGCGCACGAGTTCCGCCCGCGCCAGCGCCATGGCGACGCCGAGCTCGGCCATCTGCGCCTCGAGCCCGGAGAGCCAGCCGTCGTCCATCCGGTCCTCGGAGAGGAGCTTGTTGCGCGAGCGCATCGCCCGCTCGTAGTCGGAGGCGCGCCGGCCATGGGCCGGGTCGACGGCGAGCACCATGCGGTCGAGGAAACGCCGCCGGTCGCCGCCCGGCCCGGTGAAAAGGCCGTCCATCGCCGGCGTCAGCCACAGGATGCGGCAGATATCCAGCAGCTCGTCGGCAGTTTTGACCGCCGTCTCGTCGATCCGGACATTGCGCGAGGCCGGCGCCGCGCCGGGCGGCGACAGCCGCGATTCAACCCGTGTCGCGCCGTCGGCCGAAGCCACTCCGGCGCGCACGAGAAAGCCGCCGCTGCCACCCTGGCGTGCCATCTCGCCATAGGTTGCGCGGCGGATGCCGCGGCCGGGCGAGAGCAGCGACAGGGCTTCGAGGAGATTGGTCTTGCCGGCCCCGTTGTCCCCGAAGAATACGACGAAGCCGCTGTCGAAGCCGAGATCCAGCGCCGGATAGTTGCGGAAGTCGCCGAGACGGAGCGTCTCGACCCGCGAGGACGGCAGGCTCGCCGAGGCCATGGACTCGGGCGAAGACGGGCGCTGTGCCGTCTCGCTCACACCCGCATCGGCATCAGGACGTAGAGCGTCGTCTCGTCGCCGCCGTCCCGGATGAGCGTCGGCGAGCCGGGATCGGCCAGCATGAAGACGGCGCTCTCGCCGGAGAGCTGGCTGGTAATGTCGAGGAGATAGCGGGCGTTGAAGCCGATCTCGATATCGTCGGAGCCGTATTCGACCGCGAGTTCCTCGGTCGCCGTGCCGCTGTCGGGGGAATTCACCGTCAGCGTCAGCTGGTCGGGCGCCAAGGACAGCTTCACCGCCCGGCCACGCTCGGAGGAAATCGTCGAGACGCGGTCGACGGCGTTGGAGAAGGTCTGCCGGTCGAGGGTCAGCGCCTTGTCGTTGTTCTGCGGGATCACCCGCTGGTAGTCCGGGAAGGTGCCGTCGATCAGCTTGGAGGTCATCACCACCGCGCCGATGGTGAAGCGGATCTTGGCGTCGGAAAGCTCCACCGCCACGGTGTCGTCGTCGCCGCAGTCGCCGAGCAGCTTCTGCACTTCGCCGACGGTCTTGCGGGGCACGATGATGCCGGGCATGCCCTCCGAGCCCGACGGCGCCTTCACCTCGGCGCGGGCGAGCCGGTGGCCGTCGGTCGCCACGGCGCGCAGCGACAGGTCGCCCTCGGCCTCGACGGTGTGGAGATAGATGCCGTTCAGATAGTAGCGCGTCTCTTCCGTGGAGATCGCGAACTGGGTGCGCTCGATCAGCCGCAGGAGGTCGGAGGCCTTCAGCTGGAAGGAATGGCTGAGGCTGCCGGCAGTGATGTCGGGAAAGTCGGCCTCGGGCAGGCACTGCAGCCGGAAGTTCGAGCGCCCGGACGAGACGGTCATCTGGGTCCCCTCGCCATTGGTGGCGAGCTTGACCTCGGAGCCTTCCGGCAGCTTGCGGACGATGTCGTAGAGGAGATGCGCCGGCACGGTCGTCGCCCCGGCTTCCTCGCCCATGGCGGCGACGCTTTCGGTGATCTCGATGTCGAGGTCGGTCGCCTTCAGCCGCATCCCGCCGTCCTCGGTGCGAACCAGGACGTTGGACAGGATCGGAATCGTCGTGCGTCGCTCGACCACGCGGTGGACGTGCGACAGCGACTTCAGGAGGTTCGATCGCTCGATGATGATACGCATGAGGTCTGCCGTTCCATAGGGGCCCGGCGCCAGGAGATGACTCGTCCGGGACCAACGTTCTTAGTGGCTCGTTGCCGGCTTGAAAAGGGCGTAGCCGCCGGGCGCCGCGTCGACGGCACCGGGCGGCCGGCAGGCCGGACGGGAAAGCTGTGGTTCCGGCCGGCTCGCCCGGCCCGGCTCGTCTTTCGACGGACGGTCCGCCGGCCGGTCGCAAGGCGGCCGGCCGGGTTCGATCACATGGCGATCATTCCTCGATCATCCGGCGGATCAGGTCGAGCTCGTTGGAAAACGTCTCGTCCTTGGAGCGCTCGCCCTCGATCTTGCGCACGGCGTGGAGCACCGTCGTGTGATCGCGTCCGCCGAACCTGCGGCCGATCTCCGGCAGCGAGCGGGGCGTCATCGTCTTGGCAAGATACATGGCGATCTGGCGCGGGCGCACGATGGTCTTGGTGCGGCGCGCCGAAAGGAGGTCGGTCCGCGTCACGTTGTAGTGGCGCGAGACGAACTTCAGGATGTCCTCGATCCGCACCCGCCGCTCGACATTCGCCCGGGTCAGCTGGTTGAGGAGATCCTCCAGATGCTCGGCCGAGAGCGGCTGGCCGAGGGAGTGGCGGAAGGCGATCTGGTTGAAGGCGCCCTCAAGGTCACGGCCGGAACCGGCCACCCTTCGCGCAATCGTGTCGATCATGTGGTCCGGCATGGCAAAGCTCGAATCCTCGGCGCGCATTGCCGCGGCCCGGCTTTCCAGGATCGCCTTGCGCATCGGATAGTCCGGCACGCCGATTTCCAACGTGATGCCGTTGGAGAGGCGCGAGCGCACCCGCGGGTCGAGGGATTCCAGATCCGCCGCCGGCCGGTCGGCGGCGCAGATCACCTGCTTGGCCGAATCGATCAGGGCGTTGAGGAGATGGCAGAACTCCTGCTGGATCGACTTGCCCTGCAGGAACTGGGTGTCGTCGATGATCAGGATGTCGATGCCGCGCAGCGTCTCCTTGAGGTCGAGGGCGCGGTTGTCGCGGATCGCGGCGGCAAAGCGCCACATGAAGTATTCCGCCGTCAGATAGACGACCCGCGGCTGGTCCGGCCGGCGCACCGCGGCATTGGCGATCGCCTGCAGGAGATGGGTCTTGCCGAGGCCGACGGCGGCATGGACGAAGAGCGGGTTGAAGCGCACCGAGCCCGGCCCGTTCTCGGCCACCGCCTTGCCGGCCGCGAGCGCGACGCGGTTCGACGAGCCCTCGACGAAGCTGTCGAAGACGTAGCGCGGATCGAGCGGCGAGCCGAATTCCGGCGAGCCGGAAATGGCCAGCGGCGTCTCGGCCGGCAGGGCCTGCGCGACCTGGGCTCGCTCGACGATCCGCGGCTCGCTGGCGAGGAGCGGCGCGGCGCTCTCGGCCCGACCGCCGATGCGGCTCGAGCGGATGGTGACGCCGCCGCCCCGCACCGCCGAGCGCACGGCGATGTCGACGCGCAGGGTGCCCGGCACCTCCTCGGCGAAGATCTCGGTCAGGAGCTCCTGATAGTGCGACTGGATCCACGACCGCAGGAAGGCGGTCGGGACCGACACCTGGCAGACGCCCTTGCCGAGGCTGTCGAGCTTCATGCGCTGGAACCAGCTCATGTAGATGTCCTGGCCGAGCTGGGCCTTGAGGCGCAGTTTGACGCGCTCGATCACCTCGGCCCGATCCTCGTCGCCACCCGTCATGTCTGCCCCGTATGTCACGCTGTCTTTTGCCGGCCCGGCGCCAGAGCCGTCCCATCTCGTCTTCGCATGGCCAATTGCCGCCTGGCCGCCGCGAATCATCTCTGTAGCCATGGGAGGTCCTCCGCTTTCCAGCCAGCCTTCGTGCCGCGGTGGCCGTTTTCGTCGGGCGGCCCCTCGAAGCCGTCGAGGACGTTGTAGCAATGGTCGAAGCCGGCCGCGGTCAAGGACCGCGCCGCGGCGACGGATCGCACGCCCGACCGGCAGAGAAGGAAGACCCGGCTCTGCTGGTCGCGCTTGCCGTCGACGACGGCCCGCGTGACCCGGTCGGCGAAACCTGGATCGACGGCCATGGAAGGGAAGGTCTGCCACTCGGCGAGAATCGCGGCCTTGCCGATCGGCGAAAGATCGGGGATCCCGACATAGGTCCATTCCGCCGCCGTTCTCACGTCGACGAGGATCGCAGCGGGGTCATCCGACAGGGCCGACCAGCATTGCCGGACGGTCACGTCGCCTTCGTAGCCAGTTGCCATTGAAACTTCCCGTCAGTCAGTAATGCCAAAGCATCACGCCGGTTGCTTTGCGAACCGAGCGCGCCTCAGCGTTATATTTTTGGTTGAGACCGAAAAGCTATAAGAGCGTCGTAACGTACGCGGCGAAGGGACACATCACAGCTTGTCTTGAAGCTTTGGATAAGTCCTTCAGTCCCCGCACTTCGTCTCTCTCCGCTCTTGCCATGGCCGGAAGTTACGAAACAACGGCTGGCGGGGCAAGCCGACTCGGAGCGAATGAGGGTGACTCTGGGGCGTCTTGTTGCGCCACCGTCATCCACCGGTTTCGTGGCGGGGATCGAAACCCCTAGCCGTCAGGCGGTTCGGCCCGGACGGGCACTTTGACGCAGTGCCCAAAGAATAAATTTTGCAGAATTTGTGACGGCCTACTTGACTCAATGGCTTGCGAGAAATTGGTTAGCCGGCAATTTGCTTGTGCTCAGTGACCTCTTCTAACCCACTGTTTTCAATATGATATTTTGGTAATGTCGGTTTGAAGGCGGAATCCGGCGACAATTCAGCCCCTTGCGCGGAGAGAATCGCGCCTGCCTGTTTCCCCCGGTCGACATCGAGTTGTCGCAATCCGCAAGGCGGGTCCCGGGGATCGCTCCGGCCCGGCCCCGAAACCGCCGAATTCGCCGCCGCGAAGGCACCGATCGCCAGACGTCGCTGGGGCTGGGCCTGTCCGGCGTCCGCGGCGATCCACCGGTCCTCGCAGCCCACCGGCGACCGGGAGGTGCCGCCTGCCAGGACAGGAAGGCCGGAGCCGGGAAATCGGAAAAGCCCGGGCCCCAGAACCGAAAAGCCCGGCCCGAGAATCGAAAAGCCCGGCCGGAGCCGGGCTTTCATCTGCCAGACGTCGTCGCGAGATCAGGCCTCGGCGATCGCCTTCACGCGGTGCGACAGGCGCGAGATCTTCCGGGACACCGTGTTGCGGTGGAAGACGCCCTTGGAGGCGGCGCGACGCATCTCGGGCTCGGCAGCCCGGAACGCTTCCACGGCGGCATCCTTGTTGCCGGAAGCGATGGCTTCCTCGACCTTGCGCAGGAAGGTGCGCACGCGCGAGCGGCGGGCGCCGTTGATGGCCGTACGGCGAGCGATCTTGCGCGTCGCCTTCTTGGCCGAGGGTGTGTTGGCCATGTTCGTCTCTCTTTCCTGATCGGACCACGCAGCGCCGGCAATCACCATGGAAATGCGGCGGCACAAAAGAACGGGCGGCGCCCGGAAGACGCCGCCAAGTGGCGCGTCTTATAGGGACTGGAGGGGGATGCGTCAACATCCGTCCGCCCGGTGAAGTTTTGTCTCAGATGCCATCTTCGGCCGCTAAGACGTCGTTCCGTCGTCGGCTTGCACCGGCAGCAAGCCCAGCCAGCCTCGGCGGCTCGTCGCAGCAAGCGCCGCCGGATGTCCGCAGGCCGTTCCGGCCGGTGGAAGATGATCGCCAGCTCCGGCAAGCCCGGAACCGGCGATCCTGAAACTGGCGATTCTCGAACCGGTCAGCGATTCTTGAACTGCGGCGAGCGCTTCTGGACGAAGGCCTCCATGCCCTCGCTCTGGTCCTCGGTGGCGAACAGCGAGTGGAACCCCCGCCGTTCGAATCGCAGCCCCTCCGACAGCGACACCTCGAAGGCCCGGTTCACCGCCTCCTTGGCGAGCATGACCGCCGGCAGCGAGAAGTTGGCGATCTTGTCGGCGGTGCGCAGCGCCTCTTCCAGAAGATCCGCGGCGGGCACGATCCGCGCGACGAGGCCGCAGCGTTCGGCCTCCTGCACGTCCATCAGCCGCCCGGTGAGAACCAGGTCCATGGTCTTGGCCTTGCCGATCGAGCGGGCGAGGCGCTGGGTGCCGCCCATGCCCGGGATCACTCCGAGGGTGATCTCCGGCTGGCCGAACTTGGCATTGTCGGCGGCGATCACGATGTCGCACATCAGCGCCACCTCGCAGCCGCCGCCGAGCGCATAGCCGGCAACCGCGGCGACCGTCGGCTTGCGGAATTCGCCGAGGTCTTCCCACTCGCCCCAGAGATCCGCCGACAGGGCGTCGGTGAAGTCCATGCCCTGCATGTCCTTGATGTCGGCGCCGGCGGCGAAGGCCTTCTCCGACCCGGTCAGGACCACCGCGCCGATCCTGGCGTCGGCCTGGAAACCCTTCAGCGCCTGCACCACCTCGCGCATCGTCTGCTGGCTCAGCGCGTTCAGCGCCTTCGGACGGTTGAAGGTCAGAAGACCGACGCGGCCGCGGGTCTCGACCTTGATCGTTTCATAGCTCATGGCGCTCCACCGGATCGACGGGCGTCGAACGGGTCGACGACGCGGGTCGTCACCATGCTTGAACGATCAGGCGGGCGAACGCAATACGGCCCGTCGGCACAGGGCCGCGGCCGGCAGGGGCGGGGTTTGCCACCGCTATCTCTGGCAGATCGGGCAGAAGAAGGTCGACCGTCCCGACTGTACGATGCGCTTCACCACCCCTCGGCAGGTGGGGCGAGGGCAGGGCTCGTCCTCGCGGTCATAGACGGCGAAGGAGTGCTGGAAATAGCCGAGCGAGCCGTCCGCCTGGCGGTAGTCGCGCAGCGACGAGCCACCGGCGGCGATGGCGTCGGCGATGGTCTCGCGAATGTGTTCGGCAAGTGCTTCGAGCCGTTTTGTCGCGACGCCCTTCGCGCTCACCAGCGTGCCGGCGGCGCGGCGCGGCGACAGCCTCGCCCGCCACAGCGCCTCGCAGACATAGATGTTGCCGAGGCCGGCGATCACCGATTGGTCGAGGAGGACCGCTTTGAGCGGCGCGGCGCGCCCGGCGAAGAGCGGCGCCAGCGCCTCGCCGGACAAGGCGTTGCCGGTCGGCTCGATGCCGAGGCGGCGAAAATGCGGGTGGGCGCCGAAGTCCTCCCGCTCGATCAGGCTCATATAGCCGAAGCGCCGCGGATCGTTGAAGATCACCGACACCGGCAGGCCGTTCGGCTCCGTCAGATCGAAGCGGACATGGTCGTGGAGCCTCGCGGTCGAGCGGGCATGGACGAAGACGCCCGGCAGGCTCGTCCCCGTCCGGCTCTCGATCCGGAACGAGCCGGACATGCCGAGATGCATGGCGAGCACCGTGCCGCCCTCGAATTCGGCGAGGAGATATTTCGCCCGCCGGCCCAGGCTCTCGATCCGCCGGCCCTGAAGCCGTGCGGCGAAGTTTTCCGGCAAGGGGAAGCGCAGGTCCGGCCGCGCCGCCACCACCGCCTCGACGCGGGCGCCCGCCATGACCGGTTCGAGCCCGCGCCGCACGGTCTCCACCTCTGGTAATTCCGGCATCTTCGCTTAAGTCCTTCGCTCGAATGACGGCGTTCTCGCATCGCCCCTTGGCGCCGCGCGCAGAAGCCGCTACCCCCGTGTCGCCCGCCGACCCGTCTTCATACAAGGCGGCAGGTGTCCAGCACGGTGCCCGCAATATCCGCATCGAGCCGATGCGTTGCAATGTAAGGTCAAACGTCATGTCGCAATCGCGCGCCACCGCAGCCGATGCCATGGAGACCGCCTACGGCTTTGCGACCGTCGGCGGCGGCGCCGAGAAGCAGGAGCGGGTCAATGCCGTGTTCCACCGGGTGGCCGAGCGCTACGACCTGATGAACGACCTGATGTCGGGCGGCATGCACCGGGCCTGGAAGGCGGCGATGGTCGCCTGGCTGAGCCCGCCGCACCGGCCGGAATTCCGCTTCGTCGACGTTGCCGGCGGCACCGGCGACGTCGCCTTCCGCATCGTCGATGCCTCGCGCGGCCGGGCGCAGGGCACCGTCGTCGACATCAATGCCTCGATGCTCGGCGTCGGCGCGGAGCGGGCGATCAAGCGCAAGCTCTCCGAAAACCTCGCCTTCCTGGAAGGCAACGCCGAGAAGCTGCCGCTGCCGGACAACCATTTCGACGCCTATACGATCGCCTTCGGCATCCGCAACGTGCCGCGCATCGGCACGGCGCTGGAGGAGGCCTACCGCGTGCTGAAGCCCGGCGGCCGGTTTCTCTGCCTGGAATTCTCCGAAGTCGAGCTGCCGGTGCTCGAGAAGATCTATGACGCCTGGTCGTTCAAGGCGATTCCGCGGATCGGCGAGATGGTGGCCAACGACCGGGAATCATACGAGTATCTGGTCGAATCGATCCGGCGCTTCCCCAACCAGACGAATTTCGCCGCCACCATCCGGCAGGCCGGCTTCGAGCGGGTCGCCTACCGCAACCTGTCCGGCGGCATCGCGGCCATCCATTCGGGATGGAAGCTCTGAGGCGATGATCGGACAGAAGGGGCCGGGCGCCCCGCATCGATCGATCGAGTGGAACAGAACGGGTGAGGGTCGGCGGTTCGTCTTGAACGCGGCCCCCGCCGGCGCGACCGAGCAAAGAGATCCGTGGCAAATCCAGTAACCGGGACGTTCGCGCTGTTGAGGGCCTGCTTCGTGCTGGCGCGCGAGGGCGTCGTCGGCGCCTTTCCCTCCGAAGGACTGCCGCCGGTGCCGGCGCTCCTGCATCGCGCCGCGCGGCTTCTGGAGCGCCGTTCGGCGAAGAACCAGGCGCGCTCGGACCGGCTGTCGCGGGCGCTGCACCGGCTCGGCCCCTCCTATGTCAAGCTCGGGCAGTTCCTCGCGACACGCCCCGACATCGTCGGCGCCGACATCGCCGGCGAGCTCGGCGCGCTGCAGGACAAGGTGCCGCCCTTCGACCACCGGCTCGCCGTCGCCGAGATCGAGACCACCCTCGGGCGCTCGATCGACGAGCTGTTCATCGATCTCGGCGAGGTGGTCGGCGCCGCCTCGATCGCGCAGGTCTACAAGGCCCGCGTGCGCAGCCGCGACGGCGGCGAGCATTTCGCCGCGGTCAAGGTGATCCGGCCGGGGATCCGGGCTAGGTTCCGCCGCGAGCTCGAGACCTTCGCCTTCATCGCCCGGTTCCTGGAGCGCTTCGTGCGGGCGTCCCGGCGGCTGCGGCCCGTTGCCGTCGTCGAGACGCTGACCCAGTCGACCCGCATCGAGATGGATCTGCGGCTGGAGGCGGCGGCCTCCTCCGAAATGGCCGAGAACGTCGCCCGCGACCAGGGCTTCCGGGTGCCGGCGATCGACTGGGAGCGCACCGGCCGCGACGTCATCACCATGGAGTGGATCGACGGCCTCAAGCTCAGCGACGTCGCCGGCATCGTCGCCGCCGGCCACGACACCAAGCAGATCGGCGTCACCGTCGTCCAGTCGTTCCTGCGCCATGCCATGCGCGACGGCTTCTTCCATGCCGACATGCACCAGGGCAACCTGTTCGTCGCCCCCGACGGCACCATCGTCGCCGTCGATCTCGGCATCGTCGGCCGGCTCAGCCGGGATTCCAAGCGCTTCCTCGCCGAGATCCTCTACGGCTTCATCAAGCGCGACTACCGGCGGGTGGCGGAGCTGCATTTCGAGGCCGGCTACGTGCCGCGCAACCAGGACGTGGCGAGCTTCGCCCAGGCGCTGCGGGCGATCGGCGAGCCGATCTACGGCCAGCCCGCCGAGACCATCTCGATGGGTCACCTCCTGACGCTCCTGTTCGAGGTGACCGAACTCTTCGAGATGCAGACGCGGCCGGAACTCGTCCTCCTGCAGAAGACCATGGTGGTCGTCGAGGGCGTCGCCCGCACCTTCGACCCGAAGTTCAACATGTGGGTGGCGGCCGAGCCGGTGGTCTCCGACTACATCCTCGCCGAGCTCGGCCCCGCCGCCAAGCTGCAGGAAGCCCGGGACGGCATCCAGGCCGGGTTGAAGCTCCTGCGCAAGGCGCCGGAACTCGCCGTCGGCCTCGAGGTCCTCGGCCGCGAATTGCCCGAGCTGATCGAGAACGGCATCCGCCTCAACGACGACACGCTGAAGGACCTCGTCCAGGACGGCAAGGCCAGCATCATCCTCGGCCATGTCGAGCGCTGGGTGATCGCCGGCACGCTGATGGTGATCGCCGCCGCCCTGGTCTTCGGCTAGAGCATGATCCCGAGAGGTGGTTGCCGGCTCTCGGAAAAAGATCATGCGGGATCAAAAAGCTAGAGCGGCATGGCGATTCGAGGAAAAGCCATCCCGCTCTAGGGACGTCTTCGGCTGAGGTCGGCGTTGCTCCGCCGCAAGGCCGAGGCTAGAGAGGAAAGACGAGCGTTCAGCCCTCAGGGAGGATGCGATGGCGAGCCTGACGATCGACGACCTCGACGACGAGGTGATGCAGCGCCTGACGGCGCGTGCGGCCAGACACGGCCGCTCGCCGGCCGAGGAGGCGCGGGCGCTGATCGCGGTGAAGACACTGGAGAAACCGGCGGGCGAGACGCCGGACGATGCGCCGGTCCAGTCGAGCGACCGCAGGCCGACGCAGGGCTGGGATGATGACAAGGAGCGGCGACTGCGGCGGATCCTCGCGCTGGGACGCAAGCCCGACTGGCCGTTCGACCAGAAGGCCGAGACCGACGCACTCTGGAACTTCGTCGAGTGATCGTCGTGGACAGCTCCGCCCTGTTCGCGCTGGTGGCGGCCGAGGCGGAGGCAGCCGACTTCACGCGGGTCATGCTGACGAACGACGTGGCCATGTCGGCAGCGACGCTGCTCGAAGTTTCGATCGTCGTGACCGGCAGGTTCGGCCATGACGGCTTGGCCCGTTTGAATGACATTTCGCGAGAGATCGATCTGGAGATCATGGATTTCACCGAGGCGCAGGCCACCATCGCCGCCGAAGCCTGGCGCCGCTACGGGCGCAGCTCCGGCAGTCCGGCGAAGCTGAATTTCGGCGACTGCTTCTCCTATGCCCTCGCGGTGTTCCTCGCAGCGCCGCTGCTGTTCAAGGGCGACGACTTCGGCGCGACGGACGTGACTGCGGCACTCTCGGCATGAGCTCCTTGTCCGGAAAGCGCGTTCTCCTGATCGTCGGCGGCGGCATCGCGGCCTACAAGTGCCTCGATCTCATTCGGCGGCTGCGCGAACGGGGCGCCGCCGTCACCCCGGTGATGACCGGGGCGGCGGCGCAGTTCGTCACGCCGCTGTCGGTCGGCGCGCTCGCCGCCAGCAGGGTCTACTCCGATCTCTTCGACCGGGAGGACGAGCAGGACGTCGGCCACATCCGGCTCGCCCGCGAGCACGACCTCGTCCTTGTCGCGCCGGCGACCGCCGATCGCATGGCCCGCGTCGCCAATGGCCTCGCCGAGGATCTGGCCGGCGCGATCCTTCTCGCCACCCGCGCGCCGGTCCTGATGGCGCCGGCGATGAACCCGGCGATGTGGGACCACCCGGCGACCCGCCGCAATCACCAGCGTCTCCTCGACGACCGGATCGCCTTCGTCGGGCCCGGCAGCGGCGAGATGGCGGAAAAGGGCGAGGCGGGAACCGGCCGCATGGCCGAGCCGCTGGAGATCGTCGCGGCCGCCGAAGCCTTGCTCGCACCGCGCAGGCGGCCTCTGGCCGGCCTCTCCGCCATCGTGACCTCCGGTCCCACCCATGAGCCGATCGATCCGGTGCGCTACATCGCCAACCGCTCTTCCGGGCGTCAGGGCCACGCCATCGCCGCGGCGCTGCGCGATGCCGGCGCCCGCGTCACGCTTGTTTCCGGCCCGGTGACGCTCGCCGATCCCCGCGACATCGCAGTCCGGCACGTCGAGACGGCGGCCGAGATGCTGACCGCCGTCGAGGCGGCGCTGCCGGCCGACATCGCCGTCTTCGTCGCCGCCGTCGCCGACTGGCGGGTCGCCGCCGAGAGTTCCCGCAAGATCAAGAAGACCGGCGACGGGCCACCGGCTTTGGCGCTGGCGGAGAATCCCGACATTCTCTCGACCGTCGGCCATCACGACAGGCGCCCGGGCCTGGTGATCGGCTTTGCCGCCGAGACCGACGATCTTCTCGCCAATGCCCGCGGCAAGCTTGCCCGCAAGGGCGCCGACGCGATCCTCGCCAATGACGTTTCGCCAGGACCCGGCATCGGCGGCGGCGTCATGGGGGGAGCAGAGAACACCATCCGCCTCGTCACGGCAGAGGGCGTCGAGGACTGGCCGACCTTGGCCAAGGAGGCCGCCGCCACCCGCCTCGCCGACTGGATCGCGGCGAGGCTCGGACGCACGGAGACCCAATGACGCAGGACACGACGGAGCGACGGGTGACGGTCCGCGTCATGCGGCTTGGCGCCGGCGGCGCGGGAGCCTCGGGCGGCGAAGGTGCTGAGGTGGCGCTTCCGGCCTATGCCAGCGCGGGCGCCGCCGGGGCGGATCTTCGCGCCTGCCTCGACGCGCCGCTGACGCTCGTGCCGGGTGCGCGGGCGATGGTGCCGACGGGGCTGGCCGTCGAACTGCCGGTGGGCTTCGAGATGCAGATCCGGCCGCGCTCCGGCCTGGCCGCAAAGCACGGCGTCACGGTGCTCAACGCCCCCGGCACGGTCGATGCGGATTATCGCGGCGAGGTGAAGGTGCTCTTGGTCAATCTCGGCGATGACGCCGTGACCATCGCCGCCGGCGACCGCATCGCCCAGGCCGTGATCGCCCCGGTCACCCGGGCCGAATTCACGCTGGTCGATGGTCTTTCGGATACCACGAGGGGCGCCGACGGGTTCGGCTCGACCGGCAGCCGGTAGTCGCGTTCGGACGATGACAACGCCGGATCCGCACCGCTATGCGATGCGGATCGTGCTTCAGGCGGTCCGCCCTCAGCCGGCCGTCTGCGACGCTGCCGGGCCTTCCAGCCCGCGCAGCCGGCCACGGCCTTGTGCTGCGATGGAGGCGATGGTGCAGCGGTTGCGGCCGCCTTCCTTGGATCGGTAGAGATTGGCGTCGGCCGCCTCGTAGATCCGGTCGAAAGGCTGCGGCGTGCGCATGAAGACGCCGCCGATCGACACCGACAGCTGCGCGCCGTTCTTGCCCGAGCCGACATGGAGCCGGTTGATCGCCATGCGCAGCCGCTCGGCCACCTTTTCGCCCTGCTCGGGGGTGCCGCAGGGCAGCGAGACGACGAACTCCTCGCCGCCGAGACGGCCGACGGCGTCGCTCTGGCGGACGAGCTTCTTCAGCGTGCCGGCGATCTTCTTCAGGGCGATGTCGCCCACCGGGTGCCCCAGCCGGTCGTTGATGCGCTTGAAGTGGTCGGCATCGATGATCAGCAGCATCAGGCCCTTGTCGGACTGACCGACCAGCGAGCGCAGGTGGTTGCGGAAGACCTTCTCGAAGCCCTGTCGATTGAGGACGCCGGTCAGCCGGTCGGTGTGTGCCGCGCGCATCAGGCCGTCATTGTCGGCATGCAGCGAGGCGACCCGGAAGACGAGATAGGCGAGATAGGGCAGGGCGCTCGCCGCCGTCACCGCGACGGTGAAGCCGACGGCCGGCATCATCACCGCTTCGCCGAAGGAGCGGAAGAACCACAGGGAGAGCGCCGCCACCGCGAGCGTCGTCACGATGACGAGAAGGACGAATTCTCCGAAGACTGCTTTCATGCGTTCGTTTGGCTGCTGCATGAGATCATCCTGAAACGGCAAAGATTGATGGTTGCGGCGCGATCAGCGGACGCTGCACCGATTTTCCTAACATCGCCGTTCGCGCGATCCTGCAGTTTGAATCAAGAATTAAGCATGCGCATCGCCGGCTGGAGGTGCCGCCGGGCAAAGCCGTTCCCGCAAGTCCCGGCGCTTTGGAATAATCGGCCTCCAAGCTGCCCCGACGGTGCCCTATGTTCGATGCCGAGCGACGTTTCGACGCATGGTCCGGGCGGCATCCCCGTCATCGCGCCCACATATGCCGCGAGGCAGCCCCCTGCGACGGATCCCGCCATCCGGCATCATCCCCGGAGGTCGTCGCAAGGATCGCATCAGCTGACGGGCAGGTCACGACCTGCGCCGGGCAAACAACGGAGGAAATCATGGACAAGCCGGTCAACGACGGTCAGCCGCGCACCAAGGGTCGCGGGCGGATCTACGATTCCATCACCGACACGATCGGCGACACGCCGCTGGTCCGTCTCGACAAGGTGGCGAAGCAGTACGGCGTCAAGGCCAATCTCCTCGCCAAGCTCGAGTTCTTCAATCCGATCGCCAGCGTCAAGGATCGCATCGGCGTGGCGATGATCGAGAAGCTCGAGGCCGACGGCAAGATCACCCCGGGCAAGACGACGCTGGTCGAGCCGACCTCGGGCAACACCGGCATCGGCCTCGCCTTCGCCGCCGCGGCCAAGGGTTACAAGCTGGTCCTGACCATGCCCGAGACGATGTCGTCGGAGCGGCGCAAGATGCTCCGCCTGCTCGGCGCCGATCTCGTCCTCACCGAGGGCGCCAAGGGCATGAAGGGCGCCATCGCCAAGGCCGAGGAGCTGATCGCCCAGATCGAGGGCGCGGTGATGCCGCAGCAGTTCGAGAACCCGGCCAATCCGCAGATCCACCGGGTCACCACCGCTGAGGAAATCTGGAACGACACCGGCGGTAAGGTCGACGCTCTCGTCGCCGGCATCGGTACCGGCGGCACCATCACCGGCGTCGGGCAGGTGCTGAAGGAGCGCAACCCGGCGATCCGCATCGTCGCCGTCGAGCCCGAGGCCTCGCCGGTCCTGTCCGGCGGCAATCCCGGTCCCCACAAGATCCAGGGCATCGGCGCGGGCTTCGCCCCGGCGATCCTCGATCGCGAGATCTACGACGAGATCATCCAGGTCTCCAACGAGGAGACCTTCGAATACGCCCGCATGGTGGCGCGGCTCGAGGGCATCCCGGTCGGCATTTCCTCCGGCGCGGCGGTGCTGGCGGCGGTGAAGGTCGGCCAGCGCGAGGAGATGGCGGGCAAAAACATCGTCATCATCATTCCCTCCTTCGCCGAGCGCTACCTGTCGACCGCCCTGTTCGACGGGCTCGCCGACGAAAGCTGAGGCCTGAGGCTCCAGCACCGAGGGTCAGGAACAGAGAGAGAGAGAGGCAGGGGCGGGGACCATGGACATTTTCGCCCTTGCCGAACGCGCGATGCGCATGGACGACGCGGCGTGGGAGCGCCACGCCAGCCCGCTCTCGGTCTGGAGCCGGGTCGCGGCGCTCCCGCTGCTCGTCCTCGCGATCTGGAGCCGCATCTGGCTCGGCGCCTGGTGCCTCGTCCCGGTCGCCGCGGTGCTGGTCTTCGTCTACGTCAATCCACGGCTGTTTGCGGCGCCCGTCCGCCGGGACAGCTGGGCGGCACAGGCCACCTATGGCGAGCGGCTGTTCCTGGCGCGCAAGGAGCGCCCCGTTCCCCGCCATCACGAGCGCGCCGCCCTCGTCCTCACAGCCGTCTCCGTCGCCGGCATCCCGCCCTTGGCCTATGGCCTGTGGACGCTGGAAGTCTGGCCCACCCTCTTCGGCCTTGCTCTCGTCATGGGCGGCAAGCTGTGGTTCTGCGACCGAATGGTCTGGCTCTATGGCGACGTCCGGGGCGCTTCGCCGGTGAGCGGCGAGGCGAACGATCCGCGCCGCTGAGCTGCTGGACGCCCCGTCGCCGCTTTGCCGCCGGTCTCCCCGCCGGCTCCCCAAAACGTCATTTCCCGACGGTGATCGGGCTGTTATCTTCCCCAAGGTTATGCAAGGATCCCATAGGGTGGTGGCCGTGCGGTGATGCACGTCCGATCGTGATGGGATCGAGCCTTGCCGGCGCGCCATGGTCGCCGGGCCGGATGGGAGACGCCGATCGATGCAGGACGGCCTTCGACGCCCGCCGAGGAGCCTGATCGCCCGCGTCGCCGGCGCGACCATCGTGCTCCGTGACCGCGTATTCCGCCGCCGTTGCCCCGCCGCCCGGCCGGTCCGTTTCGCCGCTGCCATATACGCCGCCGCGGCCACCCTCGGCCCCATCCTCGGTACCGCGATCCTGCCGTCGCCCCTCCATGCCGCCGAATTCCGCGTCCTGCGCCAGGCCTTCAGCGCCAGCCGGCCGGAGCCGGTGATCGCCCTCTCCGGCGCCATCGGCAAGGGCGATGCGGCAAAGCTCGCCGTCCTCGTCGCCGATCTCTGCCGAAAGCGCGAATGCGACTACCAGAACACCGCCGCGATGCTCAGCCTCGACAGCCCCGGCGGCTCCTTCGGCGAGGGCATCGCCATCGCCAATCTGATGCGCGAGAAGAGCGTCGCGGCGATCGTCGAGGACGGCGCCGTCTGCCTCTCCGCCTGCGCGCTCGCCTGGCTCGGCGGGTCGAGCTTCCACGCCACCGGCGGCGTCGGCACCTATGTCGACCGTTATGTCGAGCCCGGCGGGCGGATCGGTTTCCATTCGCCCTACATCTCGCCGGCCGCGATGGCCGCCCTGCCGGAAGATCAGCGCCTCGACACCCAGGCGAGCGGCCTGCGCCTCGGCATCTCCACGCTGGTCCGGTTCCTGGCGGACTATGCCGTCAGCCCGCTGGTGATCGACCGGATCGTCGCCATGGGGCCGGACGACGTCATGGCCATCGAGACGGTGGCAGACGTCGTCGCCTTCGGCGGCGAGCTGCCGCCCGTGCCGGTGTCGACCCTCGGCCTCGACCGCCGGGCGATCACCCGCGCCGTCTGCGAGAAGCTGCTGGCGCTGCACTACCGCGCCGATCTCGCCGAGGTCACCGCGCTGCAGGCCGACTACCGGGAATCCCCGGCCGGCAAGACCAAGGAGGGCGAAGTCTTCCTCGGCTTCGACATCGACGACCGGCCCCTGACCCTGGCATTCTGCGGCGCCGGCGCCGGGCAGGCGATCCCGTCGGGCGACTTCTCCGTCCAGCTCGCCCGCATGGCGTGGCTCGAAGACGTCAGCGACACCTATACCGAGCCCTTCACCAGCTTTGTCTTCTCCTCCAGCGGCTGGAACCAGGCCGCCTATGACGGCCAGCGGGCGAGCCAGAGCGTCCTCCGGCTGACGCCGATGATCTCCTGGCTCCTGCCGAGGGACATGCGCATCGCCGATCTGCCCCCCGCTGCCCGCGCCGCGATCGCCGCCGACAAGCGCGGCGTGCCGCTGCCCCCCGACCCGCCGCCCGCCGACCCGCCGCCCGCTTCGTCCGGCTCCCTTCCCGCCGCGACCCCCGACGCGGATCCTGCCGCGGCGCCGGCTGCTCCGGCTGCCCCAGCCGATGCCGGCTTCGGCCGGTTTTCCGCGGCGGTGATCTCGGACATAAAGCCCCTCGTCGATACGGGCGACCTGCGGGTCTGGCGCTTCGGCGATCTCGACGTCGAGGTCGATGTCGGGCCCGCTACTCTCTTTGCCGAGGAGCGCTCGCGCCGTGATCGTCTCGAGAAGCGCAACGTCACCTACGACAAGAGCTTTGCCGGCGCCTTCGTCTATTCCGGCGTCGCGCCCGATCGGCGCTCGGGCTTCTACACCTTCGCCCTCGACGACGGCGACGCGGCGGCGACGGTGCGCATGCGCTTCGCTCTCGGCGCCGACGGCCGGGCCTCGGTCGAGGCCCAGTCGCTGATCGGGAAGATCGCCTGCTCGGCGCGCTTCGGCTCGGCCGGCCTGCCTTGCGCGAAGCCATGAGAGTGGGTTCGCCGAAGCGCGGCGCCGGATCGCTCTGGCGCTTCCAATGATGAGGCGCGGTCGCACGAAAGGGCAGGCATGAGGGATGGTGGCGTGGAGAATGGCGTGGCTTCGACCGGGGGCATGATCATGCGGCGTTGCCGGCCGGCCGGTCTCTGGCGCGGCGTCATGCGGAGCGCGCTTGCCACGCTGGTCGCCCTGCCGGTGGCCGTCGCCGCGCCGGGCGCCGCCCGTGCCGCCGGCGCCGACGACACGCTGGCGCTGATCGAGGCGCGGCTGCGCGACACCGTCGCCGACGTCCTCACCCGCAACTGCATCGGGCCGCAGGAGCCGCGGCCTTTCACGGTCACCTTCTACGGCCTGCCGATCGGCGATCCGCATTTCACCCAGAACGACCGGCAGCGCATCAACGACCTCGTCCTCACCGGCCTGCGCGAGGCACGCCGCGTCGCCGTCGATGTCAGCGCCGCCGCCGATGCCGGGGCGCTGGCGCCGATCGCCGGCCTCGGCACGCCCGACCAGAACCAACTGGCGACGGCCCTGTCGCGGCTCGGCTCGTCGACCCTGCCGATCGTCCTGAAGGCCAGCCGGCCGGAGCCGGGCGTCGCCCGGATCGACCTGTCGGTGTTCGCCCGCGGCGCCGACGGCGCCTATGGCTGCAACCGCTCGATCGCCTTCAACCTGGCGCTGGAGAGCCTGGAGCCGCGCGCCGACAGCCGCAGCCCGCGCGACTACCTGACCCTCGAAGGCGCCTACCGGCTGGCGCTGTCGACGCTCTCACCCCGGCTGAGGAGCCTTCCCGGCGTCTATCTGAAGACCTCCGCCGATCCCGCCTGCGCCTATCTCGACCGGGCGGCGGAGCGCTTCCAGGACGCGTATTACGGCAACGGCACGATGGATTTCGGCGCCGGCCGCGAGCTGCCGGATCTTCTCATCGACGAACCCGCCGCGGGCAGCGACGTCGCGACGCTCGATCTCGCATTCACCGTCCCGCGCCAGCCGGCCGACACCCTCGACATCCTCGCCTCGCTGCGCGCCAAGGGGCGGCTCCTGTCGCGCCAGCGCTATTCCGTCGCCGCCGAGACGGACGAGCTGGAAGCCTGCCGCGTCGAGCCGGAGGTGGCCGACGGCCCGCCGACCTCGGGCGGGGATGGCGAACCGGTCGAGACCGCCGGCCTGAGCGTCGACGACACGGCGCCCCCGGCCGCGCCGGAAGCCGCCGATCCTCGCGATGCGGCGGGACGCGGCGGCAACCAAGGCGAGCCGGCGCCACGCGCCGACGGCACCGTTCCCACCGTGCCGGTGCCGGTCGACCCCTCGGACGCGCCGGCCGATGCATCGGCCGATGGGCCGGCAGCGGATGGACCGGCCATCAGCTTCGCGCCCGAGCCCGAGCCCGAGCCCATTGCCGTTCCGGACCCGCTTCCGCCGGCCTGCCGGGAGGCCGGCCAGATCCTCGACTTCTCCGTCGGCCCGGCCACCGGGCGCACCGGCGACCGCCTGTCGCTGCGGGCGCTGGTGCGCCAGTGCACGCCGACCTTCTTCGGCTTTGCATCCGGCAAGGTCACGCCGATCCCGGTGCGCATCTTCGAGAAGACCGAGACGGCCTCCGGCGCGACGGCCTACGAATCCTCGCCGCAGACCAAGGCCAAGCTCTATCTGGAAGAGACCGATCCGCTCGGGCTGAACAAGGTCGTGCTGTTCTGCTCGAGCTGCGTCGCCGAGCCGCAGAAGTCCGATCTCGTCGACTGGCTCGGCGGGATCCGTGACGAGCTTTCCAGCCAGCGCCGCGCCGCCGCGGCGACGCTGCCCGGCGGCGTCGGCTATGCCATCGGCTCCGTGGAGAAGGTCCAGTGAGACCAGCGGCCCGGGAGATCGGCCCTCGGGCCGCCGAACCCGCGCGGCGCTTGAGCGGTATGCCCGTGGCGCCGGTCGAAGACCGGGGCCGACGCTACGAGATGACATCTGAGGGAGGCACACGGACATGGCCACGATCACGGTGAAGCCAGAGGCGCGCTCGCGGGGCGGATGCCGCCACGCGGGCGGGATGCATCGGTTCCAGCTTGCGACTCTCGCTGGCGGCGCGGCGCTCCTGCTGCTGGCGACCGCCGGCGGGGCCGTCGCCCAGGGCCTGTCGCTCGACAGCTTCGATCTCGATTCCGTCGCGCCGTCGGATCCTCGGCCGCCGGCCCAGTCGCCAGAGGCCGGCGCCTCCTCGGCCAGCCGCCTCAGCGACTGCCTGGTCAGCGGCGGCGCGGACTGCGCAGGAAGCGCTCAAAAGTCCGCCAAATCCTTCTCCCTCGACGACCTGCAGAATCTCGGCGTCATCGAGGAGGCGCCGGAACCTGTCGCCGCCGCTGCGGCGAGCCCGGCCGAACGGCAGGAGGCGCGTGCCGCCATCGCCGTCGAGGAGGCCAGGCCCCTGCCGTCGATCGATATCGAGGTGCTGTTCGCCTATGACGACGACCAGCCGCTCGCCTCCGAATACGGCAAGATCACCGAGCTGGCGACAGCCCTCAGTGATCCCCGCCTCGCCGACAAGCGCTTCGTCCTCCTCGGCCACACCGACGCCGCCGGCGGCGACGCCTACAATCTCGCTCTGTCCCAGCGCCGCTCCGAGGCGCTGGCCGAGGCGCTATCCCAGGCGTCCGGCCTGCCCCGCAGCCGCTTCGTCGCCTCCGGGCGCGGCGAGCGTGACCTGAAGAACCCCTATGCCCCGGAAGCGGGCGAAAACCGCCGGGTCCAGATCCTCCTCGTCGGCCGCTGACGGGCGCCGCCTGGCACCGCTCCTTGCAGGGACGCTGTCGTCATCGGCGTTTCAGCATTCCGGCGCCGGTGCCAAGACACCCCCTCTGCCTGCCGGCATCTCCCCCACAAGGGGTGAGATCACCAATGGCGATCGCCGAGATGAACCACGGCGCTGGTCTTGCCGAACCGCCAGCGTTGGATGAATGGTGCATGACACCGACCGAGGTCTGATCTCCCTCCTTGTGGGGGAGATGCCCGCCCTTCGACCGGCTCAGGAGGGCAGAGGGGGGTGACTTGCCGCCGACTGATCAAGCCGACCTCGCAACGGCCGTCGCCGCCACCCCGCCGCCAAAGGATCAAGCCCGCCTCGGCACCCCCCGGCGACGCCAGCCGCCGCCCGGCGATCCGCCAGTCGCCGGCGTGGCTCGCACTTTCTGGCTGACAGCGCCGTCCCAGCGCCTATCTTTGGGCATCGAACATGAAGGAGATTCCATGCTGACGCTCGACAAGGCCCGCATCATCGTCGCCGAGACCCTCAAGACCGGCATCGCCAAGGGCTTCAAGCCACTCACCGTCGCCGTCCTCGATGCCGGCGGCGCGCTGATCGCCCTCGAACGCTCGGACGGCGCGTCGCGCATGCGGCCGGACATCGCCATCGGTAAGGCGAACGGCGCGATCGGCCTCGGCATGGGCTCGCGCGCCATCCACAAGCGGGCCGAGGAACAGGCCTATTTTATCCAGGCGATGAACGCGCTGGCCAAGGGCGTGCTGGTGCCGGTACCGGGCGGCGTCCTCATCAAGGGCGAGGGCGGTGCCATCCTCGGGGCCGTCGGCGTCACCGGCGATACCTCGGACAACGATGAGATAGCGGCGACCGCCGGCATCGAGGCGGCAGGCTTTGCGGCCGACGGCGGCTGAGCGCTGCGGGCGTGGATGAAGCTCCGAGGCTCCGGATCCTCTTTCGAGCCTCGGCAGCCCTGAACCTCGTCCGGACAGATCACGGCGGAAGTGATCTCCCCCGCTTGAAACAATCGCGGCGTTTCATGCGAAGTTCCCGGTGAGCGACCGATGCGGTTCGCGGCCGATCACTGCCGAGGGGCGATCTCCCCGGCCGGCCGGCGCGGCGCGGCGGGTCATGGGCGCACCGGCTATGGGCGATCCTGGAGACGGGAATGGAGACGGGAATGAAGCGGACGATTTCTTCGATGCTCGCGGGCGCGGCCGCGCTGGGGTTCGCACTGGCGGCGCTTCCGGGCACTGCCGGCGCCCAGAACACTGAGACGGCGATCTTCGCCGGCGGCTGTTTCTGGTGCGTCGAGAGCGACTTCGACCATGTCGCCGGCGTCCTCGACACCACCTCCGGCTATATCGGCGGAAAAGCCCAGAACCCGACCTATTACGACCACGAGGGGTTCCGCGAGGCGGTCCGCATCACCTTTGACCCCGCCAAGGTCAGCTACGACAAGCTGCTGGAGGTGTTCTGGCATTCGGTCGATCCGACCGATGCCGGCGGCCAGTTCTGCGACCGCGGCTACGCCTACACCACCGCGATCTACGCGACCTCGCACGAGCAGCTGAAGCAGGCGAAGGCCTCCGAGGCGGCGGTGAAGAAGGATCTCGGCGAGGTGGCGACCGAGGTCACCACGGCCCCGAAATTCTGGGACGCCGAGGGCTACCACCAGGACTACTACAAGAAGAACCCGCTGAAATATAAATACTATCGCACCGGCTGCGGGCGCAATTCCAAGGTCGAGTCCGTCTGGGGCGACAAGGCCTTCATGGGCATCAAGGACCACATGGGCTGACGGCGGGTCCCGCCCGGATACCGCGCGTTCCGGCCAGCTTTCGGCCCGTCGCGGCGGCGCGGGAAGCGCCCCCGCCGCGACACGGATATCAGCGCTTAAGGGGCTCGACCCAGATCTCGCCGGCGAGCACGTTCTCCGGCTGCGACAGGGCATAGAGTACGGCCCTGGCGATGTCGTCGGCGACGAGGGCACCCGGCTTCGGCTGGTCGAAGAACGGCGTGTCGACCATGCCGGGCTCGATCAGCGTCACCTTCACGCCCTTCTCCCTCATCTCTTCGCGCAGATTGGCGCCATAGCCCGACATCGCCCATTTCGTCGCGCCATAGACCGACCCGGCCATGACCTTGCGCCCGGCGCCGGAGCTGGTGATGAGGATGTGCCCCCTGGCGGCGGCGATGGCCTCATGCGCGGCCTTGACGCTGTACATGACGCCAAGGACGTTGGTCAGCACCATCTGCCGCCATTCCTCCGGATCGCCGTCCGCGGTGCCGGCGCTCGAGGAGCCGACGCCGGCATTGGCGAAGAGGGCGTCGAGGCCGCCGAAGCGTTCGGTCACGGCCGCGACGGCGGCCTGCTGGGACGCGAAATCTGTGACGTCGCAGCCGACCGCGAGGGCGTTGTCAGGGCCGAGCTCGCGAACGAGGCCGTCGAGCTTCTCCTTGCGCCGGGCGGCGAGCCCCACCCGGTAGCCGGCCTCGACGGCGCGCTTGGCCGTCGCCTCGCCGATGCCGCTCGACGCGCCGGTGATGAGCATCGTCTTCATGAATGCCGTCTCCTTTCAATGGCCTGGCAATGGTCCACTTCCATCTGGCGCGGCGGGCGGGCCGCGCAACCGGGGCGGGCAGCTTTCGAGGGCAAGAGATTCTGGCCGGACAGCGCGACCGTTTCGGAACTTCGGCCCCCCGCACTGGTTATCGAGCGAGTTTCCTGCGGGCCGTCAATCGGCGGTCCGCGCGCGTTTCCATGTTCGAGAAGGGACCACCCATGGCCAAGGGCAACAAGACCGACAAAGCCGAGAAGACCGGCAAGACCCATCTTCATCCGACCAAGAACCCGATCTCCGAGAACATCCGCGGCGCGATGGTCGAGCTGCTGCAGGTGCATCTGGCGACGGCCGTCGACATCACCTACCAGACCAAGCAGGCCCACTGGAACGTCAAGGGCATGAACTTCATCGCCGTGCACAAGCTGTTCGACGAGCTGCACGAGCTGACCGAAGGCTATGTCGACACCATCGCCGAGCGCCTGACGGCGATCGGCGGCCAGGCCCATGGCACGGTTCAGGCGGCGGTCGAGAATTCCGTCCTCGAGCCTTACCCGCTCGACCTCGTCAAGTCCGAGGATCATCTGAAGCGCCTGACCGACAGCTACGCCACCTGGAGCGCGGCGGTCGAGAAGGGCATCGAGGAGGCCTCCGAGGCCGGCGATCCGCTGACCGAGGATCTTCTGACCGCCGTCGGTCGCGGCCTCGACAAGTCGATCTACTTCATGGAGAGCCACTTCCAGTCCTGATCGGCTGGAAGCGCGCCGGGGCTGGTGTTCCAGCGCGTCTGATGATCTGGGAGAGGGCGGCGCATGGCGTCGCCCTTTTTTCGTGTCTCGTTCGACGATCCGACCGGAGCCGCCCATGCTGAGCCTGTTCGATCTGGCTGCCCTGCTTCTCGTCCTCGCCGCCCTGTTCGGCTTTCTGAACAAGCGCCATCTCCACCTGCCGAGCAATGCCGGCCTTCTGATCCTCGGACTTGCGGCCTCGCTTCTGCTGATGGCCCTCTCCCTGGCTTTTCCGAGCCTCGGATTTCCGACCGCCATCCGCGACACGGTCGCCGGCATCGACTTCAACGAGACGCTGATGGAGGGGATGCTCGGCTTCCTCCTCTTCGCCGGCGCGCTGCATGTGGACTGGGAAGCCTTGAAGGCCCGCAGCCTCTCGGTCGGGCTGATGGCGACCTTCGGCGTCGTCATCTCGACGGCGATCTGCGGGACCGGCTTCTACTATCTCGCGGCCGCCGTCGGCGTGCCCATCGGCTTCACCTGGGCGCTGGTCTTCGGCGCGCTGATCTCGCCGACCGATCCGGTCGCCGTGCTGGCGACGCTGAAGACGATCAGCGGCGTTCCGAAGCGGCTCGAGATCGACATGGCGGGGGAATCGCTGTTCAACGACGGCGTCGGCGTCGTCGTCTTCACCATTCTCGTCGGCCTCGCGGCAGGCACCTCCGGCGAGCACCTGACATTTTCCCTGGCGATGGAGCATTTCGTGGTCGAGGCCTTCGGCGGCGCGGTCTTCGGCGCGCTCACCGGCTATGTCGCCTACCGCATGATGCTGAAGATCGACGACTATCCGGTCGAGGTGCTGATCTCGCTCGCCCTCGTCATGGGCACCTACATGGCCGCCCACCGGCTCGGCCTGTCCGGCCCGATCGCCGTGGTGGTCGCCGGCCTCCTCATCGGCGACCGCGGCGTCACCTATGCCATGAGCGATCTCACCCAGCGCTATCTCCACGGCTTCTGGACGCTGATCGACGACATCCTCAACGCCGTCCTGTTCATGCTGATCGGGCTGGAACTGCTCGTCGTCGATTTCACCTGGCAGACCGCCGCGCTCGCCGCCCTGGCGATCCCGCTGGTGCTGGCCGGCCGGTTCTTCGCCGTCTACCTGCCGTTCCAGATCGTCCGGCTGCGCGAGCGCTTCTCGAGAGGCATCGTCGCGGTGCTCACCTGGGGCGGCGTGCGCGGCGGCATCTCGGTCGCTCTGGCGCTGTCCCTGCCGACCGGGCCGCAGCGCGACCTGATCGTCACGGCCACCTATGCGGTGGTGATCTTCTCGGTGCTGGTCCAGGGGCTGACGCTGGAGCGGCTGGTCAAGCGCGTGGTCAAACCGGAGGCGGGCGACCCCTCCCGCGAAGAGATCGCCGCCCGCAAGGCTGAGCCAGGGGAGGGCGCGGCAACGGCGAAGGGATGATCCCGAGGCCGATCACAAGATGCAAAAACGCCCCGGAAAGCCGCTGTGGCTCGTCCGGGGCGTTTCGATTCAGTCCGCATCGTCATCGACGCGGGCGGCATCATGGGATCAGCCGATGGTCTGGCCGGTCGCCTTCCAGTCGGCGAGGAACGTTTCGAGGCCCTTGTCGGTCAGCGGGTGCTTGACGAGGCCCTTCAGTGTTGCCGGCGGAACCGTCGCCACGTCGGCACCGATCAGGGCAGCCTCGCGCACGTGGTTCATGGTGCGGATCGAGGCGGCGAGGATCTCGGTGTCGAAGCCGTAATTGTCGTAGATCCGCCGGATGTCGGCGATCAGCTCCATGCCGTCGAGATTGATGTCGTCGAGGCGGCCGATGAAGGGCGAGATGAAGGTCGCGCCGGCCTTGGCCGCGAGCAGCGCCTGGACGGCGGAGAAGCAGAGCGTGACGTTGACCATGAAGCCTTCGCCGGTCAGCTCGTTGCAGGCCTTCAGCCCGTCCATGGTGAGCGGCAGCTTGATGCAGACATTGTCGGCGATCCCGGCGAGGAACTTGCCCTCGCGGATCATTTCGCTCGTCTCCGTGGCGGCGACCTCGGCCGAGACCGGGCCATCGACGATCTCGCAGATCTCGGCGATGATGTCCGTCATCGGCCGGTTGGCCTTCTTGATCAGCGACGGGTTGGTGGTGACGCCATCCAGCAGACCGGCTTCCGCCAGTTCGCGGATCTCGGCGACGTCGGCGGTATCGACGAAGAATTTCATGGGAGTGCCCCTTCAAGACTCGGGTTGTGCGTTCGCCGCGTCCATAGCAGGATCGCGGCGGCCGGCGCCACATGGATCGTTTCGATCCCGTTGCCGGCCGGGTGATCGTTCCCCTCATATAGGACATTCTGTCGCGATCGGCAGACGGGATCGGTCGATCCCGAACCCTGCGCTCCGCCGACCCGGGCGGGCCGGACCTTGGCACGGCCGTTCTGCGGGCTTATTTCCAGCCCGTCGCCCTTGTTGCGGTCTGCCGACAAACGAGTATCCAGCCATGGCACTGCAATCCACCGCCAGTGTTCCGACCGGCAATGCCAGTCGCTATCTGCAGCAGCTCTGCACGCACTGGAGCCACAATCTTGCCGTCGCGTTCACGCCCGAAAAGGGCACCGTGACGTTCCCGCGCGACATTCGGGGGGCCGACTGGCCGGGCGACGGCCACCTCGTGCTGGCGGCCTGCGGGGATCATCTCGACTGCACCATCGACGCGAGCCGGCCCGAGCAGCTGGACCAGTTGAAGGGCGTCGTCGCCAGCCATCTCGACCGCTTCGCCTTCAAGGAGGCGCCTTTCGCCTTCGACTGGCGCGACGGGGCGGATACGGCCTAGAACCCGTTCGAAATGTGCGCCGGGTCGGTTGGCCGTTGCCGTCCGGTCGGACTGCGAGCCGAAGCGCGCGTCCCGTCGCGGGCTGTTAGGCTGAGGGCGCTGCACGTCTGATTCGCCTTGCCGGCGCCGTGCCGTCCTTCGCCGGAGATGCCTTGAACCTCACCGACCAGCTCTTTCCCGAAGCCGTGGTTCCCGTCCTGGTGCCGCTGCCCGCCGACCGGCCCTATTCCTATACGGTGCCGGAGGGCATGGTCGTGCGTCCGGGCTCGATCGTCCAGGTGCCGCTCGGGCCGCGCCAGGTGGCGGGCGTCGTCTGGGACGGGCCGACGGATGCGGTGGATGCGAGGAAGCTTAGGCCGATCACCCATATCTTCGACTGCCCGCCCCTGGACGAGACCATGCGCCGCTTTGTCGACTGGGTCGCCGACTACACGCTGTCGCCGCCGGGCCTCGTCGTGCGCATGGCCCTGAGGGCGCCGGCCGCCTTCGATCCAGAGGCGTGGATCGAGGGGATCGAGGCGACCGGGGAGGCGCCCGACCGCATCACGCCCGCGCGAAAGCGCGTGCTTTCGGCGGCCGAGGACGCCCCCGCCTGGTCGAAGAGCGGTCTCGCCCATGCTGCCGGCGTCAGCACCTCTGTCGTCGATGGCCTCCTGAAGCAGGGCGTCTTCAGGACCGTGCGCTTTCCGCCGCCGCCGGCCGTCGCCGAGCCCGACACGAGCTACGGCCGCGCCACCCTCAGCAAGGATCAGACTGAGGCCGCCGGCGACCTCGTCGCGGCCGTCGAAAACGCGCGCTTCCAGCCGCTGCTGCTCGAGGGCGCGACCGGCTCCGGCAAGACCGAGGTCTATTTCGAGGCCGTCGCTGCGGCCCTCGATGCCGGCAAACAGGTGCTGATCCTCCTGCCCGAGATCGCGCTCACCCAGAGCTTCATCGACCGCTTCCATGCGCGATTCGGCGCGCCGCCGGCCGAATGGCATTCGGACGTTGCGCCGAAGAAGCGCGAGGCGATCTGGCGGCAGGTGGCCGAAGGGCGCGTGCGCATCGTCGCCGGCGCCAGGTCCTCGCTGTTCCTGCCGTTCAGGGAGCTCGGCCTCGTCGTCGTCGACGAGGAGCACGACCCCGCCTACAAGCAGGAGGACCGCACCTTCTACCATGCCCGCGACATGGCGGTGGTGCGCGCCTCGCTCGGCGGCTTTCCGGTGATCCTCGCCTCGGCGACGCCTTCGATCGAGACCCGCGTCAACGCCGTCTCCGGGCGTTACGGCCATGTCCGGCTGAAGGCGCGGCACGGCGATGCGGCGCTGCCGGAACTCTCCCTCGTCGACATGCGCCGCCATCCGCCGGCCAGGGGCCGCTTCGTCTCGCCGGTGCTTGCGACCGAGATCCGCAAGACGCTGGCCAAGGGCGAACAGGCGCTCCTGTTCCTCAACCGCCGCGGCTATGCGCCCCTGACCCTCTGCCGGGTCTGCGGCCACCGGTTCCAGTGCCACAACTGCTCGACCTGGCTCGTGGACCACCGGCTGCGCGGCGTCCTCCAGTGCCACCATTGCGGCTTCTCGACGCCCCGCCCCGAAGCCTGCCCGGAATGCGGCACGCTGGATCATCTCGTCGCCTGCGGCCCGGGGGTGGAGCGCATCGCCGAGGAGATGGTCGAGGATTTTCCCGAGGCGCGGACCATCGTCCTCTCCTCCGACATCGCCGGCGGCCCGCGCCGGCTGCGCCGGGAGCTCGAGGCCGTCGCTGACGGCGAGGCCGACATCGTCATCGGCACGCAGCTGGTGGCCAAGGGGCACCATTTTCCGAAGATGACGCTGGTCGGCGCGATCGACGCCGATCTCGGCCTCGCCAACGGCGATCCGCGCGCCGCCGAGCGCACCTTCCAGCTGCTCCACCAGGTCACCGGCCGGGCCGGGCGCACAGGGCTTGCCAGCCGCGGCCTGATCCAGACCTTCCAGCCTCTGCATCCGGTGATGCAGGCCCTCGTCGCGGCCGATCCCGAGAGCTTCTACGACAGCGAGATCGACGAGCGCCGGCGCAGCGCCCTGCCGCCCTTCGGCCGGCTGGCCGCGATCATCGTCTCCGCCGACAGCCGCAAGGACGCCGAGGTCCACGCGCGGGAGATCCGCAAGGCGGCGCCCGAGGCGCCCGAGATCGAGATGCTCGGGCCGGCCGAGGCGCCGCTCGCCGTGGTGCGTGGGCGGCACCGGTTCCGGCTTCTCGTCGAGGCCAGCCGGCGGGCGCCGATCCAGGCCTATCTGCGCGAGACGCTGGCCAATGCGCCGCGCCCGCGCGGCTCGGTCCAGATACAAATCGACATGGACCCACAGAGCTTTCTGTGAGACATCCGGGGGCAGGGGCGAGGTTCCGAGGGTTCGACATGACGAGGATAGAGAAAGGCCGCTGGCGGGCGATCGTCGCCGCAACCGTTCTTCTCGTGGCCGCAGACGCGTTCGCCCAGGATCCGCCGGCCGGCGGCATCGATCTGGAATCGTCGCCCTTCACCGCACCCAAGCCCGGCCAGAGCCAGGAGCCGTCCTCCGGCCTGACGCCGCGCGGGCTCAATCTCGGCCGGCTCGACTGGGCGCCGATCGCCAGCCGCTGCGCCTTCGTGCGGACCGATGAGGGCGGCAAGCCGGAAGTGCTGCCCGAGCCCGGCACCGACGAGAAGGTCGATGACGGCTACGCCAGCTTCGTCTTCGTCACCATGGTCGCCGACCATGCCGGCGAGGGCCAGCCCCTCGAGCGTGGCTACGTGATGGCCAACGGCCTGGTGCGCGAGCTGGAAAAGGGCAAGACCGCGGCCGGCAAGGACGGGGCGGTCGTCACCAACTGGCGGGCGGCCGGCGAGCCGCGCATCAGCGTCGGCCTCGTCCTCACCGGCACGCAGATGCTCGACGATCACGTCGAATATACCGGCAAGATGACGGTCTTCTGGGGCGACAAGAAGGAAGAGGTCTCGGTCCGCGGCCGCTGCGCCTGAGCGCCTGTCGGCGGATCGGCTGGTTGCGACTGCCGGGCGCCGCCGCCCGTTCGATGCGTGGCCTGGCGGTGGCGAGACGTCTCGGCCCTTGTTTCCAGGCCATCTCTGCCGTCGCTAAAGGTTCATCCGAGCGAAGCTCGCCTGACATGGAATCTTTCGAAAGTGCCGCCGGTCTTCCCCGGATTCGAAAGGTCCCCAGATGGTGCTCTCCCTCACGCGTCGCCGCTTCCTCGCCCAGAGCGGCGTCGCCGCTCTCGCCGCCGGCTCGTCCTTCGCCATGCCCTCCATCAGCCGCGCCGCGACCCGTCCCGAATTCACCCACGGCGTCCAGACCGGCGACGTCGACGCCACCTCCGGCATGGTCTGGACCCGGGTCGACCGGCCGGCGCGCATCGATTTCGAGTGGGCGACCACCGAGAGCTTCGCCAACGCCCGCAAGCTTCATGCCCTGACGTCGTCGCCGGCCTCCGACTTCACCGTCAAGCGCCTGATCGACGGTCTGCCGTCGGACCAGGAGATCTTCTGGCGCGCGGTCGCCACCGACCTCTCCGACAGCAACGGCGTCTCCCAGCCGATCGTCGGCCGCTTCCGCACCGCGCCGGCCTCGCGCCGCTCGGTCCGTTTCACCTGGTCGGGCGACACCGTCGGCCAGGGCTGGGGCATCGACGAGGCTCGCGGCGGCATGATCGGCTACGCCACCATGGCGAAACACGAGCCGGACTTCTTCCTGCATTCCGGCGACACGATCTATGCCGACGGTCCGCTGAAGGAGAGCGTCGAGCTGGAAGACGGCACGATCTGGAAGAACATCGTCACGCCGGAGAAGTCGAAGGTCGCCGAGACCCTCGAGGAATATCGCGGCCAGTGGAAGTACAACCTCCTCGACAAGAACGTCCAGGCGCTCAACGCTTCGGTCCCGACCTTCTACCAGTGGGACGACCATGAGGTGGTCAACAACTGGTCCTCGACCAAGGACCTCTCCGCCGACGAGCGCTACAGCGTCAAGGAGATCGGTCTCCTGTCGGCGCGCGGCGCCCGGGCCTTCCACGAGATGACGCCGATCCGCTTCGTGCCCCAGGAGCCCGGCCGGGTCTATCGCAGGATCGCCTACGGGCCGATGCTCGACATTTTCTTCCTCGACCTGCGCTCCTATCGCGGCGGCAACGGCGACAACCTGCAGCCGACCGCCTCCGAGGCCAGCGCCATGATGGGGCCTGAGCAGATCGCCTGGCTGAAGCGTGAGCTGGCCAATTCCGGCGCCACCTGGAAGGTCATCGCCTCCGACATGCCGATCGGCCTTCTCGTGCCGGACGGCGAGAAGTGGGAGGCCGTCGCCAATGGCGACAACGGCGAGGCCAAGGGCCGCGAGCTGGAATTCGCCGACCTGTTGCGCTTCATCAAGTCGGCCGGCATCACCAACACCGTCTGGCTGACGGCGGACGTCCACTACACCGCGGCCCACCACTATTCGCCCGAGCGCGCGGCCTTCCAGGATTTCGAGCCGTTCTGGGAGTTCGTCTCCGGCCCGATCCATGCCGGCACCTTCGGCCCGAACGACCTCGACATGACCTTCGGTCCCGAGGTGCGCTACGTGAAGGCCCCGGCCGACGGCCAGGTCAACCTGCCGCCCTCGGCCGGCCTGCAGTTCTTCGGCATCGTCGACATCGACGGCGCCAGCGAGGAACTGACCGTCCGCCTCATGGACACCGCCGACACCGAGCTGTGGAAGACCACGCTGCAGCCGGTCCGCAAGGCCTGATCCACCGTCCGTTCGACCGGCCCGGACGGGGCCCGGCCGGACGGGACCTGGCATGACGCTCGCGCGTCGCCGGTCCCGTCCGGGACGTTCGGCATCGAACGGATCTGCCGGTTGCCGCATGCGAACGGTAGGCATCGACAAGACGGACCGGAGGCCTCGCCCCCGGCCCGCCGAAGCCGGCCGGGCGAGGGGGCACCCGGGCGGCTCTGGGGTGGGATCGGTCCGATCGCGAAGTCGGTCGTGGCGGATTCCGTCCTTCGCCGGGGTGCCGGACGTCGCCCGCCCGAAGTCTCGCTCATCCCGCTACTGGCAGCTGCTGGCCCAAACCTCTGGCCAGCAGGCCAAGGCTCATGGCCAGCGGCCGCCGGGGCCGGCGAGTGACAGCAAGGCCTACTTCACGGCCCGCACGTGCGTTGCCGACATCGTCTTGCCGTTCATCAGATAGCTGACCCGGACGTGCTCGCCCTTCTTCACCGACGAGGCGGTGAGGTCCGCCGGCAGCACGAAGGTCTTGCCGTCGGTCAGCGTCAGGGTCCTGGCGGCGGCATCGACGGACTTGATCCTGCCCGTCGTCTCGTGGGCCTTGGCACTCGCCATATGCTTGACCGAGCCATCCGACATCGAGCCGCCCGCGTTCGAGCCGCCCTGCATCGAACCGGACGACATCGCGCCAGACGACGACGAACCGTTCGACATCGCGTCCTTCGCCATGCTCGGCGATGCCGCGAAGGCGGGAGCCCCGGCGATCAGGCTGGCGGCAAGGGTGAGGGGGATTGTGAGACTACGCATCGGCGCATCCTCGTCATGGGCCGGGGCGCGGCGGACAGAGAGCCGCGTCAACCGGCAGATCGGAAGCCGTCAGGTCGCGTCGCGTCGCGGCCCCGGGAAGGAACCGCCGGCGCTTCCCGGCTTCGACGGCAAAGCTAGGCGGGCCGCAAACCGGGCGCAAATGAACAAGAAATAATGTTTTCTGTCCGCAAAACCTCCGCATTCCCGTCGGCCGCGCAGGCGTCGGGACCGTGCTGCAGCGGACCGATATGGCGACGACACGTGCGGTTGCGACGCCATGACAAGGGTCGTCGTGGTGCTATACTCGTGCGACTGGATCGAGGCCAAAGCGATGAGCGCGAAACTGCATACCATGAGCGAGGCGAGACTTGCCAAGCAACGCATCAAGGAGCAATTGCAGGACGTGCCCGGCGTCAGCCTTGGGATAGGCCAGACCGACAGTGGCAACGACTATGCGGTTCTGGTCCTCGTCGAGGACGAGGGGACAGCCAGACGGCTGCCGCCTCTCTCCGCCGATGTCCCGGTGAAGGTCGCGATCACCGGAAAGATCGCGGCCTGGTGAAACCGGCGACCGGTCCGGCTGGCCGGGCGATGCCCCGCAAGCCAACCCTCCTCCACCCTTTCGCAGATGCGAAAAATCGTGTAAAGGCTCGCGCGAGCCCCGATCGCTGAACTTTCGATCGCCACCCGCTGAGCGCCCCTCCTGTCCTGCGGCAGGGGGCTCTCGGCGCGCNCTGAACCGGATATCCCTATGAAGCTTCGCAACATTGCGATCATCGCCCACGTCGACCACGGCAAGACCACCCTCGTCGACNAGCTGCTCTCCCAGTCCGGCACCTTCCGCGACAACCAGCGCCAGGAAGAGCGGGCGATGGATTCCAACGACCTCGAGAAGGAGCGCGGGATCACGATCCTCGCCAAGGCCACCTCGGTCGAGTGGAAGGACACCCGCATCAACATCGTCGACACCCCTGGCCACGCCGATTTCGGCGGCGAGGTGGAGCGCATCCTCAACATGGTCGACGGCGCCGTCATCCTGGTCGACGCATCGGAAGGCCCGATGCCGCAGACCAAGTTCGTCCTCGGCAAGGCGCTGAAGGTCGGCCTGAAGCCGATCGTCGCGATCAACAAGATCGACCGCCACGACGAGCGCCATCTCGAAGTGCTGGACGAGATCTTCGACCTCTTCGTCGCCCTCGACGCCACCGAGGAGCAGCTCGACTTCCCGGTCCTCTACGGCTCGGGCCGCGGCGGCTGGATGGCCGAGCAGCCGGAGGGGCCCCAGGATCAGGGCCTTACCCCGCTGTTCGACCTGATCCTCAAGCACGTGCCGGAGCCGGACACCGCCGGCAAGGACGAGCCGTTCAAGATGATCGGCACCATCCTCGAGGCCAATCCGTTTCTCGGCCGCCTGATCACCGGGCGCATCCAGGCCGGCTCGATCAAGCCGAACCAGGCCGTCAAGGTGCTCAACAATGACGGCAAGCAGCTGGAAAGCGGCCGGATCTCCAAGATCCTCGCCTTCCGCGGTCTCGAGCGCGTGCCGCTGGAATACGCCGAGGCGGGCGACATCGTCGCCATCGCCGGCCTCCAGAAGGGCACCGTCGCCGATACCTTCTGCGATCCCGCCGTATCCGAGCCGCTGCACGCCCAGCCGATCGATCCGCCGACGGTGACGATGTCCTTCATCGTCAACGATTCGCCGCTCGCCGGCACCGAGGGCGACAAGGTGACGAGCCGCGTCATCCGCGACCGCCTGCTCAAGGAGGCCGAGGGCAACGTCGCTTTGAAGATCGAGGAAGCCGCCGACAAGGATTCGTTCTACGTCTCCGGCCGCGGCGAGCTGCAGCTGGCGGTCCTGATAGAGACCATGCGCCGCGAGGGCTTCGAACTCGGCATCTCGCGTCCCCGCGTGGTCATGAAGGAAGGCGAGAACGGCGAGAAGCTGGAGCCGATCGAAGAGGTCGTGATCGACGTCGACGAGGAGCATGCTGGTGTCGTCGTCCAGAAGATGTCGGAACGCAAGGCCGAGATGAAGGAGCTGCGCCCCTCGGGTGGCGACCGCCAGCGTCTGGTCTTCCTGGCACCGACCCGCGGTCTCATCGGCTACCAGTCGGAGCTGCTCACCGACACCCGCGGCACGGCCATCATGAACCGGCTGTTCCACTCCTACCAGCCTTACAAGGGTGAGCTGGCCGGCCGTAACACCGGCGTCCTGATCTCCACCGATGCGGGCGAGAGCGTCGCCTTCGCGATGTTCCATCTGGAGGATCGCGGCCCGATGGTCATCGACGCCGGCGTCAAGGTCTATGCCGGCATGATCGTCGGCATCCACACCCGCGACAACGACCTCGAGGTCAACGTCCTGAAGGGTAAGAAGCTGACCAACATGCGCGCGTCGGGCAAGGACGAGGCGATCAAGCTGACNCCGCCGATCCGCATGACCCTCGACCGGGCTCTCTCCTGGATCCAGGACGACGAACTCGTCGAGGTGACGCCGAAGACCATCCGGCTGCGCAAGCTCTATCTCGACTCCAACGAGCGCAAGCGCTTCGACAAGAGCCGCAAGGCCGCCTGAAGCAGCTGAAAGCCGGCGGCCCGTGCGCTCGAAGCGCCAGGTCGCCGCAGGCACAGAAAAAGGCCGGAAACGCTTGGCGTTTCCGGCCTTTTTCGTTCTCGTTCACGGCTTGTAGCGGAGCGTTGACCGGTGGGATTTCGCACGCCGTCCGATCGATGGGACCAGACGGCGGATCACTCCCGGGGCGAACCGCGACCGTGGAACCGGGATCCCGCCGGTCTTGCCGGTTCCCGATCAGAAGATGAAGTCGCCGGCGTCGAGGTCGGCGATGTTCACCCCGTTCAAGGTGATGGTGTTGAAGCCGTCGGTGATGAGGGCATTGCCGCCGACCTGCGTCAGGTGGTTGGCGGCGAGGTCGGCGAAGGATGTGATGGCCGTCACCGCCGACAGGTCGATCTTCTCGGCATCGTTCGTCGCNTCGAAGTCGGCGATGATGTCCCGGCCGAAGCCGTTGCCGAAGACGAAGGTGTCGGCATTGGCGTCGCCCTGCAGCCGGTCGTTGCCGGCGCCGCCATTGAGGACGTCGAAGCCCGCGAAGCCGCGGATGTTGTCGTTGCCGGTGCCACCCCACAGGCTGTTGTTGCCGGTGCCGCCCCGCAGCGTGTCGTTGCCGCCGCCGCCGCCGAGAAGGGTGGTGAAGGCGTTGCCGGTCATCACGTCNTCGCCCGATCCGCCCAGCACCCGCTCGATGCCGAACAGCCGGTCGGTGCCGATCGCGGAGCCTGTGGCGAGCCCGGCTGCGAGATCGACGGTGATCGCCGCGGTGACGCCGCTGTAGTCCAGCGTGTCGATGCCCGCGCCGCCGCCGATGATGTCGCGCGCGCCGTCAGCATCGCCGATGATCGTGTCGTTGCCGATCCCGCCGTCGACATAATCGCCGCCGGCGCCGCCGTTGAGCGTGTCGTTGCCGGCGCCGCCGAGGAGCGTGTCTGCGTTGAAGTCGCCGAACAGCTGGTCGTTGCCCTCGCCGCCCTCGATCCGGTCGTTGCCGGCATAGCCGCGCAGGACGTCGTTCCCGTTCTCGCCCTGCAGGAAGTTCGCGATGGCGCTTCCGAGGAAGGTGTCGCCGAAGCTCGACCCGATGAGGTTCTCGATGGCCGTGAGCGTGTCGCCCGCCGCATGGCCGAACCGGCCNGTGCCGTTCCCCAGATTGACCACGACGCCGGCGTTCGAGCCCTCGTAGCTGGCAGTGTCGGAGCCGCCCAGCCCGTTCAGCTGGTCCGCCCCGGCATTGCCGCGCAGGACGTTGTTGGCGGAGTTGCCGATGAGAATGTCGTTGGCGCTGCCGCCGACGGCGTTCTCGATGACGGCCGACATCGCGCGCGTTCCCTCGGCGCCGAGGGCGATCAGGACGTTGTTGGCGATTGAGCCGATCGTCGAGGCATAGCCCGGCCGCAGGTCGATCTTCACCGCCGAGGTCTGGTCGGAGGCGTCGAAGGTGTCGATGCCGCCGGCGTCCCAGATCGTCGCGATCAGCGAGCCGCCATTGGCGATCTCGAAGCCGCTGACGCCGCCGCTGGCGAAATAGACGTCGTCGCCCGCGCGGGTCGACATGTTGGCGCCGTAGAGCACCTGCATCGCCTGGATGTCGTAGAGCATCGGTGTTGCGGGAAACTGCTGGATGGGATCGGCGACCCCCGCCTGGGTCGGAATCGGATCATAGGACATGACCGAATAGAGGGAGTTCTCCAGATTGGCGGGCAGGGTGGTGCCATCGAAGGGATGCTCGAGCCCGAGCGCATGGCCGAGCTCGTGGATGAAGGTGTCCCAGCCTTCGTCGTAGAAGGTCGGCGTCGCCACGATGCCGTTGCTGTTGTTCAGCCAGACGTCGCCGCCGATCGGGTCGCTCGTCGTCGGATAGTAGGCGAAGCCGTAGAGGCCTTCGTCGCCTGTGCTGATCGCGCCGAAGGTGACCTGGCCGAGGGCGCCGCCCGTGGCCGCGACGAGATTGACGTTCGCCACTTCGTTGTAGCGGGCAATCGCGAGCTCGGCCATCGCCCGCTGGGTGGCGGTGAGCGTGGGGTTGGTGCCCTCCGCGTAAAGCTGGCCGTCAATCACCGAGCCGTCGTTGGTGCCCGCGGCGGGATTGTCATAGTGGGCGGGGATCTCGGTCAGGAACGAATAGGTGACGGAGCCGCTCCCCGTGTGCCACCGGGGCATCCCGGAGGGTATCAGCGCGGTGTAGTTCGTCGGATCGAATACGGAAGAGGATGGCACGGAGAAACGTCCTCGGAAGGTTGGATTTCAGGGTTTGCTGAAGATGCCGATGGCCTTGGCGCGCGCCTCGGCCTCGATTTGACGATAGGTGTCGGGTGCGTCCGGAGCGGTGCGAGCCCAGCCGGACCGCAGCAGCCAGGCGGCGAGGTCGGTGCCGTCCGCAAGGGTACAGGAGATCCGCCCGGAAGCCGGCGCGATGCGCCGGCAGCTCAGCGGGGATGTCGCCAGGAGGTTGTTCCAGCTCTGCCAGGCATAATGCCCGCACAGATAGGTCCGGCCGGAGCGGCGGCAGCGCTCGTCCTTGCCGACGGGGTCGACATGGGCGAGCCGCAGGCCTTCCGAAGGCGTGGCGAAGGTACCGATCTCGTGGGTGACGTAATCGCCCGGTTGCAGGGTGAATGTCTGTGTTGCAGGCGGATCCTGCGAGGCGGCGGCTGCCATGAGGGGAACGCAGACTCCAATGAGCGCCGCGAGACGTGCCAGAAGACCTCTCGCAAGAAAGATTGTCTGTCTCAACGGCGGGATCCGGAAGGGGCAGGAAGGAAGGGAAGCGGGGTGGGCGGACGGGCATAAGATGTCGCGACGAAGAGACCGTCGCGGCGGGCATGTCTTCTTTAAGTCTCGAATGACCTCGGGAGTCGAATTCGATCGTCTCTTCCGTTTCCCTTGGGTTCGGGACAAGAGCATGAAAGTCATTGACGTTCAAGAGGATCTCGCGAGCGCACCCGGCGGAAATTTTCGCGATGACGCGATCCCTCGACCCCTGCGTTTGCGGGCATGGCCGGGAGCATTCACCGCGTGTGCTACCGCGGTACGCTTGCCGTCACTTTGCGTCATGGCAGTAACGATGTGAGCGTCGTGCCGGGCCCGGCCGGCGGCATTTCCCGCTCCTATGGCAGGCGTCGAACGCGAAGGCGCAATGGGCCCTGCGTCCGGTGAAGCTTGCGGCCAACGTCCGTCGCGTCCATCCATGTCGGGCGGCGACCGGCACGTCAGCCTGCGGCGCGCCACCTCGGCCCCTGCCCAGCCGTCGCCCGGCGCCCCGTTAACGCTCGCCGCGGGCCGGTGTTGACAGCACACCTGCCATGGCTACTCTGCCCTATGGGAAGTTCGCGGCACGGTTGCCGACCGGTAAGCCCGCCCGGTGCGCCCTGTCTCCTTCCGGCCGCTCTCGAACGAAGATGGGTGAAACGGCATGATCCGCATCACGCGCACGCCTCGGTTGGACGGTCCGCCCTTCCGGCCCGCAACTGCGATACCGGCCGGAGCGCCGGCCCATGCTGCGCGCGACCGTTCCGCTTTCGTCGGCAACCTCGGCGCCGCGGCTTTGGCTCTTGTCGTCGTTCTGTCCGGGTCGCCCGTCGCCCGGGCCCAGCAGCTGAAATCCGTCGAGATCGACGACTTTCTCGGCAAGCCGTCACCCTCGAAGCTCGGCGATTGCCTCGCCGGCCAGTCCGAGGACTGCGGCCCGGGCGCCGGTGGCGCTGCGCGCAGCTTCAGCCGCAGCGAACTCTGCGACCTCAAGATCGCCGACGAAGCCGCCTGTCCGCCAAAGCTCGGCAAGACCCGCTCCATGCGCACCGGCGAGCGGTCCCGCCTGCTGATCGTCGAGGACGAGACGGAGGCCGCCATGCCGCTGCCCTCGATCGATGTCGAGATCCTCTTTGCCAGCGGCGCCGACGTGCCGCTCCCCCGGTCCGGCGGCGAGATCGCGGCGCTGGCCGAGGCGGTGGCCGACGCGCGCTTTGCCGGCAGCCGCTTCGTCGTCATCGGTCACACTGATGCGGCCGGCAGCGAGGCCTTCAACCAGGAGCTCTCGACCCGGCGCGCCGCGGCCGTGCGCGACCGCCTGATGGGGCTCACCGGGGCTGAGGAGGCCCGCTTCATCGTCGCCGGGCGCGGCGAGAGCGACCTGAAGGATCCCGCCGATCCGCTGGCGGCGGGGAACCGCCGGGTCCAGATCGTCGTTCTGAAGTGAGTGCGGTCCGCACGGGGGCATCCCCCGTGGCCCGCAGGCGGAACTGGGAACTCTTCCCGATTCTCGCCGGGTGATGCTCGATGCTTCACGCATCTGATAGAAACCCCTATGTTGATCCGGATGTGGTGAGCGGCGCGGCGCGGATCGCGTGTCCGTCGACGCTGCATCGCAATGCTAACTGGGAGAGAACATCATGGCCTGGAACAAGCCGATCGTGACCGAAATCTGCATGGCGATGGAAATCAACGGCTACATGCCCGTCGAATTCTAATCGATCATGTCGATCGATCTGGGCCGCGGGCGGGAGAACCGCCTGCGGCTTTTTGTTTTGGGCTCTGCCGCCGGCGGCGGCTATCCCCAGTGGAACTGCCTCTGCGACGTCTGCCGGCTCTATTGGGCGGGTGACGGGCGCGTGAACGCGCGTGGGCAGTCCTCGATCGCGGCCTCCGCCGACGGGCGGAACTGGCTCCTCCTCAACGCCTCGCCGGACCTGCGCCAGCAGATCCTCGTCTCGCCGCGCCTCTCCCCGGGCGCCTGCCTCGGCGGTGATGGCGGCACGGCCGACGACGCGGTGAAGCGCGCGACGCCGATCGCTGCGGTGCTCGTCACCAATGGCGACGTCGACCATATCGCCGGCCTTCTGACCCTGCGCGAGAAGCAGCGCTTCCCCCTCTACGGCACCGCCGGCGTCCTCGGCATGATCGCGGACAGCCCCGTGTTCCAGGTCCTCGACCCGGCCTTCGTCGACAAGCGCGCCGTCGCCATCGGCGAGGCCTTCGAGCCGGTCCCGGGCCTTGCGGTCGAGATCTTCTCCGTCCCCGGCAAGGTGCCGCTGTTCATGGAGACGGGCGAGGTCGATGTCGGCGAGGAGAGCGAGATGACCGTGGGCGTGCGCCTCTCCGCCCACGGCCGCACCGCCTATTACATCCCCGGCTGCGCCCATCTGCCGGAGGCGCTCAAGGCCCGCATCCGCGGCGCTGACGCGCTGCTCTTCGACGGCACGCTCTTTACCGACGACGAGATGCGCCGGGCCGGCGTCGGCGAGAAGACCGGCCGGCGCATGGGCCACATGCCGATCACCGGGGAGGGCGGCAGCCTCGACGCCTTCGACGGGCTGGAGATCGGCCACAAGGCCTATATCCACATCAACAACACGAACCCCATCCTCATCGAGGGTTCGGATGAACGCAACACCGTCGAGGCCGCCGGCTGGACGGTGACCAATGACGGGATGGAGATCGCACTATGACGGGCCGGTCCGACGAGTTGCTCAGCCATGGCGAGCTGGAGGCGGCGCTCCGCCACATCGGCGAGACGCGCTACCATTCGCTGCATCCGTTCCAGACGCTGCTGCAGGAGGGCCGGCTCACCCGCGCGCAGGTCCAGGCCTGGGCGCTCAACCGCTATTACTACCAGTCGAACATCCCGGTGAAGGATTCCATCATCCTAGCCCGCCTCGGCACCGTGGCGCTGCGCCGCGAATGGCGCCAGCGCATCCTCGATCATGACGGGTCCGAGACCGAGCGCGGCGGCATCGAGAAGTGGATCGCGCTCACCGACGGCGTCGGCCTCGACCGCGCCTATGTGGAGTCCGGCCGCGGCATCCTTGCCGGTACGCGCTTTGCCGTCGACGCCTATGTGCATTTCGTCCGCGACCGCACGCTGCTGGAGGCGATCGCCTCCTCGCTCACCGAGCTGTTCTCGCCCAATGTCATCGGGGTGCGCACCAGGGGCATGCTCGCCCATTACGACTTCATCTCGCAGGAGACCCTGGCCTATTTCGACAAGCGCCCGGTCCAGGCCAAGCGCGACAGCGATTTTGCCCTGAACTACTGCCTCGAACACGCCGACACCCGCGAGAAGCAGGAGGCGGTGATGAATGCCCTGCGCTTCAAGTGCCACGTCCTCTGGGCCCAGCTCGACGCGCTGTATTTCTCCTATGTCGACCCCGCCTTGACCCCGCCGGACGCCTGGCGCGAGGGCGAGGCGGCGGCGGCCGGCCGGGAGGCGGCATGACGGATAGCCAAGCCAGGATCCCCGACGACGCCGTTCCCGCTCTGCCTAGGGGCGTCAAATTCCGCGAGGACAAGGCGCGCGGCCGCTACGTGCTGCTCGGCCCCGAGCGGATCTTCGAGGCCGATGCGATCGCCACCGAGATCTTGAAGCGCATCGACGGCGTCACGACCTTCAAGGGCATGCTGACCCAGTTGACCGAGCTTTTCACCGCCGATGAGGCGACGATCCGTCCCGACGTCGAGAGCCTGCTGATCGACCTCAGCGACAAGCAGATGGTGGCCCTATGAGCCAGACGCTCCTTGACGATCGCCCGCAGGCGGAGGCCCCGCCGCGGCCGCAGCCGCCCCTCGGCCTCCTCGCCGAGGTCACCCATCGCTGTCCGCTCCGCTGCACCTATTGCTCGAACCCGCTGCAGCTCGATCCGAAATCGTCCGAGCTCGACACCGACACCTGGAAGCGCGTCTTCTCCGAGGCGGCCGAGCTCGGCGTCATCCATCTCCACATGTCCGGCGGCGAGCCGACGGCGAGGCGCGACATCGTCGAGCTGACGCGCCATGCCGCCGAAGTGGGGCTCTACATCAACCTCATCACCTCCGGCATCGGCGTCGACGACGCCAAGCTCGCGGCCCTCATCGAGGCCGGCTGCGACCATATCCAGCTCTCCATGCAGGGCGCCGACGAAGGCATCACAGAGCGCGTCGGCGGCTATCGCGGCGGCTTCGAGAAGAAGCAGGCCTTCGCCCGGGCCGTCGTCGCCAGCGGCGTGCCCTTGACCCTCAACGCCGTCATCCACCGGATGAACATCCATCAGGTGCCGGAGATGATCGAAAAGGCCGTCGAGTTCGGCGCCAAGCGGCTCGAGATCGCCCACACCCAGTATTACGGCTGGGCCCTGAAGAACCGCGCCCAGCTGATGCCGGCGCGGGACGACGTCGACCGCACCATCGAGGAAATCCAGACCGCCCGCGAGCGCCTCAAGGGCACGCTGGTCATCGACGCTGTCTTCCCGGACTACTACGCCCGCTATCCGAAACTCTGCAACGGCGGCTGGGGCACCCGCACCTTCTCCGTCACCCCCGCCGGCAAGGTGCTCCCCTGCCACGCCGCCGAGACCCTCACCCATCTCGACTTCTGGAACGTCCGCGACCACTCCCTCGCCGACACCTGGTACGACGGCCCCGCCTTCACGGCATACCGGGGCACCGGGTGGATGAAAGAGCCCTGCCTCTCCTGCGAGCGCAAACACCTCGACTTCGGCGGCTGCCGGTGTCAGGCCCTGGCGCTGACGGGCGACGCGGCCGCGACGGACCCGGTCTGCGTGAAGTCGCCGCTGCATGAGTCGATCGGGGCGATGGCGACGATGGAATCGGCGGTGGCCGAACCGGGCGCGGCGACGTATCGGGGGTTCCGGGCAGGGTAGGGCGGATCAGGATCGGGCACCCTCTCTCCCCTTGAGGGAGAGAGTGAAGAGCGGTCCGCGAAGCGGATGAAAAGCAGAGCTTTTCAAGCGATGAACGCCCGGAGCCATAGCGAAGGGCCTTTTCGCGGTCTTGGGCCTCGGCTTGCCGAGGTCCAAGTTGCAGAAAAGGCAAGAGAGGGGGAACCACCGCTTCCCCCGCCGCCACCGGTGCCGAGAGGCGCGGCGTCTGCTGCCTTCGCTCGTCCGGACAGGGTGCCACCCCTCTCTTGCGATTTCTATCGCTTGGCTGCGCCAAGACGATGAAATCGCTTTCCCTCCCTAAAGGGGAGAGAGGGCGCCCCGTACCGTGGCACCAGCAGAAGCATTCGCCACCTCAACTCTCGTTTATCCGCGAGCGAGCAACGGTCAGCACCTTCGCCAGCACCGCATCAAGATCTGCGAGAACGGTCTCGTTGGAAAACCTGAGCGTGAGAAAGTCCGCTTCCGCGAAGGCTGCATCTCGTCTTTCGTCGGTCAATCGACCGGTGGCCGTCTGCTCGTGCTGCCAGCCGTCGATCTCAACGATCAGCCGGGCCTCATAACAGACGAAATCGGCGATGAAGCCTAGCATCGGCACCTGCCGCCGTAACTTCAGCCCCGCCAGCCGACCGGCCCTGACCCCCTGCCAGAACCGCCGCTCCGCTGGCGTCGGATCGACCCGCATCGCCTTGGCAAAGTGCCGGTGTCTCGGGGGCGTGGGTGCGCGGAATGTCATGTCCAGGAGTGCAGCCCAACATTGCACGAGGCGCAAGGGCAGATAATGCACGATGGTGCAAAGGGGGCACCCCAGCAGGCGCGGCGGCGGTTGCCGGGCGCCCTCTCTCCCCTTGAGGGAGAGAAAGCCTTTTCGCGGTCTTGGGCCTCGGCTTGCCGAGGTCCAAGTCGCAGAAAAGGCAAGAGAGGGGGAACCACCGCTTCCCCCGCCGCCGCCGGTGCCTGAAGTGGCGGCGTCTGCTACCTTCGCCCGTCCGGACAGGGTGCCACCCCTCTCTTGCGATTTCAATCGCTTGGCTGCGCCAAGACGATGAAATCGCTTTCCCTCCCTGAAGGGGAGAGAGGGCGCCCGGTCTGCGGCGTCGCGCCTTTGTAGGCGCAAACGAGTGACGGCGAGAACCTGCGCAACCACGCCATCGGTATCACCGAGAATCTCCTGGCGGAACGGATGACGAAAGAGCCGGCGCAGACGAAGGGGGCGCCCTCTCTCCCCTTGAGGGAGAGAAAGCCTTTTCGCGGTCTTAGGCCTCGGCTTGCCGAGGTCCAAACCTTGAGAATGAC
>PACL01000076.1 GCA_002700095.1 Fulvimarina sp. | reverse complement strand
GACCGCAGCCGGCGAGCCTCGCTGACGTCCATCCCGCCAAACCTGGCCTTCCATTTGTAGATGCTGGCATCGCTGACGCCGTGCTTGCGGCACAGCTCGGCGACCGGCACCCCAGCCTCCTGCTCCTTCAGGATGCCGATGATCTGCTCCTCGGAAAAACGACTGCGCTTCATGTCCTGGTCCTCTCGGTAGGCCAGAACAAACTTCAAACTGGATTAAGCCGAGGGGGCAACGTCACAGCCGACCTCAAGATCGGCCTCCATTTCCCGAACGTCTTCCGTTGACCCTGCGCGGCGCGCGGCAAACGCGATGTCCTCAAGATAGGCGTTCATGCGCTCGATCTCGGCACGGAAGATCTGTTCGAGTTGATCCTTCGTCGTCATGGCGGCAGTCGGTCTCACGGTCAGGTCGGCAAGAAGCGTGTTCAAACGCTGCGCTATGTAGGTCGCTTTTCGATGGTCCGACAACCATAGGGAAAAGGACAGGCGTGCCTCTCGGGGCATGCGGCTGAAGCGAACGGGGACGCGCGCGCGCCAATAAAAATGTGTGTCCGCGTCGTTCGAGATTGGAAATGTCATGCCGCCGAGCCACCGACCGGGTTCTTTCGTCCGAGAGCCCGGACGGACGGCAATGGCCATCACCTCTGGGCTACAGGTTTGGGCCCAACTGCAAGAAACAACAGCTGACGGATTCTCAGCCACGAGAAACGACAATAATTACAATGACTTGGAAAGTGTTGGCTGGGGAACCTGGATTCGAACCAGGACTAACGGAGTCAGAGTCCGTGGGTCTACCGTTAACCTATTCCCCAACGGGCGCTCGGGAGCGCCGAAGCCGATGCGATGTCCGGTGATGGAACAGTCTCGCGCCGAGCCTGTCGTGCGGTTCTGACTTCCGCCGACGCGCCGTCATATAGCCGTGTCCGTGCCGCATGTGAACCCTCCGGCGCGGATTTTTTGTGAAGCGGCGTCGCGCCTAGCCTCCCGCACCATCGCCCCTTGCGTCCGATGCCTCAGCCTCCGCGCTCCCCGCCCCCTTGCCGCTCGCCGCAATCCCGCTGGCGCCTCGCTGTGCCCCCCGTGGCGCGAGCTGATGCGGCCTTAATGGCGAAGCCATCCGCGCCGGACGGCGGGATCGCGTTGCCGCGGCGCGCCGGAGGATTGACGGCAAGGGGTCCGCCCGGCTCTATCGGCGCCAAAGTCCATCCGTTTCGACGATGGATGGTGGAGCGGCCCGATGGTGAAACGTATGTGGCCGACGATCCTCGCGATGATCGCCTTTGCGGGCAATTCGCTCCTGGCGCGGCTGGCGCTGGCGGATGGCGCCATCGACGCGGCGGGCTTCACGGCGCTGCGGCTCGTCTCCGGCGCTGCGGTGCTGGCGGTGATCGTCTTCGCGCCTTGGAGCGCGCCGCGATCGCGGCGAGAGCAGCAGGGCGGCCGGGCGGCAGCGGCGAGCGCTCCGCGCACGCGGCTCGAGGGCAGCCTGGTCGCGACGCTGGCGCTGTTTGCCTATGCCTTGTTCTTCTCCCTCGCCTATCTGCGGCTCGGCGCCGCGGTCGGAGCGCTGATTCTCTTCGCCTCCGTCCAGGCGACAATGATTGCCACCGGTCTGGCCCGCGGCGAACGCCCCAGCGTCAGGGAGGCGGCCGGCCTGGCGCTCGCCTTCGGCGCCCTCGTCTGGTGGCTCTTACCGGGGCTGACGCGGCCCGATCCGCTGGGGCTGTCGCTGATGGTCGCCTCCGGCGTCGCCTGGGGCGTCTATTCGCTAAAGGGGCGCGGCGCCCGCGATCCCGTCGCCGCGACGGCGGGCAACTTCATCTTTGCCGTCCCCCTCGCCCTGCCGCTGCTGGCCGTCTCGATGCTGGGCTTGTCCGGGCCAGCCTTCCATGGGCTAGGAGTCTCGGAACTGAACCTCTCAGGCTCGCGCCTCTCCAGCCCAGGCGGTCCGGCCTCCACCGACTCGCCCATCGTCGGCACTATCACCCTCGAGGGCGCCCTGATCGCCTGCTTCTCCGGCGGCGTCACCTCGGCCCTCGGCTACATCCTGTGGTACCGGGCGCTGGCCGGCCTGACGGCGCTCGCCGCGGCGATTGTCCAGCTGTCCGTGCCGGTGATCGCCGCCGTCGGCGCGGTGCTCTTCCTCAATGAGCCGTTGACGGCCCGCTTCGCGATTGCCGGCAGCCTCGTCATCCTCGGCATCGGCTTCGCCCTGGTGTCGAAGCGACGGTGACGCCCTCTCCTTTGCAGATTCGCCGCTTCCCACGCTGGCGGATCGTCGGGGCCGCTCCTACTTCAGCCGCGTGACCGCTCATCCCTCCCCTTTCGCGCCCGGCCTCTTTACGCCGGACAGCGCCCTCATCCAGCTGCCCGAGCCGTTCCTCCAATGGTTCGCGCGGCACGGCTGGACGCCGCGACCGCATCAGTTGAAGTTGCTGGCGAAGGCCGAGGCCGGTGCTTCGGTGCTGCTGATCGCGCCGACCGGGGCGGGCAAGACGCTGGCCGGTTTCCTGCCGGCGCTGGTCGATCTGTCGCGGCGAAGGCGCAGGAAACCCGGCGAGCGACCGCGGGGGGTGCATACGCTCTACATCTCGCCCTTGAAGGCGCTGGCGACGGATATCGCCCGCAATCTGGAGCGGCCGGTCGAGGAGATCGGACTTTCCGTCACGATGGAGACCCGCACCGGCGACACGTCCCAGGTGCGCCGCCAGCGCCAGAAGCTGAAGCCGCCGGACATCCTGCTCACCACCCCCGAGCAGCTGGCCCTCCTGATCGCCGGCAAGGATGCGGCGGATTTCTTCTCCGACCTGCGCTATGTCGTCTTTGACGAATTGCATTCGCTGGTGACGTCGAAGCGCGGGCATCTCCTGGCGCTCGGCCTCACGCGGCTGCGTAAACTGCGGCCGGAGCTCCAGACGATCGGCCTGTCGGCGACGGTGTCCGAGCCCGCCGAGCTCTGCCGCTGGCTGGTGGCGCAGTCGCCGGCGGCCCCGCGGCAGGCCGATCTGATCACCGTCGAAGGCGGGGCGAAGCCGGATATCATCATCCTCGAATCCGAGGAGCGCGTGCCATGGCAGGGGCATACGGCGCGCTATGCGCTGCCGGAGGTCTATGCTGCGATCAAGGCGCACAAGACGACGCTGCTCTTTGTCAACACCCGCAGCCAGGCGGAGCTGCTGTTTCAGGAACTGTGGCGGATCAACGAGGATACGCTGCCGATCGCGCTCCATCACGGCTCGCTCGACGTCGGCCAGCGCCGCAAGGTCGAGGCGGCGATGGCGCGGAACGAGCTGCGCGCCGTCGTCGCGACCTCGACCCTCGATCTCGGCATCGACTGGGGCGACGTCGACCTCGTCATCCATGTCGGCGCGCCGAAGGGTGCCTCGCGGCTGGCGCAGAGGATCGGCCGGGCGAACCACCGGATGGACGAGCCGTCCAAGGCGATCCTCGTGCCGGCCAACCGCTTCGAGGTGATGGAGTGCCGCGCCGCGCTCGACGCCAACTATCTGGGGGCGCAGGACACGCCGCCGCTGCGGGACGGGGCGCTCGACGTGCTCGCCCAGCACGTCCTCGGCATGGCCGTGGCGGCGCCCTTCCGGACGGACGATCTCTATGACGAGGTCACGTCGACGGCGCCCTATGCGGATCTTCCCCGTGAGACCTTCGAGCGGATCGTCGAATTCGTCGCCACTGGCGGCTACGCGCTGAAGGTCTATGAGCGCTACGCCAAGATCAGGCTGACCGAGGACGGCACCTGGCGGCTCACCCATCCCCGCTTTGCCCAACAGTATCGGATGAATGCCGGTACGATCATCGAGGCGCCGATGCTGGAAATCCGGATGATCCGGCGGCGAACGGCTTCGGCCATCGCCCGCGGGGGGCGGGCGCTCGGCAAGATCGAGGAGGCGTTCCTGGAAACGCTCTCCCCTGGCGACACCTTCCTCTTCGCCGGCGAGGTGCTGCGCTTCGAGGGCATCCACGAGACATCGTGCCTCGTCACCAAGGCAACCAGCGAAGAGCCGAAGGTGCCCTATTACGGCGGCTCTAAATTTCCGCTCACCACCTATCTGGCCAAGGAAGTCCGGGCGATGCTGGCCGATCCCGCCCGCTGGTCGGTGCTGCCCGATCAGGTGCGCGACTGGCTGTCGCTCCAAAAGCTGAAGTCGGTCATTCCGGGGGCGAATGACCTCCTGGTCGAGACCTTTCCGAACGGGAAGCTCTTCCACATGGTGCTCTATCCGTTCGAGGGCCGCCTCGCCCACCAGACCCTCGGCATGCTGCTCACCCGGCGGCTGGAGCGGGCGCGGGCGATGCCGCTCGGCTTCGTCGCGACGGATTATGCGATCTCGATCTGGGGTCGCCGGGACATGGGGGCGATGATCGCCGACGGCTCGCTCTCCCTCGACGCCCTGTTCGACGAGGACATGCTGGGGGACGATCTGGAGAGCTGGATGGCCGATTCCTGGCTCCTGAAGCGCAGCTTCCGGCAATGCGCGGTGATCTCCGGCCTGATCGAGAAGCGCCATCCCGGCCAGGAAAAGACCGGGCGGCAGGTCACCGTCTCGTCCGACCTCGTCTATGATGTCCTGCGCGCCCACGAGCCGGACCACATCCTGATGCAGGCGACCTGGGCGGACGCCGCGACGGGGCTCCTCGACGTCTCGCGCGTCTCCGATCTGCTGGCCCGGATCAAGCACCACATCGTTCCCATCGACCTCGACCAGATTTCGCCGCTGGCGGTGCCGGTGATGCTGGAGATCGGCCGCGAAAGCGTCGTCGGGGAGGCGCGCGACGCGGATCTGCGCGAGGCGGCAAAGGACGCGATGATCGCTCTGGCGATGGCCGAGCCCGGCGACTGAGCCACGGGACGCTCACTCGCCCTTATCGTTCAACGCCCTAGCTCCCGGTCGACCCGCCCAGGAGCTCCATCCCATGTATAATCTCTGGTACAAGAACGCCGTCATCTACTGCCTCGACGTCGACGCCTTCATGGATTCCGACGGCGACGGGGTCGGCGACTTCCAGGGCCTGACGGACCGGCTCGACCATATCGAGGCGCTCGGCTGCGACACGATCTGGCTGCTGCCCTTCTACCCCTCGCCGGACAAGGACAACGGCTACGACATCACCGATTATTATTCGGCCGATCCGCGGCTCGGCAATCTCGGGCATTTCGTCGAATTTGCCCAGGCCGCCAAGGATCGCGGCCTGAAGATCATGGTCGATCTCGTGGTCAACCATACCTCGATCGACCATCCCTGGTTCCAGATGAGCCGCGAGGGCCATCCGAAATATCGCGACTGGTACCTCTGGAAGGACGAAAAGCCCGCCGACGACGAGAAGGGCGTGATCTTTCCGGGGGTGCAGGAAACCACCTGGACCTACGACCGCAAGCGCCAAGCCTATTACTTCCACCGCTTCTACAAGCACCAGGCCGATCTCAACATCGCCAATCCGGCCGTGCGCGAGGAGATCGAGCGGGTCATCGGCTACTGGCTGGCGCTCGGCGTCTCCGGCTTTCGCGTCGATGCGGTGCCGTTCATCCTCGAGGATCTGCAGGGGCCGGGCGACGGGCAGTCTCCCTATGGCTATCTCGGCCAGATCCGCCGGTTCCTCTCCTGGCGGCGGGCCGAGGCGATCCTGCTTGCCGAGGCGAACATCCCGATGGATCAGGCGGCGGATTATTTCGGCAATGACGACCGACTGAACGTCGTCTTCAACTTTCCCCTGAACCAGAAGCTCTTCCTGGCGCTGGCAAGGCGCGAGGCGGTGCCGGTGCGCGACTTTCTGAAGGAACTGCCGGAGATCCCCGAAACGGCGCAATGGGCGACTTTCCTGCGCAATCACGACGAGATCGATCTGGGCCGGCTGGAGGATGCGGAACGCGAGCAAGTCTTCGCCGCCTTCGGGCCGGAAAAGTCCATGCAGATCTACGATCGCGGCATCCGCCGGCGTCTCGCGGCGATGCTCGGCGGCGACGAGCGGCGGATCGCCATGGCGTTCTCGCTGATGCTGTCGCTGCCGGGCACACCGGTGATCTGGTACGGCGACGAGATCGGCATGGGCGACAATCTCGACCTGCCCGAGCGCAACGCCGTGCGCACGCCGATGCAGTGGTCGGACAAACGCTCGGGCGGCTTCTCGACCGCCGAGCCGGAGGACTGCGTCCGCACACCGGTGACCGACGGTCCGTTCGGCTATGCGCACGTCAATGCCGATGTGCAGCGGATCGACCCGACCTCGCTGTTCGCGACGGTGCAGCGGCTGATCCGGGCGCGGCGCAGCTGTCCCGAGATCGGCTGGAGCCGGGCCGAAGTGCTCGACGTCGACGGGCCGTCGGTCATCGGCCTGCGCTATCACTGGCGCGGCAACACGCTGGTGACGCTGCACAACCTCTCCGACGAGCCGCAGACGGTGGAGATCACCCCGCTGATCGACGGCTGCGAGGTCCGCCCGGTCCTGAGGGCCGGAATCGACATCGACCGGACGGGCGACGGAATGACCCTGAGGCTCGGCGCCTATGGCTATGAATGGCTTCGGCTGGAGGAACCGGCTGAAGCGGAATGAGCGTCATCATAGCCGCGTCGTCATCCCGGGCTTGACCCGGGATCCATTCCAAATCGTCCACGCCGCCAAGACAGTCTTTTCCTGTGCCGTTGTGTTCAAATGTTGCAGAAGGAATCCCCGGCGATTTGGAATGGATCCCGGCTCGGTGGCCGGGATGACGGAGCGGCTATGTTGCAGCCCCGCCGCCAAAGTTCAGTCCCTTGTCAGCCGATGCGTCTGAAAGCGTCTTGCGCAGGCGCCAATCGGAGAGGGTCGCCAAGGCCTCTCGATTTCGCTGCGCGTCCCCTCCACTCGGTCATCCCCGGTCTTGCGCCTGCGCCGTCCTGCCGCAGCGAAGCCGTGCCGTGACTCTTGCCATTCGGCCGCCACCTCGGCCAAATAGGAACGAAACGCGAATCAAGCAGCGAGACATAGAGGCGATGAACGCACTGGCGCGGCGGCGATCGCAGGGCGAAGGCGAGGCGCTGGAGATCGCGTTGGCCGGTGAACGGGTCGCCTGCGATCCGGCCGGCGTCCTCTATCTGCCGGCGCAGGACTGCCTTGTCGTCGCCGACCTGCATCTGGAGAAGGGCGCAGCTTTCGCGCGCCGCGGCATGTTCCTGCCACCCTACGACACGGCAGCGACACTGGCGCTGCTCGGCCTTGTCCTGCAGCGCTACGCTCCCGCCCGGGTGATCTGCCTCGGCGACTCCTTTCACGATCGCAAGGGCGCGGCGCTGATGCCCGCCGGCGAGCGCGACACGCTGGCTGCCCTGATGCGCGGCCGCGACTGGGTCTGGATCACCGGCAATCACGATCCGGAACCGCCGCAGGGGATCGGCGGCGAGACGCTGTTCGAGGTGGCGGCGGGCGCCCTCGCCTTCCGCCACGAGCCGAGCGCCGGGGTAAAGCGCGGCGAGGTCTCGGGCCACCTGCACCCGGTGGCGCGGCTCGCAGGCCGCGGCTCGCGGCGGGCCTGCTTTGCCACCGACGGCCAGCGGATGATCCTGCCCTCCTTCGGCGTGACGACGGGCGGGCTGAACGTCCTCGACCGTGCGTTTCACGGGCTCTTCGACATGCCACGGGCGCTCGCCTGCATGATCGGCCATGCGGGCATCTATCCGGTCAGGTTCGGGGCTCTGGCTGCCGGCTGATCCGGGCGCACATACCGTCGGCCCCGGTCTTTGACCGGCGCCAGGGGGATACGCTCATTCGCCGCGCGGGCTGGTATCAGCCCCGGGTGGCGAGGAAGGCGACGATCTGGCAGAGGGTCACGGCGGCCGCGAGCACGAGGCGCAGCCGGCCAAACCATCCCGGCAGCGCGCCGCGTCTTGCGGCGATCACGTCCCAGACGCCGGTCAGGGCGAAGCCTGCCGCAAAGCCAGCGAAGGCCCAGGGACTTGGCACGAAGAGCATCGCCCAACCGAACAGCGACGGCAGCACGGAGAGGACCAGCGTACTGATCGCCTGGTGCCCGAGGTTCAGCGAGTAGCCCCAGCGGATGCCGCCGAGAAAGGCAAGGATCGTCGCCGAATAGCCGGAGAACGCCAGGACGAGCTGCGGATAGGCGATGAACTCCCGGCCGGCATAGGCGAGCAGCCCCGCCATCACGACAAACGGCACGAGGCCGAAGAGGGCCAGCGCCCAAGCCGTCCGCGCGTGATCGTGAGGGGCGGCCCGGCTCGTGCCGTGGGCCGGCCGGGCCGCATGAGCGGCGGGCGTGATGGGATCGTCGTTCATCATGTCGTCGAAGATAGGCGGCAACGGGACATCGTCATCGGCGCAAAACGCCGCGCCGTGAGCCGCCGGTCGAAGCTCGCCGCGCTTCGGCCCGACCTGTCGCGCTGTGGCGCGACGAGGGTTCAGGCCGAGCTTGGTTTCCGACACTCGATCCCGACCGGCGGCGGGTCAGTCGCGCTTGAAGACCAGGCGCCCGAACCAGCCGGTGAAGATCGCCAGCAGCACCGCGGCGATGCCGTAGAGGACGCCGTAGCGCGTCGCCATGTCGTCGATATAGCTCTCGAAGCCGGATTTGCGCACATAGAGCGGCTCGGAACTTTCGCGGATGAAGACCCCACTGCGGAAGAGATAGGCTCGTGCCGTGTGCGTGCCGGTGGGAAGGTCCGCCGGCAGCTGCAGATCGGCCCGAAAGAGCGTCGGGCTGACGAACTGGACGGCGCCGACGCTCTGATTGTAGAGGCCCTTGCGCTCGCGGATGCGCTTCAGCGCCTCGGCATAGGCGTCGACGGCCGCGGTTTCCGGTGGTCGCCCGGCGGCGATGGCACGGCGTTCGGCGAGGCCGACATTGGGCTGGATCTCCGCCACGGCCGCCGATCCGCCAGCGACAGGCGGTCCGCCGGCGACCCTCGCCGGGACGTTCGTCAGCTGCAGATCGTCGATTCCCAGCGACAGCCTCTCGCGAAGTTCCTTGCGCGCGATGTCGGCGAGCGGCCGCGTCGCAGCCAGCGCATAGGACGCAGGGACGGATTCGAAGGTTTCCGACCCGCGATTGATCCAGAGGCCGAAGGTGCGCTCCTTCTCGCGCACGACGACCGGCCGACGTGGGCCGGCCAGGACGACGACGATGTCGTAGCGCTGCTGCCTGAGGAGCCGGGAATCGGCATTGTCGAGGGCGCCGAAGACGACGAGCCGCGCACCGGTGAAATCGGAGCTGATCGAGATCGTGCTGGTGGACAGGCCGATCTCGAAGCTCTCGTTGCCGTCCTGGGCCTCGGCCCCGAGCGCGAGGATCGCCAGCCAGCCGCAGGCCAGAACAGCCGGTACGATGCGCCTCGTCCATGCCAGGCGACTGATCGTCCGCCGCCCGCGCCCGATCCGCCCTCCGCCGATCACCCCGTCTCTCCCGTCGGCAGGGTGATGGTGTAGGGCTCGACGGGCGTGACGACGAGCTCGAAGCCGAGCCGCAGGCCGACCGCAAGGACCAGCACGGCGAGAAGGGCCCGCAGCTGGTCACCGCGAAGCTTGCGTCCCGCCTCGGTGCCGAACTGCGCGCCGACGACGCCGCCGAGCATCAGGAGGAAGGCGAGGACCACGTCCACGGTACGGTTGGTCGCGGCCTGCAGGATGGTCGTGGCGGCCGCCGTGAAGATGATCTGGAACAACGACGTGCCGATAACGACGCTCGTCGGCACCCTTAGGAGATAGATCATCGCCGGCACCGCGATGAACCCGCCGCCGACCCCCATGATGCCCGCGAGAAGGCCGATCAGCGCGCCGAGCACCAGCACAGGGATGACCGAGACATAGAGTTTCGAGCGGTGGAAGCGCATCTTCAGCGGCAGGCCGTGGACCCAGCTGTGCTGGCCCGGCCGCCTCACCTCGCCCGACCCTTGCGAGCGCGAGCGCAGCATCGACTGGACGCTCTCGACCAGCATCAGCCCGCCGATACCGCCGAGAAACACCACGTAGAGCAGCGAGACGACGAGATCGAGCTGGCCGAGCCGGCGCAGCAGCGTGAACAGGAGCACGCCGCCGACGGATCCGAACAGGCCGCCGATCAAGAGCACCGTGCCGAGCTTCAGATCGACGGTGCCGCGGCGATAGTGGGCGAGCGCGCCAGAGAAGGACGCGGCGATGACCTGATTGGCGCCGGTCGCGACGGCCACGGCGGGCGGGATGTTGTAGAAGATCAGCAGCGGCGTGATGAGGAATCCGCCGCCGACGCCGAACAGGCCGGAGATGAATCCCACCGCGGCGCCCATCCCCACGAGGACGAAGACGTTCAGCGAGATTTCCGCGATCGGCAGATAGAGATTCACGGGCGGCGCGGCCGATGGAGTTTGAGTGGCCCCGCCGGGCGGCGGGTGCTTTCGTTCTGGCTCGATCCCTGGCCCCTGTCAAACGCCGAAGCGCCCTTGCGCCCGGTCGTGGACGAAGAAAGGTGAAGGCTCAGCCGTCCTTGCGCTCGAGCAGCTTGCGGATCAGCGTCTCGTCCACCTTGCCGCTCGGCTGAAGGCCCGAATCCTTCTGGAACGCCATGATCGCCTCGGTCGTCTTGTCGCCGATGACGCCGTCCGGCGTACCGGGCTCGTAGCCGAGCTTGATCAGGATCGCCTGGATGTTGCGGATGGCCCGGGCCATGTCGATCGACGAGGTCTCGGTCTGCTCCGAAGCGCCGGCCCAGTCCTTCGGGATGTCGACGGTGTTGGCGGCCTCGTCGCGCGCCAGCGGCTGGAAGTCGGCGACCTGGGTTTCGGCGACTTTCAGCTGCGCCGGGGTCAGCGCCTTGCGGATCTCATCCCGCTTCGTCGCCGCATCGGTATCGCCCGCCTTGGCGACGATCGAGAACCACTTGTAGGACTTGGCGAGATCCTGGTCGACGCCGGCGCCCCGGGCATAGAGGATGCCGAGATTGTACTGGCTGTCGGGCATGCCGTAGTCGGCCGCCATCTCGAACCATTTCGCCGCCTCGGCCGGGGCCGACTTGCCGTCGATGCCTGTCGCGTAGAGAACCGCGAGATTGTGCATGGCGCGCACATTGCCGCCGTCGGCGGCCGCGAGATAGGCGTCGCGCGCCCGGGCGAGATCGCGCTCGACGCCGTTGCCCTTCTCGTAGAGCGTGCCGAGGCTGTATTGGGCGGGAGCGAAATCGCGGTCCGCCGCGAGCTGGAACCATTTCGCCGCGAGCGTCGGATCTGGATCGCCGATGCGGCCCTCCATCAGCCGGAGGCCGATCTCGAACAGAGCCTTGGGATCGCCGGCCTTCGCAGCCTCGGTCAGCGGCTCCGAGGCGAGGCCTTCGGGGATCGCCGGCAGTTCCGCCGCCGCGACCGGTTGCGTGAGAGACGTCGCTGATTCTGCCGACATGTCGCCGGCTGTCGGCGTGCCGCTATCCGCCTCGCCGGCAACACCGGAAAGGGCCGGCGCGTCGGCCGGCGCATTGTCCGACCGCGGCACCGCAGCGGCCTCGCCGGCGCCTGCGAAGCCTGTCTGGCCGGCGCCGTCGCCGAGGGAGAAGCCCACCTTGGGGGCGTCGGCGCTGCTGGCCGGCGCGGCCAGTGGCGAGAATTGCGTCCCGCCCGAAGCCTGGACCTGCGGTCCGTCGCTCGGCGCGGCACCCGCTTCCGGCGCCATGACCGGCGCGGAGGACATGGCGTCGCCGCGTTCGGCCGAGACCGTCGGCGCAGGCGCCGCGGCCGGTGCGGTCTTCGCCTGTTCGGCGGGACGCTCATCCGTCAGCATGCCCGAAGCCATCTGGCCGAGGGGGATCGCCAGGAGGGCGAGCAGCACGGCGCTGACGGCGAGGAGGATCGGCTTGCGGCGACGCTGGACGGTCGCGACGAAGCCCTCGCCCCCCTCGTCTTCCTCGCCGGGTTCGCGCGACGTGCGCATGGCATCGGCCTCGGCCGCCGCGGCCAGGGCGGCGCGGCGGGCGGCTGCGATGAAATCGGCCTTGCCGCCGTGGTCTTCCGCCTCGGCGCGGCCTGCCTGCTGCGCCCGCACCCGCTCGATCAGCGAGACGATGTCCGGCTGCCCGGAGCCCACGGCGAGCGGACGGTTGACCTCGCGTGCCGTCAGGGCGTCATCCTCGCCGTCGGCCGCGACACGATCGATGTCGTTGCGGCTCTCTCGCGTGAACTCGCCTTCGACCTCGCCTTGCGGCGCAAATTCCGGCTCGTGCCACTGGTCGCGGGGCAGATCGTGGGGGGCAGCCGCCTCCGCGCGCTTCGGCGTGCGCCGCTTCAAAAGGGCGCGCAGTCCCTGGGGGGCCGCCTCCTGAACGGGTTCGCGAGCGAGTACTCCGCCGTCGGCCGACGCGGAAGCCTCTCCCGCGATCGTGGTCCCGCGGACGCCCACCAGCTCGGAATCGATCCGGTCGATCCGGTCGACGAGCTTCAGCAGCGTCTGGTGCATCGCCTCGTAGAAGCCCTGGCTCTGCTCGCCGCTCGCACGGGACATGGCCTGGAGCTCGCGCAGGTCGCCGGCGAGCTGCTCGACATAGCCGTTCTGGCCGCCCGCGCCGGATTCCATCATCCGGCGCACCGCGGCCTCGGCCGCCGCCTCGGCAGATTCCAGGATCGATTCCCGGTTCTCCTCGATGCGGAACTCGATCGTCGCGAGCCGCTCGTCGAGATCCGGATCGGACAGGGCGGTGAGGCTTCCCACCTCGGCGATCCGCTCAGACAGGCGGACGATCTGGGCTTCCAGGGCACCGACGATCTCTGGATCGAGGCCGGGCACCGCGAACATCTCCAGCCGATCGCTGAGGCCGGCCAGGCGAGCCTCGATCGCGCTGATGTCGGGCGACCGGGCCTCGCCAAATTCGGCGAGCGCGTCGAGCTGGGTCGAGAAGGATTCGATCCGCTCGGCGAGCATGGCAATGGCGGGGCCGTTGGACAGGCTCTCGATCCGGTCGGCGAGTTCGGCGATGCGCGCCGACATCGCGTCGACATCCGCCTCGGCAAGGCCATCGACCCGGTTCGACAAAGACTGCAGCCGCGCTTCGACACGCTCGACCGGCGACATGTCGACGGGAGGCGCCTTGGTGGCAGCGGCGACGATCGCCCGCGAGATCTCGTCCAGGCGCTCGTCGATCGCCTGAAAGTGCGCGGTCTCCGCCTCGTCGGGCCGATTCCTGCCGAGCGCCTCGAGACCTTCCGCGAGCGCCTTCAGGCGTGCCTCGATCGGTTCGAGAACCAGACTGCCCGGAAGCTTGCTCAGGGTCTGCTCGAGCTGCTCCATGCGGCCGGCGAGGCCGGCCATGTTTTCCTCGATCGCCCGCGAGGCGAAGCGTTCCTCCAGCGATCCCCAGCGCTCCTCGAAGGCCTTGACCGACTGTTCGGAGGCCAGCGTCTCGAGCTTTTCGCGAAGATGCGCCATCTCCGACTTCAGGAGCTCGGTGAGGTCCGGCCCCTCCTCCTTCTCGGGCTTGTCGAGATAGCGGCTCTCGAATTCGTCCCAGCGGCGCTCGACCGCCTTCACATGCTCTTCGCTGGCCAGCCCGCCGAGCGACAGGCGCAGGCGCTCCAGCTGGTCCTTGATGTCGCGGCGTTCAGAGGTGTTGGCCTCCTCGCGGCTGGTGATGGTGGCGCGGATGTCGTCCCACTTGCGGTCGGCGACGTTGAGGCTCTCCTCGCGGGCCAGATCCTTGACCAGCGTCTTGATCGTGTCGAGTTCGGCCCTGAGGCTCTCGACACCGGAATTGTCGGTGCCGTTGGTCGCCAACCGGGCCAGCCCGTCGTTGACCCGGGCGATCTCGGCGTCGATCCGGTCGCTGCTCGCCCGCTCGGCGATCATCCGGCGCAGGTCGTCGACGGCATCGCGCATGTCGTCGAAGCGCGGCTGGAAGCTCTTCGCCATGTCGGCGCGCAGTTCCTCGCGCAGCCGCTCCAACTGCTGGGTGATCGTCGGACCGGACGGGACGGTGCTGCGCGCGGCGACGTGCGCTGCAGCGGCCGCAGCAGCCGGTAGTGCTGCCACCTTCTGCGTCGGAGCCGGCTCGGCCACCGCTTTTTCGGCGGCGACATCTGCAGCCGGATGGTCGTCGGCAGCGACCTGGCGGGAGGTCTGCGGCCGGTTCAGCGCCCGCTGGCGCAGGACGATCTGGGACACCGCCTGAGAGAGATCGGCCCGCGGGGCAGCGGCCCCGCCGCCTGCCGCGGCCCGGCGCGGCGCGGCCTCGGCGACCTCGTCGCGATACGGCGCGCGGCTTTCCTCGCGCCGCAGATCAGCCGCGGCACGGGCATGACTGGCGGTCAGCCGGGAGAGCCGGCTTTCCAGCTCCTCGAGCGTCCGGTTCAACGATTCCAGCGACGTCGCCTCGTGTCCACCCTGGCGTCTGCCCGCTGCCATCCCGCTCAGATCGGCCATTTCCAGCTCTTCCCGATTCCCACGGCCGCGGGCCGTAATTGCCCACGTCTCGTCACGCGTCGCGATTCGTCTTGGAACGGCCTCGATGCATCCCATTTAGGAGCAATGAGAACTAAGCCCGTCCCATTTACGGCTCGCTAAGGCATTAGAACGGGAAGCCGGCTTGAAGCTGGAGCCGGATTTGACGCCTGTTACAAATATGTCTTTGAAGAGCCGCAATTGGGTCGGTATTCCTCTAGGTAGGGATTCGGGGCTTGCCTTCCGGCAGGTCGACCCGCGTCTCGGGGCAAGAATGGAATCTTGTAATGGCTAACCAAACAGCGGCCGCCAGGCCGATAGAAGAAGAGATCGGCGTCGACGTCGACTTCCTGCTGGGGCTCAGCGGTGATCCCCACGCCGAGAAGGAGACGTTCCGCATCGGCGATCTGTCGCAGGAGTTCGGCGTCACGCTGCGGACCCTGCGATTCTACGAGGATCGCGGGCTGCTCGCGCCGGCCAGGCGCGGCACGACGCGGCTCTACAGCCGGCGGGATCGCACCCGCCTTCGGCTCATCCTGCTCGCCAAGATGCTGGGCTTCTCGCTCACCGAGGCCAAGCAGCTCATCGAGCTCTATCACCAGCCGAACGGCAAGCAGAAGCAGCTCGAAGTCTCGCTGGAACGCTTCGAAGAGCAGCGCCATATCCTGCTCGAACAAAAGCGCGAGATCGAAGAATCCATCAAAGCGATGGATACCACGATCGACTTCGTTCGTTCGCGGCTGGACAGTTCGGCGAACTGATCGCGTCGGCGGCATTTGCCGCCGGCCCGATCGAACCGGGCGCGGNGCCGCGGCAAGCGTCGCGCAGGTTTGGCTCAAGACGTTGGATGAAAGCCCGGGGAACTGCGAAAGCACCGCCGTTGCCGCCATCCCCGTCGCTTTTCCGTCGCAGTGGCACACTATCGTTTCCGACAGACGCCGTCCGCAACATGTGTGGGCGCGGCAGGCTGGGTCTGCGATTTGCTTGCTCTAAAATTGACGTTTACGTCAATGTAAGCCATACAGGACGCAACGCGGGCGGCATCGTGGCGAGCGATCGCCGACGGTGGACCAGCCCGCACCATGGGAGAGGAGGCACGCCGTGGCCGAAGCTTACATCTACGATCACGTCCGCACCCCGCGCGGGCGCGGCAAGAAAGACGGCGCCCTGCACGAGGTGCCTGCGGTTCGCCTTGGCGCCAAGGTCCTCGAGGCCCTGCGCGAGCGCAACGGCATCGACACCGCCAAGGTCGACGACATCATCTTCGGCTGCGTCGATCCGGTCGGCGAGGCCGGCAGCGTCATTCCGAAAGCCTCCGCCTTCGAGGCCGGCTACGACTTCGCCGCCCCCGGCATGCAGATCTCGCGGTTCTGCGCCTCCGGCCTCGATGCGGTGAACCTCGCCGCCGCCAAGGTGGCGCAGGGGGCGGACGATCTCGTCATCGCCGGTGGTGTCGAGTCAATGTCTCGTGTCGGCATGGGCATGTCTGGCGGTGCCTGGGTCATGGACCCCTCGGTGGGCATTCCGGCCTATTTCATGCCGCAGGGCGTCTCGGCGGACCTCATCGCGACGAAATACGGCTTTACCCGCGACGACGTCGACGCCTATGCCGTCGAGAGCCAGAAACGCGCCGCCAAGGCCTGGTCCGAGGGGCGCTTCTCGAAGTCGGTCATCCCGGTCACCGACCAGAACGGCATGATGATCCTCGACCGGGACGAGCACATGCGGCCGACGACGGACATGCAGTCCCTCGGCAGCCTGAAGGCCTCGTTTGCCCAGATCGGGGAGATGGGCGGCTATGACGCTGTCGGCATCCAGGCCCATCCGGAGATCGAGACGGTCGAGCACGTCCATCACGCAGGCAACTCGTCCGGCATCGTCGACGGCGCGGCCGGCGTCCTCGTCGGCTCGAAGGCGGGCGGTGAGATGCTCGGCGTCAAGCCGCGGGCCCGCATCCGTGCCTTCACCAACATCGGCTCGGACCCGGCGCTGATGCTGACCGGTCCGGTGGACGTGACGCGGAAGCTGATCGAGCGGTCCGGCATGTCGCTGAAGGACATCGACCTGTTCGAGCTCAACGAAGCCTTCGCCGCCGTTGTCCTGCGCTACATGCAGGCTTTCGACATCGACCACGACATCATGAACGTCAATGGCGGCGCCATCGCCATGGGCCATCCGCTCGGCGCGACGGGTGCGATGATCCTCGGCACGGTACTCGACGAGTTGGAGCGTCAGGACAAGCAGGTTGCCCTCGTTACGCTCTGCATCGGCGCCGGCATGGGTACGGCGACGATCATCGAGCGCGTCTGAGGCGCCGGGGATGTCGGCCCTTGCCGGATCGGTCGCTTCAGGCGGCCGCCGCCGGGTTCTCGACGACAGGGGGCGCCTCGACCGTCAACGCGACGGCCGGCAGCGCCTCGAAGGCGGGCTTGGCGAAGTAGTAGCCCTGGAAGAGTGTCACGCCGGCGGCCTTCAGTGCCGTGAACTCGCCTTCGGTCTCGATGCCTTCGGCCAAGACCCTGATCCCGAGCTCACGCGCGACATGAAGGATCGCCGCCAGGATCGTCTGGCGGGCATGGGACTGGTCGACGCCGCGCACCAGCTTCATATCGATCTTGATGAGATCGAGCTGGAAATCGGCGAGCAGACCGAGACCGGCGTAACCGGCACCAAAGTCGTCGAGCGCCGTGATGAAGCCGACGCGCCGATATTCCTCGATGATGCGCTGGAGATGGGCGACGTCGGTCATCTCTTCGGATTCGGTGAATTCGAACATGACCGACTGGAGCGGAAAATCATGCTTGCGGGCAGCCGCCAGCGTCGCGCGCAGACAGGCGGCCGGCTCGTAGACGGCATTCGGCAGGAAGTTGATCGAGAGGTGCAGGTCGGAGCGCGGGAAAAGCCGTGCGGCGAGCTCGATCGCCTTGACCCGGCAAGCCTGGTCGAAGCGGTATTTCTGCTCGGCGGAGACGCGGCTGAGGATGCTGTAGGCCCCCTCGCCCGCAAGGCCCCTGACGAGAGCCTCATAGCCCCAGACCTGGCCGGCGGCCACGTCGACGATCGGCTGAAAGGCCATCGAAAAGCTGAAGTCCAGCGGCTTCGACGTCTGACATCCCGGGCATTCGTGGGCAGGCATCGCGTCATCTCCGTCACATTCGTACGCTCTGATGACGATGCGGGAAAAAGATTGAAACTGTCTCAACGAAAACGTCGCCAATACCGACAAGTCGTTCAATTCAAATGAAGATCAATAGCCGGACAAAAATCGTCCGCAAGCGGGATGGGAGCCAGCAATGACCTATGAGAACTTCACCGTCGAGACCGACGCGGACGGCATCGCCCTTGTCACCTGGGACATGCCGGGCCGCTCGATGAACGTCTTTACAGACGAAGCGATGACGGAGATGGACAGGATCATCGATCAGGTTGCGGGCGATGCGGCGATCAAGGGCGCCGTCGTGACCTCGGGCAAGAAGGGCTCCTTCACCGGCGGCGCCGACCTCAAGACCATCAGCGCGATGTTCGAGAACTTCCACGCAGAGATCGACCGGAACCGCGAGGCGGCCATCGCCACGCTGTTCGACAAGGCCGGGCGGATGTCCTGGCTGTGGCGCAAACTGGAGACCTGCGGCAAGCCTTTCGTCCTCGCGATCAACGGCACCTGCATGGGCGGCGGCTTCGAGATGGCGCTGGCGAGCCACGGCCGCATTGCCGCCAGATCGGCCAAGATGGGGCTGCCGGAGGTCAAGGTCGGCATCCTTCCCGGCGCTGGCGGAACCCAGCGCGTGCCCCGGATGATGGACACGCAGGGCGCCCTGCAAATGCTGATGAAGGGCTCGACGATGTCGGCCGACGAGGCCCTGACGATGGGGCTGATCGACGCCGTGGTCGAGGACGGAGAGCTGGTCGAGGCAGCCCGGGCGATGCTGAAGAAGGGCGTCTCGCCGGTCAAGCCATGGGACCAGGATCGCTTCAAGCTGCCGTCGGGCCCGGTCTATTCGCCGGCCGGCGCCAAGGTCTGGCCGGCCGTAGCCTCGCTCTATCGCAAGGAGACCAGCGACAACTATCCCTCCGCCAAGGCGATCGTGAAATGCGTCTATGAAGGCCTCCTGCTGCCGATGGACACGGCGCTGAAGGTCGAGCAGCGCTATTTCACCGAGGTGCTGCGCTCGACCGAAGCGATGATGATGATCCGCTCGCTCTTCGTCTCCTCGCAGGCTCTGGCGAAAGGCGCCCGCCGGCCGAAGGACGTGCCGGCGACGGATCTGAAGAAGATCGGCGTCATCGGCGCCGGCTTCATGGGCGCCGGCATCGCCTATGTCTCTGCCATGGGCGGGCTCGATGTGGTGCTGATCGATCAGGAGCAGGCCGCCGCCGACAAGGGCAAGGGCCACTCGCAGAAGCTGGTCGAGGGCGCGGTGTCGAAGGGCCGGATGAAGCAGGAAAAGGGCGAGGCGCTGCTCTCCCGCATCACCGCGACGACCGACTACGGCCAGCTCGCCGACGTGCAGCTGGTGATCGAGGCGGTCTTCGAGGATCGCGACGTGAAGGCCGAGGTGACGAAGAAGGTCGCGGCGGTGCTTCCCGCCGATGCGATCTACGCCTCCAACACCTCGACCATTCCGATCACCAGCCTTGCCACCGCTTTCCCCGATCAGGAGCGCTTCATCGGCATCCATTTCTTCTCGCCGGTGGACAGGATGCAGCTGACCGAGGTGATCCTCGGCGAGAACACCGGTGACAAGGCCCTCGCCGTCGCGCTCGACTTCATCCGTTTGATCAAGAAGACGCCGATCGTCGTCAACGACTCGAGAGGCTTCTTCGCCAATCGCTGCGTGCTTCGCTACATGAACGAGGCCTACGACATGCTGGTCGAGGGCGTTCCGCCGGCGATGATCGAGAACGCCGCCAAATTCGCCGGCATGCCGGTCGGACCCCTCGCCCTCAACGACGAGACGGCGGTCGACCTCTCCCAGAAGATCATGAAGGCGACCATGCGTGACATGGGCGAAGACGCCGTCGACCCATGCCACTTCAAGCTGATCGAGACCATGGTCGGCGACGGCCGGCTCGGCCGCAAGGCCGGCAAGGGCTTCTACGACTATCCGGAAAAGCCGGCCAAGAAGAAGCTCTGGCCCGGCCTCAAGGAGATGTTCGACCAGAAGGACCCGGACAGCATCGACTTTGAGGAGCTGAAGCAGCGCTTCCTCGTGACAATGGCGCTGGAAGCGGCACGCACCATGGCCGAAGGCGTCGTCGTCGATCCGCGCGAGGCCGACATCGGTTCGATCTTCGGCTTCGGATTCGCACCCTATACCGGCGGCACGATCAGCTACATCGACGGCATGGGCGTGAAGACCTTCGTTGCCCTCTGCGAAAAGCTCGAGGCAAGGTTCGGGGAGCGCTTCGCACCGATCCCGCTGCTGCGGGAAATGGCCGACAAGGGCGAAACCTTCTATCAGAGGTTCGACCCGGCCGGCGCATCCGCACGGGCGGCATGAGCCGCTACAACCGGCATCGGCAGTTCGCCCCGGCGCGCCGCCACTGAACATGCGACCAAGGTCTGGCACCGTTCTGTTCCAAAACGGGATGGCGTCAGACCTTCGCCATGTTTAAAGGCTCCAAGTCGAACAAAGGGATGCAAGGCGGACTGTCAGGCGCCTGGATCTTTCAGCTCCGCGGGGACCGGGGCCGAGACGGCAATCTCGTCACGACGTGCTGAGGTGCAATCCGGGCCGACCGGATCACGCTCCGCCGTTCGATCGGGCGCTTGCCGGGATCCATTGCGAGGGCGCCGACGGCCGCAGCCGAGTGTATCGGCAAGGAGACGGGAATTCATGGAAACGGGGGATCGACCGTCCCGCGACGGGGAAAACGTCGTCGCACGAAACGGGGAAAAGCCGAGCGAACAGGCTATTCGCGGCCGCCTGATCGACCGGCGCATGGCCTTCGAAAAGGCCGAGGAAGATCGTCGCCTGATCAACCGGATGCGACGGCGCCTGGACGCCCGCTCCGGCGCATCGGTGTCCGGCCGCACCGGCGCGGCGCCTATGGCCGCCATTGCGCGCGCCGCTCGCGGCCTGCGCGATCGTCCGATCATCGCCTTCCTGGCAGCGGCCTCGATCTCGGCGATCATCCTCGTGCCGCTGGCCGTCTCGTCCTTCGCGCCGCTTCCCGGCGAGATGCCGGAGCCGCGAAAGACTGCCTTCCGGTCCCCCACGTCCGCTGACAGGCCCGCCGAGCCAGACCGCCTCGCCGCCGAAGGTCCCGCCGAGACATCCCCAGAATTTGCCTCTGCCACGCCACAGGACGGCAACGGCCAGCCAGCCCCCGCAGCGAGCGTGCAGACGGATCCCGCAACGGACGGCAGCAGGCTTGCGGATCGGGCCGTCGGCGAAGCGACGTTGACCGCCCGCGCCGAAGCCCCGCAGGTGAGCGATCCGGCATCCGCCGGCGACCGACCCGATGCGGCGCTACTGGACGACGTCTCCCTGCGCCGCGCCGACGCGGCAGCGCCGGCGGACGCCGCGACCGCCGTGCCAGGAGCCCCGGCAGCAGCGCCCCGCGAAACTACCATCGACCCCGTCGCGGCCGCCCTTGCCCTGCGCCTTCCCGACAAGATGGCGCCGCAATTGCTGCCCCTGCCGGATCTCGACACGATGGCGACGGGTGCCATCGGCGCGGTCGACCCGGTCGCGACCGAGCTCGAAGGCACCGCGCCACCGGCTTCGTCCGAAATCGTGCCGCCATCGGAGACGGCCGGAGCCGCAAACGGTCTCGTCACCGTCTCGCCGTCGATCCTTCTTTCGACCCGCGAGACGGATAGAGCGCCGGCAGCAGCACAGCCGCCCGTGCCTGCCGCTGGCACCGAGCCTGCCGAAGCCGCCGGCGAGGAGGCTGCGCAGCAAGAGGCCGCACTGCCGGCGCCAAGCGGTCGCGCCACCGCCTCGGTTAACATGCGGGCCGAGCCGACCAATGACGGAGCGGTCGTCGCCATCCTCGCCAAGGGCGATGCGGTGACGGTGGTGTCCTGCCAGGGCTGGTGCGAGATCGAGACCACGGACGGACGGAAGGGCTTCGTCTACGAGAAGTTCATCGAGCGGGGAACGGAGGGCTGACGCAACCGCCCCCTCCCGCCGCGGCTCTACGCGCTCAGTCCGAAGCCCTGCATCAGCCGGCGGGTCACGGCGTCCGCACCGCCGGAGGTGAACACCGCCGTGTCGTCATGCCTCGTCATCGGCGTGTCGGGCGAAGCCTTCGGCAGGATCGACAGGGCACGCCGTGCGATCGCCTCGGCCGGGTCCAGCCAGTCCACCGGCCAGGGAGCCATCTTGCGCATGCGATTGACGAGGAACGGATAATGCGTGCAGGCGAGCACCACGATGTCGGTTCGCCGGCCATCGTCCTTCTCGACGAAGCAGGCGGCGATCTCTGCCCTCACCGCTGCTTCCTCGACCAGGCCCTGGCGCATGTAGGTCTCGGCGAGCGCGGCAAGGTTGACGCTGCCGACCAGCGTCACCTCGCATTTCGCCCCCCACTGCTCGATGAGGTCGCGGGTATATTGCCGCTTCACTGTGCCGGGCGTCGCCAGCACCGAGACGAGGCCGGAGCGGGTCCGCTCGGCCGCCGGCTTGATCGCCGGAACCGTGCCGACGAAGATCATCTGTGGATAGGCGGCGCGCAGCGCATCCAGCGCCAGCGTCGAGGCGGTGTTGCAGGCGATGACGCAGGCGAGCGGATCGTGCCCGGCGATGAGATCGCCGAACAATGCGACGAGCCGCTCCCGCAGCGCCGCCTCTTCCCAGTCGCCATACGGGAACGCGGCATCGTCGACGACATAGACGAAGCGACGCTCGGGCATCAGGACGCGCGCCTCCCGCAGCACCGTCAGCCCGCCGATCCCGCTGTCCAGCACCAGCACCGGCCGGTCCGGCTCCTGCGAGCCTTGCAGCCTATGCAGCCCGTCACCGGTCAAGACGCGTCCCCGAGCTTCTTGCGCAATTGGGCCGCCTCGTAGTCGAAGGCCTTGATGACGCCGCGCAGCGTGTGAACCTCGGGCTCCGACAGGTTGGCCTTGGTCAGCATCGTGCGGATGTTCTGCGTCATCACCTCGCGCTTGGGCTCGGGGAAGAAATAGCCGGCCCGATCGAGCGAGGCTTCAAGATGCCGGAACAGCCGGAAGAGATCCTCCTTCGTCGCCGGCTCCGGCACCTTGGCCTCGAAGCGGGGCGAGAGATCCCCCTCCCGGCCCGCCGCCTGAAGGGCATAGCTCATCAGCAGCACCGCCTGGGCGATGTTGAGGGAGGCGAATCTCGGATCGACAGGAAAGGTGACGATCTCGTCGGCGAGACCGACCTCCTCATTGGTCAGTCCCCAGCGCTCGCGTCCGAACAGGATGCCGGTGCCCTGCCCCTCCGCCGCGCGACGCGTCAGATCGACCGCCGCCGCCTCCGGCCCGCGCACCGGCTTGAAGCTGTCGCGGGCGCGCGCCGTCGTCGCCATGACGAAGTTCAGATCGGCGATGGCCTCCTCGAGCGTCGCAAACAGCCGCACCGCATCGACCACATGATCGGCCCGCGAGGCCGTCGCCCGCGTCTTCTCGTTCGGCCAGCCATCCCGTGGATTGACCAGGCGCAAGTCGATCAGCCCGAAATTTGCCATGGCCCGCGCCACCATGCCGATGTTCTCGCCGAGCTGAGGCTCGACGAGGACGATGGCCGGGCCGGCACCAACGGCGACGGGATCTTGCTGAGGGGTGGTTTCGCTCAAGCTGCATGCCTCCTTCGCAACGTCGGTCGGGCTTTCCGCCTGCCGCATCGCGAGCCCGACCTCCGGCGCCGGCTGCGCGGCGATCCGCGACGTTTCCGACGGCTGATAGCGCTTTGCATCCTGCCAGCCAAGCGGCGGCCCGGTCGCAAACCCCGCGTCACGGCTCAGATGGCGTAGCCGTCGACGCCCTGCCAGGTGATCCGCCGCACGGCCTCGGGGTCGGACAGGACACGGTCGCTCTCGCCGAAGACCTTGGTCAGGCGCTCGCTGCCCCGATAGGCCGGCCAGTCCGCTTTCGGGCTCGCCCCGCGCACGAAGGCGAGCCAGTGCTCGCGCATGCGCTCGGCGAGTGCGTGGCGCCGCGCATCCGGCAGCACCCCGAGATAGGCGGAGCGGAAGGGCTTCAGAAAATCCTCGAAGAGCAGCGGCAGATCGACCGAATGGGTGGCGCCGAGCCGCGACATCAGGCCCTTGGTCTCCCAGTCCAGCCGGTAGCAGTAGACCGGGTTGCCCGCCGCCGCATGGCCATCGGCGAAGGCGAGTGTCGGCATGCGGAACAGAAGGTCGGTCCCGAATGCGATGCGGCCCTTCCTGTCGTCGGCATAGAGGCGGCCGATCCGTTCGGCAGCCTCAAGCCCCGCCAGACGCGCGACCATCTCCATCATGGCCGGCTTGTCCGCCGCGATCGGCATCAGGGGGAGGCTCGCAAAGAACGAGAACTCGTCGCGATTGGTGCCGATGAGGAGCGGCACGGGCTTGGCCGCCGCAGCGAATGCGGCCGGCATGAGATCCGCCATCTCCCGGCCGTCGACATGCGGCCGCGAGATCACACCGGTGTGGCTCGTCACCGCCCGGCGTGACGCCTCGTCCAGCTGCTTCGGCGTCAGCGCGAACAGGCGCTCCCGGTCGATGCGCAGCCCCATCCCCGAAACCAGCGCCTCCCCGACCTCGACCGCCCGCTCGCGGGCATAGAAGAGGTTGAGCACTCCGGATTGCATGATCGCCCGGTGATAGAGGGGCTGCGACCCCTTCGTCACGAGGTGCCAGGCGACCGAGACCGAGCCTGCCGACTCGCCGGCGATCGTCACATTGCCGGGGTCGCCGCCGAAGGCCGCGATGTTGTCGCGCACCCATTTGAGGGCGAGGCGCTGGTCGAGGAGACCGGCATTGGCGACAAAGCGCTCGTCGCCGGGAAAGATCTCGGCGAAGGGATTGAAGCCGATCAGGCCCAGACGGTAGTTCATCGTCACCACGACGACGTCGCCGCGCCGCGAAAGATCGTCGCCCGGATACTGTTCCCCCGCCCCGAGAATGAAGCCGCCGCCATGGATGAAGACGAGGACGGGCCGCGCGCCGCTCACGTCCGGCGTCCAGACGTTGAGGGAGAGGCAGTCCTCATCGGCGCGGTGATTCGCTCCGATCAATCGCGCCAGCGGGGGCGGCAGCAGCGGACGCTGGGGCGCCACCGGTCCGTAGGAAAAGGCCTCGAGCGGGCGATCGAACGGGGCCCGCGGCAACGGCGCCGCGAAGCGCCGGGGGCCCAGCGGCGCCAGCCCGTAGGGGATGCCGAGAAACCGCACCACCCGGTCACGCCGCTGTCCGACGATGCGGCCGCAGGCCGCTTCGATCCGCACTTCACCCGCCATCAGCCGATCCCGAACCCTTCTTCCTCGGCCCGCTGCGATCCCGCACTGCCGCTAACTTCGCCGGGCGTCGCTTTGCGTCCGCATTGGCGGGTGTTATAGGGCCGGGCAATGGATCGCGCATCCGTTCGTGGCGGGGTCCGGCCCCGCCCCACTCTGATTCCCAAGGAAGGCACCAATGGCGAAGATCAAGGTCGCAAACCCGGTCGTGGAACTCGATGGCGACGAGATGACCCGGATCATCTGGCAGTTCATCAAGGACAAGCTGATCCATCCCTATCTCGACATCGCCCTCGAATATTACGACCTTGGCATGGAGCATCGCGACGCGACCGATGATCAGGTCACGGTCGATGCG
>PACL01000075.1 GCA_002700095.1 Fulvimarina sp. | reverse complement strand
ACGCCTTGTTGATGAACCCTGCGATACGCTCGTCCGAGGTGAGTTCCTGCCAGTCGATCGGATTGAACTCGTAGGCGTCGATGACGAGCGCCCTGTCCGAGGCCTTCCAAGGCTGGTCCCAGGCCGCAGCGGCCGGCGTGGCGCCAGCAAATACGAGACCGTATGCCAGGCACAGCGCGAGACTCATCGCGGCTGCAAATGCAGCGCTCTGGTTCGTCATGTCTTCGAAGCCCCCTCGAAGTCGCTCGGCGAATGTTACGATGTCAGGAGCGTATCCCCGAGGCTTGCGCCTCCACTCCTGTCCGTGACTGCCTTCTTCCCTTCAGAATCAGGCAGGTTCCGGGCGAGCCGCTTCACGAATTGTTACAGGCTACCGTTTCGTGAGCGCTGTTGCACCGGTCCTGTATTACCAATGCAGAGTATGGCGAATTTGATGCAATCTTGACACGTTAGTTCTTGCAGAGGGTTAACGGCCCCGGTGTGCCGGCACCCATGGCCGCCACTGCGTCGGCGCACGCGATTGCCCCTTCGGCTTCTGAGCACAGCCGGGCTGCTCGGTCTTAAGCTTCGGTTCAGCTTCGCCGAGGAAGCGCCCTTTGAGGCGATCACTTCCCCGGCAATGACCGGCCGCGCACCGGGCGCTCGCATGCCGAGGGGCAGGCAAGCCGACGCGTCCGCTCGGATCACCCCGCGATGCGGGAGAAATCCGCGACCCTTGCACAGGCGGAGCGGATGCGAGCGAGCAGCGCCAGGCGGTTGGCCCGCACCGCATCGTCCTCGGCGTTGACCAGCACCTCGTCGAAGAACGCGTCGACCGGCGCGCGCAGCAGCGCGAGGCCCGCCATCGCCCGTTCGTAGTCGGCGGTCTGAAGCGCCTGCGACAGGGTCGTCTCGGCGGTCCCGATGGCGGCGAACAGGGCCGTCTCCTCGGCCTGCGTTAGCAATGCGGCGTCGACGGTGGCGGCGATCGCGGTTCCCTTCTTCTCCTCGGCGGCAAGGATGTTCGCGGTGCGGCGATAGCCGGCGAGAAGGTTCTTGCCGTCCTCGGTGGCGAGGAAGGAGCCCAGCGCCTCGACGCGGCGGGTGACGTCGAGGAGGTCGTCGTTCTGAGGTTGGCGGATCTCTCTCACAAGGAGGGAGATCGCAGCGTCGGTCTCGGCGCCTCCCGAAAGCACGGCATCGACGAGGTCATGCCGGGCGCCGGAATCGCGCAGCTGGACCTTCAGCCGGTCGTGGAAGAAGGCGAGGAGGTCGCCCGCCGGTGTCATGGATCCGAGCCTCAGCGTCAGCCCGTTCTCCAGCACCACCCGGATCACTCCCAGCGCCGCCCGCCGCAGCGCATAAGGATCCTTCGACCCCGTCGGCTTTTCGTCGATCGCCCAGAAGCCGACCAGCATGTCGAGCTTGTCGGCGAGCGAGACGCAGATCGCCACCGGGTCGGCCGGCACCTGATCGCCGGGGCCGAGCGGCTTGTAGTGATCCTCGATCGCCGCCTGGACCGACGGATGCTCGCCCTGCAGCGCCGCGTAGTAGCGGCCCATAAGCCCCTGCAGTTCCGGGAACTCGCCGACCGCCTCGGTGGTGAGGTCGGCCTTGGCGAGCAGCGCGGCGCGTTTCACGTGGAGCTTCAGCGCCTCGGCCGAGACCGTCTCGCCGTCAAGCTCCGCCCCGTCCGGATAGACCGTCGCGGCGATCGTCTCGGCGAGCGCGGCGATGCGGGCCACCCGCTGCCCTTGCGTCCCGAGTTTCGCATGGAACGTCACGCCCAGCGCGTCGAGCTTGGCCATCCGCTGGTCGAGCGGCTTGGCCAGATCGAGGCCGAGCTTGTCCGCCGAAGGCCTGAGGCTTGCAACGTCCGGCAGGGCGGCCTGGTCGGTCTCCCAGAAATACAGGGCGTCGGACAGCCGGGCGCGCACCACCTTGCCGTTGCCGCGGGCGATGTCCGACCCGCCGTCGCTGGCCGCGATGTTGGAGACCAGCAGGAAGTCGTTGGAGAGGGTGGAGGTCTGGCCGCCACCCTGGGGCCTCGTGACGAAGCATTTCTGGTTCGCCTTGATGGTGAGCTGGATCACCTCGGGCGGGATCTGCAGGAACTCTTCCTCGAAGGCGCCCATCAGCGTCACCGGCCATTCGACGAGGCCGGAGACCTCCTCGAGCAGCCCCTCGTCCGGCACGACTTCCAGACCCCTCGCGAAGGCGAGATTCTCGGCGTCGTGGCGGATGATGTCCTTGCGCCGCTCGGCATCGAGCACGACGAAAGCCTTTTCGAGCCCCGCCGCATAGTCGTCGAAGCGGCGCACCTTGAAGGGCGCCGGCGCATGGAAGCGGTGGCCGGCGGTGAGGTTGGAGGCCCGGATCCCGCCGACCTCGAAGTCGACGACGACCGGCTCCTCGGTCTCCGGGCCGAAGGTGCAGAGGATCGACTGCAGCGGGCGCACCCAGCGAAGCGAGCCCGGCGCCGCCGAGGCGGGGCCCCAGCGCATGGATTTCGGCCACGGGAAGTCACGGAGGATCTTCGGCATCGCCTCGGCGATGATTTCTTCTGCCGGCCGTCCGGGCTTCCGGATCGTGGCGACGTAGAAGTCGCCCTTCTTCGGGTCGGACTGGACGCTCGCCGCGTCGATCGAGGCAAGCCCCGCACCGCGCAGAAAACCCTCGATGGCCTTTGGCGGCGCGTCGGTGCGCGGCCCCTTGCGCTCCTCGACGACGTCCTTCGAACGGGCATCCACCCCCCGCACGTCGAGGGTTAGCCGGCGCGGCGTCCAGTATTCGCGGGCGCCCTCATAGGTCAGGCCGGCCTCGACGAGGGCGTCGGTGACGAGCTTCTTCAGATCCCCCGCCGCCTTGCGCTGCATGCGGGCGGGGATTTCCTCGGAGCGAAGTTCGAGCCGAAGGTCGGGCATCTGTGTCTTCTAACGGTCGGTCAAAACGTGCCGTCTTGCATCACGCCGCCCCGGCGAATGCAAGAGCGACGCGGGTCGCCGCGGGTAAAGACAACGGCACGATTGTCCTCGCCCTGGCAGGACGATATCTTTGAGACCTGTCGACAGGGAGCCTCGCCCATGGGCGCCGAGAAGTCCTTCAACGTCCGGCTTGCCGAGGAAGAAGCCCACTTCGTCGAGGACGAGGTGGCGCTGGGCCGCTTCGGCTCGGTCAGCGAGGTCGTCGCCGAGGCGATCCGGACGCTTCGGGCCGACACAGAGGCGACCGGCTGGACGAGGCAAGAGCTTCGCCACCTCGCCGAAGAGGGCGATCGCAGCGGGCCGAGCCGATTTTCGACCATCGACGAGGTGAAGCAGGAAGCGCGGCGGCGCTTTGCCGCGGCGAAGACCGACTCCTGAACGTCGATGGTGAAGGTCCACCGATCGGCGCGGGCCGACGAGGATCTCATCGAGATCTGGCGGCATGTCGCCGCCGACAGCCTGGCGGCTGCGGATCGGCTGATCGACGCAATTGAAAGGCGATGGCGCCAGCTCGAAACCCATCCCGAGTCGGGATCGGCGCGCGACGACATCCTCCCCGGTCTCCGCCAGATCGTCGCCGGGCGCTATCTGATCCTCCACCGGATCGACGCGGCCGGCGATATCCGGATCGTGCGCGTCCTCCACGGCAATCGGGATGTCCGCCGAGAAGTGGGCAACTGATCCGTTCTCAGATCCCCCCGCCGAACGTATCGCAGGCGGCGACCTCGCCGGTCTCGTAGCCGGTCCGGAACCATTTCTGACGCTCCGCCGAGGTGCCGTGGGTGAAACTGTCCGGCACCACCACGCCCTGGCCCCGCTTCTGCAGCGTGTCGTCGCCGATCTGGCCAGCGGCGTTCAGCGCCTCGTCGATGTCGCCCTCCTCGACGATGCCGGCGCCTCTCGCGTCATGGGCCCAGATGCCGGCGTAGCAGTCGGCCTGCAGCTCGACGCGCACGGAGATCGCATTGCCGTCGGCCTGCGAGGCGCCCTGGCGCTGCTGGTTGGTGCGCTGGAGGACGCCGGTGACGTTCTGGATGTGATGTCCGACCTCATGGGCGATGACATAGGCCTGGGCGAAGTCGCCCGGCGCGCCGAGCTGGTTCTTCAGCTGCCGGAAGAAGGTGAGGTCGAGATAGAGCTTGCTGTCGTTCGGGCAGTAGAACGGCCCGGTCGCCGAGCCGGCGCTGCCGCAGGCCGAGCGCACCTGATCGTCGAAGAGGACGAGGGTGGGTTTCGGATAGGTCTCGCCGGCCGCCTCGAATCTGCGGCCCCAGGTGTCTTCGGTCTCTGCGAGGACGGTGGCGACGAAGTCGTCCGTCTCGTCGGCGGTGCCGGCGACGCCGGGGCCCTGCTGCGCCGTCTGCTGGGTGCTGCCGCCGCCGTCGTCCATGCCGAGCAGTGCCAAAGGGTTGATGCCGAAGCCGAGCCACAGCACCAGAGCGATGATGATGAGGCCGATGCCGCCGCCGCCGCCGGCCCGCACCGGAATGCGCATGCCGCCGCCGCGGCCGCCGAAGCCGCCGCCCCCGCCGCGCCGGTCCTCGATGTTCTCCGACTGCCTTCGCCCCTGCCAGCGCATCTCGATCGTTCCTCGTTGGTGTTCCGCCAGCGCGTTCCCTCGCGGCGGAACCGTTCCTTTGGCAGCGCAATTAGCGCGCCGTCGCAAAAAGCCTCTCGGCCGCGCGAAAAGATCATCCGGACAGGCCTTGTCCGGCGCGGGGCGGGGCGGGGCGCCCGGCGAGGCCGGCCGACCTTGCCCCCGTCCATTCCCCCGGCGGCCGCTTCCGGTGCGGGGATTCCAGCGAACGGTGCGGTCACTTTCCGGCAAGGCGCTCGCGCCTATCTGGCGGTTGGCCATCGCCGGCCCCCAGCCGGCGCGAACTCACGCCGATCGGTTGCCATGCCCGTTTTCCCAACCGCCCCTGCGATCCTCACCGTGTCCGGCGTTTCCAAGACATACGAGGGCGGATTCCAGGCACTGAAGTCCGTCGATCTCGAAATCGCCCGGGGCGAGATCTTCGCGCTGCTCGGCCCGAACGGCGCCGGCAAGACGACGCTGATCTCGATCATCTGCGGGATCGTCAACCTGTCCACCGGGCAGGTGACGGTGGACGGCCACGACATCGGCCGCGACTACCGCGCGGCGCGCTCGAAGATCGGCCTCGTGCCCCAGGAACTTACCACCGATGCCTTCGAGAGCGTCTGGGACACTGTGAGCTTCTCGCGCGGCCTGTTCGGCAAGACGAAGAACCCGGCCCATATCGAGAAGGTGCTGCGCGACCTGTCGCTCTGGGAGAAGCGCGACAACAAGATCATGACGCTCTCCGGCGGCATGAAGCGCCGCGTCCTGATCGCCAAGGCGCTGTCCCACGAGCCGGAGCTGCTCTTCCTCGATGAGCCGACGGCCGGCGTCGACGTGGCGCTGCGCCGGGAAATGTGGGAGGTGGTGCGCAAGCTGCGGGATGTCGGCGTGACGATCATCCTGACCACCCATTACATCGAGGAAGCCGAGATGATGGCCGACCGCATCGGCGTCATTTCGCGCGGCGAGCTGATCCTCGTCGAGGACAAGACCGAGCTGATGCGCAAGCTCGGCCACAAGGAGCTGATCCTGCATCTGCAGGAGCCGCTGGCCGCGATACCGCCCGGCTTCTCGGACTACGACCTGTCGCTCTCGGCGCAGGGCCACAGCCTCACCTATTCCTACGACACCAATGCCGAGCGGACGGGGATCGCCAGCCTGATGCGCCGGCTGGCGGAGGAAGGGATCCGCTTCCGCGACATCTCCACCAAGCAGTCGACGCTGGAGGAGATCTTCGTCAACCTCGTCGAGGAGCGGGCATGAACCTCACCGCCGTCGCCGCCATCTACAAGTTCGAGATGGCCCGCACCTTCCGCACGCTGATGCAGAGCATCATCTCGCCGGTGATCTCAACATCGCTCTATTTCGTCGTCTTCGGCGCGGCGATCGGCTCGCGCATCCAGGAGGTGGACGGGATTTCCTACGGCGCCTTCATCGTGCCCGGCCTGATCATGCTGACGCTACTGCAGCAGAGCCTGACCAACGCCGCCTTCGGCATCTATTTCCCGAAATTCACCGGCACGATCTACGAGCTTCTCTCGGCGCCGATCTCGCCGATCGAGATCGTGCTCGGCTATGTCGGGGCGGCGGCGACGAAGTCGATCGCGCTGGGGCTGATCATCCTCGCCACGGCGGCGCTGTTCGTTGATCTGCACATCGAGCATCCGGTCTGGATGATGCTGTTCCTGGTGCTCACCGCCGTCACCTTCGCCATGTTCGGCTTCATCATCGGCATCTGGGCGGACGGCTTCGAGAAGCTGCAGATCGTGCCGCTCCTGATCGTCACGCCGCTGGCCTTTCTCGGCGGCAGCTTCTATTCGATCAAGATGCTTCCCGAGTTCTGGCAGGACGTCAGCCTGGTCAATCCCGTGGTCTACCTCATCAGCGGATTCCGCTGGGCGTTCTATGGCACCTCCGACGTCTCGATTGCCCTCAGCCTGGGGATGACGCTGGTCTTCCTGGCGGCGCCGCTTGCCGCCGTGACCTATATCTTCAAGACCGGCTGGCGGCTGAAGAGCTAGAGCCCGGGTCGCCGGCACCCGATTCGCCTTCGCCCCATGCGGTTGCGACAGGCATCATGAGAGGCCGGAAGCGGCCGAGGAGACTGATCATGAGCGACGGAACCGCCGATATCGGCGTCATCGGAATGGGCGTCATGGGCGCCAACCTCGCCCTCAACATGGCCGAAAAGGGCTTCAAGGTCGCGGTGCAGAACCGCGATCCCGCCAAGGCCTTCGCCGTGCGCGACGACAATCCGGAGCTTGCCGCCAACCTCGTCCCGGCCGAGACGCTCGAAGCGTTCGTCCAGAGCCTGAAGAAGCCGCGCATCGCGGTCTTCATGATCCCGGCCGGCAAGCCGGTCGACGACGAGATCGAGAGGATCCGGCCGCTGCTCGAAGCCGGCGACGTCATGGTCGACGCCGGCAATGCCGACTTCAACGACACCGTCCGACATTCCCGCGAGATGGAGGGCACGGGGCTGAAATTCGTCGGCATGGGCGTGTCCGGCGGTGAGCTCGGCGCCCGTCACGGACCCTCGATGATGGTCGGCGGCGCCAAGGACGTCTATCCGCTGCTGGAGCCGGTGCTCACCAGGATCGCCGCGCAATACCAGGGCACCCCTTGCGTCGCCTGGCTCGGGCCGGATGGTGCCGGCCATTTCGTCAAGACCATCCATAACGGCATCGAATATGCCGACATGCAGATGATCGCCGAGATCTACGGCATCATGCGCGACGGGCTGAAGCTCGAGCCGGCGAAGATGGCCGAGGTCTTCCGGGACTGGAACACCCGCGAACTCGCCTCCTACCTGATCGAAATCACCGCGGTGAATCTCGACGAGACGGATCCCGAGACCGGCAAGCCGATGGTCGACGTGATCGTCGACGAGGCCGGCCAGAAGGGCACCGGCCGCTGGGCGGTGATCGAGGCCGAAAAGCTCGGCGTCGGCGCAACGACGCTGGAGGCCGCCGTTGCGGCCCGCGGGCTTTCCTCGCGCCGTTCCGAGCGGGCGGATGCGGCGAAGCTCTATGACGGCGTCGAGCTGGGCCAGGCGCAGTTCTTCGCCGACGAGGCGGGGCTGTCGGAGCTGGAATCGGCGCTGGTGACGGCCAAGATCATCGCCTATGCGCAAGGGTATGCGGCAATGGCGGCGGCCTCCGACGAAAACGGCTGGAACCTGCCGCTCGGCACCATCGCCGAGATCTGGCGGGCCGGCTGCATCATCCGCTCGCACTTTCTCGACGACATCGCCAAGGCCTACGACAAGGGCCACACCGTCGTGAACATCCTGCAGTCGCCGGATTTCGTCGGGCGGGTGGCCAAGGGCCAGTCGGCGCTGCGCCGGGTGGTGGCCAAGGCGTCGCTCGGCGGCATTCCCGTCCCGGCGCTGGCGGCGGCGCTCGCCTATTTCGACGACTATCGCCGCGAGCGCGGCACCGCCAACCTCATCCAGGCCCAGCGCGACCTCTTCGGCGCCCACACTTTCCGCCGCTTCGACAAGGATGGCGCCGTCCATCACCAGTGGCCCGCGGTGTGACAGCAGTGGTGCTCGCCATTTCCCTCGCTCTTCGAGGCTCGGCCTCCCTGCGGGCGGCCAAGCACCTCAGGATGAGGGATTGGGGCAATCGTCCCGGCCACTTGCGAGGGTGACGGGCACTACGTTGGAAGCGTCGGGGGAGGACGGAAGCGAGCATCGTCTCGGACGGGTTCCCTGCCTCTCATCCTGAGATGCTCGGCTTGTCGAAGGCAGGGAGAGCCTCGAATGGCGAGGGGCGTTGCGCCAGCTTCGACCGGCATTGTCTCAGTGCTGATACGGATCCACCGCGTCGCGCAGGCCATCTCCGACGAAGGAGAAGGCGAGCACCGTCAGCACGACCGGCAGCATCGGCAGGAGCAGCCAGGGGTAAAGTGCCACCGCCTCGATGTTCTGGGCCTCCGACAGGAGGACGCCCCAGGAGGTGATCGGCGGTCGCAGGCCCAGCCCGAGGAAGGACAGCGCGGTCTCGGCGAGGATCATCGTCGGGATCGACAGCGACGCCGAGGCGATCAGGTGGCTCATGAAGTTCGGCAGGAGATGCCGGAAGATGATCCGCCGTGGGCTGGCGCCGAGCATCTCGGCGGCGACGACGAAATCCTCCTCCCTGAGCGCGAAGAGCTTCGAGCGGACGGCGCGGGCGAGCCCCGGCCAGTCGAGCAAAGCGAGGATCAGCGTGATGCCGAAATAGATCAGCAGCGGGCTCCAGGTGAGCGGCAGCGCGGCGGACAAAGCGAGCCACAGCGGCAGTTCGGGGATCGAGCGAAGGATCTCCGTCACCCGCTGCACCGTGGCGTCCACCCAGCCGCCGAAATAGCCGGCAAGCCCGCCGATGGTGATGCCGAGGATGAAGGACAGCGTCACCCCGACGAGGCCGATGGTCAGCGAGATCCGTGCGCCATAGACGATGCGCGACAGCATGTCCCGCCCGAGCCGGTCGGTGCCGAGAAGGAACAGCGTACCGCCCTGCGGCGGGCAGGCGAAATGGGTGTCCGCCTCGAACAGGCCCCAGAAGCGGTAGGTCTCGCCCTCGCAGAAGAAGCGGATCGGCATCGGCTGCGAGCGGTCTTCGGCATAGGTCCGCTTCAGCGTCTCCATGTCGAGGGCATAGTCGAGCGGATAGACGAAGGGGCCGACGAAGGCCCCGTCATGGAAGAGATGGACGCTCTGGGGCGGCGCGAAGATGAAGTCGGTGTGGCGGGACGACAGCTCGTAGGGCGACAGGAACTCGACGAAGAGGATCGCGACGTAGCTGACGACGAGAAAGCCGAGGCTGACGACGGCGAGACGATGGCGCAGGAACCGCCACCAGATCAGCCGCGCCTGGGAGGCCTGCGCATAGCGCTCCGAGACGCTGGAGCCGACGGCGACGGTCGCCTCCGCGTCGAAGGGCTCGGTCGAGATGAAATGCGGGATCTGGCTCACCGGATGCCTTTCATCGCGCGCTCTTGACCCCGAGGCGGATGCGCGGGTCGAGGACGGCGAGGAGCAGGTCGGAGACGAACATGCCGACGACCGTCAGCAGCGCCAGGAACATCAGGAACGAGCCGGCGAGATACATGTCCTGGCTCCTCAGCGAGGACAGCAGCATCGGCCCCGTCGTCGGCAGGCTCATCACCGCCGAGATGATCACCGAGCCCGACACGATCTGCGGCAGGATCGAGCCGAGATCGGCGATGAACGGGTTCATCGCCATGCGCAGCGGATACTTGAACAGGATGCGGCGCTCGGACAGGCCCTTGGCGCGGGCCGTCGTCACATATTGCCGGTGCAACTCGTCGAGGAGATTGGCGCGCAGGCGCCGGATCATGCCGGCGGTGCCGGCGGTGCCGATCACCAGGACCGGCACCCAGAGATGGGCGAAGACCGACCCGATCTTCGCGAGCGTCCAGGGCGCGTCGATGAATTCCGGCGCCATCAGCCCGCCGATGGAGGTGCCGAACCAGACATTGGCGAAATAGAGCAGGATCAGCGCGAGCAGGAAGTTGGGGGTGGCGAGGCCGAGGAAGCCCAGGAAGGAGAGGCCGTGATCGCCCCAGCTGTACTGGTGGGTGGCCGAATAGATGCCGATCGGGAACGACACGAGATAGATGAAGACGACCGTCGCGGCGTTGAGAAGCAGCGTCAGCGGCATCCGCTCGCCGACGACGTCGGCCACCGGCTGGTTGTACTCGAAGGAATAGCCGAGGTCGCCCCGCACGAGCCCGGTGGCCCAGACGAGGTATTGCTGCCAGAGCGGCTTGTCGAGACCGTATTCCTCGCGCAGGAACTGGATCTTGTCGGCGGTGACCTGTTCGCCCTGGGACTGGATCTCGGCGATGTAGCTGGTCAGGTAGTCGCCGGGCGGCAGCTGGATGATGGCGAATACGAGGACGCTGATCGCGACGAGCGTCAGCACCATGGTCATCAGGCGGTTCGTCACATAGCGGATCACGGGCGCTTGTCCGCCGTGTCGACGCCGGGGCAGGCGAAATGGAACGTGTCCGGGTGATAGAGCCCGAAGAACGCCCCCGGATCGTAGTTGTAGACGCCGTGCTCGGGAACGTTCTCCAGATCGTTCGAGACGACGACGATCTGGTCGACGCCCGAGACGATGCCGATGGTGTAGACCTGATCGGCGAAGATCGTCAGCGCCTCGCGCCAGATCCGCGCCCGCTCGGCCTCGTCGAGCGACATCTTCCACGCCTCGTGCAGCCCGATCAGGGTCTTCAGCGGGGCGAGGTTCGGGGTGTCGCCCGGTTCCTCGCCGCCGGTGCCGTGGGTCTCGACCCACATGCCGTAGCCCGGCCACTCCAGCTGCTCGGCCGTCGAGGGCATGAGTTCGCCGGGGTCGGAATCCGGCGTCGGCAGGCCGTTGTCGAGGCCGGTCCAGACCGAGATCAGCGTCGAGCCGGCCTTGATGCGGTTGCGGAAGATCTCCCGCTGGCTTTCGCGGATCAGGAGCTCGATGCCGATCTTGCGCCAGTCGTCGCGCACGAGCTGGAGGACGTCGCTCTGCTCGCGGCTCTCACCGGCGGTCTCGACGACGATGCTCATCTCGCGTCCGTCCGGCAGATGGCGCAGGCCGTCCGGCCCGTCGCGCTGCAAGCCGAGGGCGTCGAGCAACTGGTTGGCTTGCTCCGGGTCGTATGCCGCCCACATGGCGCGCAGCGTCTCGTCGAAGAAGGGCGAGCCGGGCAGCACCGTGTTGCCGCCGGTCTCGGCGAGGCCGTAGAAGATCGCCTGGTTGATGTCCTTGCGATTGATCGCCAGCGACAGCGCGCGGCGGAAGTCGGCGGTCTGCAGCAGCTCGCGCCAGACCGGGTCCTTGGCATTGAGGTTGGGGTAGAGCGCGACATGGGCGCCCTTGCCGGATTTCCAGCGGCGCACCTGATAGTTCGAGCGCTTCTCGCCGCTCTTCAGGAAGGGGTAGTTCGGGAAGGACAGATAGGCCGCCTGCAGGTCCGCCTCGCCATTGGCGACCTTGGCCGGGATGAGGCCCGAATTGGAGATGGTCAGCGCCACCTCGTCGATATAGGGGAGCTGCCGCCCGGCCTGGTCGACCCGGAAGAAATAGGGGTTGCGGGCGAAGATCAGCCGCTCGGACGGCGGCTCGGTGGCCAGCATCCAGGGCTGCAGCGTCGGCATGTCGGGGTTGTCGTTGCGCTGGGCCCGGTCCTTCTTGAAGTGCAACGCGACCCAGTTGCGCTGGCCGGACTTCTCGACCTTCGCCTCGACCTTCTTCGGGTCGGTGTAGTTCGGATTGTACTTCTTGAGGTAATGAGAGGGCCGGTAGATGTCGAAGGGCGTCGCCGCCGCCAGCGAGGCGAGGAAGCCCGGATTGGGCTTCTTCCAGGCGTAGCGCACGGTGACCTCGTCCGGAAATGTCACCTCCGGCTCCTCGCCATCGACCATCAGTTCGGGCGGGACGCCGAACTTGGCGATCTTCGGGTCCTTCGCCATGTCCTGCCAGAAATAGCGGAAGTCCTCGGCGGTGAACGGCGCGCCGTCCGACCATTTCATCCCCGGCCTCAGATGGAAGGTGAAGACCCGCCCCTCCTCGACGTCGTAGCTCTCGAGGATGTCCGGCACGATCCTGTAGTCGGTGTCGTAGCCGACGAGGCGGGCATAGCCGAACACCGGCATCAGGCGGGTGTCCTTGGTGCTGCCGGCGAGCATGTTCAGCGTGCCGCCGAGATCCTCGGCCGAACAGGCGCTGTCGACGCCCATGACACGGGGCACCTTCGGCAACCGCTCGAGGACCGGCGGCAGCTCGCCCTTGGCGACGGCGGCGGCCAGCGACTTCGGCTCGGGAACGCCCTCGGCCCTTGCAGGCGACGGGAGCGCGGAGGCGAAGACGGCGACCAGCCCGCACAGGGCCGCGACGACAGAGACAAGCGACCGGCGCGAGGCGCCGAATCGTCTGGCGCTCACTTCCTGCCCAAGCGGCATTACCGGCTCCCAATCCGCAAATGTACCGGCAGTAAGCTGCGGCGTTGACGCTTTGTCAATCAGTTCGCTCGTCGCATGGGCGCCCGTCCCACCCCTGCACGGTGCCTCCATGAAACGTCTTTCCGCCCTCTGCCTCATCGCCGCCTTCTGCCTCGCGCAGCCCGCCTGCGCTGAAACGAGGATGCTCTGCCTCACCGTCCTCGACGCATCGAGCGGCGAGGCGCTGGTCGACATAGGCCCGGCCTGCGACGAACGGGTGACGCCCGCCTCGACCTTCAAGCTGGCGATCAGCCTGATGGGTTTCGACGCCGGCATCCTGAAGAGCCCGGACGAGCCGAGGCTGGCGTTCAAGCAAGGCTATGTCGACTGGCGGCCGGAATGGCGGCAGGCGACGACGCCGGCGACATGGATGCGCGACTCGGTCGTCTGGTATTCGCAGCGGATGATGGAGAAGCTGGGGCGCGAGCGGGTGAAGCACGATCTCGCCGCCTTCGACTACGGCAACCAGAACATTGCGGGCGTGGCGGGGGAGGGCGACGGGCTGACCACGGCCTGGCTTGGCAACTCGCTGCAGATATCGCCCCGCGAACAGGCCGCCTTCATGCGCCGGATCGCCGGGCGCGAGCTGCCGGTGTCCGAGCACGCCTACGAGGCGACCGCGACGCTGGTGTCCTACGGCGTGAAGGGCGACGGCTGGCAGGTTTATGGCAAGACCGGCGCCGGCCTGCCGCGCGGCGCCGACGGCAGGCCGCTGCGCGGCCGGCCCTATGGCTGGTTCGTCGGCTGGGCCACCAAGGGCGACCGGACGGTGGCCTTCGCCAAGCTCATCCAGGATTCGCAAAGGCAGTCCGTGGCGCCGGGGTTTCGGGCACGGGACGCGCTGTTCGAGGAGCTGTTCGTCCGGGGTGGCCCGCTCGGTTAGATCCGGCCCTGCAGCCCGCGGTGCTGGCAACGGACGCGCCATTCGCCGGACGCCCGTCCTTGCCGCTTGCAGTCGCCTCGCCTAAGCGGGGGCGAGGGCCCCATCCGGAGGGCCGGAGACGGAACGAGATGGAACCAGACGGGACGAGCATGATGCAGCGCCGCGTGGCAATTCTGGTGAAGGGCTATCCGCGCCTGTCGGAGACCTTCATCGCCCAGGAGATCGCCGGGCTGCAGGATCGTGGGCTCGACCAGCTGATCGTCTCGCTGCGCCAGCCGGGCGAGACCAAGGTCCACCCGGTGCATCGGCGGATCACCGCGCCGGTGCTGTATTTGCCGGAATATCTGAAGGATGACCCGCCGCGGGTGAAGCGCGGCCGGGAATTCGCCGAGCGCCAGCCGGGCTTTGCCGAGGCCGAAAGGCTGTTTCAGGTGGACCTTGTGCGCGACCACACGGCCAACCGCTATCGCCGCTTCGGCCAGGCCTGCGTCCTCGCCGCCGAGCTGCCGAAGGACGTCGGCTGGCTGCACACCCATTATCTCCATACCCCGGCTTCCGTCGCCCGCTATGCCGCCACAATCCTCGGCCTCGGCTGGTCCTTCTCGGCCCATGCCAAGGACATCTGGACGTCGCAGGCCTGGGAATTGTCGGAGAAGCTCGATTCCTCGGCTTTCGGCGTGACCTGCACGGCCAGCAATCTCGATTACCTGCGCTCGCTGGCGAGCCAGCCGAAGCGGGTCGAGCTGGTCTATCACGGGCTCGATCTCGCCGGCATCGTGCCGCCGGAGCGCGTTGCCTGGAATGGCGAGCGGCCGTTCCGTATCGTTTCCGTCGGCCGGGCGGTGGAGAAGAAGGGCTATGGCGACCTCATCCGGGCGCTGGCCGGGCTGAAGGACCGCAACTGGCGCTTCGACCATGTCGGCGGCGGCGCGCTGGCGAAGACACTGAAGGAGCGGGCCGAAAAGGCCGGTATCGCAGACCGGATCACCTGGCACGGCAGCCGCGAGCGCGGCGAGGTGTTCGCTCTCCTGGCGAGGGCCGACCTGTTCGTCCTGCCTTCGCGGATCGCCAGGTCCGGCGACCGCGACGGGCTGCCCAACGTCCTGATGGAGGCGCAGGCGCACCGGCTGCCGGTGGTCTCGACGCGGGTGTCGGCGATTCCCGAACTCGTCACCGACGGCAAGACAGGGCTGCTCGTCGAGGAGCGTGATCCCAAGGCGCTGGGCCAAGCGATCGCCCGGCTGATGGACGACCAGCCGCTGGCCCTCAGGCTGGCCGAAGCGGGCGAAATCCGCGTGCGCGAAAAATTCTCGCCGGAGCCGGGGCTCGACCGGGTGGCCTCGCTGCTCGGGAATGCGCTCGGCGCCAGGGCCGCATGAGCGGGACCGCGCGGCGATGAACGATGACGATTTCCCCCTCGCCAGGGTGGCGCTCGACCTGCTGGCACAGGCGGGGCGCACGGTCGCCTTCTGGTGGCGGGACGACGACGCGCGCCGGGTGACGCCAGAGCTGGAGCGGCTCCTGGATCTGGCGGACAGGCATGCCCTGCCGCTGGCCCTCGCCGTCATTCCCGAGGGCACCGAGCCTGCCCTGGCCGGGCGGATCGCCGAGAGAATTGGCGTGTCCGTGCTTCTCCACGGCCATGCCCATGCCGACCATGCGCCTCTGGCTGAGAAGCGCGCCGAATTCGGCGATCACCGTCCGCCGGAGGCCATGGCGGGGGAAATCGCGGCTGGCTGGGCAAAGCTGGAAACCCTCTTCGGCCAGCAATTCCGGCCGGTCTTCGTGCCACCCTGGAACCGCATCGGGCCGGTCGCCCGGGCGCTGCTGCCCGGCCTCGGGCTCGAGGCGCTCTCGGTCTACGGATCGCCGAAGCTGGCCGCACATGGCGGGCCGGCGGAGATCAACACCCATCTCGACGTCATGGACTGGCGGGCCATGCAAGGCCTGACATGCGAGGTCGCGGACGCCCGTCTGGCCGAGCTCCTCGCAAGCCGCGCCGATAGCGCCAGACGCGACGCGGCGGCGGGGGGCGAGGAGCCGATCGGGCTCCTGACCCACCATCTCCAGCATGACGAAGCCGCATGGTCGCTGACGGACCGGCTGCTCGCCGTTCTGGCGAATCATCCGGCCGCTGCATGGCCGGACCTGCTGCCGTCGGGGCCGGCGGGCAAGCTCGTCGCGTAGCGACGGAAGACCCGGTTGCGTTTGAATTGCGGATAAACGGTGCGTTCAGCCGACATTCCGTTGGGGAAGGATAGTCCTCAGGTGCATCCGAAGCGCACTTGAACCCCAACCCCGGAGAGCCCCATGTCGAAGACCGTCCTGTCCACCCTGATCGCCGCCGCGATTGCCGCGACCTCCCTCGCCACGCTCACCGACGCCAGCCAGAGCAAGGCCGCCGCTGCCGCGACAATGAGCTGTTCCATCCCCAACCAGGTCGTCTGCACCGTCACCAGCGCCAAGGGGCTGCGCTCCGTGCTGATCAAGGCGCAGACGCCGCAGGGGACGGTCGCCCTCGTCGACAAGAGCTACCGGTCCTGCCCGAAGTCGGTGAAGGTCTCCTGGGATTCGGCCTATCACTCGTCCTCGACCAAGTTCGTCGAGTGCGCGCCGGCGAAGCTGAAGCTGAAGATGAACTGAGCGGCAGTCGGCGCCCGGCTCGAAGCTGCCCATGCCTGAGCTGCCCGTCCGAGAGCTCCCGGCGCAGCGTTCGGCCTGGGCTCCGGAAGCCGCAGCCTGCACCGGGCCGGGGGAGCGGCCCTCGCTGCGACCCTTGCGCCCTCTCGCGTGGAGCGGCGCCGATGCAAGGAGGACCGTCCGCTTTGATTCTCCCGTCGAAGGAGAATAAGAGGCGAAAATGTCTCATCGTGTCCTTCTCACCGGCGCCGCCGGCTTCATCGGCTTCCATACCGCCCGCAAGCTTCTTCGCCGCGGCGATCGCGTGGTCGGCTTCGACAGCGTCAACGACTATTACGATCCCCGGCTGAAGCGCGCCCGGCTCGCCGAACTCGCGCGGCTGCGCGACGAAGACGGCGCCGACTTCCGCTTCGTCGAGGCCGATCTCGCCGACCGTGCGGCCTTGGACGCGGTCTTTGCCGACGGAGCGTTCGACCGGGTGATCCATCTTGCCGCCCAGGCCGGGGTGCGCCATTCGCTGACCCACCCGGAGAGCTACGTCGCCAGCAATCTCGTCGGCTTCGCCAACATGCTCGAGGTCTGCCGCCATGCGAAGGTGCCGCACCTGACCTTCGCCTCCTCCTCCAGCGTCTACGGCGGCAACCGCAAGGTGCCGTTCTCCGAGCATGACGGGGTGGACCATCCGCTCCAACTCTACGCCGCGACCAAGCGCTCCAACGAGCTGATGGCCCATGCCTACAGCCATCTTTTTGCGCTTCCTGTGACGGGCCTGCGCTTCTTCACGGTCTACGGCCCCTGGGGGCGTCCGGACATGGCCTACTACTCCTTCGCCGAGAAGATCCTCGCCGGGCAGCCGATCGCCCTGTTCAATCACGGCCGGCACAGCCGCGACTTCACCTTCGTCGACGACATCGTCGAGGGCGTGGTGCGGGCGAGCGACCGGATCGCGCCGCCGAACGCCGCCTTCGATCCCGCCGAACCGGACCCCGCAACGAGCAGCGCGCCGTTCCGCATCTTCAACATCGGCAACGGCCGGCCGGTGGAGCTCAAGCACTATGTCGAGGTGCTGGAGGCGGCGCTCGGCAGGAAGGCGATCATCGAGATGAAGCCGATGCAGATCGGCGACATCGAGGACACGCTCGCCGACGTCAGCGAGATCGAGGCCGCCCTCGGCTACCGCCCGACCACCACGGTGGAGGAAGGCATCGCCGCCTTCGTCGACTGGTTCCTCCCCTACAGGCGGCGCGCGGGCTGACGCCGCCTGGTACGGCGCACCCTCAGGCGCCGCAGAGCCGGCCCGGGGGGCCGGCGGCCTGATCGCCTTGCCCGACCGGATCGTCGCGAGGGAACCTGCGCCAGGGAACGTCTCGGCGCCGAGCCGACTTTCTCCCCACCTCGAACGAAGATGGGAGACACGGCGATGGCCGATCCGAAGCAGCGACGCGACGACGACATCCACCAGCCCGACATCGTCGGCAATGCCGTCGAGCGCACGGACAATGGGTTTGACGGCAGGAAGGACGGCGAGCGGCTGATCGGCCGGGACGTGCCGCAGGACGAGCAGGACGCCGAAGAGGAAGAGGAAGAGGACCGACCCTGACGCTCGCCGTCCGGCAACGGGCGCCGTTGCCGGCGCGAATCAGCGGTTGCCCCGTCTGGTCGGCGGGACGAGGCTCCCCATAACAGCCGTGTGGGCGGCGATCGTCGCCGCAAGCGCCAAGGGGGCTCGCCATGCTCAAGACCATTCCGCCGCTCGTCACGCCCGAGCTCCTGCAGGTCCTGGCAGCGATGGGACACGGCGACGAACTGGTCCTCGTCGACCGCAATTTCCCCGCTGCCTCGGTCGCGGCCGAAACCGTCAGCGGCGTCCTCGTGCAGCTGCCCGGCGTCGGCACAAACGAAGCTGCGACGGCGATCCTGTCGCTGCTGCCGCTGGACAGCTTCGTCGACGCCCCGGTGCGCTACATGGCGCCGGAGGGCGAGCCGGGGGCCGACTTCGAAGTCCACCGGGACATGCAGACGATCGCCGGTGCCGCCGAGGGCCATGCCGTGGTCATGGAGGCGGTCGAGCGCTTCGACTTCTACGAGGCGGCGAAGAGCGCCCATGCGGTGGTGCGCACAGGCGAATCGCGGCCCTATGGCTGCTTCATCTTCAAGAAGGGCGTCATCTTCGACTGAGCGGCCGGCGAGCGGCGTGCCGGACCTCAGGCGATGGTCGCAGCGGTCATCGGCGGCACCGCAGTCGCAGCATAGCTGAACATTAGCGCCGGCTCGCTTCGCACGGCCGCTGCCGGCGTCTCGCAAAGGCGAACGATCTCTGTTCCGAAGAAGGGGAGGGGTCGAATGGTGGGCGTGACAGGGATTGAACCTGTGACCCCTTCGATGTCAACGAAGTGCTCTCCCGCTGAGCTACACGCCCATCCGACGGAGCGGCATAGACCACATGACCGCTTGATCCGTCAACAGGGAAAACCGGCTTTCGCGAAACAAATGCGACAGCGGCGAATGGGAGGTTTTCGGCGGCTGAAACGGTCCCGCCGCGGGCCCTCTTGTCGGCCGGGGCGAAACGTCGCCGTCCCGAGCCTCTAGCGCCGAGGCCGCCTGATTCGGGCGGCCGCGGTCGCTCGGTCTCTCCGCCTCAGGCGGCGTCTTCGAGGATCTTGCCGACCTCGTCGACCAGCTCGCGCAGGTGAAACGGCTTCGACAGGATCTTGGCGTTCTTCGGCGCCTTCGAATCGGGGTTGAGGGCGACCGCGGCAAAGCCGGTGATGAACATCACCTTCAGGTCCGGATCGAGTTCGGTGGCGCGGCGTGCCAGCTCGATCCCGTCCATTTCCGGCATGACGATGTCGGTCAGGAGCAGCGAGAACGGCTCTTCGCGCAGCCGCTCGTAAGCGCTCCCGCCATTGTCGAACGCGACCACCTCATAGCCGGCGCGCTCCAGCGCCTTCGCCAGAAAGCGGCGCATGTCGTTGTCGTCTTCAGCAAGCAGTATCTTCGACATTCCCAAAACCCGAATCCGGCCGGTGCGTCCGGCTCGTTTATCACCCTATTCTTACACGAATTTCATACCAGAGAGGTCCAATATTTTCTAAAAGGAATTGGCGAAATCGCGGCTTCGGCCCTAGTTTTCCGGTAGGAACTTTGAAAGAGGGACGATTGAGCGACATTCCGACACTCAAGACCAGCGATGGCCTGGTGCCGGCTTTCGAAATCGTCGAGCCGTCCGAACCGGCAATCCCCTTCGTCTTCTGCTCGCCCCATAGCGGCCGCGACTATCCCAGCGACCTGATGGCCGCGACCAGGCTCGGCCGCGAGGCGATCCGCCGGTCCGAAGACGTGTTCGTTGACGAACTCTTCGATTTTGCTCCGGAATTCGGCGCCCCGCTGATCCGCGCGCGGTTTCCCAGGGCCTATCTCGACGTCAATCGCGAGCCCTTCGAACTCGACCCGAAGATGTTCAGCGACGCCCTGCCGGGCTTCGTCAATTCCGCCTCGCTGCGGGTGGCGGGGGGGCTCGGCACCGTGCCGCGGATCGTCGCGGAGAACGAGGAGATCTATCAGGGGATGCTGCCCGTGGCTGCGGCGCTGCGGCGGATCGACGCGATCTACCGGCCGTTCCACCGCTCGCTCGACGAACTTTTGATCCGCACCCGGGACCGGTTCGGCTTCGCGATCCTGATCGACTGCCATTCGATGCCGTCGAGCGTCCGGGCGCTGCCCGGCGGTCGTCGGCCCGACATCGTGATCGGCGACCGCTACGGCACCAGCGCCTCCAGCCGGCTGGTGGCCATGGCGAGCGGTCATCTGTCGACCTTCGGTTTCGACGTCGCCCGCAACAAGCCCTATGCCGGCGGCTACATCACCGAGCATTACGGGCGCCCGGCCGAGGGATTTCATGCGATCCAGGTCGAGATCAATCGCGGCCTCTATGCGGACGAGCGGACCTTCCGCCCCCATCACGGCTTTCCGCGCCTGAAGGAGCAGCTGCAGGCCTTCGTCGAGCGCTTCGCCGCCGACGTCGCGGCGCAATATGGCGCCCGCCCGGCCGCCGCCGAATAACCAGCCGCCCCGGAACTGCCCGCGCCGGCGCATCTGCAACGGAGCGCATCTCCAACGGCCGACACCAGACAAAAAAAACCGCACTGCGTTGAAGCAGCGCGGTCTGAAGTCTAGGGAGGAAACGCCCATAAGGGCAACGGCACGGATGCCGCAACGCAAAAGCTATGTTGCGCTGCCAAATGTGTCAACGGTCTTGACCCATCTGCCGCGGCGGAATCATCACATTTTGGTGAATTATTCTCCGCACTCACTGTGCCGTCGCTCCAAGACGGCAGAAAGCAGGATCCATGAGCGAGCCCGACGCGAAGTTTCTTTTGATGCTGGCGGACGCCGCCGATCGCGAGACACTGCCGCGGTTCCGCGGCGGCGGCGGCGTCGACAACAAGCTTGGGCCGGGCGCCTTCGATCCGGTGACCGAAGCGGACCGGGCCGCCGAGACGGCGATCAGGGCGCTGATCACCGATCGTTTTCCCGACCACGGCATCCTCGGTGAAGAACACGGCACTGAAGCCGGTCGAGGCGACGGCGAAGACCGGCAATGGGTCATCGACCCGATCGACGGCACGCGGGCCTTCATCACCGGGATCCCCGTCTGGGGGACGCTGATCGGCCACTACGTCGCCGGTCGCGGCCGGTTCGGCATCATGTCCCAGCCTTTCACCGGCGAGCGCTTCTATGCCGACGGCACCGGCGCGTTCCTGAAGCGTGGCGACGGGGAGGCGCAGCGGCTCGTCACCAGCAGGACCTTGGAACTGCAGGGCGCGACGCTGTTCACCACCTCGCCCCGGTTGTTCTCCGGCGATCTCCTCGACGGTTTCGAGGCCCTCGAGCGCACCGTCCGCCTCACCCGTTTCGGCACCGACTGCTATGCCTTCGCGATGCTGGCCGCGGGCCATGTCGATCTCGTCGTGGAGAGCGGCCTGAAGCCCTACGACATCGCGGCGCTGATCCCGCTGATCGAGCAGGCCGGCGGCCTCGTCACCACGCTCGACGGCGGGCGGCCGGAAGAGGGCGGCGACGTCCTCGCGGCGGCAACGCCCGAACTGCATGCGGCGGCCATGGCGATGCTGGCGGGCTGAGACCCCGATCCGCTGCAGCAGCGAGGAGCATGGCGATCCGGGCCGCGATCGAGCGCCCCCAGCACGGCCACGCGCGCATTCGAGGTGTTTCTACTGCGCCGCCAGTGCCATCTCCTCGCCGACATAGGCGTTGAAGATCTCCAGCGCCTCCTCCCGGAACCGATCGGCCTCCTGCAGCAATTCGTGGCGAGCCAGCGGGATCGTCAGGCTCGATCCGCAACGCATGCGATAGGCGAGGCGCTCGGCCGCCGCCGGCGAGACCACCTGATCGGCGCCGGCGATGACGATGAGCGTCGGCACCGACAGCGACGCGATCTCGGCCGAGCTCTCCAGCCGCCGCATCGCCCGGGTGGTCGCCGCGAGCCAGGCGATGGTCGGGCTGCCGACGAAGAGGTCGGGCGCGGTGTCCGCGAGTTCCCGATTGCGCCGGAACCGCCGCGGATCTGACGTGAGCGGGTTGTCCGCCGGATTGGGGATCCGGCTCGAGATCGAGCGGCGGACCGGCCTTGTGCCGAGGCCGAGCCAGCGGGCGGCGGCCGACAGGCGCGCGAGGGTCGCGATCGACGGGACACTGGACGCAAAGCCTACCAGAGGCGCCAGAAGCACCATGCGGTCGATGGTGTTGGCCAGCCGCGAGGCAGCGTGGAGGGCGATCAGCCCGCCCATGGAGTGGGCGAGGATGGTGTAGGGCGGCTGGCAGTCCGGCAGCACGATCTCCTGGATCACGCATTCGAGGTCCACCAGATACTGGCCGAAATGCTTCACATGGCCGAGCCGCGACCGGCGCAGCAGGCGGTCCGAGCCGCCCTGGCCGCGCCAGTCGAAGGTGACCACCGAAAAGCCCCGCTCGTTGAGGTCGGTGATGGTCTCGAAATACTTCTCGATCGTCTCGTTGCGGCCCTGCAGGAGAATCACCGTGCCCCGCGACGACCCCTGGACCTTGGCAAGCGCGTAGCGCAGCCGCCGGCCGTCGGAGGTCGGAAGCGTGCCGACGGTGAGCCCGCGTGGGGCGGGGTTGCCGGGGATTTCGACGAAGGTCGTGTGGTCGTCGTTGTCGGTCATCGTCCGTCCTCGACGGCGGGCAGGCGGCCGGATCCGCCCGGCCTGCCTGCCCTGCCTTGCATCCGTCATCCTGATGCGGATCTCGTTCGAATTTCGTCAAGGCGAGGTTTGGCCAGACCGGCCGATGGCCCGGACCCGTATTTGCGCCGTGCTCAGGCCGCCGGCGCCGCGCCCGTTTCGGCCGCCTCGACCTCCTTGGCGAAATTGTCGAAGAACTGGCCCGACAGCTTCTTGGCGCTGGAATCGATCAGCCTGCCGCCGAGCTGGGCGAGCTTGCCGCCGACCTGGGCGCTGACGTTGTAGGTCAGGATCGTCTCGGCGCCGTCCTCGGCGAGATGGACGTCCGCGCCGCCCTTGGCAAAGCCCGCAATGCCGCCCTTGCCTTCGCCGACGATCGAGTAGCTCTCGGGCGGGTTGATGTTCTCGAGCCGGACCTCGCCGTTGAATTTCGCCTTCACCGGCCCGACCTTGGCGGTGACGGTCGCCTTCATCTCGTTCTCGCCGGTCATCTCCAGCTCCTCGCAGCCGGGGATGCAGCGCTTCAGCACCTCCGGGTCGTTGAGCTTCGCCCAGACGGTCTCTCGGCTTGCAGGCAGCCGGTATTCGCCCTTCAGATCCATGTCGGTCCTCCCTGGTACAGTCGGCCGGTCGATGCGGCCGATCTCCCCTTTATCACGAGCCGTCATAAGTTGACGGTTTTCGGCGTTTTGCCAAGCCGCGCGAGAACCGATAGAGAGGCCGGCGAGCCGGCAAGCCGGCATTTCGACCCGCGTATTTCGACCAGCATGGAGGAACGCCCTTGGCGCGAAGCCGCCGCCCGCAGCAATCGAGCGTTCCGCAGGAGCCTCGGGCGCCCCGTGCGAAGGGGCGTGGCGGTGGCGGCGACAGGCCGCCGGCGAAGGCCGCCGATCGCCCCGGTCCGGAACGCGATGGCGGCCATGCCGGCGGACGCGAGCGGCGCGGCGGCCGGCCTCAGGGCGAGGATCATCCCGCTACGCCCGCCAAGCGGCTCGAACTGGAGCTGCCCGGTGGCGCGCGGCCAAGGCTCGTCGCGCCCGTCATCCTCGCCGTTTCGCCGGGCCGGGACTACGAACTCCTCGACAGCGGCGATGGCGAAAAACTCGAGCGCTACGGCGATCTGCGGGTCCGGCGGCCGGAGAATCAGGCGATCTGGCCGCGTCGGCTGGGGACGCCGGAATGGGAGAACGCCGACGCGCTCTTTACCGGCGACGTCGAGGAGGAGGGGCTCGGACGCTGGCAGTTTCCGCGCGAACCCCTCGGCGAGACCTGGCCACTCGCCCATGACGGGATGTCCTATCTCGGCCGATTCACCTCGTTCCGGCATGTCGGCGTGTTTCCCGAACAGGCGGCCCACTGGGCCTTCGTCGAGGACCGCATCATGGCGAGGGCGAAGACGGGCGATGCGCCGCGCGTCCTCAATCTCTTCGGCTATACCGGCCTCGCCTCGCTGCTCGCCGCACGCGCTGGAGCCGAAGTCACCCATGTCGACGCCTCCAAGAAGGCGATCGGCTGGGCCCGGGAGAACCAGGAGATCGCCGGCCTTTTAGAAAGGCCGATCCGATGGATCTGCGAGGATGCGGTGCGCTATGTCGAGCGCGAGGTGAAGCGCGGCAGCCGCTACGACGTCGTCCTCCTCGATCCGCCGAAATTCGGCCGGGGCCCGAAGGGCGAAACCTGGCAGCTCTTCGAGGATCTGCCCTATCTCGTCGCCCTGACCCGGGCGCTCCTGTCCGACACGCCCGACTGCGTCGTCCTCACCGCCTATTCGATCCGCGCCTCCTTCTATTCCCTCGGTGCCGTGATGGGCGAGGCCTTCCGCGGCCTCGGCGGCGCCATCGAGGCGGGGGAGCTGGTGATCGGCGAGGCGGGCGAGGAGCCGAGGCTGCTGTCGACCTCGCTGTTCTGCCGCTGGATTGCCGAATGACCGATGACACGATGAAACCGCGCCGTCCGTCCGGGCCGCTCGCCGCGCCCGGCCGGATCAAGGAGATCGCCAGCGTCTCCAATCCGATCGTCAAGGACATCCGGGCGCTCGCCCAGAAGCGGCACCGGGACGAGACCGGCCTCTTCCTGGTCGAAGGCCTGAAGCTCGTCCTCGACGGGATCGAGGCCGGCTGGGAGCTGAAGACCCTCGTCGTCTCCAAGGCGGCGCTGCAGGGCGGCAGCGACATCCTCACCCGCGCCGTCTCGCGCGCCGTCGGCTTCGGCGCCGACGTCGTCGAGGCGAGTGCCAAGGTGCTCGAGGCGATCGCGAGGCGCGACAATCCGCAGAGCGCGATCGGCGTCTTCAAGCGCCAGCTGACGCTGCTCGCAAGGGTCCGGATCGAGCCGGGCGAGGTCGCCGTCGCCCTCGACCGGGTGCGCGATCCGGGCAATCTCGGCACCATCCTGCGCACCGCCGACGCAACGGGCGCGAAGGCCGTCGTCCTCGTCGGCGACTGCGTCGATCCGTTCGCCATCGAGACCGTCCGCGCCACCATGGGCTCGATCTTCGCCGTTCCCGTCGTGAAGGCGCGGGAGGCCGAGTTCCTCGAATGGCGCTCCGGCTTTGCTGGAACGATCGTCGGCACCCACATGGCCGGGGCCGTCGATTTCCGCGAGCCGGACTACGCCAAGGCTGCGACGCTTCTCTTCATGGGCAACGAGCAGGCGGGCCTATCCGACCAGATGGCCGGCGCCTGCGACGTCCTCGTGCGCATTCCCCAGGCCGGTCGCGCCGACAGCCTCAACCTCGCCGTCGCCACCGGCGTGATGCTGTTCGAGGCGCGCCGCGGAGCCCTCAGCCTATGACCCGCCCGCTGATGATCGTGAACTTCGTCGTCGTCCTCGTCGCCATCGCCCTCGACCAGGTGATCAAGGCGATCGTCGTCGCGACGATGCCGCTCGGCGCGGCGATCGAGCTTGTGCCCTTTCTGGCGCTGTTTCATGCCCGCAACACCGGCATCGCCTTCTCGATGTTCGCCGGGCTTGGCGATGTCGGCCTGTCGCTGCTCGCAGGCGCGGTGCTCGTCGTCGTGCTGATCCTGTGGTGGAAGACCCCGGCCGAGCGCCTCCTGACCCATTTCGGCCTCGCCATCATCGTCGGCGGCGCGATCGGCAACCTGATCGACCGAGTGCGGCTCGGCTATGTCGTCGACTATGTCTATTTCCACACGCCGGCCTTCGATTTCGCCGTCTTCAACCTTGCCGACGCCTGCATCACCGTCGGCGCGATCATCATCCTCCTCGACGAATTCGTCCTCGTCCGGAGCGGCCCCGACGATGCTGCGGGTTCCAGCGACGGTCGATGATCCGTCCCGCTGATCCGGCCTCCGGGCCTTTCGACGGACCGGCATCGGTGGGCGCGCGCCGTGACCTCACACGGCTCCCGTGCGTGTTGCGGCGCGAGTTTCGTCACGTGGCCTTGTTTTGGGGCATCGTCGAGCGTCATATTGAGGATGGCCCAGTCACGAAATCGTTGCTGAAAATTCGTAAAACCTGAAGGAACACCCGGCGGTGGATGGAGAACAGGGATGGCGGCTCAGACTCTCGGGATCGCGAACGACGCGAACGACCCTCGGCATCTCGTCCTCGACGACGCTGCGGGAGCCGTGCGCAAGGTCCGGCGGTTGAGCCCGATGGGCTTTCGCAGGATCGGCTTCGACGGCGGCGGCGGGGGCTTCGGCCAGATGCCGGCGAAGATCCTGCATCTTGTGCGGCGCTTCGATCCGGCCGCCCCGCTGCTCGGCCGCCTGGGCGACCTGGAGGTCCGCCTCGCCCGCAATGCGGCCGAGGTGAAGGCGGCGCAGCAGCTGCGCTATCGGGTCTTCTATGAGGAAATGAACGCCCAGCCCTCGAAGCTGCAGAAGATGACCCGGCGGGACCGGGATTCGTTCGATCGCTACTGCGACCATCTCCTCGTCATCGACCATGCCCGCGGCGGGCCGATCCTCAGCCGCATCGTCGGCACCTACCGGCTGATGCGCGGCGAACGGGCGATGCTCGCAGGCAGCTTCTACACGGCGCAGGAATTCGACATCGCGCCGATGCTGGCGCGCCATTCCGGCAAGCGCTTTCTCGAACTCGGCCGCTCCTGTGTCCTGAAAGCCTATCGGGGCAAACGCACCGTCGAATTGTTGTGGCAGGGCATCTGGGCCTATGTGATCGCCCACGACGTCGACGTCCTGTTCGGCTGCGCCTCGCTCGCCGGCACCGACCCGGCGACGCTCGCGGCCCCGCTCGGCTTCCTCCAGGCGAATGCCGCCGCGCCTGAGGAATGGCGCGTGCGAGCGCTTGCCCACCGCGGCACGTTCTTCGACGATGCGCCGGCCGATCTTGATCCGCGCAAGGCGCTCGCCGTGCTGCCGCCGCTGCTGAAGGGCTATCTGAGGCTCGGCGGCTATGTCGGCGTGGGCGCGGTGGTCGACCACCAGTTCGGCACGACGGACGTCCTGATCGTCTTGCCGCGCGACAGGATCAACCCGCGCTATGTCGGCCATTACGGCGCCGACGCCAGCCGCTTCGCAGCGTGAAGCTGACCGGCCTTTCGTGATGGCTTGGCGCCCGCGGGCGCCTTCCCTCAGCCGCCGATGCGGACGATGCTGCGGGTCTTCAGATCGACGATCACCGGCTGGCCGCTATAGTAGAAATAGGCGAAGCGCTTGCTGCCCTCCGGCTGCTGCAGCTTGATCGCGCCGGGCACCGAATCGCCGAGCGCCGGCGGGGCCGGCAGGCGAGCGTTGTCGGTCGGATGGGCGAGTGCGTATTGCAGCACGTTCACCCTCTCGTCGGCAGCCAGTGCCGGTGTGAGGGCGGCGATCTGGAGCCCGAACAGCGCGGCGATCGCAAGGCGCGTGGTTCTCGTCAACATCAGGATTTCCTCAATTGTCGAATGCAGCACGCCTGTTGGCGTACGGGCATTCTTGCCTCTTAATCGCATCGCCCCGATGAACGGAAGCTGACTGGGTCGACGATTGCAAGCCTGCCGGCGCCGATTCACCTTCATAGTTGGCCATGCCGCAGCCCGACTTGAAGGAGCTTGCGCACGATTGCACATCCTTCCCCCATTCCGGCTGTCCGCCCCTTCGCGCTGTGGGCGACGGCCTGCAAATGGCGGGGACGGCGCTTCGGCGCGGCTTGCGCTGCGCCGATCCCCCCGATAGCGATTCGGCTCGTTCTTTCTGGCCGCGGCCGAGCCCCTGCCGTCTCGACGACCGGCGCGCCACCCACAGACCCTCGACGAGGTGATAACCGGCCGATGACCAGCGACGCCGCCCCGACGCCGATGATGGCCCAGTATATCGAGATCAAGGCCGCCAATCCCGACTGCCTGCTGTTCTACCGCATGGGCGACTTCTACGAGCTGTTCTTCGAGGATGCGGCCGAAGCCTCGCGCGCCCTCGGCATCACGCTGACGAAACGCGGCAAGCATCTCGGCGAGGACATCCCCATGGCCGGTGTGCCGATCCACGCCGCCGACGACTATCTGCAGAAGCTGATCGCCCTTGGCCACCGGGTGGCGGTCTGCGAGCAGATGGAAGATCCGGCCGAGGCGAAGAAGCGCGGCGCCAAGTCGGTCGTGAAGCGAGACGTCGTCCGGCTCGTCACGCCCGGCACGATCACCGAGGAGGCCCTGCTCGAGCCCGGCCGCGCCAACTATCTGATGACGCTCACCCGGATCGGCGGCGGCGAGGCTCCCGACTACGCCATCGCCTGGGCGGACCTGTCCACCGGCGTGTTCCGCACCGCAGCCGTGTCGGCGGAGCGCGTCGAGGCGGAGATCGCCGCCGTCGAGCCGAGCGAGATCGTCGTCGCCGAGAGCCTCTTCCACGATGCGGCCTTCGCCCCGCGCCTGAAGCGCTTCGGCCGCACGGTCCGCCCGGAGCCGCAGGCCTTCTTCGACGGAGCCACCGCCGAGGCGCGGATCTGCCGCTTCTTCAAGGTCGCGACGCTGGAGGGGCTCGGCCGCTTCTCGCGGTCCGAACTCTCGGCCGCCGCCGCATTGATCGCCTATCTCGGCAAGACCCAGCTCGCTGCCAGACCGATGCTGGAGCGGCCGGTGCAGGTCTCGGCCGGGACGATCATGGAGATCGATCCGGCGACCCGCGGATCCCTCGAACTCACCCGCACGCTGTCCGGCAAGCGCCAGGGCTCGCTGCTGTCGACCATCGACCGGACCGTCACCGGCGCCGGCGCCCGCCTGCTTGCCGCCCGGCTTGCCGCCCCGCTCACCGATCCCGCCGCCATTGCCAGGCGGCAGGACGCGGTCGCCTGCCTGGTCGACGACCCGGATCTGCGGCGAGGCCTGCGCAAGGCGCTCGCCGGGCTGCCGGACTGCGAGCGGGCGCTCTCGCGCCTCGCCCTCGGGCGCGGCGGGCCTCGCGATCTGGCGGGCGTGCGCGACTGCCTCGCTGCGGCGCTGGATCTCGGCGAGACGCTTGCACGAGACCTGCCGGCGGAGATCGACGGGGCGCGACGGGCGCTGCTCGCGCTGCCGCGCGATCTCGCCGCGGCGCTCGCCTCCCATCTTTCCGACGCCCCGCCGCCCTACAAGCGCGATGGCGGCTTCGTGCGCGAGGGCGCGATCGCCGGTCTCGATGAGGCGCGGGCGCTCGGAGAGAATTCCCGCCGGGTGATCGCCGAACTGGAGGCACGCTACGCGGCGGAGACCGGCATTCGCGGCCTTCGGATCAAGTACAACAACATGCTCGGCTATTTCGTCGAGCTGAGCGAGGCGAATGCGAAGACGCTGATGGCGGGCGAGGGCGCTACGGCCTTCGTCCACCGGCAGACCATGGCGAACGCGATGCGCTTTTCCACCGAGGAGCTGAGCGCGCTGGAAAGCCGGATCGCCGGCGCGGCGAGCGATGCGCTGGCGATCGAACTCGCCTGCTTCGACGAACTCTGCGAAGCCGTGCTGGCAGCGGGCGAGGACTTGCGCCGGGGCGCCGAGGCGCTCGCCGTCCTCGACGTCTCGGCAGGGCTCGCCGAAATGGCGGCGGACGCGGCCTGGACGCGGCCCATCGTCGACCTCTCGCTCGCTTTCGCGATCACCGGCGGTCGGCATCCGGTGGTCGAGGCGGCGCTGAAGGCGGGCTCCGCCGATCCCTTCGTCGCCAACGACTGCGATCTCTCGCCAAGGGAAAGCGCCGCCGGGACCGGCGAGGCGGTGGGGGCGATCTGGCTCCTCACCGGCCCCAACATGGGCGGCAAGTCCACATTTCTCAGGCAGAACGCGATCATTGCGGTGCTCGCCCAGATCGGCGCCTTCGTGCCGGCCGAGCGCGCGCATATCGGCGTCGTCGACCGGCTGTTCTCCCGGGTCGGGGCATCCGACGATCTCGCCGAGGGGCGCTCGACCTTCATGGTCGAGATGGTCGAGACGGCGGCAATCCTCAACCAGGCGGGCCGGCGCGCCCTCGTCATCCTCGACGAGATCGGCCGCGGCACCTCCACCTATGACGGTCTCTCGCTGGCCTTCGCCACCGTCGAGCACCTGCATGAGGTCAATCGCTGCAGGGCGCTCTTCGCCACCCACTTCCACGAGATGACGGCGCTGGCCAAGAAGCTTGCGCGGATCAGCAACGCGACGATGCGGGTCAAGGAATACAAGGGCGAGGTGATCTTCCTGCACGAGGTGACCGCCGGTGTCGCCGATCGCTCCTACGGCATCCAGGTGGCCAAGCTCGCCGGATTGCCGGCGGCAGTGGTCGCGCGGGCGCGCCACGTGCTCACCGAATTGGAGCGCGGCGGCTCCGAGGCCAGGCGCACCGCCTTTATCGACGATCTGCCGCTGTTTTCGGCTGCGATCGCCCGCCAGAGCGCGGAGACGGCTTCGGGGGGCGGTGAAGCGGTATCAGCGCATGCGGCTGTGGCGAAGGCGCTACGAGATCTAGACGCCGACAGCCTGTCGCCAAAGGCAGCCCTCGACGAACTCTACCGGCTCAAGGCCCTCGCCGAGCGAAGCTAGCCTTGTGTATCCGGCTGCCGGCTTCGGCTGGTCGGTGGCCTCCGCCGGCCGGGACGTGGTGCGGCCGAGGCTCCATGCTGGGCCGATTGCCACCGCCACGCCAGACGAAATCAGGGACGGCGGCGTCGAGATCCCATCCTCGGCTCGAGCACCCGACACGAATGGCGACGCTCTGCAGATCTCCCCGACACCCCCGATCTCACGGCTCCGTGTCCGCAGAGTGATGAACCGTTGGGGGCACGAAAGGAACCATGCTCTTACGACGCCGTTGTGACAGCATACAACGCCTAACAAAGCCTAACAACGCCGCTCTGGCCGCGAGATCTTCGCGGAACCGAGATGCGGCGATTGGCTCCTGAAAGGAATACTATGAAGACGACAGCAATTTTCTCGGCCGCCCTCCTTGGCGCTTCGGTCCTCAGCTACGGCGCAGTCGCGCAGACCGCCAGCGAGCCGACCATGGTCCCGGGCTCCGAGTCGCAGCTCGAGAATCAGAACGCGGAGACGCGTGACGATGTGGCTGCCACCCCGGGCATGACTTCGGCGGAGACGGTTTCGCCGGAGAGCCAGACCCTCGTCCCCGGCAGTGAGTCCCAGCGCGAGAACCTGCGCGCCGAAGAGCGCGATTCCATAGCCGAAGGCGAAGACGCCATGGCCACCGGTGCGGTGACCACCAACGAAGCTGGCGAGAGCGATGTTCTCGTCCCGGGTTCCGGTGCCACCTTCTCCCCGAGCGATGCGCCGAAGACGCAGTCGGGCGAGGCGCTTCAGGACGAGTCGCCGGCCAGCCAGACCCAGTAAGGCTTTGCGGCACCTTGCCACTTAGCTGGCTATCTTCGAGGGGCCGCTCCAGCTGACGCTGAGCGGCCCCTTCGCTTTGCCGATTCGGGGAGTTGGGATATAGCCGGGCGGCCCATTCCAGACCCCGCAGGATTGCAGATGTCACAGCAAGCGGTCGCCAACCGCGTCAACCTCGATGATGCCGGCAAGGCCATCCAGCAGATCGACGTGTCCGGCTTCATCGATGCAGCGGGCATCGCGGCGAGACTGACGGCGATTGCGCAAGCGGACAGCGCGGGCGGTGCCTCCGACGATGCGCGCGCGAAGGTTCTGACCTTGCTGCGGGACGCGGTTCGCGAAGCCCGCACGCGCGTCGAGGAAGCCTTCCGGGAGGACCGGGCCGGGCTCGATTGTGCGAGGCGCCTGGCATCGATCCAGGATGTCCTGATCGAGCGCATCCACGACTACGCCCTCAACCACGTCTTCCCCTCGTCCAATCTCTCGTCGGGCGAGCGCATGGCCATCGTCGCCGTCGGCGGCTACGGCCGCGGGACGCTGGCACCGGGGTCCGACATCGACCTGTTGTTCCTGCTGCCCTACAAGCAGACGGCCCTCGGCGAGCAGGTGGTGGAATATCTCCTCTATCTGCTCTGGGATCTCGGCTTCAAGGTCGGGCACGCGACCCGCACCGTCGACGAGTGCGTCAAGCTGTCCCGGGCCGACATGACGATCCGGACCTCCATCCTCGAACGCTGGCTGGTCGTCGGCGACGTGACGCTGTTTACCGAGCTTGGCGAGCGCTTCCAGCGCGAGGTCGTCGAGGGGACCAGCGAGGAGTTCATCGCCGCCAAGCTCGCCGAACGTTCCGCCCGTCACGCCAAGCTCGGCAACACGCGATACCTCGTCGAGCCGAACGTCAAGGAAGGCAAGGGCGGCCTGCGCGATCTCAACACGCTGTTCTGGATCGCCAAGTATCATTACCGGGTGACGACGACCGAGGCGCTGGCCGAACTCGGCGTCATCTCGCGGCGCGAGCTGAAGCTGTTCCAGAAGGCCGAGGACTTTCTCTGGGCGGTGCGGTGCCACCTGCATTTTGCCACCGGTAAGGCGGAGGAGCGCCTGTCCTTCGATCTCCAGCCGGAGATCGCCGAGCGGCTCGGCTACAACGCCCATCCGGGGCTGAAGGACGTCGAGCGCTTCATGAAGCACTACTTCCTGATCGCCAAGGACGTCGGCGATCTGACGCGCATCCTCTGCGCGGCGCTAGAAGAGCAGCACGCCAAGCCGGCCCCAGGGATTGCGGGGATCCGCAACCTGGTGCGCAACCTGCGCGGCCGGGCGAAAAAGATCCCGGGCACGATCGACTTCCACATCGACAACAACCGCATCAACGTCTCCTCGCCGACGGTCTTTCGGGACGACCCGGTGAACCTCATCCGGGTGTTCAGGCTGGCCGCCTCGAACAGCCTCGAATACCACCCCGACACGCTGAAGCTGATCCGTCGATCGCTGCGGTTGATCAATGGCGAATTGCGCGAGAACCGCGAGGCCAACAGCCTGTTTCTCGACGTCCTGACCGACCGGAACCATCCGGAGTTCCACCTTCGCCGGATGAACGAGGCGGGCGTCCTGGGGCGCTTCATCCCGGAATTCGGCAAGATCGTCGCGATGATGCAGTTCTCGATGTATCATCACTATACCGTCGACGAACATCTCCTGCGCACCATCGACAACCTCTCCCGGATCGAACGCGGCGAACTGACGATCGACCATCCGATGTCGAGCGAACTCGTGGGCGCGATCAAGGACCGGCGGGCGCTCTATGTGGCGCTGCTTCTCCACGACATCGCCAAGGGCCGGCCGGAGGATCACTCGGTCGCCGGCGCGCGGATCGCCCGCCGGCTCTGCCCGCGGCTCGGCCTCGACGAACACGAGACCGACCTCGTCGCCTGGCTGGTCGAGGACCATCTGGTCATGTCGATGACGGCGCAGCAGCGCGACATCAACGACCGCAAGACAATCCTCGACTTCGCCGAGCGGGTGCGCACGCTCGAACGGCTGAACCTCCTGATGATCCTGACGGTCTGCGACATCCGCGCCGTCGGCCCCGGCGTCTGGAACGGCTGGAAGGGTCAGCTGCTGCGGACCCTCTATCTGGAGACAGAGCCGACGCTGACCGGCGGCTTCACCCGCTCGACCCGGGCCGAGCGGCTCGGCGCCTCCCGCGAGCGGCTGGCCGAACGGCTGTCGGACTGGAGCGAGGCGGAGCGAGCGGCCTATCTCGAGCTGCATTATCCGAACTATTTCCTGACGACGCCTCTCGACGAACAGGTGCGGCACGCCGCCTTCATTCGCGAGGCCGGGGCGACGGAGCCCCTGAAGACCAGCGTTCGCACCGACAGCTTCCAGGGCATCACCGAGATCATGGTGCTGGCCCCCGACCACCCGCGGCTCCTGTCGATCCTTGCCGGCGCCTGCGCCGGGGCCGGAGCCAACATCGCCGACGCCCAGGTCTTCACCATGTCGGATGGCCGGGCCCTCGACGTTCTGGTGCTCAACCGGGAATTTGCCCAGGATGCGGACGAGCTGCGCCGCGGCGAGCGCATCTCCGGCTACATCCGCAGCCTGCTGCAGGGCAAGGATTCCCGCCGCAAGCTGATCTCGGGGCAGAAATCCAAGCGTCCCCCGGCGGCCTTCTCGATCCATCCGAGCGTCAGGGTCGACAACGAGTTGTCGAACCAGTTCACCGTGGTCGAGATCGAGGGGCTCGACCGGCCGGGGCTCCTGTCGGATCTGACCCGCGCCATGGCCGATCTCAATCTCGACATCCGCTCGGCGCACATCTCGACCTATGGCGAGAAGGCGGTCGACGTCTTCTACGTCACCGACCTGCTCGGGACCAAGGTGACCAGCGAGAGCCGCACCGAGCGGATCGTCGCCTGGCTGACCCATGTCTTTGAAAATCCCGGCTCGGAGCCGATGACGGCCGGCATCCTGTCGGCGGAGAAGGCCTACGGACTGTCGCGTTCATGAGCCTGTTGTCGAAGTTCGCGACGGTCGGCGGGGCGACCCTCGTCAGCCGCCTGTTCGGCTTTGCGCGCGAGATGCTGATGGCCTCGGCGCTGGGCGTCGGCCCGGTCGCCGACGCCTTCAACCTGGCCTTCCGCTTTCCCAACCTCTTCCGCCGGCTGTTCGCCGAGGGCGCGTTCAACGCCGCCTTCATCCCGCTGTTCTCCCGCTCGCTGGAAGAGGAGGGCGAGGAGGGCGCCAGGCGCTTCGCGACGGAGGTGTTCTCGACGCTCTTCACCGTGCTGACGGCGCTGACGGTGCTGGCGATGATCTTCATGCCGTTCCTGGTCAGGACGATCATCGCGCCAGGCCTCGCCGTGTGCATGGACGATCCGTCCGCCGCCGGCGCGATCTCCTGCGACGATCGCTATGCCATCACCGTCGCCTTCTCGCGCATCATGTTTCCCTATCTCGCCTGCATGTCGCTGATGGCGATGGTGTCGGGGATCCTCAATGCGTTTCGGCGCTTCTTCGCCGCGGCCGCAGCGCCGACGCTGCTCAACTTCGTGCTGATCGGCGTGATCTCCTATGCCCTCTGGATCGACGCGGACAAGGCGACGATCGGCTTCTTGATGAGCTGGGGCGTCCTCGTCGCCGGCTTCGCGCAGCTCGCCATGGTGGTGGTCGCCATGCACCTGGCCGGCTTCGGAGTGAAGCTGAAGCGTCCGCGCTGGACGAAGGGGCTGAAGCGGCTGCTGATCCTCGCCGGACCCGCGGCGTTGATCGGCGGCATCACCCAGATCAACCTCTTCGTCGGCCAGGCGATCGCCTCCTTCAAGCCCGGCGCCGTGTCGATCCTGCAATATGCCGACCGGCCCTACCAGCTCCCCCTCGGAATGGTCGGCGTCGCCATCGGCGTCGTGCTGCTGCCCGAACTGTCCCGCGCCCTGAAGGCCGGACATCTGCGCGAGGCCCAGCACACCCAGAACCGCTCGCTCGAATTCGCGCTGTTCCTGACCGTGCCGGCGGCCGTCGCGCTGTTCCTGATCCCCGAGCCGATCATCCGGGTGATCTACGAGCGCGGCCAGTTCGAGCCGGAGGCGACCATCGCGGTCGCTCAGGTGCTAGGGCTGTATGCCCTCGGCCTGCCGGCCTTCGTGATGATCAAGGTGTTCTCGCCCGGCTATTTCGCCCGCGAGGACACCAAGACGCCGATGATCGCGACGCTGATCTCGGCCGGCGCCAACATCGTCCTGTCCCTCGGCCTGTTCTATGTGCTGGCCGAGCGCGGCATCGCGCTCGCCACCACCATCGCCGGCTGGCTCAATGCCGGGCTCCTGTTCCTCGGCCTTTACCGGCGCGGGCTGTGGGAACTTGACCGGCCGCTCCTCAAGCGCGCCTTCCTCGTCTGCCTGTCATCGGCGATCATGGGGATTGCTCTCGTCTTCGGGCTCGCCGAGCTGGCGCCATGGCTGACGGCGCGTTCGGGGCTGCATCGCCAACTCGCGGCGCTCGGCGGCCTGGTGGTCGCGGCGATGGCGATCTATTTCGTCCTCGCTTTCGCCACCGGTGCGGTGGATCGCGGCCAGATCGTCAACGTCATCAAGCGCCGGCGTAAAAAGCCGGCCACCGCCGCGTCCGCCCCGGAGGAGGAGCGGTAGGCGGCCTCGCGGGCGCCTCTCAGCTGCGAACGAAGGTGAGATAGGCCGGCGGGCGCCCCTCGCGGATCGCCTTGGCCTCGTAGCGCGTGCCGGGCCAGCCGGCATAGGGCTGGTGCCAGTCGGCCGGACGCGTGGCGATCCATGCGAAGGCGGGATGATCGGCGACGTGGCGCAGCGTCCAGTTGACGTAGGTGTCGATGTCGGAGGCGAAGCGGAACAGGCCGCCGGGCTTCAGCACGCGGGCGAACCGGTCGAGGTTGCGCGCGCTGACGAAGCGGCGCTTGAAGTGCTTCTTCTTCGGCCAGGGGTCGGGGTAGTTGAGGTCGATGGCGTCGAGACAGGCGTCCGGCAGCCAGTCGAGCAGCAGCGTGGCGTCGTCGTCATAGAGGCGAAGGTTGTCGCGCGGGGCATCCTCCAGCGCCGAGAGCAGCTTCGCCATGCCGTTGACGAAGGGCTCGACGCCGATGAAGCCGCAGGCCGGATCCTCGCCCGAGCGATGAAGGAGATGCTCGCCGCCGCCAAAGCCGATCTCGAGCCGCGTCCGTTCGACGGGAACCTGGAACAGCTCCGCCACATCNNCCGGCGCCGGCTGCGACAGGTCGAGCCCCAGCACCGGCAGCCGCTCGTTCAGGAGGTCGACCTGATGCTGTCTGAGCTTCGGCCCCTTCAGCCGACCGAAGAAGGCTTCACGACGACGTTCCGGGCGGCCTTCCGCGACCATGGTCGAATGCTCCGTTCTATCATCTTGTTGCGGCATGATCTTTTCCGAAAACCGGTGTCCACTTTTCGGGATCATGCTTTAGGCGATTATCCCGTCGATCCGGCCCTTCGCCGCGATCGTCTCGCCTTCGGACAACGCAAAGGGCCCGGCGCTGGCCGGGCCCTGATGAAATTCAGGCATCGCACGCCGTCCCGACGATCGCCGGGGCGGCGCGGATGAGGTTGTATCAGCCCTTCAGCGCGGCCTTCAGCTTCGGCGCGAGGTCGGTCTTCTCCCAGGAGAAGGAACCGTCGCGGCCGGGCTTGCGGCCGAAATGGCCGTAGGACGCGGTCTTGGCGTAGATCGGCTTGTTGAGGTCGAGATGCCTGCGGATGCCGGTCGGCGACAGGTCCATCGCCGCGCGGATCGCCTTTTCGACCTGCTCCTCGGTGACGTTGTTGCCGCTCTCGTGCAGGTTCACGTAGACCGAGACGGGCTGGGCGACGCCGATCGCATAGGCGATCTGGATCGTGCACTTCTCGGCGAGACCGGCCGCGACGACGTTCTTGGCGAGGTAGCGCGCCGCATAGGCGGCCGAACGGTCGACCTTGGTCGTGTCCTTGCCGGAGAAGGCGCCGCCGCCATGGGGTGCCGCACCGCCATAGGTGTCGACGATGATCTTGCGGCCGGTGAGGCCGGCATCACCGTCGGGGCCGCCGATGACGAACTTGCCGGTCGGGTTGATGTACCAGACGCAGTTCTCGGCGATCGGCAGATCACCCATGGCCTCGCGGATATAGGGCTCGACGACCTTGCGGACCTTGGCGGAGTCCCAGGTCGGGTCGACGTGCTGGGTCGACAGGACGATCGACGTCACCTCGGCCGGGTTGCCGTTCTCGTAGCGGATCGTCACCTGGCTCTTGGCGTCCGGGCCGAGCTTGGCGGCTTCGCCTTCGCCGGACTTGCGGGCGGCGGCGAGCAGCTCGAGGATCTTGTGCGAGTAGAAGATCGGCGCCGGCATCAGCTCCGGCGTCTCCTTGCAGGCGTAGCCGAACATGATGCCCTGGTCGCCGGCGCCTTCCTCGATGTCGTTGGCGCCATCCTTGTCGCGGCTCTCATGGGCCTTGTCGACGCCCTGGGCGATGTCGGCGGACTGGGAGTGCAGGAGGACGTCGATCTTGCAGGTCTTCCAGTGAAAGCCGTCCTGCTCGTAGCCGATGTCGCGGATCGCGCGGCGGGCGGCCGACTTGAAGCGCGAGGGATTGATGACTTCGTTGCCGTTCTTGTCGGTCTTCATCAGCGAGGGCGGCAGGCGGACCTCGCCGGCGATGACCACGCGGTTGGTCGTCGCGAGGGTCTCGCATGCGATGCGCACCGACCAGGGATCGACGCCGCCCTTCTTGGCTTCCCGGTAGACCAGATCGACGATCTCGTCGGAGATCCGGTCGCAGACCTTGTCGGGGTGGCCCTCGGAGACGCTCTCACTGGTGAATTGATAGTCCATGCGCTGCATTCGATGTTCCCTCTTCTGGGGCGGTGCGACCGGCCAAGCAGATCCCCTCCGCTTGCATACGGGTCGCACGCCGGCTCGGATAAGAATGATCGGGGAGTGATATTTCCCGGTGGCCGCAGCGGGGTTTGGGCCAAGGCCGTGGCAAGGTCAAGCCACAAGAGCAGTCGAAAACGCCCGATTTGCGGGATTTTTACGTTTTCGAGCCGTCGTCGGAGCCGTCCGCCAAGGTGCGGACGAGGTCGATGACGCGCTTGCGAACCTTCGGATCGGCGATCTTCACGAAGGCCCGATTGAGCTGCAGACCTTCCGATGTCGACAGGAAATCAACGACGTAGTCCGAGCCGCTCTCCTGCAGGCCGGCGCCGGATCCGGCCGAAGAGCCGGGTGCGTCCTCGAAGAAATACGACACCGAGACGTTGAGGACGTCGGAAATGTTCTGAAGGCGGCTCGCACCGATGCGGTTCGAGCCTTTTTCGTACTTCTGGACCTGCTGGAAGGTGATGCCGAGCGCCTCGCCCAGCTTCTCCTGGCTCATCCCGAGCATGGTTCGCCGCAGCCGGACCCTGGAGCCTACATGCGTGTCGATGGGGTTGGGCTTCTTCTTGCTCTCCTGCATCGCTCACGCCTNTTCGCTTCGGATCTCAACGTCGCGGCCGGGCCGGAAGATCGGTCGACGAGAGGCAGCGGGCCTCTCCTGAACAAAATTCAGAACCCCTTAGAATTTTCCAAGGGCGTCGCCCATTCGCGAACCCTTGTCAATCGGTTTGCCGACTGATCAATGCCCGGCCGGCCATGCCGGCGAGGAAAGTTGCAGTCAGCACCATCAAAAAGGGAAGATTTCCAAGGCGGGAATATGGCGTGGCCGCTGCAGCGGCCGGAAGCCGGGCTTCGATCGTGCCGGNCGAGCCCAGCGCCAGCGCGTCGATCTCGCGGCCATAGGGATCGGTGACGACCGAGATGCCGGTATTGGCGGCGCGCACCAGCGGCAGGCCGACGGCGACAGCGGAGAGTTCTGCCAGCCTCAGATGCTGGTAGGGCCCGGGCGNCGCGCCGAACCAGCCGTCATTGGTGTCGTTGACGAGGAAGCCGGGACGTTCCTCGTTCGCGGCACCGGCGATCTCCGCCGGGAAGATCGCCTCGTAGCAGACCAGCGGAAGGAAGGACGGAGCACCGTCGAGGCTGACGGGGNCGCCTCTGGCGCCGGCCGAAAAGCCGCCGGGCATCTGCGAGAGGTTCATGATGCCGTGGCGCTCGAAGAAGGCGCCGTAGGGCATGTATTCGCCGAAGGGGACGAGGTGGACCTTGTCGCGGGCATCGACGATTTCGCCATTGTCGTCGACGACGAGGACCGAGTTGTAGAGCCGCTCGCCACCCGAGGCGAGGGGCTCGACGCGCGGTGCCCCGGCGATCAGCGTCTCGCCGGGCTGGATCAGCTCGGCCAGCCGCGCCACCGCCTCGGGTCGCTCGGTGAGGACGAAGGGAATGGAGGATTCCGGCCAGACGATCAGCGTCTGCGTCGCCGGACGGACGTCGATCACGTCTGCACCGGTTCCTGCATTGGAGGCGACGCCGGACGTCGCTTCCGCCGCAGCCTCGCGGGCGGCGCGGCCCTTCTCGGTCACGGCGATCTGGCGAGCGAAGATCCTCTGGGCGGCGGCCTCGTCGAACTTGTCGGACTGCGCGATGTTCGCCTGAACGACGCTGACCTGGACGCCCTCGACATAGCCGGTCGGATGGGATGCGAGCCGCCAGGCGCCGAAGCCGGCATGGCCGGCGACCAGCACGAAGGCGAGCGCCAGCACCGCAAACCGGCCGCTCCGATCGGCGATCACCGCAGGCGCTGCGAACACGATCACCGCCAGGACGCTCAGCCCGTGCACGCCGAAGAGGCTCACCGACTGCATCAGCATCGGCGTCGGCGCAGCGAGGACGCCGATCTCGTTCCAGGGAAAGCCGGTGAGGACGAAGGAGCGCAGCCACTCGAACAGGCCGAAGCAGGCGGCGAGGATCAGGATGCGAAAGGCGCTGTCGGACCAGAATCGCCGCGCCAGCATGGTCGAAAGGCCGAAATAGACGGCAAGGACCGCCGGCAATCCGAGGACGGCGAAGGGAATGAACACGGCAAAGGCCGCCGCATCCACAAGCATGGCGCTGCCGAGCCACCACAGGCCGGCAACGAAATAGCCGAAGCCGAACAGCCAGCCGATCCAGAAATCGGCTAGGAGCGTGCGGACCAGCGTCGGCCGCGCGCCGATGCCGTCGAGCAGCCAGACGAGGATGGGGAAGGCGAGGAAAGCGGCGGCGGGAAAGTCGAGCGGTGGCAGGGCGATTGCCGCGAAGGCCCCGGCCGCGATGGCGAGGGCGATGCGCGGCAGGCCTTCGAGCAGCATGACGCGGCCCGCCAGGCGGTCGACGAACCACCCCGCGCCCCTGTCTTCACTCTGGCTGATCGCTGCGCCCACCGGCCCCCGCCCGCAGAAATTTCCCGGGCGCCCGAAGGATCCCGGCCCGACCCGTGACGGCAATACAAGAGACCGCCATCAGACGCCAGCCGGCTTTTCCGAGGCTGTCTGTCCGAAGCGCCCGGCCTCGCCCTCAGGCCTGGTCGGCGAGCCCCTCGACGATGCGCCGGCGCTTCTCGCCCTGCCGGAAGCGGATGATCCTGACCCGTCGCACCCGGCGCGGATCGGCCTCGAGTACCTGGAACTCGAAGCCGGGCACGGCCTGCACGACCTCGCCCCTCGCCGGAACGCGGCCGAGCTCGGAAAACAGGAGGCCGCCGATGGTGTCGGCCTCTTCCTCGTATTCGGAAATGTCGAAGTCCTCGCCGATCACCTTCTTGACCTCGTCGAGATCGGCCCTTGCATCGGCATAGAAGATGCCGTCGCCACGCTCGGTGATCATCGGCGCCTCGTCGTCGTGCTCGTCCTCGATATTGCCGACGACCATCTCGATGACGTCTTCCAGCGACACGAGGCCGTCGGTGCCGCCATATTCGTCGATGACCAGCGCCATCTGGATGCGTGCGGCCTGCATCCTCGCCATCAGGTCCGTCGCCAGCATGGAGGGCGGCACGAACAAGACCTTGCGGATGATGCCGATGTCCTCGACCTTGCGGGCGAGGTTGATCTGCCTGAGGTCAAGGCCGGCGCGCGGCTTCTTGGCGGGCGCAGCGCTGCCGTTCTGCTGCTTGGCGGGGCGGGCGACACGGGTGATGTGGCCGACCACGTCGCGGATGTGGACCATGCCGCGCGGGTCGTCGAGGCTCTCGCCATAGACCGGCATGCGCGAGTGGCCGCTCGCCTCGAACTGCTTCATCAGTTCGCCGAGGGTGGTGGTGATCTCCATGGCACGGATGTCGGCGCGGGGCACCATGATGTCCTCGACCCGAACTTCGCGGAGCCTGAGGATGTTGTTGAGCATCGCCCGCTCGGCTGGAGAGAAGGCGTCCGCACCGGGTCCCTGGGTGAGGAGGGCCTTGGTCAGGTCCTCGCGCACCAGCCGGGGCATGCGCGGTCGCAGCCGCTCGAACAGGCCTTCTAAGAAGCTCCGGCCGCCATTGGCAGGGGGATGCTGGACGCGGGTCGGACGACTTCGGTCGTCGCCGGCGTTATCCTCGCTGGCGGACGACGCCTCTACGGGCGGTCGTTCTGCAGCGGTGTCGGTGCGTGGCATCGTCTCACTCAAAGGGTTTCTGCCGTCCAGGATAAAGGATTGTGGGTCGGGTTGCGAGGCCGCTCATGCGGCCGGCAGAGGATTTCGGTCCGCCGGGCTCGTTTCGGCGTAGGGATTGCCGATGCCGAGCGCCGCCAGAACCGCGATCTCCTGCGTTTCCATGGCTTCGGCCCCGTCGTCCTCGATGTGGTCGTGGCCGAGAAGATGCAGGAAACCATGGACGAGAAGATGGCTGAGATGGTCGGCCAACGACTTTTCTTCCGCCTGCGCCTCGCGCGCCACCGTCTCGAAGGCGATCAGCAGGTCGCCGGCGAGGGGGCCGGGCAGATCGCCGGGTTCGAGCTCGGCCATCGGAAAGGACAGGATGTTGGTGGGACGATCCTTGCCGCGCCATTCGCGGTTGGCGGCCTGGACGGCCGCGTCGTCGGCAAAGGTCACCGAGATCTCGCTGGAGAGCCCCTCCGGCAGCCGCAGATGCCGGGCGGCGGCGGCCAGGACGCGGACGGTCAGCGTCTCGACCTCGTGCGTCCCGAGCGCCTCGTTCCAGGCGTCCGCCTCGATGGCGACGACCACCGTGAGGCTGTCGAAACCCGGCAAGGCGAGAGGGCCCTCCGTCCCGGCGTCCGCCTTCGGGCTTACCGCGGCCGCGTCGTCGGCTTTCGTCATGGTCGGTCCGTCGATCATCCTCGTCTCAGCGTCTCAGCGTCTCAGCGTCTCAGCGTCTCTGCGTCTAGGGGCGGCGGCGATGCCCGCCGCTTCGCCTCGTGACCTGACAGGTTCCTCATCGGTCGAGCGGCAGGCCGGCGGCGCCGCGCTGCTCGGTGGCGTCCCGCTCATAGGCTTCGACGATCGCCTGCACCATCGGGTGGCGGACGACGTCCTTGGCCTCGAAGCGCACCGTCACGACCTTCGACACGCCGTCGAGGACGCGCAGCGCCTCGACGAGGCCGGATTTCTGGCCGGGCGGCAGGTCGATCTGCGAGGGATCTCCGGTCACGACCATGCGGGCGTTCTCGCCGAGGCGGGTGAGAAACATCTTCATCTGCATCGAGGTGGTGTTCTGCGCCTCGTCGAGGATGATGGCGGCATTGGCGAGGGTGCGCCCGCGCATGAAGGCCAGCGGCGCGATCTCGATGGCGCCGGCGACCAGCGCCCGCTCGACCTTCTCGGCCGGCATCATGTCGTAGAGCGCATCGTAGAGCGGCCGCAGATAGGGATCGACCTTTTCCTTCATGTCGCCCGGAAGGAAGCCGAGCCGCTCGCCGGCCTCGACGGCCGGACGCGTCAGCACGATCCGGTCGACGGTGCCGCGCTCGAGCAGCTGCGCGGCGTGGGCGACGGCGAGATAGGTCTTGCCGGTGCCGGCCGGGCCGACGCCGAACACCAGCTCGGCCCGGTCGAGGGCGCGCATATAGGCGTCCTGGGTCGGCGTGCGGGCATGGATGGTCTTCTTGCGCGTCGAGATCTGGGCGAGCGCCATGCGGCCCTTCTTCTCCAGCGTCGGCAGAACCAGCTGGTCGTCCTGGGCGATCGCCATGCGCACCGCGCCGTCGACGTCCTTGCCGCCGATCTCGCTGCCGCCCTGGAGCCGCTCGTAGAGATGATCGAGGGAGCGCCGGGCCTGTTCGACCGCCGACGCATCGCCGCGCAGCTCGACCTTGTTGCCGCGCGCCCGCGCGTCGACGCCGAGCTTCTGCTCGATGAGGGCGAGATGCTCGTCGAACTGGCCGAACAGGGCCCCCGCCAGCCGGTTGTCCTCGAAGGTGAGGACGATATGCGCCATGTCCGAGGCACCGGGGCCCGAACGGGATTTCAGATCAGGCACGTTACGCGGCAACCACGCCTCCTGTCAGCGCATCTCTAGGTTCGCTTGCTCCCTCCGCCATCAGGGAGCTGGCGACGGCATCGACGATGCGGGCGGTGACGATGTCGCCGACCGCGCCGGCGCTCTCGGGCATCACCACCGGCTGCAGATAGGGCGAGCGGCCGACCACCTGACCCGGCCGGCGACCGGGCTTCTCGATCAGGATGCTGAGGCTCCTGCCGACCAGCGCTTCGGAAAACGCCTGCTGCTGGCGGCGCAGCAGGTCCTGCAGGCGGGCGAGGCGCTCGGCCTTCACCGGCTCGTCCACGTGGCCGGACAGCTCGGCTCCGGGGGTGCCGGGGCGCGGCGAATACTTGAACGAGAAGGCCGACGCATAGCCGACCGCTTCGATCAGCCGCATCGTCGCCTCGAAGTCGGATTCGCTCTCGCCCGGAAAGCCGACGATGAAATCGCCGGACATGGCGATGTCGGGGCGCACGGTCCGGATCCGGTCGACCAGCCTCAGATAGTCGTCGGCGGTGTGGCGGCGGTTCATCGCCTTCAGGATCGCGTCCGAGCCCGACTGCACCGGCAGGTGCAGATAGGGCATCACGGCCGGCAGGTCGCGGTGGGCGGCGATCAGCGCGTCGTCCATGTCGCGGGGATGGGAGGTGGTGTAGCGCAGCCGCGTTAGCCCCGGGATTTCGGCCAGCGCGTAGAGCAGGCCGCCGAGGCCGACGCCGCGTCCGCCCGCATCCTCGCCGTGCCAGGCATTGACGTTCTGGCCGAGCAGCGTCACCTCGCGCACGCCCGCCTCGGCCAGCCGGCGGGCCTCCTCGAGGATCCGGGCGAGCGGACGGGAGACCTCCGCCCCGCGGGTATAGGGGACGACGCAGAAGGTGCAGAACTTGTCGCAGCCTTCCTGGACGGTGAGGAAGGCGGTGACGCCGCGGGCCCGCAACTGCGCCGGCTGGGAGTGCGGCAGATGGGCAAACTTGTCCTCGACCGCATAGTCGGTGTCGATCACCCGCTCGCCCTTCGCCACGCGGGCGAGGGCCTGGGGCAGGCGATGATAGGACTGCGGCCCGACGACCAGGTCGACGACCGGCGCCCGGGCGATGATCTCGGCGCCCTCGGCCTGGGCGACGCAGCCGGCGACGGCGACCTGCATACCCTTGCCGGCCTCGGCCCGCTCGGCCTTCAGCTTGCGGATCCGGCCGAGCTCGGAATAGATCTTCTCGGCGGCCTTCTCGCGGATGTGGCAGGNGTTGAGGAGGACGAGATCGGCGTCCTCCATGGTCTCGGTCGCCACATAGCCGCCGTCCGCCAACGCATCGCCCATGCGCTGGCTGTCGTAGACGTTCATCTGGCAGCCATATGTCTTGATGAAGACCTTGCGCGAACCGGCTCGTATCGTCGGCGAAAGTGTCGCTTGGCTGGTATCCGTCATGCGCCCTTCAGTTCAGGCTTTCGTTGTGGTCCCGGAGCCTGTGGCACCGGGAACGCTTCGGTCGCTGGTCGATCCATGTCGCCCGATCGGACTGACCCTCTCGGACTGGCCTTCTCGGAATGGCCCTGTCGGTTTGGTCGTCTCGGGACTTGACCTGACTTCATATATCGACGCCATCGGGACCGAGCGCAAGCGGCGAAAAGCGTCTTTGGCCAATCGTTACGGCCGGCCGGCCAGAGCCTCGGCGAGGAGCTTGCGCACGCTCTCCTCGGCGGCACGGGCCACNGCCTTGCGATCCGACGTCTCGGTGAAGCGCATCGGCTCGCCGAAGGCGACCGTCGCGTCGATCGCGCCTTCCTTGAGGAAGCCCATAAGATGGGGGCCGAGGGTGACGTCGCCCGGCCAGGCGGCGAGCGGGCGATGATAGCGGCCGAGGGGCAGGCCGTTGGCATGGGTGTAGGCGACGGCAACCGGCTGGACCAGGACCGAGCCGGAGGTGGAATCGCGCAGCGCCATCTGCGCCGCGCCGAACAGGGCGGTGCGAAACGGCAGGACCTCGTTGCCGTCCGACGTCGTGCCCTCGGCAAACAGCACCATCGCATCGCCCTCCGACAGGCGCTCGGCGATCGCCGAAGCCTGGTGCCCGGTGCGCCGGCGCGCTTCGCGCTCGACGAAGACGGTCCGCTGGAGCCGTGCCAAAAGCCCGAAGGCCGGCCACTCCCTGACCTCCGCCTTGGCAATGAAGGAGAGCGGCATCACCCGGCCGAGCACCATGATGTCCGACCAGGACTGGTGATTGGCGGCGATCAGCAGCGGCCGGCCGGTCGCCGGCAGGCCCTTGACGGTCACCTTCAGGCCGGCGACGCGGCAGGCGACGCAATGCCACAGATGCGGGAGCTTGCGCTGCAGCGGCCAGCCCCGCCGCATGGCGAGCGCCTGCAGCGGCCAGAGCGCGAGCGTCATGGCGACGAGGACCACCGCCACGAAGGCGACGCGCGCCGAAGCGATCATGCCGGCCTGTTCGGGGCTGGGCTCGGGAAAGGGCGTTCGGTCACGATCACGTCGACTGGTCTTGCGAGGCTGCCGGTGGCGCTCACCTGGCTGCGAAGAGGCTCCGCTTCAAGGTGAGGGCGCTGGTCCGCCGGCCGTCCGGATGCTGATAGTAGGCCGGGCGCCGCCCCACTTCCTCGAAACGCAGCCGCTTGTAAAGCCTGAGCGCCGCCTGGTTCTCCTCGTCCACCTCGAGAAACAGCGAATGGGCGCGCTCGGCATGAAGCTTCTGCAGCACCTGGTCCATCAGCATCCGGCCGACGCCGGCCCGGCGGTTGCGGCGGGCGACCGTGATGGTCAGGATCTCGGCCTCACCGGCGACCGAGCGGGCGAGGACGAAGCCAAGCGGCGGGCTCTGCGGCAGGCCGGGCAGGCGGGCGACGAAGCCGAAGCTGCCGCGCTGGGCGAGAAGCGTGCCCAGCTCGTCGCCGGACCATGGCTGGTCGAAGGCCTCGCTGTGGAGTTCGGCGGCGGCATCGAGGTCGTCGTCGCCCAGTTCCGCGATGAAGGGCTGGCCGTGGCCGAGATAGGTCTCGAGCCAGCTCGCGGTCCAGACCCAGGGCAGAAACCAATACATGACGCGCTCCTCCCGACGCCGGCCCGCGGCAACCATCGACGCATGATCATGTCACGCATCCCGGTCCTCGCCGAAAACGATTTGGCGGGGCGGGCTTATTTCCTGTGACACTATGATAGCGCCGGGAGAATTAGGGAATGCTTTCCGCAATTTTCCGGCGCAGGGACGGGGCGGAGGACGGCTTGGCGTCGGCACCCCTCAGATAGAGCGGGCGGGGCGGTTCGCCGGCGGGTGCGGCGGCGCCGAGCCGGGCGAGGATCGCCGGGTGGATCCGGTCGGTGTCGCCGGCGATGACGCAGGGGCGGCCGGACAGCGCCGTCGCGGCGATCGGCGCGCCGGAGCCTGCGAGGCGGAGCCGCATGCCGGGGGCGGCGGACCACGCCTGGTCGAGAAAGCCGTCGAGAGCTTCCGGCTGCAGGGCGGCGGGACCTTCAAGGGTGTCGCCCGTCGCAGCAAAGAGGGCAGCATAGATCTCGCCGCGCCGGGCGTCGATCACGGCCAGCACCGGCGAGGCGTCGGCGCCGGGCTCATTTACCGCGGACATGCTCCTCGCCAGCACGCCGCGGGCGAGAGCCTCGAGCGTCGAGACCCCGACCGCGGGAATGTCGAGGGCAAGCGCCAGCCCACGGGCGGCGGCGACGCCCACGCGGATGCCGGTGAAGGAGCCGGGGCCGGTGGTGACGACGACGCGGGCAAGATCGCCATAATTCGCGCCGGCCTTCGACAGAACATCGTCGATGACGCCGGTCAGCCGCTCGGCATGGCCCTTGCCGATCTCCGGCTCTTCGGCAGCAAGCAGCGTACCCGCGCCGGCCGCATCGAAAACGGCGGCCGTGCAGCGGGAAAAGGCGGTGTCGAGGGCGAGAATCAGTGGCGGCATCAAGGCGGATCGTCAGGCCGCCTCGACGGCCTCGACGGATTCCACCTCGGGAACGAAATGACGCAGGAGATTCTGGATGCCGTGCTTCAGCGTCGCGGTGGAGGACGGGCAGCCGGCGCAGGCACCGCGCATGTTGAGATAGACCGTGCCGTCCTTGAAGCCGCGGAAGGTGATGTCGCCGCCNTCCTGGGCGACGGCCGGGCGCACCCGCGTCTCGAGCAGTTCCTTGATGGTCGCGACAGTCTTCTCGTCGGACGCCTCGAAGAACTCCTCGCCGCCACTCGCCGCTGGAGCGCCGGCGCCCGCCATGACCGGCTCACCGGACATGAAGTGCTCCATCAGGCTGGCCAGGATCGCCGGCTTCAGATGCTGCCACTCCGCGGCCCTCTTCGTCACCGTGACGAAGTCGTAGCCGAAGAACACGCCCGACACGTCGGGGATCGCCATGAGCTTGGCCGCCAGGGGCGAACGCGCCTCGGCTTCCTCCATGGTGGAGAACTCCTCGGTGCCGCTCTCGACCACAACCCGTCCGGGGAGGAACTTCAGCGTCGCGGGATTGGGGGTGACTTCGGTCTGGATGAACATCGTCTTCGCCTTTCGCCGGCCTTCGTCGTATCCGGCCTTGGAATGATTCAAATCTATCGTGTGCCGGTCCGTCCCGCAACAGATGGGGAATGTGGACGGCAATGTCAGCAGTGCAAAGCTTCGCGCCGCAGCCTTGCAGGCTGGCCTGCGGCTCCGTGGCTGGTCTGGGGGAGCCGCGAGACCGCCAGGTCTATTTCCTGGGGCTAGCGGGCCTGGAGGGCGGCGCTACTTAACTCAGGCTGATGATCTCGTCATCGGTGAGGGACGCCGGCACGATCGTCACCGGGATCGGGAAGGCCGCTCCCTTGCCGGCAACGGACGAGACCAGCGGCCCCGGACCCTCGCCGGCCTCGCCGGCGGCGAGCACGAGGATGGCGATCTCCCGGTCGGCCTCGATCTGGGCGTGGATCTCGTCGATGATCTTGCCCTCGCGGATCACCGTTTCCGGCTCGATGCCGACGATCTCGCGCAGGTCCTCCGCGACCTTGGCGAGGGCGTTCTCCGCCTCCTCCTGGGCTTCGGCCCGCATCAGCTTCTCGACGCCCAGCCAGTGCTGGAAGTCGCCGGGCTCAATGACATAGAGGAGCACCGCGCCGCCGCCCGAGGCCTTCGCCCGGTATGCCGCATAGGAGGCTGCCCGGCCGCATTCGGGCGTGCCGTCGATGATCGCCAGAAATTTGCGCTTGCCGCCCGCTTCGCGGCCTATCCGTTTTGAAACCATGGGCGCTAAGATGGCCGGAGTGGAGGCCGGCGGCAAGATGGAGGCGCTGCTCAACTGCAGCGGGAGAGCGCTAGTAATTTTTCTAGCCTCGGCGCGGCGAAGCGCTGAATGCTCAGAAGTTTTAGTTCCACCGATTAAATTGGCGTATTTTACAGATATGCACGACCATTCCGCGGGTAATCGCTGTAAATATGGAGCTGGCAAATGCAATGCCAAATCCCGCAGCGAATACGACAATTGCCTCTTGATTGACGTCTTGAAATCCCTCGATTATAATATTAAATATAATATAGATCAATGATAGTAAGGGCAGAGATATTGATCCGATACTTGTAGCGTAAAAGCTATAATAAAATACCTTCAAAATCATATATCCGGTCTGATTTCGCCAGCCGGATATGTCTTTTTGCCCCATTCCCCAGACAGACATGCGAGAAAAATCTTGAAGAATGATATTTTTCCTTCTAATATACCGATCGATTGCTTTTGGAATTTCGTTTTGGAGTTTTGAAGACGGGATGGAAATGTCGACATCTAGCCCAATGCGATTGCTGGTTTCCTTCAGTTCCATCAACCCTTTTAACGCATTAACTTCAACCGCTAGGGCTTCGCGCTCTTCGTCGAGACGTTTGTCTAGATCAAGACCCAGGAAACGTGAAAACAATGGTATGAGCAATATCGATACAAAAGGTATCAGATACTGATCCATAGCCGCGACCTCCGCTCCCTGCATCTTGATTGATATTACGCAACGTTATCCGAGAATGCAACCTTAGCGGGATTTCTGAGTCCGATTTTTTCCTGAAAATCGAATCGAACAACCTGACAGTTTCGGAGGGTACGCCGACGGCGAGTGGTAACGCACCAAGTTGTCCCTACCGCAGGAAGCCGACGATCTCCTTGACGTCGGCCATGGTCTTCTCGGCTATCGCCCCGGCCCGCTCGCCGCCGTCCTTCAAGACCGCGTCGATATGGCCGGGGTCGTCGGTGAGCCGGCGCATCTCGGCGTTGATCGGGGCAAGCTTCTCGACTGCGAGCTCGGCGAGCACCGCCTTGAACTCGGAGAATTGCCGGCCGCCGAACTCGGCCAGCACCTCGGCCTTGCCGCGCTCGGCGAGGGCCGCATAGATGCCGACTAGGTTAGCCGCCTCTGGCCGCTTTTTGAGGCCCTCCGGGCCGCTCGGCAGCGGTTCCGGATCAGTCTTGGCCTTGCGAATTTTATGTGCGATGGCGTCGCTGTTGTCAGTCATGGCAATGCGCGATGCGGCCGATGGGTCCGATTTGCTCATTTTCGA
>PACL01000074.1 GCA_002700095.1 Fulvimarina sp. | reverse complement strand
CCGAGACCGGGATCGCCTCGGTGATCCACCAGACGATCATCAGGCAGGCGACCGCCACCACCCGCCATCCCTCGACGGACAGCCCCTCGGGCGCCGGAAGCAGCAACAGGAGGAGAAACAGGGCGATCCCCAGAAGCGCCGGAAACGGCCGGAGCGAACGCCTTGACTGCTCCCCTCCCCGCGCCTGCGCCTGCGCCTCGGCGCCTTGCTTCCCTGCCATCGACGAAAACTCCCTCGACCCGGCCCGCGGCCTCTTATTCCGACCGGGTGATGTGGCAGCCTCGTCCCCGCCGGCAAGCCGCAGGCCCGCCGGCAACGCGCGCCGACACCGAAACGAATCATGCCTGTCGTCGCCCCGTTGCACGCCGGCGTTAGCCTCGCGGGCGAGATCCAGCCCCCCGGGAGACGTTGCCATGCGAAGCCTTCGCCACAGCCTCATGTTCCTCGCCGTGTTCGCCGTGAGCGGCGCAGCCCCCGCTGCCCAGGCAGCCGACACGGCGGCGCCGGGCGCGGCTCCGGGCGCTGTGCAAGCGGAAATCGGGGTGCGCCCACTGGCGCTTCTCGACGCGCTGGAGGACGGCCCGCTGAAGGAGAAGCTCGCCGCCTGCGTCGGCCAGCCGATGACGGCCAATGCCTGGTCGATCGGCCACCGCGGCGCGCCGCTGCAGTTTCCAGAGCATTCGCGGGAGTCCTATCTCGCCGCCGCGCGCCAGGGCGCCGGCGTCATCGAATGCGACGTCGCCTTCACCAAGGACCGCGAGCTCGTCTGCCGCCATTCCCAGTGCGACCTGCACACCACCACCGACATCCTGACCCGGCCGGACCTCGCCGCGAAATGCACACAGCCCTTCACGCCCGCCGACGCGGCGGCGGGCACCGAGGCGAGCGCCAAGTGCTGCACCTCCGACCTGACGCTCGCCGAATTCCTGTCGCTGAAGGCCAAGATGGACTCGTCAGACAAGACCGCGACCACGGCCGAGGCCTACCAGGGCGGCAATGCCACCTGGCGCACGACGCTCTATTCGCCGGGCACGGTGATGAGCCACAAGGACTACATCGCGCTCATCAAGTCGCTCGGCCGCAAGTTCACCCCTGAGCTGAAGACGCCGGAAGTCGAGATGCCCTATGAGGGCGACTACACCCAGGAAGCCTATGCGGCGCAGATGATCGCCGACTACAGGGATGCGGGTGTGCCGGCCTCCGACGTCTATCCGCAGTCCTTCCTGCTCGACGACGTCAAGTTCTGGATCAGGAACGACCCCGAATTCGGCAACCAGGCGGTCTATCTCGACGACCGCGACGAGACGCTCGAAGGTTTCGACGCGATGAACCCCGAAACCTACAAGCCGACGATGCAGGAACTCGCCGATGCCGGCGTGAAGATCGTCGCCCCGCCGCTGTGGATGCTGGTGAAGAGCGGCGAGAACGGCGCCATCGTGCCGTCGCCCTATGCGACCGAGGCGAAGCAGGCCGGCCTCGACATCATCACCTGGTCGCTGGAGCGCTCCGGCCCGCTGGCTTCCGGCGGCGGCTGGTACTACCAGAGCATTGCCGACGTGGTGAACGACGACGGCGACATGCTGCGGCTCCTCGACACGCTGGCGAGCGACGTGGGCGTCATCGGCGTGTTCTCGGACTGGCCGGCGACCACGACGTTCTTCGCCAATTGCCTCGGCCTTGGCGGCGGCGAGAGCGGGGCGGCGATCCAAAACTGAGAAAAGTGACGCCGACCCGTCGCGGCACGATGGAAAAAGCCGCGCGTCTCGCCAATTATCATTTGAGGACGGCCGGACCCGAAGTTCCGGCCGTCGCTCCGCTCTGATCCATGGAGGTTTCGATGAGTTCGAGCGTGATCCCGACGATCCGCAGCGCCGATGCCCGCGCGATGGTCGACTGGCTCTGCTCGGTCGTCGGCTTCGAGCGCCGCGCCGTCCACGAAAGCGAGGAAGGCGGCATCGCCCATGCCGAACTCGTCTATGGCGACGGGATGGTGATGATCGGCGACGCGCGGGACGACGCGTTCGGGGCGCTGCAGGCTCCGCCCTCCCCGGGCGGCAAGGTCAGCCAGAGCCCCTATGTGGTCGTCGAGGACATCGACAGGCTGTATGAGGCGGTGCAGGCCGCCGGTGCGACCGTGGTCATGGATCTCTCCGACAAGGAATACGGCTCGCGGGAATTCTCCTGCCACGACCCCGAGGGCAACCTCTGGAACTTCGGCACCTACGATCCCTGGCGGGCCGGGCGGTGAGCCTGTATCCGCAGCCATGATCAAGGATCGCAGGAGCCTTCGTCGCGGCCCGCCGGAGCCGTCTGAACTGTCGTCGAGCGCGAGGGGCGCCGTGACGGACCGAAGGCAGGTCGACGCTACGGCCGCGTTGCCGTCAGCGCCACGCCGCGAATGCGGGCCGCAGCACCGATGAACTGGTCCGCCTCGATCGATGCCTATTGCGAGCGCATCGGCCCGGCCTTCTGGGCCGAGCCGCTGAATGCCTGGTCCAACCTCGCCTTCTTCGCCGCCGCCGCCATCGGCCTCAGCCTCTGGACCTTGCGCGGTGGCCGTGACAGGGCCGGCGGCGCCCTCTGCGTGCTGGTCGCGGTGATCGGCGCGGGCTCCTTCCTGTTCCACACCTTCGCCACCCGCTGGGCGAGCCTTGCCGACGTCCTGCCGATCGCGGTCTTCATCTACGGCTATTTCGCGCTCGCTCTCGTCCGCTTCTTCGGCCTTGCCGTGCCCGCCGCCGGGCTCGCCACCCTCTGCTTCCTCGCCGCCTCGTTTTTCGCCGAACCGATGCTGGATCCGCTGTTCGGATCCTCGGCGGGCTACGTCCCGGCACTCCTGGCGATGCTGGCGATCGGCGGCATCCTCGTCTCCCAGGACCGCGAGCCGGGCAGGCTGGTCCTTGCGGCCGGCGGCACCTTCCTCGTGTCGCTCACCCTGCGCACCCTCGACGGGCCGCTCTGCGAGTCCTGGCCCTACGGCACGCATTTCTTTTGGCATGTGCTCAATGCGACGACGCTCGCCCTCCTGCTCGTCGCGGCGATCGACGCCCGCCCCGCCGGCTCGCGCAGCGGTTCGACGCCGCAGCACCGTTGACGGCCCCAATAGGCGCTCAATCGAGGATCAGTCGAACCGCGCCTCAGACCGGCGGCGGCCCCGCCAAGAGATCGTCGACCCTGCGATCCCGCAGCGCGGCGACATTGTCGATGTCGCCGATGTCGAGCACGCGCAGCATGCCCTTCAGGATCCGCGCCGGCAGGTGCGGCCCGCCATAGACGAGGCCGGTATAGAGCTGGACGAGATCGGCGCCCGCCTCGATCTTCATGATCGCGGTGCGCGCGTCGTCGACGCCGCCGACGCCGATCAGCGGGAAGTCCGGCCCGACCGCCCGGCGGAAGCGGGCAAGCACCCAGGTGGAGCGCCGCATCAGCGGCCGGCCGGAGAGGCCACCTGCCTCGGCCGCGTGGGGTTGTCCCTCGACGCCCTCGCGGGACAGCGTCGTGTTGGAGACGATCAGCCCATCCACCGCCCGGTGCCTCGCCGCATCGGCGATCTCCTCAATCTGATCCTCGGAGAGATCGGGAGCGACCTTGACGAAGACCGGCTTGCGCCGGCCTGCCGTCATCGCCGCATAGCCGTTGCGCGCGGCAACCACGGCCTTCAGCAGACGGTCGAGCTCGCTGCCGGACTGGAAGGCGCGCAGCCCCGGCGTGTTCGGCGACGAGATGTTGATCGTCAGGTAGTCGGCGAAGCTTTCGAAGACATTCACCCCTTCCACATAGTCGGCGAGGCGATCGGGCGAATCCTTGTTGGCGCCGACATTCACCCCGACGATGCCGGGCTTGCCGGCCCTGGCCGCGAGCCGCTCGGCCGCATCGGCGTGGCCGTCATTGTTGAAGCCGAGCCGGTTGATCACGCCGCGCGCTTTCGGCAGCCGGAAGATCCGCGGGCGCGGATTGCCCTCCTGGGGCTGCGGGGTGAGCGTTCCCACCTCGACGAAGCCGAAGCCCAGCTTCAGCGCCTGATCGGGCACCTCGGCGTTCTTGTCGTAGCCGGCGGCAAGACCGAGGGGATTGGGGAAGCGGATGCCGGCCACCTCGACATGCAGACGGCCGTCCACCGGAATGTCGAGATCGCGCACCAGGCCGCGCTTCAGGGCCGCGATCGAAAGGGTGTGGGCGCGCTCGGCATCGAGCCGAAACAGCGCCGGCCGGGCCAGCCGGTAGAGGAGGCTCACGGGCGTGCTTCCGGCGCAGCAGCGGCCGTGCGGGCGTCGGACCGGCGCACCGGGCCGAGGCCGGCAAGACCTGCGCGAAAACCTCGACGAACGGGCGACGGAAACAGGACGGGCGCGGCTTGCAAGGTCACGGCGCGAAGGTCATCGCATCGAGCCGGGAAAGAGGTGATGTCCATCCGGCCCGATCGGCAGGTCCTCGACCCAAAGGACAGCCTCGACGGGCAGGCTCCCGTAGAGATGGGGAAACAGCGCGCCGCCCCGGGACGTCTCGTAGCGCAGCGCCTCGCCCAGTGGGGCGGGATCTACGGCGACGAGCAGCAGGTCGTTCTGGCCGGAGAAGTGCCGCGCGGCCGTCTCGCGCACCTGGGCGCTGGTCGAGAAGTGGATGAAGCCGTCGGCAAGGTCGACCGGCGCGCCGTCGAGGCGGCCCTGCTGCTTCGCCTCTTCCCACAGTTGGCGGGGAAGGATCTTGTAGATCGTCTGGGTCATGGGGAAGCGGTGCCAAACAATCGGGGAAAAATCAATTCGCTGCAGGTGAGATTCTCCCCGCCTCCGTCACATCGCGGCCACCTGAAACTGCGAGCCTGCCGGAGGCGAAACGTCGCAGGACAGGTCCACCGGTCGTAAAACGGTGACCGTCCGCACGAGCCCCGCAGCCGAGGAGAGGGACGACCATGCAACGACGAGGCACAATCTTGGCGGCGCCGGCGATCATGGGCCTGGCGGCGCTCCTTTTCGCCACCGGCCCGGCGGGCGCCCAGTCCGGTCTCGGACGGATCGAGGGCGAAGCGGTTCCCGGCCGCTACCAGATCGTGCGGATCGAAGGTGCCGTCGCCCGCCTCGATACCGCCACGGGCTCGCTTGCGCCCTGCCGGGTCGAGGGGGACATGATCGTCTGCGGCGACGGTGATCCCACCGCCGCAGACGATCGTGCCGCGTCCGACGCGCGGATCAGGGCGCTGGAAGCGCGGATCGAAGCGCTTGAGACCGTACTGGCCGAGAACGGGCCGGCCCTGCCCAGCGGCGACGAGACGGACCTTGCCATCGACCGGATGCAGAAACTGTTCCGCGGCTTTGCCGACATCGTCAAGGAACTCGACCAGGACCGCGCCAGCGAAGGGCCGAAGGAGCCTTCGCCAAACCGCACGTGAGTGCGAACTCCCGTGCTCCTCATCGGGATCTTGCCGGCCTGGTTGGAGGGTGGTGCGATTGGACCGGCCTGCCGCGGGCGACCCGTCGCCTCTCAATCGCAACCCTTTTGGGGAGCGTCACCCTTGGGGGGCGTAACGCGTTGGGTGCCGTGCCGGCGCCCGGCCCGTTCTCCGACGAACGCGGTGGCCTGCGTCGGGATGACGGGCGTCGGGGCGAAGGCCGGCCTCTGCCGGGCAGCCGATGCAGATGGAAGCCCTGCCAACGGGCATCGGCCATGGGGTGACGACGCGGTCGGCGGGCACCGCACAGGACACCCGCGCTGGCGCAAGCCTGACCGGTTTCGAAATCAGGACTTGAAGAACCGGGCATTCTGTCATATCCCGCGCCGATCGAACGCGGGCCGCCAACCGGGCCCGGGCGCTTCCTCCGGATCGTCCCACGATGCCATCGGCCCTGCCGGGCCTCGATGGGTCGCGAAGGATCGGCGGGATTCGACGATGGTGAGGTGGCCGAGTGGTTGAAGGCGCACGCCTGGAACGCGTGTATACGGGAAACCGTATCGAGGGTTCGAATCCCTCTCTCACCGCCACAAAACGCCCGCCCCAAGCGCGGGTGCCAAACCTCTGACGAACATCGAATTTCGGGAACCAGACCAAACGGGTCGAATCGGTTTCCATGTGCCATGTTCCCACGGAAGTTCCCAAATCTTCGACACGACGACGCCGTCCCACGGAGCGGGCGCGAACCATCGTCCCCTATATGAGCCGGCACGGACAGGGTTGGCGCTTTGCCTTCCGACTCCCAGCTGAGATCAGTGATACAATCAACCGCACCGATTCTCTCAGTGAGAGGCCGAGCGGCCTGCTCCGGATCAACTGCGGTCCGATGACCAGACGGGACGCTCGATCAATCGGTCCAAGGTTGGCTGCGATCTGCCGCGATTATTTCGCTGTTGCAATCGCAGAACTGGAGACGTTGCATATGCAGGCGGAGGGAACGGAGCATTTCCCGAAGATCGACGATCTTCCCGCTCGGGAGCGACAGATCGTGGAACGAGCAATCGGAGGCGCACGCGCTGCCTTGGCAGCTATCGCAGCCGGTGAGTTCAAGTCAACGATCCCGGCCCTGACCGGCCTGTTGGACCGCGCTAAGGCGCTTGAACTGCTATCTCGAACCGATCCCGCAATGGCGCCCGCTCTCCTGAACGGGGCTTCGGACCTTGTCGGAGACCTTGCGAGCAAGTTTGGATCTTCTCATCGGGACCAGGCAGTCTCTGCATTGTCGCAGAGTTCGGGTTCCACTTCGCAATCGAACGATCTAGTGGAGAAGGATAAAACACGAAATCGACAAACCAAGACGAAAATGATGCCGACTTTTTCGCAGGCTGCGGGACGCTACCTGGCGAAGCACCGTGAAGATGGCAAGATGGGTGAAAAGGATGTGCGTCGGTACGAGAAAATACTCAACGCTTTTACACGTTTGTATGGGGATCGGCCTATCGACCAATACGAGACAGATGATCTCGACGATTTTCTTGATCTGATTGAGAACGTCCCCCTATACACCGATCTTTCAAAAATCACTTTGGACGAGCGCGGAGAATTTGTCGTTCCACCGGCTAGCCATGATAAGACGTTGAGCGCGGCGTCGATTGTCTCGACCCTTGCTCCAATACGTTCGGTCATGTCGAGTGAATGTAGGAAGCTGAGAATTACAGATCCTTTTGCGCCCGTTCGCTACGATCGTCCGAAGGCGAACGCTCCCTACCGCCCCCTCAAAATCGACGTCATCAACCAGGCTATCCATCTTGGGGTCGAGCGCAAAAACCTCCTGTCGTCTCTTATGATCCCGCTCTCCATTTTGACTGCTAGACGTATCGGCCTTCTATGTTATCTCAATGCAAGCTGGCTTGAGAAGACCGGCGACTATTACATCGTTCGACCCACGCGTGAAGTAGACTTACCTAATGGCGAAGGCCGGGTACCGGTTAAGACGGACGAGAGCCTAATGGCATTCGCTTTGCATCAGTATCTGGTCGAACGCGGTATTGTTCAGTTTATGAATGAAACCGGTTTCCTGTTTCCGGACATCCTGACTACTGAAAACCCTGCCGCAGCAGCTTCCAAGCGGATGAACCGAATTCTTCGCTCCGCTGGGGCCGGAGGCCGCGCAGTTGGCGAGACATTCCACTCGATCCGCACGAGGGCAATTACGCATTATCGGCGCTATGTTCCCGATGCGGTACGCATCCAAGCCGGTCACGCCGCCGCTGATGTCCACGAGAATTACGATTGGGCCGAGGTGACGCCGGAGCTCGTACCAAGAGTCGCGACCTGTCCTTTGCCGGAAGGCATCTCCTTCGATCCGATCGGCGCCTGGGACCTTTCAGTCCTGAAGAAGCTTGCCACTGACGAACCAACAAAGCGGACGTTCAAAGGTTATAGAACAGGGGGTTTGATGACGCAAAGTAAGCCCTCGTCCTTCGTGTGCGAATCGGAGCCGGGGTCCGACGCCGATCGGCGCGGGGTCACTCTAGTAAGCGTATGAAATCGCAGCGGAGCGTATTATGAACCGGGGTCAAAGCGTCGCGCCGAACCACAGTCTCCCAGCCGAGTGACGCTGCCTCTGCGCGACCGGACCCTGCCTACCGCATTTCTTCAGGCGCAGCGTCAAGCGTCTCCACTCCATGAAGCCAGCCGCCGATCAACTCGACCTTTCGGTCATTGGCAAGTCCCTGCTCCTCCAGTTCCTTCCAAGTGAGGAAGTGGAGCGCGTGGCGGATCGTGGCCGCGGCGTTCGCGCCGGCCGGCTCGGCGCCCAGCCGTGCAACGAGATCGTCTGCCACGCTTCGGATGAACCCAGCGAACTCGGCCATCGGTCCCTGAAGCGCCGGCACCCGCTCCACGTCGCGGAAGGAGACCGTCCACATGCGCTGCGTGCGGGCGTAGTAGTCGTAGAAATCCGCAACAGCCTCCCGCACGCGGTCGACGCCCCCCGGCGCGGACCGTCGGCGAGGGTCGGGCGGCGGGTTCTGGGCCAGCCAGTACGATGTGCAGGCCTGGAAGACGGCGGTTTCGTCCGGGAAATGCCGGTAGACCGTCAGCCGTTGCACCCCGGCCTCCCGGGCGATGGCGCTGATCGTGGTCTCCCGCGGGCCGATCTCCTCATGAAGCCGAACCGTCGCTTCCACGATCCGCTGACGCGTCGCCTCCTCCGCCTCGGCGCGGGCCTTCTTTCCGTAGGATCGCGTGCTCTCTGTCATGTGAGTGAACATGGCTGTTCAATGAAGTCTTGACAAGGGCGATGTGTCGATTCTATCTGCCGCGTCATTGAACGGACCTGTTCACCGAAATATGGGAGCCCAACGATGATGACGATCGACGCGCCCCTGCAGGGCGCAGCGCAGCAGGTCACCGATGCGTGGACGGCGCTGCGGTCCTGGATGCCGGTGCCGGGCATGGGGGCGATCCCCATCAACGCGTTCGTACTGAGGGACGACGAGCCGATGCGGGTCGATACCGGCCTCGGCGCCCTATCAGACGAGTTTCTGGAGCGGTTGTGGATCGAGATCGGCCCGGCCGAACTGCGCTGGATCTGGCTCAGCCACACCGATGCCGACCATATCGGCAATCTCGACCGCGTGCTCAAGGTCGCGCCGAACGCCCGCGTGATCACGAACTTCCTCGGCGCCGGAAAGATGGGCATGATGGGCAAGGGAGATCCGGCCCGCCTGCGCCTGCTGGAGCCCGGCGAGGTGCTGGAGATCGGCCGCCGCCGGCTGCACCAGATAAGGCCGCCCTATTACGACGCGCCGAGACGATGGGATTGTTTGACGCGACCGACCGCGTGTTCTTCGCCGCAGACGCCTTCGGCGCGCTTCTCCCCGGCGCGACCGAGTGTATTGACGACGTTCCCGCGGAGACGCTCCGCGACGGGCTTGTCGGCTGGTCCTCGGTCGATGCGCCGTGGCTTGCGCACATGGATCGGCGGACGCTCGGCGCCATGCTGGGAAGCCTCGAGCGGCTCGACCCCGACCATGTGCTCTCGGGGCACCTGCCGGTCGCGAACGGCATCGGCAGGCTGACGGACGTGATCGGCACCGCCTACGGCCAGGGCACCACCGAAGCCGTGACCGCAGAGACGATCGGCCATGTCGAGGCTGCTCTCGGCGGTGACGCCCCAGACGAGCGAACCGCGCAATGACCCTGACGGGTTGCCAGCACTAAACACCGGCGCGGCCCGGTCGCGCCGGCGCCCGGCGGCAGGGCACGCCGCATCACCATCCGCACCCTCCCCACCCGGCGATGCAGCGCTTCGCCGGCACGGGGCGGCTGTATCCATCAAACCGAAAGGAAACCAACCATGACGACGCAGGAGATCATCGACCGCAACAAGACCACCGTGATGGCGTTCCTCGAGGGCACCCATTCGCCCGATATCGAGGATGTCCGCATCATCGACGACACCGTGTCGCCCGACATCGTCTGCCACGGCTTCCCGGGCTTTCCGAACGGCGAGTTCTTCGACCGCGAGAGCTACAAGGCGTTCTTCCGGGTGTTCCGGGAATCCTTCAGCGACATGAGCTTCACCGTTCACGCGCTGGTCGCCATCGAGGCGTTCGTGTCGGCCCACTGGGAGATACACGCCACCCACAGCGGCGAATTCCAGGGCATCGCGCCCGATGGCGCCCGCGTCGTCTTCGATGGCGTGGCCCTCTACCGGATGCGCGACGGCACGATCGCGGAGACTTGGCTGACCATCCACGAACCCATGCTGATGGCGCAACTTGGCCGCAGCGCCGAGGCCGCCTGACCCCGCCCGGGCCGGGGCACGGTCCCGGCCCGATCCCATGAGAGGAGACTTTGAGAATGATCGAGACCGCAATCACCCGGGCCTTCGGGCTCGCCACGCCGATCGTCAACGCCGGGATGGCGATGATCGCCCGCCCCCCGCTCACCGCCGCCGTGTCCAATGCCGGCGGGCTGGGCACGCTGGGCTGCGACATCAGCCCGCCCGAGCGCCTTCGTGAAATGATCCGCGAGACGCGCGCTATGACCGACGGGCCCTTCGGCGTCGATCTCATCGGCGACTTCGTCACCGACGCGCATCTCGACGTCCTGATCGAGGAGGCCGTCCCGCTCGCCATCTTTTTCTGGACCTTGCCGACCGCCGCTCAGGTTGCGCGGCTGCGCGCGGCGAGCGTCGCCGTGTGGATGCAGGTCGGCAGCGTGGCCGAGGCGAAGGCGGCCCATGCCCTGGGCTTCGACGCGCTGATCGTGCAGGGGGCCGAGGCCGGCGGCCACACCCGCGCCGAGGCCTCCACGATGACGCTGTTTCCCCGCGTGCGCGCCATGCTGCCGGACACGCCGCTTCTCGCCTCGGGCGGCATCGCGGACGGGCGGACGATGGCCGCAGCTCTGGTGCTGGGCGCCGACTCCGTCTGGTGCGGCACGCGCTTTCTGGCCGCGCGGAAATCGGCGGCGCATGACGACTATCTGTCCCGCGTGATCGCCGCGGATGTGGGCGACACCGCCGTGCTGACCGCCTATGGCCCCGAATGGCCCGACCAGCCCATGCGGGTGATCCTGAACGACAGTGCCCGCGCTGCGCTCGGGAATGAGGACCGCGCCCTTGCCGAAGCCGCCGGCGACACGGCCGGCACGGTCGAGATGGATGGCGCCCGCGTGCCGATCCCGGCGTACAGCGCCATCCTGCCGACGCGGGACTTCGAGGGCGACATCGAGAAGACCTGCTTGACGGCGGGCCAGAGCACCGGAAACATCGCCGAGATCCTGCCGGCGGCAGAGATCGTGCGGCGGATGACCGAGGAGGCGGAGGCTGCGCTGCGGCGCGTGGGTCTGCCGGCAATGAAGGCCGCGTGATGTGCTATGTGCCCCACTGGCGTGAACATGAGAAGCATGTCAACGACGGAGCAATTCCAGGCCACTGGGGCGGAGTAAGAGTCGGCCACGGCGATGGCAGGCGCGACGTACGAAGGGGCCCGATCGGGCCCCTT
>PACL01000073.1 GCA_002700095.1 Fulvimarina sp. | reverse complement strand
CACCGGCGAAATCTCCGCAACCTGATCCTCCATCCTGATCGCCGACGTACGAAGGGGCCCGATCGGGCCCCTTCGTACGTCACGCCTGCCATCGCCGTGGCCGACTCTTACTCCGCCCCAGTGGCCTGGAATTGCTCCGTCGTTGACAGAAGCGGTCCTCATCGCAATGCGACACCGTCAAGACATCGTAGATTTAGCAAAGATGGCGATAGAAAGGCGCGTGTTGTCCAACAAGGTGTTGCGGCCATTTCTCGCGGAACGAGTCCGTCGATGCTGATGCCGGAAAAGGACCGCCATGCGCAGCCGACAGGTCACCGACCGTCAAATGAGGCTCTTCATGACACTGCACCAAACCGACAGCGCTCATCGCCGCCACCAAGGCCGGCTTCAGCACCGCCACCGGCTACCGGATTGAGGCAGATCATCGGCCTCCCTCGGCGAAGCGGACGCCGCGAGCGCGGCGGCGTCGCAACATTCGGAACGTGTAAATATAGGCTCGCCTAGGAGAAACGCGGTCTACAATCTGGCGTGTCCAAATCGGCCTCCTCCTCGGCTTCCCAAGCACTGTCCCCGTGAGGAATTCCGACATCGATCAATTCCTCTTCGAACCGCAGAGACCGCGACTGTCGAACCAGATGACCATCTGACTGTCTCTCCGTACGCAGGGGCTGCCGAACCAGATTGAGCAGAGCAGGGTGTGGTACCGCGACCGCGATGCTCGAACTGAATCCCGTTCGGCTATGCGCATAATGCCACTGCGCCGTACGATCTGACGCATGCCCGGCGAGCGCCGCTACCTCTACGGGCGACATCGTCTGCTTCGCCGTCGCCAGCCCCACATGCCTTGGTGTGTAGAGTGCCATGCGGGAAATTGAGAGGAGCCTGCAAGCGCGGGCGATCCTCGAAGCGAGCCGCGACCAGACAGTCGCCCAGCTTCCGGCATCTTCGAGCGCTTTATGCAGAGCGAGGACCAGTCGTTCGACGCTGTCTAGAAAGTCGGGTCGTTCAACGAGTATTGCATGAAGATCGAGGCCCCGAATCGAATCGATGCCACGACAGTTTGTAAATTTGGCGCATTCAACGGAAAGCAAAGCCCCGTCGAGAGTTGCTGATTGCCATTCGACGGGACGCAGTGCGATCCGGACGTTGCATTGAAGATATAGTCCCGCGATGCGGTCTATTTCCATGCCATTTTCCAAAAAATCGATGACTGCCTCCAGTTCTGGGAGGAGGACGCTCTGACGCTTTCGCGCTGATGTCCGGGGCTTCGACCATGCGCTCCTTGCCTTGATGGCTTTGGGCGGACCATCGAGTTTCGCGAGCGCCCCGGCCATGTCCGAAATCGAGAGATGATAAGTTTCCACGGCACGCTCGACGGCAAATCGGAGCGCTGCTTGATACTGGCGGATCGTGCTCTTCGACCAGCGTTCGTCCTGGCCGCAATACCATGCGATGACTTCCGAAAGCTGAAACTGCGATGGGTCAGGCGCGGCGTTCTGTGCCGACTGCCAAGTCTCTTTGAACGCTTGCAATCGGAGCTGCTCCGCACGTTTCAAATAGGCTGCTTCTGTCTTTGCCGTACGGGTCGGCGGGGGCGTGTTCTTTCGGATCATCGACGAACTCCTCGTTACACGACGAGGAAAAGCCGATTCCTTGAAAGCCGAAAGTGTTTTCGATATCCGATCGACGATCCCGAGCGCCAATTCCGACGAGTGATTCATTTGCGTTTTTCGGACGCGATTTCTAGCCGATCAGAGCCATCGCTTTATTGGAAGCCGCCGGAAGCGACCGTCGCCGTGCGGCGCCTGGCGCAGATGATCGCCTACGGGCTACAGGACCGATCGGCGGCCAGTTGATCACGGCACGAGACCCGTCGAGGACGGGGCCGCCCGGATCGAGGCGAACGGCCCGGACGCTGCGGGGCCGTTCGAAGGCATGACCACAGAGATGATACGGCCGTGCCGGGGCGATCAGGCGTAGCTGTCGTTCTAGACCTTGGTCATGCCGGCAACCTTGCCGTCTTCGAATGCCAGGTAATAGACGTAGTCGGCGACGAAGGCGCGCGCCGGGGNGTCGCCGCTGGCCGGCAGCGTGCCTATCAATCGGCAGCGCATGCTGACCCCACCAGCCTCAGAGCGTTCAACGACTTATCACGCCGATTGGCGTCGAGACCCCGCGCCGATACACATCCGGCTCGGGAAAGCAAAATTGCAACAGAGGGTGACACGGAAATTTTTGATTGTTCGAGGCTTTTTATGATCCCGGATAGCTGTGCTAATAGCTATTCCGCATATCGACTATGATGCTGGCATCGATGACGAGAAGGATGCCTCGAAAGTCCTCTAGACAGCTTGTCGTTGCCCACCTGGGGCAGCAGAATGCGGAGCAGGATCGCCGCGATCCACGCGTGCCTGCACTCTCGAGGTCAGAGACTTATGCTCCAACGCAGCGCCAACCTGCTGTAATGATTGTCCATGAATCAGTTCGTCGATGCTCCGTTTCTGCTTTCTGAAGCAGCACCGACAAGAGACCAGAAGGTCTTCGTCGCGGCAATCATGACAGCGCTCGCAAATGCGGGGCGATCGGCACCATCGCCATGGGCACCGCCCAGAGCCGCAGCGCCCTGATCGAGCGGATCGAGCGGATGACGCCTGAATCGCTTTTGGTCGTCTGTGTCGACAGGATCGTTGCGTCCAAAAATCCAAGGAGCCCGCAACGCCGAAGTCCCGAGCCGCCGTAGCCCCTTTGTTGACGGTAGATGCGCTGAGCCCCTCGCTGCCCAGCGGGATGAATATATATTCCTTTGCAAGTAGGCGAAGCGCCTATACCTCGCTTTGCGAATAGGATTGCCGCCCAATGTGCGCTTCGAAAGACGTCTTACCGCTTTGGGAGTGGACTCTGGAGCGATACCGCCGCAACGGCGTCGCACAGCTTTGCCTGGCTCAGCAGGAGCGTTACGGCGCCGACGTCAATCTTCTCTTCCTGGCCCTTTGGCTCGGGGCCTGCGGACGGAGATTAGGCCCACAGGACGATCCCGCCGCGATCGTCGCGGCATGGCACGAAAACGTCGTCAAGCCACTTCGCAGTGCGCGTCGCGCGATGAAAGGCTGGCCAATGCCGCAGGACGGCCCGACGCATGAGGACCGCGACAGCGTCCGGGCAAAGATTCAGGCGGCCGAGATCGAAACAGAGCGGCTGGAACTCGCTCTTCTGGCAAGTTGGGCGGCTAGCGCCGTATTGGCCGAGGCCGAGGCCGGTGTCGACACGGCCCTCAACAATCTTCGCCGCGTCCTGCCCATGGCGGCCGACGACCCCGACCTGGCGCGGCTGGCGGAACTCTGCCGCTGAGCTACGTCAATCTCCCGTATCTTTCCAGCGCCGTACCGTGCCAAGATCGATGTCGAAAAGATCGAGAACCCTGCCGATCGTGTGATCGACCATGTCCATCAACGACAGGGGTTTGGAATAGAAGGCGGGAACCGGCGGTGCGATGATCGCGCCCATCTCCGACAACTGCGTCATCGTCCTCAGGTGGCCGGTATGAAGCGGTGTCTCCCGCACCATCAGGACCAGGCGTCGCCTCTCCTTCAGCATCACGTCAGCCGCGCGGGTCAAAAGCGTCGACGTCACGCCACCGGAGATTTCCGACATCGAACGGATCGAGCAGGGCGCGACGATCATCCCCATTGTCCTGAAGGAACCCGACGAGATCGAGGCTGCGATGTCTTCCTGCCGCCATGCCACGTCGGCGAGGGCTCGAATGGCCGCAATCTTCATGTCGGTCTCGTAGGCAGCTGTAACCTCTGCCGAGCGCGACATGACGAGATGCGTCTCGATCGGCGTCTTGCGCAGGAGTTCTAGCAGTCGGATGCCGTAGATCGTCCCCGATGCGCCGGAAATGCCGATAACAAGCCTACGGGGTGGCACTTTCGCGCTGTCTGTCATCATCCTCCCCATGATGGTCGAAGCCCGAGGGGAGCATGGCAGTGTCATCACGGTCCAACGGTTTCCCGCGATCGACTCGATAGCGTAGCGCTATGGGCTCGAAGCGATGGCCTGCGTCAGCGTGGCGCTCACCTCGATCATCCGTTCCCGCAACTCCTCTACGAACAGCTGAGCCGCCGACCCCAGCGGCCGCGCCGTGTTCGAAAGGCAGACAAGCCGCCGGGAGACGGGGGGCACAATCGGGTGCATGCGAAGTCGGTCGGTCATCAGCGCGCGATGCACGGCGATCGGTGGCAGGATCGTGGCAAAGCCGCTGTCGGGCAGAAACTCTTCGATGGTCTTCAGTTCGTCGAATTCGATATGCGGGACGAGCGTGATGTCGTGAGCGGCGAAGGCGGCATCGATGATCAGCCGCAACCCGTGACGATGCGAGGGAATGACGAGATCGTGCTCGCCCACCTCCCGAGGGTGAAGCGTCGGCGGCAGTAGGGGATAGGCGTTGTCGCAGATCAGCGCCAGATCCTCATTGATGATCGGCAACGTGTCGTACCCCCGGCCGCCGCGGGATGGCGTATTGACGATCACCAGGTCGAGTTGAGCGGTCCGCAGCATCTCGATCAGGTCGGTGGTGTAGCCGCCAGTCGCGTAAAGCGTCACTTCGGGATAGCGCCTGTGAAAGATCCGCAAGGTTTCGGACAAGGCGTTGTTGGCGACCGAGGAGACGGCCCCGATCGCGACATGACCTTTCACCACTGCCCCGCTGATCGTCAGGGCGCGACGCGCCTGCTCGACTTCGCGCAATATCGGCAGAAAACGGCGATAGGCGCCCTCGCCGGCATGGGTCGGCACCATGCCCTTGGGCGTCCGGTAGAACAGCTTTTGGCCAATCGCCTCCTCAAGACGCGCCAACTGCACGCTCACTGCGGGCTGCACGATGTTCAGCCGCTGTGCGGCACGGGTGACCGAACCTTCCTCGTACATCGCAACGAAATAGCTCATCTGTCGCAGGTCCATCGCCGTGCTCTCCCATAGCGGAGCGATATCGATGCCATCATCTCAAATTGTTGGCAATGATACCTCCTACCGCTTTAGCCTCCGAAGATGGCAAAGGAGGAAGCCAGGGTGACACAGACGGCCAAAGGGTCACGGCCCGATCAGCAACAGGCTCAGAGAGCCTATCTCGACCTGCGCAGCTGGCTGAAGCGGCTGGAGGAGACGGGGCGGCTCGCTGTTGCGCGGCGGGAAACGAACCTGCAGTTTGCGCTTGCCGGCATCGCCAATCGCAATGACGGCGAACGCGCGACGGTCTTCCCTCACCCGTCAGGCCATTCCGGAACCGTCGTGTCCGGGCTCCTTTCGCAGCGCGCCTGGATGGCCGAGGCGCTCGGCATCGCCGAGGACAATCTTCTCGACCGCTTCCACGACGCCGAGAAGCACCCGCTCATGCCGGTCGAGATCGCGGATGCGCCGTGCCATGAAGTCGTCCACGAGAACGAATTCGATCTCGCCGACATTCTGCCGATCCCGGTCCACAACGAGCATGACAGCGGCGCCTATATCACCGCGGGGCTTCTCATTTCCGCCAATCCGCGCACCGGCGCCCAGAACGTCGCCATCCACCGACTGCAGCTTTCCGGCCCGCGCGAACTCGGCGCGCTGCTCCTGCCGCGCCACACGCTCAGCTTCACCGACGCCGCCGAGGCGGAGGGCGAAGATCTTCCGGTCGCGATCGTCATCGGCGCCAGTCCGGCTTGTCTTCTGGCGAGCCAGGCGATCGTGCCTATCGATTTCGACGAATTGGGCATCGCCGGCGCTCTCTGTGGCGCCCCGCTCGAAGTCGTCCGCTGCAAGGGATCCGAGCTTCTGGTTCCCGCCCGTTCGGAGATCGTCATCGAAGGACGTCTCAAGGCGAACAGGCGAGCGCCGGAAGGACCGTTTGGCGAGTTTCCTCAGTACTACGGCGAACGCGACGACCGTCACGTCATCGAAGTTGATCGGGTGACGACCCGCGCGAAACCGCTGTTTCACACGATCGTCGGCGGGGGCCTGGAGCATCTGCTCCTCGGCGGGATCCCGCGCGAGGCGACGATCCTCGCCGCGATGCGGCGCAGCCATCCCGGCGTCGTCGACGTTCATCTCTCCCGCGGCGGCGTGTGCCGCTACCACCTCTACGCCAAACTCCGGCGCCGCGAGGCCGGCGAGGCGAAGAACGTGATCCTGGCGGCACTGGCGGCGCATTATGACATCAAGCATGTGGTCGTGGTCGACGAGGATGTCGACATCCATGATCCGACCGAGGTGGAATGGGCGGTTGCGACCCGCTTTCAGGCCGATCGCGACATGGTTCTGATCCCCGGCAGCCAGGGCTCGAAGCTCGACCCGTCGACCGACAACGGGTTGGGATGCAAGACCGGCTTCGACGCGACGGTGCCTGCCACGGCACCGGAATTCAAGTTCCGCCGCATCCGGGTGCCGGGCGAAGCCGAGATCGATCTCGACGTGGCCCTCGATGCAGCCGCCACCCTCGGCGACATCCTGTCGTGAGCGGCCGGTTGAGCGCCTTGGCGCCACGCACCGTGCCAAGGTCGCGCCCTGGGCGCTCTTCCGCCCCTACCCTTTCCATGCACACGGGTGACAATGCCCTTCAGGAGAACCCGCGCAATGCCAGCTGACCTGCTCGCTCACGCTCGGATCGGTCGACGTATGCTCGCCAGCTCGCGGACATTTGCCTCCGTCAATCCTGCGACCGGCGAACTGCTGGGCCGGGTCGCAGATACCGGGGCAGAGCAGACACAAGCGGCGATCGAGGCGGCGCGTCGGTGTTTTGACCAATCAGAGTGGGCGCAGTCGCCGCGTCTGCGCCAGGATGTTCTCCTCGCCTGGGCCGCGGGGCTCGAGGCTGCCACCGAGGATTCCGCCCGCTGGCTCACCCTGACGAACGGCAAGCCGCTTGCCGCTGCGAGAGGGGAAATTGCCGCGGCCGTCAGCGAGATCCGCTACTATGCGGGGCTTGCCCGCCACAATCCCGGCCACGCGATGGAGGTTGCCCCGGGCGAAGTGTCGGTCATGCTGCGCGAGCCGGCCGGTGTCGCGGGCATCATCGTCCCCTGGAACGCGCCCGCCGTGCTGCTCATCAGATCGCTGGCACCGTCGATCGCGGCGGGCTGTACGTCGGTCGTCAAGCCTGCCCCCCAGACCGCCGCCTTCACCGAGCACTGCCTGCGCCCGCTGCTCGAGCTACCGCAACTTCCCGAGGGAGCCGTCTCGGTTCTGCCGGAAAGCGGTCATGCGGTCGCTCAGGCGCTGGTCGAAAGTCCAAAAGTCGACGTCATCTCCTTCACCGGATCGAACGGGGTCGGCCAGGCCATCATGTCTGCTGCCGCGCCAACGATGAAAAAGTTGTCCCTCGAACTCGGCGGTAAGAACTGCTGCCTCGTCCTCGAAGATGCGGACGTCGCGTCGATCGCCCCGCGTCTGGCCGAGGCTGCGACGATCATATCCGGGCAGCAATGCACCGCAGCGCGGCGCATCCTCGTTCACGAAAGCCGCTTCGAGGAAGCCAAGGCCGCACTGGCCGCCGCTCTGGCCGCCATCAAGGTCGGCAACGGCCTCGATCCGACCACACAGATGGGCCCGCTGATCAGCGCTGGCGCGCGCGACACCGTCAAGCAACGCATCGACGCGGCATTCGACACGGCCGACGAAGTCCTTCTGCGCCACGAGGTTCCGGAAGCGGCTCCCCAGGGTTCGGCGTTCCTGACGCCGTCCCTAGTTGCCCATCGCGATCCGAAGGTCGACTTCTGCCAGGAGGAGATCTTCGGCCCGATGCTGGTCGTCGAACCCTTCGCCGACGAGGCCGAAGCGGTCGCCAAGGCCAATGACACGGTGTACGGACTGTCGGCTTCGGTCTGGACCCATCGCGGCGACGCCGCCTGGCGGATCGCGCGAGCGCTGCGCGACGGCACCGTCTGGATCAACGACCACAACAAGCTCTTCGCCGAAGCCGAGACTGGCGGATACCGGCGTTCCGGCCTCGGCCGCCTGCACGGTTTCGACGCGCTCCTCGATTTCTGCGAACTCAAGCACGTCTATCAGAATGTCGGCGTCGTCGGCGCCGGAACCAGCGGAGACAATCCTCGATGAATCAACGATTGGCCGGACGGGTGGCGCTCGTCACGGGCGCCGCCCAGGGAATCGGCGCGACCTATGCCAAAGCCCTGGCCGAAGAAGGCGCCAGGGTCATGATCAGCGACATCGTCGACGGCGAGCGGACGGCGGCGGGACTGCGCCAGAAGGGGCTGGACGTTCGTTTCGTGAAGGCGGATGTCAGCGACGAAGCATCCGTCGGCCAGATGGTCGATGCGACGGTCGACGCTTTCGGCACCGTCGACATTCTCGTCGCCAATGCGGCGATCTACGCCTCACTGAAGATGAAACCCTTCGACGAGATCCCGGTCGAGGAATGGGATCGCGTCATGGCGGTCAACGTCCGGGGCGCCTTCCTCTGCGCCAAGGCCGTCTCGCCCGTCATGAAGAAGAACGGCTACGGACGCATCATCACGATCGCCTCGGGCACCGTGTTCAAGGGGACCAGCGGGTTTCTCCACTACGTCGCCTCGAAGGGCGCGATCGTCGCGCTTTCCCGCGCGCTCGCCCGGGAGCTCGGCGACACCGGAATCTGCGTGAACGTGCTCGCGCCCGGTCTCGTGCTGAGCGAACAGGTCGTCGCCAACACCGAACTCCGCGAAACGCTGAGCGGTCCGGTCATCGCCAGCCGCGCGATCAAGCGGGACCAGCAGAGCGAGGATCTGATCGGGCCTCTGCTTTTCCTGGCTTCGGACGATTGCGCCTTCATGACCGGGCAGACGGTCGTCGTGGACGGCGGGTCGGTCATGCACTGACGGGAGGAACCGCGCCCAGGCCGCCGGGCGCACGAGCACAATCGATAAACAGGGAGGAAAACATGAAACTTTCGATCGGCAAACTCTTGGCGACGGGAACCGTCGCTGCCCTGACGGTCATGGCGCATGCCGCGCCGACGAAGGCGCGGGACTACCGCCTCGGGACGATCGTTCCCGCGGGCCATCTGTGGAATCAGGCTGCGCAGCGGATGAACGAGGCGCTGTCGGAACGCTCCGGCGGCGAAGACGGTGTTTCCGTCTTTCCTGCCGGCCAGCTGGGTGACGAAAGCCAGATGGTCCAGCAGCTGCAGACGGGTGCCCTCGACATGGCATTCCTCACCATTGCCGACGTCACCAACCGCGTCCCCGACTTCGGGGCGCTCTATGCGCCCTTCCTGGTGGAGGACGTCGCCGGCGCGAACAAGGTGCTCGCCAGCGAACCGGCGCAGGCCCTTCTCGGCCGGTTGCCAAAGGAGATGGGCGTCGTTGGGATCGACTACGGCATCGCCACCATGCGTCAGATCATGACAAACTTCCCGGTCGACGATATCTCCGACCTCGCTGGCCGCAAAATGCGCATTACGCCGTTCAAGCCGTTCCGCGATTTCTACAACATCCTCGGGATCGCACCGACGCCGATGCCGCTGCCGGAAGTCTACGACGCTTTGGCCAACGGTCAGGTCGATGCGATGGACATCGATCCGGAGCTGATCCTGAACTTCAAGTTCTACGAACGCGCGGACCATCTGCTTTTGACCAACCATTCGATGTTCCCGATGGTCGGCTTGGTCTCGGGCCGCGTCTGGGCGAGCCTGTCGGACGACGAGAAGCAGCGCCTTCGCGAGACGATGCGCGAACAGCTTGCCTGGGTCCGCCAGCAATATGAGGAGCAGGAGCCCCAGATGATCGAGAAGATTCGCGCGACGGGCATCGAAGTGAAGTCCGCGGACCAGAGCTTCTTTCCGGGCGTCGTTGCGAAGTGGGAAGAGATCTGGTCGGATCAAAAGCCCCTTACCGACGAGCTCCGCGCCGTCGCCGCCAGCCAATAAGGCGCTGTATCGCCAGCCGGCGCCACCGGATGGGTGCGGCGTCGGCGAGTGAGCAACGGGGCAAACGCGTCACATCGTTGGCGCCATGCGAGGCGACCGATGGGAGAAAAGACGCCTGCGCTCGCCTGTCCCGGTCCCTGTCGGAGTAAAGAAGGATGGAGCGTCTCCGCTCGTTCAGCGCACGGGTGGCTCAGGTGGAGATGGCGGTGGCCGCCATTCTCGCCGTAGCTGTCGCCGCCCTTATCCTCGTCAACGTGATCACCCGTAGTATCGGACAGTCGGTCTACTGGGTCGACGAAGCGGCGATCGCCGCAATGGTCTGGATGAGCTTCCTCGGCTCTTCCGCGGCGATCCACTACCGAACCAGCGTCGCGGTCACCATCCTGCCGGACATGCTCGGCAACGTTGGGCGCGCCGGCATGCAACGTTTCGCCGACCTCGTGATCCTCGGCTTCGCGGCTTTCCTCGCCTGGGTGACCATCCGATGGTTCGACCCGATCAATCTCGTCGCGACCGACTTCTCGCTGTCCGACTTCTCGGGATCGACCTTCAATTTCATCTACGAGGAACAGACGACCACGCTCGGCATCCGCAAATTCTGGCTCTGGCTGATCGTGCCGATCTTCTGCCTGACGGTCTCGCTTCATGCGGTCGTCAATCTTCTGACCCCGCCCGGCGACGACCCGCCGCCCCTCGTTCCCTCAGAATAGCCGGACATTGCCGAGATGGTTCCCGCTGCCTTCTTCATGTTGCTTCTGACCGGTGTGCCGATCGCGCTCGTCCTGGCCCTCACCGCCGCCATCTATATCGGCTGGAGCGGCAACACCCTGCTCTTCCAGTCCTTTCCCCAGCAGCTTTACGGCGGGTTGGAAAAATACGGCCTGCTCGCCATTCCCCTCTTCATGCTCGTTGGGGAGTTGATGAACGAAGGCGGCATCACGAAGCGGCTGATCGCCCTGGCCAGCATCTTCGTCGGTTCGCTGAAGGGAGGCCTCGCCTACATCAATCTCGTCGCGAACATGTTCATGGCATCGATCATTGGATCGACCAATGCGCAGATCGCCGTGATGGGCCATGTGATGGTTCCGGAGATGGAACGGCGCGGATACAACCGGGAATTTGCTGCCGCGGTGACCGCGGCGGGCGGCCTGATGGCTCCGATCATTCCCCCTTCCATGCTCTTCGTTATTTACGGCGTCCTGGCCCAGATCAGCATCGGCGACATGTTCATCGCCGGCATCCTCCCGGGTCTCCTCATGGGCGTGCTCTTTATCGGCGTCGTGGCGCTGATGGGGTTCTTCTACGAATATCCACGCGGCGATCGGATGTCGCGCCAGGAGGCCTGGCGAGCACTGCTCGGCGCGTTGCCTTCCCTGTCCATTCCCGTGGTCATCATCGGCGGGATCGCGGCGGGGATTGCGACGCCCACCGAATCGGCCGCCCTCGCCGCCGTAGCTGCGATCGTCGTCGGCGCCAGCGTCCACCGCGAATTTCGTCTTACCCAAGTGCCGGCGATGATGACGCGTCTCGTCGCCAACAGCGCGACCGTCTTGTTTCTCGTCGCGACAGCCAACGTCTTCGGCTGGATCGTCGTCTATGAGAAGGTCCCGCAGACCATCGCGGCCTACATGCAGTCGCTGACGAACGACCCGTTCGTCTTCCTGCTGCTGCTCAACCTCTTGCTGCTCGTCGTCGGCTGCGTCATCGATGCGATCGCCGCGCTGATCCTGATCGTTCCGATCGTCCTGCCGATCGCGGTCGCAACCTATGGCATCGATCCATTTCATTTCGGCGTCGTCATCTGCCTCAACCTCGTCCTGGGGCTTCTGACGCCACCCGTCGGCACCGGCCTCTTCGTCGCAGCGAGTGTCTCCGGGTGCAAGGCAACCGACATCGTCAAGCCGCTGGCGCCGTTTCTTCTGGCGACGATCCTGGTGATCGTTCTTCTGGCTTGGCAGCCGGTCTTGACGACGCTGTTCATCCAGTGACTGCAACGGCGAACGTGCCCGGAGCACTCGCTTCCATAGTGATCGGTTATGAGAAACATCATCCGTTATTATTATGAACGCTGGTCCTCGCGGCTTAGCCTTCACGGCACCAGCATGACACGAAGCGCAGACGCGCAGGGCGAACAGAGGCGCATCGCAGAGCTCTGATCGCCGCCAGACTTGGCTTGTCACCATAGGGTTCCGCAAAGCGCTTCGACCCTGTGAACGATGCATCACCGCATGCTGGGAACACGCGGTTTTCGAACCGCCAAACCGGGTTGGGAGGCCCTATGACGACTGTTTTCAAACGCTATTCCACGAAATTGCTGACGCCCCTGCTGGTCGGCGCGACACTCGTTGCCGCAAACGTCCCCGCTCATGGGCAAGACGCTCCGGTCAATTTGACGATCGGCTCCTTCCAGCAGGGATCCAGCTGGTACGTCTACGCGGTCAATCTCGCGGAACTGCTGCAGGACGAGCTTCCCTCTGGATCGACCATCGATGCCCCGCCGATCGCCGGTGGCGTCGGCAATCCCGCTTTGGTCTCCAAAGGCCGCGCCGATCTGGCGTTCGGCATGGCGGTCGTCGGAAGCTGGGCACTTGAGGGCAAGCACGCCTATGAGGAGCCACTCGGCAATCTGCGCGCCCTCGTCGGCGGCTGGGATCAATACTACCTCGTCCCCTTGGCCCGTGGCGGCGACGTCGATCATGAACTCGGCGGCTATCTGAAAGCCCATCCCGAAGCGAACGTGACGCTCCTGCGCCGCGGAAGCATCGGCTCCTTCGGTGGCGAGCAGCTTCTTGAGATCGCCGGCGCCGGAGAGGACGAACTCTCGTCGAGCGGCGGCAGCTACGAATTCGGATCCTTCGACATGGTAAAGTCGCGCTTCGCCTCCGGTTCTGGCGACGTGTTTGTCCAGGTCGGCACTCGGGGTCATCCGGGGATCACCGAGATTGCCCAGACGACACCGTCGACCTTCCTCGCGCCCTCTGAGGAGATTCTCGCCTCGATGCGCGAGAACTATGGCTGGCAGGTCGCGACCCTGCCCTCCGGAACATTTCCTGGCCAGGACGAAGACGTCAATCTGCCTGGCACGACGACGACCCTCTTCGCCAGCACAGGGATGTCCGACGATCTTGCCTACAACATCGTCAAGACGATCTGCGAGAATACCGAGCGCCTGACGCAGGCTCACAAGGCTTTGACCGGCTTTAGCTGCGAGAACGGGGCTTGGAAGATCGAGAATAACGGCTTGCCGCTCCATGGGGGCGCCGAGCGGTATTATCGCGAGCAAGGCTGGTTGAACTGATTGGCGGCGGATAGCGGACCGATGTCGACAATGGAATCGACGCAGGTGGATCAGCGCGCCTTCGGATGGAGCGATCTCCTCAGCCCCGCCGCGTTCATCGCGCTCGCCTGGACCCTCAGTCAGATCGCATTCGCGATCTGGCCGCAGATCGACACGCTCGCGCAGCGCGGCCTCCATGTCGCCTTCGCCGTGTCCCTGGCCTTTGCGATGCTGGCGCGGCAGACGCCTTCGCGAGCCAGCCACGCGTTCTGGCTGACCCTTGCGCTCACGGCGATCGCGCCGGGGATCTACATCGCCTGGAACGCCGCATTTCTGATGAGCGAGCGCATTCCGGGCCTGGACCCGGTTGCCGTGCCCGACTACGTGCTCGGCCTTCTCCTGATTGCGCTGCTTGTTGTCGTGGGCAAGGCCTATCTCGGCTGGGGCCTGACGATCTTCGCCGCCGCCTTCATCGTCTATTTTTTTGCCGGCCCTTACCTCCCCGGCGTCTTCGCCCACCGCTATTCCGGGCTCGAGAGCTTCATCGATTCGCAGTTTCTGTCGCAGCAGGGGCTCTTCGGCGTTCCGGTCGGAGTATCGGTCTCGACGGTCTTCTACTTCATCCTATTCGCGGCGATCTACGACGTCTATGGCGGCGGGCGACTTATCATCGACCTGGCGCTGACCCTGACCGGCCGGCGCATCGGCGGGCCGGCCAAGGCCGCCGTCGCCTCCTCGGGTCTGCTCGGGAGCGTGTCCGGGAGCGCCGTCGCAAACGTCATGTCGACCGGCATCTTCACCATCCCGCTGATGCGCCGGAGCGGCTACGATCCGCGCTTCGCCGGAGCCGTCGAGGCTGCCGCCTCGACTGGCGCCCAGCTCGTGCCCCCGGTGATGGGCGCGGCCGCCTTCATCATGGCGGACTTCCTGCAGCTTCCCTATCAAACCATCGTCTTTGCCGCGATCCTGCCGGCCGGCGCCTATTTCATCGCACTCCTGATCATGGTCGATCTCGAAGCGCGACGTCGCGGCGCCCGGCCGGAACAGGGTGCGGTGCAAGGCGGAATCGGCAAAGTGGTGATCGAACGCGGCCACCTGCTGGTTCCGCTTCTATGGCTCGCATACCGCATCGTCGCCGGCTATCCGGTCGAGGGAGCGGCGATTGAAGCCTGCGCCGTCACCGTCGTGGTCGGGACTCTGCGTGGAGCCACCCGCCAGACCCCGATCGCCATTGTCGAAGGACTGGTGGTCTCGGCGCAGCGGGCGGTGACGGTCGCCCTGCCTTGCGCTCTGGCCGGCATCGCCGTCGCGGTCATCAGCTTCACCGGGCTCGGCACCAAATTCACCAGCTTCATGGTCACGGTCGCGGCCGGCCAGATCCCGCTGCTCCTCGTCCTGACCATGCTGTCGAGCCTGGTTCTGGGCGCCGGCATGCCGACGACATCAGCCTATATCATGGCCGCCATCCTGCTCGCGCCGAGCCTTGCAAGTCTCGGGATCGAGCCTCTGGTGGCCCATTTCTTCATCTTCTATTTCGCCATCCTGTCGATGGTGACGCCGCCGGTCGCACTCGCGGCCTATGCGGCGGCGTCGATCACCGGCGCATCCGCCTCCGAGACCGGGTGGCGAGCCTTTAGCCTCTCGCTTCCGGGCTTCGTCATCCCGTTCGCGGCGGTCGTCCATCCCGGACTTCTTCTGATCGGGTCGCCGCTCGACGCCGTATGGGCGATGACGAACGTCGTCATGGGCTTCGTGGCGATCGCCGCCGCGACGATAGGCTGGTTGTTTCGTCCACTCCCGGCCTCTGCCCGGTGGACCTTTCTGGCAGCCGGCATCTGCAGCGTTCTGCCGGGCCTTGTCTCGACGCTCGTGTGTTTCTCGATCATTGCAGGGCTTTGCGCCTGGGCGCTTCAGACGCGAGCGCCACGGATCGGGAAAGCGGCTGGATGACCGCGTGTCATGCTCTCGCGACCTCCGGCAGCCGACCGTCAGGCAGGAGCTGGGCCACTCGACGCTTGCCCCTTTGCAGCCGAAGGCCGGCGCGGTACGACGATGCGCGTGGTCATGATCTGCACCGCCTCGCCGTTCTGATTGCGCGTCTCACTGCGGATAGTCACAGTTCCGCGGGTGGGGCGGGATCGCGAGGGCCGGCATTCGACGATTTCGCTGAACAGCTGAAGCACATCACCCGGACGGGTCGCGCGGACCCAGGCGAGTTCCGCTCCGGCACCGATGAGCCCACCTTTGACGGGAAGCCCCTCCAGAACGAAGTGGCGCATCGTCAGAGCCGCCACATGCCAGCCGCTGGCGACCAGGCCACCGAAAAAGCTCTCGGCGGCCGCGACTTCGTCCAGGTGGAATGGCTGCGGATCGAAGGCGGCAGCAAATGCCTTAACGGCATCGGCCTCCACCGCGAACCGTTCGCTTTCAAAGCGATACCCGACCTTCAGATCGTCCCAGTACAGTTCGTCGGCCACGGCCTCTCCTTTCATCGACAAAGCCACGGGGCGCCAATCTGGCGCCCCGCTCGCTCGAGCATCCATCTGAAACAGGAACCAGCTTTGGTAAGAAGCCGGGGATCAAGGATCGAGCGTGCTCTTGTTTGCCCGTTCGGGACGCATCACGCCCGAAGGTCCCGACTGTGCAAGCGTCAGCGGGTCGCGGTAACCGAAGGGCTTGTTCCCGCCTCGGGCGATACCGGCCATTCCACGAGAGCCGACACCACTGCGCCGGCGAACAGGGCCCAAAAAGGGGCACTGATGCCGAGGATCGAGATGCCGGACATCGCGACGACGAGAGCAACGAAGGCGCCGATCTGAAAACCCGCCGGCTTCGAGAAGGCCAGCTGGAACGCCATGACCAGGACGTTGATCATCGCGAGCCCTGCGACAGCGCCGATCAAGGGTCCGGGCAGCATCAGGATCAGCGGCACGACCGCGCCCGCGAAGATGCCGAAGGAGGCGAAGAGCACACCGTTGATGACGCTCGCCGCATAGCGCCCCTGTTTGTCCTCGCCGGCCTGGTCGGACGAGCAGATCGCCGTCATAGGGCCAGCGATGTTGGCGTTATGGCCTCCGAGGAAACCGGCGAGGATCCCGCCGATGCCGGAAATGATCGTCATGGCGTTGACCGGTGCGCGATAGTCTTCCGCGATGAGAACGCCCGTCGCCTGGGCGTTTTCGGCGCCCACCACCAGGATGGCGAGCGGCACCGCGATCGCCAGGAAGGCGTCGAGGGTGAAGCTTGGGGCGGTAAACTCTGGCGCGACGAAGCTGATGCCGGCCTCGCTCGCCCCGAACGTCCCCGTCAATGCGACCGCGATGAGACCGACCACCAGGGCGGAAAGCACCGGCGGAACGACCTTGGTCAGGCGCATGGACAGGAAGAAGGCGACGATCGCGGCGCCGACGACGATCGGCAGCTTGTCGATCGCCGTGACGGCGCCGATGCCGAAGCGGATGAGCGCCCCGGCGATCATCGCCATGACGATCGGCATTGGCAGCCAGCGCATCACCTTGCCGATCAGCCCGGTGACGCCGAGCACCAGCACGATGACACCGGCCATGACGAAGGCGCCGACCGCCTGGTCGAACGGAAAGGTCGCCAGCGATCCCGCCACCAGAGCCGCCCCGGGTATCGAATAGGCGCCGGTGATGGGCATCTTGTAGTGAAGCGCCATCACGAAGCTGATCAGACCGCCGAGCCCGTAGATCGCCAGCAGCCATGCCACCGTCTGGCCGTTGGTCAGATTGCCGCTGCCGGCCGCGCCGATGACGATGAGTGCGGGCCCAGAGCAGCCGAAGATCGCCGCGACGAGGCCGGCGCTACCGGTCTTCAAATTGAGATTGGCAGGCAGGCTCGCCAGTCCGGCGCCGATCCCGGGCCCCGGTTCGACGAAGCGCCCCTTGGTATTGTCCATGTATTCCTCCCAGAATGAAACGACGGTCTGACGGCTCGCTCAGCGACCCGTAAAAGTGGGCTTGCGCTTTGCGTGGAAGGCCTCCACGCCCTCCCTGAAGTCATCCGACTGGCGCAGGCGGCTGTAGTTCAGCCCTTCGAGCTCGATCGCCGTGGTCAGGAAGGCGTCGTCAGTCTCGTTCAGCATCTTTTTTGCCGTGCGCTGGGCGATCGGCGAGAACTCCAGAAGCTCGTCGACCAGTGCGTCCACCGCCGTCTCGAGTTCGCCGTCAGGGACGCACTCGGTGGCGATGCCCCATTCGACTGCCGTCTTGCCGGGGATGCGCTTGGAGCGCATCACGATGTCCTTCGTCCGCGTGACGCCGACGATCTTCTGCAGCCGCGCCGAACCGCCCGAGCCGGGGATCTGGCCGAGCTTCTGCTCAGGCAGCGCATAGCGGCAGGTTTCCGAGACGATGCGGAAGTCGCAGGCGAGCGAAATCTCGAAGCCGACGCCGAAGGTGTAGCCGCGGTTGGCGGCGATGACCGGCTTGGAGCATCGGGCCGGCGCGGCGATGTTCCAGGCCAATTTGGAGACGTGTTCGGGGCTGGCCTCGAGAAAGCCCTTGATGTTGCCGCCGGAGGAGAAATGCTCGCCTTCCCCGGACAGGACGATGATCCGCACGCGTGCGTCCTCGTCGAGGATCTCGAAGACCAGCCGAAGCTGGTCGCGCTCGGGCATGGAAACAATGTTGTAGGGCGGCCGCGCGAGAATGACGTCGGCACGCTGCTTGGCCGGGTCGATCGTAACCTTGAAGCCGTCGAGTTCGGCAAGGCGCGGGTCGCTGAAGCTGTAGGTTTCGCTCATGGACGTTCCTCGGATGTTTTAGGAGGGTTTGGTGTCGCCGCTCGCAGGGGCGGCTTTCTCACGGTCGTATTCGCCGGCGACGAGCTTGCGGCGCAGGAGCTTGCCGACCGGGGACTTCGGGATCTCGTCGACGAAGACGTAGGCGCGCGGGCGACGGAAATTCGCCAGACCGGAGCTCTTGCAATGGGCGTCGAGATCGGCCTCGTCGACGGCGCCCGATCGCTTGACGAAAGCCGTGACGATCTTGCCCCAGCGCTCGTCCGGAAGGCCGACGACGGCGACTTCGGCGACGGCGTGATGCAGCGAGAGACAGCTCTCGACTTCGACCGGCGAGACGTTCTCGCCGCCGGTTATGATCATGTCGTCGGCACGCCCGGTGACGAACAGGTCGCCTTCCTCGTCGAAATAACCGGTGTCACCGGTGAAGTACCAACCGTCGCGAATGGCTTTCGCGGTCGCCTCGGGGCGTTTCCAATAGCCCTCGAAGGCCTCGTCGCCCTTGAGCAGCGCGACGATCTCGCCCTCGACGCCGGGCTTTGCCTTCGTCTCCGCGTCATTGGCGCCGAGCGGCACCACGCGGATCATCTGATTGAGCCCGGACCGGCCGGCCGAGCCGGGCTTCAGCGGAGCCTTCTGGTCGATCGTGCAGGTGTAGATCTCCGAGGAGCCGTAGTGATTGACGAAGAGCTCCGGCTCGAAGGCGGCGTTCAGCTTCTTCATCAGCCCGTCGGTCATCGAGGCGCCGGCAAAGCCGAGCTTGGTCACGGAGGCGACCCGGGCTTTCGAGAACGCCTCGTGTTGGATGATGTCGTGGTAGAGGGTCGGCACCAGATAGAGGTTGGTGACCTTCTTTGCCTCGATCGTCTTCAGTGCGCTCGCGACGTCGAAGCGCGGCAGGCAGACGAAGGCGCCGCCGATCAGCGAGGACGCGAGCAGCGATCTGACGCCCATCGTATGGTAGAGCGGCATGACGCCGAGGGTCCGTTCGCCATGTCGATAGAGATTTTGCGCCACATGGGCGAGCGCCGCGGCACGCTCGGCGCGGTGGCGGCGCGGCACGCCCTTCGGCCGCGACGTCGTGCCGGACGTGTAGAGCATCAGTGACCAGTCGTCGGCGGAAGCCTGCGGCGAGGCGTCTGGTGCGCCGCCCGACAGCATGGCACTCAGCGATGCGGCGCCGTCCTCCGCCTCACCCGCCATGATCCTCGGCACGTTCCGCGACTTCTGCGACACCGCGACCGCTGCGACCGCGACGTCCTGATAGAAGATCGCCCTGGCGTCACTGTCCTCCAGCGCGTGGTCGATCTCGTCCGGCTTGGCCCGCCAGTTGAGCGGCGTGACGATCAGCCCCGCCAGCTGGCCGGCCCAGTGGAGCGACGCGTTTTCCCAGCGGTTCTGCATGATCGTCAGAACATGGTCGCCGGGCTTCAAGCCCATCGCCCGCAGGCCATCGACCAGAGCCGAGATCTTCGCGAACCAGTCGGCATAGGTCAGATCGAGATCGCCGTCTGAGATCGCGAGCGCGTTCGGATCGCGTTCGACACTGGCGATGAGACTGGTCCCAAGGTCAAGCATTTGCGGCCTCCTCCTCCTTCAGTTGCGCTTGCGCGGCGAGCGCCGCCTTGACGATCGGCGCATAGCCGGTGCACCGGCACAGGTGCCCGGACAGATGTTCGCGAATGGCGTCTTCCGATGCGTCGGGTATGCGGGCCAGCAACGCGTCGAGGCTCATCAGAATGCCGGCGGTGCAGAACCCGCATTGCAGGGCGAAATGCTCGCGGAACGCCGCCTGGAGCGGTGAGAGTTCGCCCGCGGCGGGCTCCAGCCCCTCGACGGTGCGGATATCCGCGCCCTCGGCCTGCGCCGCCAGCATCAGGCAGGCGCGCACCGGCTCTCCGTCCACCTGCACGGTGCAGGCGCCGCAAACGCCGTGCTCGCAGCCGACATGGGTGCCGGTTTCGCCCAGAACGTGGCGCAACAGGTCCGTCAGCAACATCCGTCCGGGCGCATGCGCGGTGACCTCCTGCCCGTTGAGGCGGAAGCCGATTGCGTAGCGTCCCTCTCGGCTCAGCTTCGGCATGCGATGGCCTCCTTGACGGTCTGGCGCCCGAGCGAGCGCACGAGGTCGCGACGGTAGCGAGCGCTGGCATGCAGGTCGTCGCGGGCGCCGAGGCTCCAGGCGAATTCGTTGAGGGCGTCTTCGAACCCGGCGTCGGACGGGTCCGGCAGATCGATCGCCTGGGGCGTATCGGCGACGCCGCCAACGGCAAGACGGTTCGTGCCGTCCGGCCGTGCGATTGCGGCACAGGCGACGATGGCGAAATCGCCATGCCGGCGTGCGATTTCGCGAAACGCGGTTCCCGTTCCCATCGGATGGGTCGGAAAGGCGACGGCCTCGATCATCTCGCCGGGTTCGACGGCGGTCGCCATCATGCCCATGAAGAACGCCGAAGCCGGCAGGACGCGCTTCTTTCTGCGATTGCGCAGATGCATCTCGCCGCCTAGGGCGAGAAGAGCAAGCGGCAGTTCGGCGCTCGGATCGGCATGGGCCAGCGACCCGCAGACCGTGCCGCGGGACCGGGTCTGGGCGTGGCCGACCCAGGGCATCATCGCCGCGATCATCGGCAGGAGGCCAGCGAGCGGCGCCCAGCGTTCCAGCTCGACCTGCCGGACCGCGGCCCCGACGAACACCTGCCCCTTTCGCTGCTCGATCCGTTTCAGCTCGGAAACCCGCGTGATGTCGACCAGGACCGAGGGCCGGGCAAGCCGCATATTGAGCATCGGCACCAGCGACTGGCCGCCGGAGATCACCCGCGCCTCGTCGCCGGCCTCGTGCAGTGCCTCGAGCGCTTCACCGAGAGCATCGGCGCGCACATAGTCGAAGGGAGCCGGCTTCATCGGCCACCTCCAATCAGTGCCTTGAGCCGGGCGAATACCCCTGCCCCCGGCACTTTTCCGCCGCCGGCATGATTGGCCAGCGCCTTGAAGAACTGGCCGATGACGACGCGCGCCGCGCCGTCGAGAAGCCGGCCGCCGACCGATGCGACCTTGCCGCCGATCCCTGCCTCGTAGGAATAGGAGATGCGGGTCCGCCCGCCGCCGAGATCCTCCAGCGTGACCCGGCCCGACCCTTCGCCAGAACCCAGCGCCCCAACGGTCTTGCCGCTCAGCGTCACGGCATTCGGCTCGTCGAGGTCCGACAGCTGGATATCGGCCTTGTAGCGTCCCTTGACGGGCCCGACGCCCAAGGTCACGTCGGCGGTAAAATGGGTCTCGGAGACCTTCTCGACGCCGTGCGAGCCCGGGATGATCGCTTCGAGCGTTGCCGGATCGAGCAGCATGCGCCAGACCTCTTTGCGCGAAGCCGCGACCTCCGCCGAGCCCCCACCGGTCAGCTTGCGCTGGCCGCCGGGCGCGGTGTCCTCCACTTGCTTCGGCTTGACCTTCGGCTGGGGTTCGTCGCCGGCCAGAAGCCCTGCAATGCGGCTCGATGAGAGGGGCAGCACGATGTCGTTTGCGCCGATCGCGTCGGCGACGGCATTGGCGATGCAAGCCGGCGTCGACATGCAATTGCCTTCGCCCACCCCCTTCGCCCCGAGCGGCGTGAAGGGCGACGGGCTCTCGTAATGCAGGATGATCGGGTCCGGGACTTCCATCACCGTTGGGATCAGATAGTCGGCGAGCGTTCCCGACAGGAAGCTTCCGTCAGCCCCATAGACGAACTCTTCGAGGAGTGCCGCCCCCAGCGCCTGGGCGAAACCGCCGCGCACCTGGCCATCGACCATCGCCGGATGCAGAATCGTCCCGCAGTCGTGCATCGTCACATAACGGTCGATCCGAACCTCGCTGGTGTCCCGGTCGATCTCGACGCCGCAGAAATCGAAGATGAAGCCGTGGCAGAGCGAGGAATTCACCTCGTCCGCGGCACTCGGCGCCTGCAATTGCTCGGGCGTCCAGAACACCGTCTCGCGGATGGTCTGGTCGACCGAGTCCGGCAAGGTTCCCGGCGCCCAATGGGCGGCCGCTGCGACCCGCGCGAAGGACACCGAGTTGTCAGGATTGGATCTGGCGAACGCCCGGCCCTGTCCAAAATCCACATCGTCCGACTGAACATTAAGCTGCCCGGCCGCGACCTCGCCGAGCTTTGCCCGCAATCGGTCAGCCGCAAGCTTGGCGGCACCCGCCACGGCGGGTGCGAAGCGGCTGGAGTAGTTGCCCGACGCGATCGACCAGGCGTCCCGCCCCGTATCGACATCGGCGACGACCGTGATCGCCGTCGGATCGAGGCCGAGCGTGTCGGCGACGACCTGGGACAAGACCGTGCGATGCCCCTGCCCCTGCGGCACGGAGGCGACCTTGACCGAAACCGCGCCGAGCGGATCGATGGAGATGGTCGCCGTTGCCTGGGCGCCGTTCTTTGGCCCGGCCTTCTCGCGCTGTTCGGGCGTCAGAACGGTGGTGATGTAGCCCATATTGGAGACGCTCGGCTCGACCACGGCGGCAAGACCGATGCCGTAGAGCCGGCCCTCGGCGCGCGCCTCGTCGCGGCGCCGCTTCAGCTCGTCGAGACCGCCTTCCAAAACCGCTCGATCAAGGGCGGACTGATAGTCCCCGGAATCCAGCAATGCGCCGCTCGCAGTGCGATAGGGAAAGCTCGCCGCGGGAACGAGATTGCGGCGGATGACCTCGAGCGGATCGAGCCCGAGTTGCCTAGCGATCCGCTGCATCAGCCGTTCGAGCGGAAAGTAAATCTGCGGCCCGCCGAAGCCGCGATTGAGACCGGTCGGAGTCTTGTTGGTCAGCACCACACGGTTGCGGATCGAAAGGTTGTCGATCGCATAGGCGCCGGTCATATTGCCATGCATGCGGTAGAGCGTCGCCGGCTCCGGCGCCCGTAGATGGGCGCCGCAATCCTCGATCTGATCCCAGTCGAGCGCCCTGATCCGGCCGTCCAATTCGACGGCGGCCTCGAGCCGTGTCACCCGGTTGGTCGCGGAGACCGAGGCGGCGAGATGTTCGAGCCGATCCTCGATCCATTTGACCGGCCGGCCGGCGATGCGCGCCGCGACGCTCATCAGGATCATGTAGGGAAAGACGCCCTGCTTGATGCCATAGCTGCCGCCGGAGGACGGCGGCGTCCTGAGCCGCATGCGGTTGCCGGGGACCTTCAACGCGCGGGCCACGACCGCATGGATCGAGAACGGTCCCTGGAAATTGGCGAGAATGTCGTAGGCGTCCTCGCCCGGCTCGTAGCTGGCGACGACACCGTAGGTCTCGATCGGCGTGCAGGAGTTGCGCGGATAGGCAACGTCGATGCTGATCCGGTGCGCCGCCGACGCGAAGGCCCCGTCCGGATCGCCATAGGAAAAACGGCGCTCGTTGATGAGATTTGAGCCGAGCGAGGGGTGGAGAACCGGTGCATCGCTCTGAAGCGCGGCAACCGGTTCCACCACTGCCGGCAGAACCTCGTAGTCAACCGCAACTTTGTCCGCTGCGTCCTCGGCAAGATAGCGATCGGCGGCAATGACGATAGCGACCGGCTCGCCGACATAGCGCACGCGATCCGTCGCGATCGGCCAGCATTCGACATCCGCCTTGACGCCAACGGTCATCGAGCGCGTGAAACGCTTGACGTCCTCGCCCGTGACGACAGCGGCAACGCCTTCGCTCTTCAGCGCCTGCGACACATCGATCGAACAGATCGTTGCATGCCCATGCGGCGAGCGGACGATGACCGCTTCCAGCGTGCCGACCGACGTCGCAATGTCGTCCACGAAACGGGCACGCCCCGTCAGAAGCGCCGGGTCCTCGACACGCGGAACCGATCGGCCGATCCAACGATCGGCGGATGGATTGATCGTCAATTGAACCTCCCCGACGCCTTAGCGGGCGCCTTTCATGGGAGGTTACGGCTATCGGGTTCGCCGCCGCGATCCCGAAGCGTCACATGACTTACCGAGGAGTCTCAAAATCGCCGCTGTAGGGACCGCTCGAGCGAAAAGCTGCGACCTGACGGAACGTGCTCGGAGAGGAGCCGGCATGATCGTGGAAGAAGCGGGAAAAATGCGCCGGCGCGGAAAAACCGAGGCTTTCGGAGAGGGCCGCGAAGGAGGCCGTCCCTTCCGCCACCGCCTGAACCGCACGCTCCATTCGCACGACGTTGAGGTAAACGCGCGGGCTGACACAGAGCGAGGTTTCGAACAGCCGAAAGAAATGCGCCCGCGACAGGCCGACGTCGCTGGCCAGCCGGTCCATGTTGCCGACGCCGCCCGGATCGGCGGCGATCATCCGTGTGGCCCTGCGAACCCGCGGATCGACGACCGCCGCGGCCGCCACCCGCAGCGAGACCGGCGTGTCCCGCCAGGCGGCGAAGCGCTCGATGACGGCGATCATCAATTCGGCGAGAAGGCGCTCATGGCCGGCCGCATCGGCGGGATCGTGCACCATCGCCTCGGCAAGGCCCCGCGACAGGCGGCGAATGCGGGGCGTCGTCGTCCCCACGCTTTGCGCGAAAAAATCCGGCGCACCGCTCGCCTTCCAGTTCGAGCGAACCCCGCCGAGCCAGCCCGGCTCGATGTAAAGGGCGAGGATGATGGTCGCCGGCTGCCCGTCGTAATGGGCATATGCATGCGGCTCCCAGGCATTGATCAGGACGGCGCTCTCGTCGGTCAGCGGCGCGGTGCGATCGCCGACCGAGAACTGCGTATCGGCACCCTCGACCTTCAACAGGACATGGCAGTGGGGATGGGCATGACGCACGAGCGGTCGATCCATGTCGAGCAGCGCGACACGACCGAACGTTCCCCTCGCGACTCTGAGCGCATTCGACATTGTCGATCCTTACCACGGCGCAGGTTCGAAAGCAGCAGGCTTGGCCAGCGCGGCGGGAGTCGTAACAAGGGCGGGGGAACGCAACGCGACGGCTGGTGGGCGACAATCGCCGCGACGCTCCTGGAACAGATGGACAGCGCTTTGCACGGAAGGCCTCGTCGTCGTGAGGCGACGAGCCATATCGACGCAGTCGACGCCGCTCCACTCCAGGCGGGCGTCTTGACCGGTCTTTTGAGATGGGCCTGCCACTGTCTGTCTTCCCGGAAGCTGCTAGCCCGGTTGCCGCCCGAGCCCGCGATCGGAAGGCCCTCGCGCCGCTAAACAACGAGACCACTTCGAATCCACTCGGCAGCCAGTCCCTACATCGACGTCGTGGCCATCGATGTGATTCAGCGCTGCGAATGGGCAATGAAGTCGGTCCTACCTCCTCCGACCCGATCAGGAAGGCGGTTCGCAGAAACAGGGAGATAACGTCATCTGCCGTCAGACTGCGTCCTACCAGCCGCTCCCCAACCGGACCAATTCGGCATAGAAGTCTTCGTCGTCGGTCGGTTTTCCGAAGAGGTAGCCCTGGCCGACGGGACAGGATAAGTCGCATAACATTGCGCGCTGGACGTCGGTCTCCACGCCCTCTGCGACGACCGTCAGGCCAAGGGCGCGTCCAAGGTCGATGACGGCCCGGATGATCACCATCTTGGAGGGCGTCGTTGCGAGATCGCTCACAAAGGTACGATCTATCTTGATCTCGGTCACCGGAAACGTCTCGAGCGAGCGCAGGTTCGAATAACCAGTGCCGAAGTCGTCGACCGAAAGTCCGACGCCGATCTGTCGCAGCCGCTCGAATGCGTCCCTCACGCCGGGCGTGTCGTGAAGAAACATGCTTTCCGTGATCTCCAGGGTCAGCCATGCCGGGTCTGCACCGGTCAGGCCCAGGACACGGTCCAGCATCTCCGCCATGTCGTGCTGCAGGAATTCCCCAGCCGAAACGTTGACTGAAAAGCGCAGTGCCTTCTCGCGACGCGTGTTGACGCGCCGGGCGAACGTCGCGACGGTGGTCAGGCTTCGTTCGGTCAGATCAAGCAGCAGTCCCGATCGCTCCGCCGTTTCGATGAAGCGGCCGGGAAGCTGGCTGCCGAAAAGGGGATGGTTCCAGCGGATCAGGGCTTCCGCGCCCACCCACTCCCCGGTGATAAGGTCGACCTGGGGTTGGTAGTGGCAGACGAACTCGTCGTTCGCGACCGCGACCTTCAACTCGCGTGTCATCCGCACGCGACGGCGTGCTTCCTCGTAGTCCGCGTCTTGAAACCGGCGCGGACCACCCAGCGGGTCGGCCTTGGCCGCCCACAGCGCGGTACCGGCGTTCCGGATCAGTGGAATGGCGCCGCCTCCAGCTTGCCCGGTCGCATAGCCGATGGCGAAGCGAAGGGAGACATTGGCACCGGCCACCACAAAGTCTGCCGCGAGCGCAGCCGATACCGATGCGACGATCGATTCGGCACTTGTTTCATCAGGGAGTTCAAAGGCGAGGGCAAACTCGTTGGCGCCCATTCGGGCTACAAGCACAGCGCCTGCCTCCCGCAGTCGTCGCCCGGTCTCGGCAAGCAGAGCATCGCCGACCTCGAAGCCGTATCCGGCGTTCATGTCGTGGAAGCTGATCGCGTCCAGCTTCACGACCAGAACCGTCGCAGCGGGATCCTTTGCGAAGCGCGCTTCGGCAGCCAGAAGAAAAGATTGACGGTTCAGACAACCGGTGGTCCCGTCCAGGTTCGCGGCGCGGTCGAGAGCGATGTTTGCTTGTCGGATCGCCGAGACGTCGCGCATTATGCCGACGTAGAGCAGTTCCTCGCCGACCCAGGCGGGTCGAAGACTGAGACTGTTCCAGAACGCCGACCCATCCTTCCGATAATTTCGCAGCGTTGCGTCCACCGGCTCCGCAGCCTCGATCGCAGCGCGGATGCGGGCGATCTCCGGTTGGTCACGCTCACTCCCTTGCAGGTAGCGGCAGTCCTTTCCGATGACCTCGTGGCGTGCGTAGCCCGTCAGGCGCTCAAAGGACTTGTTCACGTAAAGCAAAGGCGTATTGGCCATGGAGCGTTGCGCGATCGCGATCCCGTCGGGCAGTTCTTCCACCAATGCGGGAAGGATAGGCCTGACCGCGTCGGAGCCGAGAAGCCCCTCATCGGCCTCGGTCGCGGTGCGCATGATCAATTCTGACGGCGTGAGGTCACTGGAATCTGCCATGACTTGAGCCATGGCCCGCTACGAAGAACGGCGCAATTGCGCTTTCAGGACAACCTTCAGCGGTTATCGGACAAGCCGGGCCTCGTGCCATCCCCGGACGTGCGGAAGCGATCGCGATAGTCGGACGGCGTCACTCCGACATGCGCAAGGAAGGCGCGGCGCATGGCACGCGCCGATCTAAAGCCACTTTTCTCGGCGATCGCCGCGATCGACAGCCGGCTGCCTCCCATGAGGAAGCGTGCAACGTCGATGCGCGTCAGGTCGACGTAGTCGGAAGGCGGTATTCCGACCTCCTGTGAAAAAGCGCGGGTGAAGTTCCGTGCGCTCATCGCCGCGATCTTCGCCAAAGTGGTGATCGAAAGGTCCGCGGCAGGATGGTTCAAGATGTATTGCTGGATATTATAGAGCCGGCTGCGGTCGATCGCCTGCGCCGCCAGATGCACGCTGAACTGAGACTGATCACCCGGTCGCTTCAGGAACACGACCAGCCGACGGGCGACGTAGAGCGCAACCTCGCGGCCGAGGTCCTCCTCCACGAGGGAGAGCCCGAGATCGATCGCCGCACTCGACCCCGCCGACGTAATCATCGGGCCGTCGCGGATGAAGACGCGGGTGCCGTCGACCCTTGCAGCGGGAAACCGTTCAGCGAGTAACGGCGCGTATTGCCAATGCGTCGCCACATGGCGGCCGCAAAGGAGTCCGGCGCTGCCGAGCAGAAATGCCCCGGTACAGACCGAGCCGTAACGCCGCGTCTGCGGGGCCATTTGTGTCAGCCAGTCGATGACTGCTGCGCCGGGTTCATTCGGAACTCCGACGCTGCCGGCTACGAGAAGCGTGTCCGGACCGGTCAGGATCTTGACGTAAGTTGAGTCCGGCAAAACTCTCACACCCGACCCGCAACGGATCGCGCAATCTTCCTCCGCGACAATCATGACGTCGTAGAAACTCTCGGCGGTGCGAGCGTTCGCTTCTGCGAACACATCCGTGAGCCCTGCGAGCTCCAGCGCGTGAACGTTTGACGGTGCAAATATGACGACTTGCACGTGGAGATCTCCGCCCCGCTGCGCCAGGCAACGACACTTGCCCAGGTCACCCAGTATGCAACGAAAGACGTTATAAGTTCCAATGACAGTCGTCAGTTCGACCGCTCTTGTTCAAGGGTCCACCCGCAGTTGCGTATCATCGTTCAACTGACATCCGTCAGTGGGGCATACATGCAGTCGGCGGCACGCTGAGATGCGAGTGGATCGGACGAAGTGCACGACGCCTGCGATGGCGGCGCAAGTCAGTCGGTCGATGGCTGGTCGGTCGAGGTTTCAATCTCGCTGCGAACGAGGGTCCCCCATTGTGGTTTCCACAGATCATCATGCTCCAGCACAATCACGACACACTGGAAACCGTATCGCTTGACGAGCCGCTGCGCTTGGGCAAGCGCGGATTCGACGTCTCGTTCAGCGCCTTCGTCAGATCCCACGTCTCCGACTTCTGTTCTGAAATGGGCATTCCAGCCGACTGTGGCACGCACCGGGGCTTGCCCGTGCCAGTCGAAGATCGTTACAATGACCTCGTTCTCTAATGCAGAGTTTGGATCATCAATGACAGCATAGGTCGGTTCACGTGTCGAAACCATCGATGAAAGTCCGCTGACCTATTCCTTCGGTCGTGCATCGTTTACTCTGAAAGGACGATCGTACGCCAACTGATGTACGGTAGATACGCCGCCCTAATTTTAATAGTGAGATGCTTTTAGTCAAGCATCAGGCCTATGGGACAAGTGGACAGAACGCCACGGCCGGAGACGACGGAGACCCGACGCGTGCTGCGTGCTTTGGTCTCGCTGTCCGCTTTGCGGCTGGTCTGCAAGGATAACGACAACGCGGCAATAATTGAACGTTTCGCGTTGGTTCTCGTCAAGATATTCGATGCCGATTTCGTCTATGTATCGGTGCCCGTTCATTCCCATGACTTAGAGCTGGCATGCGGGCGCGGCGGACGCGTCTCCACTGCGTCGGTTCTGGAGGTTCGAGCCTCTCTGCAAGATGTGCCGTACAAGCGTCCGTGCCGAATCCAGAGCGCAGTAAGCGGCGAGCCAACGACCGTCCTGTCGATTCCCTTGGGAATAAGAGGTCGGACGCTGTTGGCCGTTGCAGTGAATAGACCAAACTTTCCCAGCGAATTTGACAAGCTGATCATGCGGGTGGCGGCCAACGAATTAACGGTAGCCATAGAGCTTGAAGAACATTTTTCCGTTGCAACTAAAGTATCAGCAGTAGCAAGTCTTTCTTTGAATTTCATTGGCATAGCCGATCTTCAGGGGGTGCCAATTTACGTCAATCCGGCTGGCCTGAAAATGGTCGGGATGGCGAGTATCGAGGAAGCGCGAGAGCTTCATGTTGCTGACTTTCTTGAGTTTCGCGATCGAGATCGAGCCCGCTATGCCGTGTGGCCGGAAGTTCTTTCGAACGGCCGCTGGAGCAGCCAACTCTCCTTCCTGAACGCGAAGACCGGGAAAGGGATTCCGATGATGGTTGAATCCATTCGCATCGACACGTCCGCGAGAAAACCCGTCGCCGTCGGCACGATCAGCGTTGATATCCGCAATTGGAACAGAGCCGAAAGCATTTCGAATGATGCGTCAGCTTTTGCGAATACGCGTCAGCTCATGCACGCCGTGGCTCGCATCGAGAGCCTGTCCGGGAGAGAACGCGAAGTTCTGGACTCACTGGTAGGCGGACATTCGCATAAGGAAATCGCGCTTCAACTCGGTATCAGCGTCAGGACCATCGAGGTTCATCGGTCGCGGATGATGCGCCGCTTGGGTGTGCGGACCTTAGCGGAAGCAGTCAAACTCGCAGTCATCTCCGGCGCCGTACGATGAGCCGAAAATTCGTCCTCCGGTCGCGATGGCAAGTTTCTAGATGATGATGAATCCGTTTGGTGCCGTGAATTATCTCGTTGTGAGCGCCGACCGCGACAGGCGACCCGGTGGCGGATCTCGGGTCTGAGCAAATCTCATCCCGCTTCCGGCCGGCCGATATCTCGCAGGTCGGGAGGGCTCGATGCGATCATGTCCCTTGGGATGGTGTATGAGCGCCGACCTTCGGAGAGGTCCGAGGTTGGTCAGGCTGCCACAGCGGGCAGTCTGATGGTAGGATTGTCGGTGATGCGGGCCAGCGTTTCAAGGCTCATGTAGCGTCGCGCGACGGCCCACTCGTCGTTTGTTTCCAGCATGAGGGCGCCGACGAGGCGGACGATGGCCTCGTCGTTGGGAAAGATTCCGATGACGTCGGACCGCCGTTTCACCTCGCGGTTCACCCGCTCCAGTGGGTTCGTTGACGCGATCTGGGCCCAGTGCTCGCGTGGGAAGGACATGTAGGCCAGCACGTCATCGCGGGACGCGTCCATCAAGGCGCCGAGCTTGGGCTGTTTCTCCCGGAGAGCGTCGGCGACGGCCTCCCACTGGGTTTCGGCATCGGCCTTGGTTTCCTGGGCGAAGATCGTCTTCAGCATCGCCGCAACCGCCATGCGCTGCTTCGTCGGCGCGTGCGCAAGCGCGTTCCTCATCCAGTGAATGCGGCAGCGCTGGTGGGTGGCGTTGAACACCCGGCGCGCGGCTGCGCAAAGGCCCTTGTGGTCGTCGGCGATGACCAGCTTCACGCCGCGCAGACCGCGATCGGCCAGAGATCGCAGGAAGTCGGTCCAGAACGTCTCGGCCTCGGACGGGCCGGTCGCGACGCCCAGTNCCTCGCGCTTGCCGTTCTCGAGCCGCGGGTCTCTCGAACCGTTCACCGCCACGGCGATTATCACGGCACGGCTGACGATCCTGCCGCCCTCGCGCACCTTCACATAGGTCGCGTCGAGCCAGAGATAGGGCCAGGCGCCCTCCAGCGGCCGCGAGAGAAAGACGTTCACCCGTTCGTCGATGTCAGCGCAGAGGCGGCTGACCTGGCTCTTCGACATGCCGCCCGCGCCCATGGCCTTCACCAGATCGTCGACCGAGCGTGTCGAGATGCCTTGAACATACGCTTCCTGGATCACCGCTACCAAAGCCTTCTCGGCCGTCCGGCGTGGTCCAGGAAGCTCGGGAAGTAGCTGCCCTTACGCAGCTTCGGGATCTCCAGCGCGATCCTGCCGGCGCGGGTGTCCCAGTCGCGCTCCCGATAGCCGTTCCGTTGAACCTCCCGCAGCGGCGAACGTGCTCCCTTCGCTGCGCCCGTGCGCGCTTCCACCTCCATCTCCATGATGCGATCGGCAGCGAAAGCCAGCATGTCGCGCACAAAGTCGCTGTCGGCCTGCTTCTCAATCAGCTCGATCAACGCCATTCTCTCGTCGGTCATCGTCGTCTCCGTTTCAGATTCCAGGTGTTGCAACCCGAACCTTCTCGAAGATCGGCGATGACCGCCAGCGTCACCGTCGGCCGCGCGCTGCGCGACGCCGAAGGCTCCGCGCGCGGCCTCCTACACCACCACCAGAGACACGGCCCTCGATGCTCGATCCCGGCGATATCACCGGCCACATCGACCGGATTTCCTTCCAGCCTCCGATTACGGGATCTTACGATACGGGAAGTCCCCGAATTCCCCTCAGATGAACTCTGGCGAATAGTGGAAGTGAAGCCTGAGGGCGAGCTGAGGAGGAACCCAAAGTGCCTAATGCTCCCACCGAGCCGACTGCCAAGGAGGATCTTCCACACCCATTGGCGGCCGAACCGATCCAGCTTCGTTCGATTGGTCATCTCCGTCGCTTCCGTCGCGAGCAGGATATCTACGGCCAGGACGAGCGGAGTGACACCTTGTATCGTGTCGTTTCAGGCTCGGCTTGCAAGTATCTCATGCGTGCCGATGGGCGAAGGCACCTTGTCGACGTCTACCTGCCCGGAGATTTGTTCGGATTGACTTGTCGGGCCCATCACAAGTTTGCGGTCCGGGCCGTCGCCGATGGGACGCAGATCGCCTGCTACTCACGTCAGCGGGTCGAAGCCCTCGCCGGAGAGGACCTCGCGACGGCCACCGAAATCAGGACGCAGAGTTTCGAAGCGATCAGGCGACTGCAGGAGCAGATGCTGATCGTCGGCACGATGACCGCACAGGAGAAAGTCCTGGAGTTCCTCGTCTATTTTCACGACCGAACTTCAACCGGCAGGGATGATCGTCTGGCCCTGCCCATCTCGCGCTATGACATCGCCGACATGCTGGGCATCTCCGCCGAGACGGTCTGCCGGGCCTTCACGAATCTGCAGGAGCGCGGCGTCATCACCCTGCAGGGTCCCCGCCGCATCACGTTCAGGCGAAGGTAGAGAAAGAAGCGCTGCTCTGCTTGCCCGCAGTGCGGAAGCGGTCGTGGGGCCCCAGGGTCCGCCATCCCGCTGACGCGAGCACCCGCGATCCGGCGAGAGCTACGCGGACACGGAGATTCTGCCCGGAGTCGGCGGGAAAACGATCCGCGCGCGCAACTGGAAAGCGCGGCGACGCCCCTCCTCGCGCCGGGCTGAAGTCCGGTCCGTGGCTTGGGACGAACCGCCTGCTCGCCGCTGCGGCCTTCAGACTTCGAAACTGACGACCGTCAAGGCTGGCAACCAAAGCCACTGGCAAGTTTCCGACCGCACGCGCCGGCGCAACGACTGCGCCGGGCCGCAGGATTTTGACGGAGACACGAGCATGGCAAGCAAGGTGATCGGTATTGATCTGGGCACGACCAATTCCTGCGTCGCGGTGATGGAAGGGACGCAGGCCAAGATCATCGAGAACGCCGAAGGCGGTCGCACCACGCCGTCCGTCGTTGCGTTTACGAAGGACGGAGAGATCCTCGTCGGGCAGCCGGCGAAACGTCAGTCGATAACCAACCCCGAGAACACGATCTTCGCCATCAAGCGCCTGATCGGCCGAAGGTACGATGATCCGATCGTGGAAAAGGACAAGAAACTCGTCCCCTACAAGATCGTCAGGGGCGACAACGGCGATGCCTGGATCGAGGTCGCTGGGAAGAAACACAGTCCGAGCCAGATCAGCTCCCACATCCTGGTGAAAATGAAGGAGACGGCGGAAGCGTATCTCGGCGAGAAGATCGGCCAGGCCGTCATCACCGTGCCGGCCTATTTCAACGACAGCCAGCGCCAGGCCACGAAGGACGCGGGGAAGATCGCCGGGCTCGACGTGCTGCGCATCATCAACGAACCGACCGCCGCCGCTCTCGCCTACGGGCTGGACAAGAAAAAGGCCGGAAAGATCGCGGTCTACGATCTCGGGGGCGGCACGTTCGACATCTCGTTGCTCGACATCGGCGACGGCGTGTTCGAGGTCAGGGCCACGAATGGTGACACTTTCCTTGGTGGCGAGGATTTCGACAAGCGTGTCGTCGACTGGCTGGCGGACGAGTTCCACAAGGACCAGGGCATCGATCTGCGCAAAGACCGGCTGGCACTTCAGCGACTTCGCGAAGCGGCAGAGAAGGCCAAGATAGAACTGTCGTCCTCCCTGGAGACGACCGTCAGCCTGCCCTTCATCACGGCCGACCAGAACGGTCCAAAGCATCTCGAAATCAAGCTCCGGCGGGCGAAACTGGAGGATCTGGTCGACGACCTCATCCGGCGGACCGAGAAGCCCTGCAAGGCGGCGATGAAGGATGCCAAGCTGAAGTCCGAGGACGTCGACGAAGCGGTGCTCGTCGGCGGCATGACCCGCATGCCCAAGGTTCAGGAAGCCGTCGCTGACATCTTCGGCAAGGAACCGAACAAGAGCGTCAACCCGGACGAAGTCGTAGCGATCGGCGCGGCCATACAGGCAGGCGTGCTGCAGGGCGACGTCAAGGACGTCCTGCTGCTCGACGTGACCCCGCTGTCGCTGGGCATCGAGACGCTGGGCGGTGTGTTCACCCGGCTGATCGAGCGCAACACGACGATTCCAGCCAAGAAGAGCCAGGTCTTCTCGACGGCCGAGGACAACCAGAACGCCGTCACCATCCGCGTCTTCCAGGGCGAGCGCGAGATGGCCGCCGACAACAAGCTGCTCGGCCAGTTCGATCTCGTCGGCATTCCGCCTGCCCCGCGCGGCGTTCCGCAGATCGAGGTGACCTTCGACATCGACGCCAACGGCATCGTCAACGTCACTGCCAGGGATAAGGCGACGGGCAAGGAGCAACAGATCAAGATCCAGGCCTCCGGCGGCCTGTCCCAATCCGACATCGAACGGATGGTGAGCGAGGCCGAGGCAAATGCCGAGGCCGACAAGAAGAGACGCGCGCTCGTCGAGGCACGCAACCAGGCCGACGCGCAGATCGGCACCAGCCAGAAGGCGCTGGACGAGGCAGGGAACAAGTCCGCCTCCGCCGACAGGGCTCCCGTCGAGACGGCGATCGGCGAACTCCAGGCTGCAATGGCCGGCGATTCGGTGGCCGAGATCGAGGCGAAGACCAATGCCCTGCAGGTCGCCTCGGCAAACTTCGGCGCCACCGTGCGCGAGGCGGCCGGAGCCTCGACCTCCGGTCCCGGCGAAGCCTCGGACAACGCATCCGACGAGGACGTCGTCGACGCGGATTTCAAGGAAGTCGATGACAACGACGGCCGGCGCCATGGCTGACACCGACAGACCATTGCCGCCTGAACCGAAGCTTGCGGATCCGGTCTCCGATGTCCCGCCGGACGAGGGAGCGGCGGCGGCCGTCGCCGGCGAACTCGCCGATACGAAGGACAGGCTGCTGCGCGCAGTGGCCGAGCAGGAGAACATCCGGCGGCAGATGCAGCGCCAGCGCGAGGAGGCGGTGAAGTTTGCCGGCTCGCAGGTGATGGGGGACCTTCTCGACACCCTCGACAACCTGCGGCGCGCGCTCGACAGCGCCCCGCCCGAGGCCGGGCGTCACGAGGGGATCGAACCGCTTCTGAAAGGCGTGGAGGCCACCGAGGCGAACCTTCTGGCGACGCTCGTTCGCCACGGCCTGAAGCGCATCGATCCGCTCGGCACCGCGTTCGACCCGAACCTTCATCACGCCGTCCGACAGTGTTCCGACGCGGCGGCTGCGGACGGTACCGTCGTCGAAGTGCTCCAGCCAGGCTATACGCTTCACGGTCGGGTGCTTCGTCCGGCGATGGTGGGCGTCGCGACATCCGAAATCGACGGTCGTGGCCCGGCGGCGGGAGCGGGATGAGTGAGTCGGTCGAGGCCAACCCAAACAAGACCCTTCACCCCGTGCTAATGAAAAACGCGCGCGAGGCCCGCCGAAGCTCCATGCCCAACACGGTCAGCGACGCACGCGCGGATGGCTTCGGGCCCGCCTTTTGGCCCTTTGCGCTTCTTCCACGACGAGGCGCCGGATGCCCCGCGGCTGAACCTCCAGCGCGTCGATCAGATCATTCAAGGCAAAGCGCAGACTATAGAGCTGGTCGACCAGATCCAGCACCAGGTCGATACCGTCGTCGTTGACGCCCATTTGTTTGGCGAGATCGTCGATTAGGGCTGCGCGTGCGATATCGACCTCCCCGAACATCGGCCGTCCGTCCACGATCAGAGGTGATATCCAGCCCCGGTCGATGAAGACGTGCAGCCTTTCCATGTCCACATGGATGCGTCGGGCGAATGCCGGATCGTCGAGCATCTAAGCCACCATCCCTTGCCTTGGATCATAGGCCTTGCCGGCCGACCAGCCGGCCACGAATGCCTTCAGTTCGGGGTCCGGCTTTTCGGGAAGAACGATCTTCAGCGTGACGTAAACGTCACCCCTCGTGTGGTTCTGGCGAGCGACACCTTTTCCCTTCACGCGCAGAGTCCGTCCGCTCGACGAATTCGCGGGAACGGACATAACGACGGCGCCGGCCGGCGTCGGCACCTGGACCTTGCCTCCGAGCACCGCCTCGACAAGCGAGATCGGCAGCTCCAGGCGGATGTCGTCGCCCTCCCGCCGGTAGAATTCATGCGGCCGTACATGGAGTTCGATCAGCGCGTCGCCAGCCTCCGCTCCGCCGTCGCCGGCATCGCCCTTCCCGCGCAACCTCAAAATCTGCCCGTCGCGTGCGCCGGGCGGGATGCGGAGTTCCAGCGTCTTGCCATCGGAGAGCGTCACCTGACGGGTGCCGCCATTGATCGCATCGAGAAAAGCTATCTCCATCGTATAGCGGATGTCGGCGCCACGTCTTCGGAACCCCCGACGGCCACGCTGCGAAAAGAATTGCGCGAAGATGTCGTCGCCGCTGAAATCCGCAAAGCCGGCGTCACTGCCGTAGCCGCCGTCGTCGGCGCTCGCATCGGCGAAATCGCGATAGTACCGGCGTTCGGCTTTTTCTTGGCCCTTCGCATCGATCTCGCCGCGGTCGAAGCGCTTGCGTTTTTCCTCGTCGTGCAAGATCTCGTAGGCTGCGGACAGGTCCTTGAAGTCCTGCTCGGCCTGTTTGTTTCCGGGGTTAAGATCTGGATGGAGCTTCTTTGCCCTGCGGCGATAGGCGGCCTGAATATCCTTCTGCGTGGCATCTTGCTTGACGCCGAGGATTTCATAGGGATCGCCGCTGCTCGTCGGCATCTTCGCAGACCTGTCCTTCGCCTCCCCCAAGGCAGGAGGAAGGCCCCTCACGGATTGCGGGGCGCCGAAAACAACTAGCCGAATTTTCGCCGCCCTAAACTGACGGTCATCAATGTCGCCTGCGCCGGTCGAATGCACCTTGAGCCGACATCGACGCCTCATGCGAGGAAAAGGGAGATCGGCATGTTGCACAACCTCGAGAATACGGGTCGCTGGTACGACCCGCTTCGCCAGATGCGCTTCGCCCAGAGGGACATGAGCCGGCTGCTCGACAACCTCAGGGTCGCGGCAACTCCCGAATTCCCTTTGATGAACATCTGGGGCGGCACTGACGGAGCCGTGGTCACCGCCGAGATCCCTGGCGTCGCGCCGGAGGAGCTCGACATCGCCGTCCATCAGAACACGGTGACGCTGCGCGGCACCCGTCCCGCCGAACCGCTGGCGGATGACGCCGTGGTCCATCGCCAGGAGCGCACCACCGGGACCTTCACCCGCAACCTCATCCTGCCATTCCGCGTCGACGGCGACCGTGCCGCGGCGAAGTTCCGAAACGGGGTGCTGCGGCTCGACCTGCCGCGGCCGGAGGCGGACAAGCCTCACAAGATCACCGTCAGCCGCTCCTGAGGAGATGCCACCATGACCGACCACGAAACCAACGGGACCGTCTCCCCGGAAGCCACGCGCGCAGAGTCTGTCTTCATACCACCGACCGACATCATCGAGACCACGGCCGGCGTGCAGATGGTGCTCGACATGCCAGGGGCGGACCCGGACAGCCTCGACGTCACCCTGGAAAATCGCGTCTTGCGCATTTCGGCGCGATCGGCGTCCAGCGCGCCCGACGGCTATGCGCTGCTTCATGCCGAGTACCGCGACGGCAGCTATGAACGCAGCTTCACGGTGTCGGAGCCGATCGACACGGCCGCGATCGAGGCGGTGTTCAAGGATGGCGTGCTTCGGCTCACCCTGCCGAAAGCGGCGCCGTCGCCAGCCGCCAAGATCACCGTCAAAGCGGCGTGATGGAGGAATCGATGAAGATCAGCGATCTCGTTCCGTGGCGAGCCTCCGGCCGGGGGCGCGCCCAGACAGAGCCGGTCGACCCCATGCACGCGCTGCAATTAGACGTCGATCGCGCCTTCGACCACTTCTGGCGCATGGTGCCCTATCCATTCGCGACGCTCGAACGGTTGCACCAGACCGAGACCGTGCGCGTGGATGTCGCCGACGATGGCAAGGAGGTCACGGTAACGGCCGAGTTGCCGGGCATGAGCGAGGCGGACATCGACGTGTCCATCAGCGACGGCCACCTGACGATCCGTGGCGAGAAGAAGGCGGATCGTGAAGCCGAGGAAAACGGCGTGCTCGTCAGGGAGCGAATCTATGGCGCCGTGGAGCGCATCGTGTCGCTTCCGGCGGGCGTCGATCCGGAAGCGGCCGAGGCGACCTTCCGGCACGGTGTGCTGACGATCGCAATTCCGAAGTCGGCGCAGTTGCAAGCCGATACCAAGCGCATTCCCGTTCAGGCGGGCTGAACCTCCCATCTCCTCCCGAGAACCCGCCTCATTGTCCGCAGCCGTCCGCCGGCTGCGGACCTTTTTTGTGTCCGAACGCGACGAAGACCGGGGCGAAAACTGATGGCGGTCAAGGTCGGCAGCCGCGCCTGCGGGCAAGCTTGCCAATGCTGCGCAGGCACGGACTGCCTCCGACGCGGCACAAGCTGATCACCCCATGGACGGAGGATTGCGAGATGAGAATCGACAGCGACATCAAACATGACGTGGAAAGTGAGCTCAAATGGGATCCGGACATCGATCCTTCCGACATCGGCGTTGCGGTGAAGGACGGGGTCGTCACGCTCAGCGGCTTCGTCCGAAGCTACAGCCAGAAATACGAGGCCGAGAAAGCAACGAAGCGGGTCAAGGGGGTGCTCGGTGTCGCCAACGACATCGAGGTTCGGTTGCCCTCCGCCAGCCAGAAAACCGATCCCGAGGTGGCCCGTGCCGCGGTCGAGGCGATCAAGGACGAGCTTCCCTTCTCCCACGAGAAGATCACCGTCGTCGTGAAGAACGGCTGGGTGACCCTCGAGGGCAACGTCGAGTGGGAATATCAACGCAAGCGCGCGGAGGCCGCCGCGCGGAAGGTCAGGGGTGTCAAGGGCGTCGCGAACCTGGTGACGCTCAAACCGCGTGTCGCGCCATCGGAGATCAAGAGAAAGATCGAGGACGCGCTGAAGCGGATGGCGGAGGTGGATGCCGACCGCGTGACCGTTTCGGCCGAGGGCGGTGAAGTGATCCTCACCGGCAAGGTGCGCTCCTGGGCGGAACGGCAGGAGGCCGAGCGCGCAGCCTGGCGCGCACCCGGCGTGACGAAGGTCGAGAACCGGATCACCATCTCCCCGTGATTCAGTGACGATATCGAGGTCGGGCCAGCGTCCGGGCCGGTCGGTCTCTGCCAGCAAAGGAGGTCGTGACGTGGAGCGTCAGCGGAAACGGACATCTCACCGAGCCGAAATCGCGAGGCCCGACCCGGTCGAAGCGGCCGGCATGGACTCGTTTCCCGCGAGCGATCCGCCCTCCTGGATCTCCGGACATTCGGGCAGCCCCGCCACGTCGGGAACGCCTGCAATCTCCGGGACTGAGGGAGTCTCACCAGGATCGGCTTGCCAAACGGCCGCCCCGTGCTCCGAGGCCGCGGTGGGCGGTGGACGAGACGCGGAATGAACGAGGTCCTGCTGGCCCGAACCCTGATCCTCGTCGCCGCGTCGGGCGTGGCGGTGGGCATCCTCGCCGCGCTGCGAATGCCGGCCGTCATAGGCTACCTGGCGGTCGGGGTGGCGCTCGGGCCGCACGGCTTCGATCTGATCGAATCGGCGGAGGATACACGTTTTCTGGCCGAGCTCGGCCTGATCTTTCTGATGTTCATGGTCGGCCTCGAATTCTCGATTCCGGCCATCCTGCGTGCGCGATGGGACGTGCTCGTCGCCGGCGGCCTGCAGGTCGGCATGACGGTGGCGCTGGTGGCTACCGGGCTTGCGCTGACGGGGGTCGCGGCCGAGCCGGCCATCATCTTGGGCGGTGCGATCGCCATGTCGTCGACGGCCGTCGTCCTGAAGCAGCTCGCCGAGCAGGGCGAGATCAACAGCCGCCACGGGAGGATCTCGCTCGGCATCTTGCTGTTCCAGGACTTGGCGACACTGCCCCTGCTCATCCTGGCAGACGTCTGGTCGCGTGACGAAGCGCCGGCGCCGCTGGCCATTCTGACTCAGATGGCGCTTGCCGCCGCGGCACTGACAGCCGCCGCCATCGTTACACGGCCTTTGATCCGCTTCGGGTTCTCGCGGGTTCTCAGGACACGCTCCCCCGACCTCTTCCTCTTGTGGGTGCTGATGACCGCGCTCGGCACCGCCTATGCCGTGCAACTCGCGGGCCTCACCCCTGCCATCGGCGCATTCGTCGCCGGCATGGTCATCGGCGAGAGCGAGTTCCGCCACCGTGTCGAGGAAGACATCCGACCGTTTCGAGACGTGCTGGTGGGCCTGTTCTTCATCAGCGTGGGCATGAGCATCGACCTGTCGGCGATAACCCTCTTCCCCGGGTCCATCCTCTTGTGGATGCTGGTGTTCTTCCCAATGAAGGCCGTCCTGATCTTCTTGACGGGGATCATTGCCGGAGCACACCGGGAAGCATCGGCAAGATCTGCCGTCATTCTTGCGCATGGCGGCGAGTTCGGACTGCTCCTGATCACGCTGGCACTCCAGTCCGGCCTCGTGACACCGAATCTGGGCCAGCCGGCGCTGATTGCTTTGGCCCTCACCATGGGACTGGCCCCGCTCGTCATACAGCGCAACCATTGGGCCGAATGGCCCTTTGGCCAACGCGATCGCCGCATGGCAGCGACCGAAATGACCATCCGTGCCGAAAGCGGGACGCTTCACGACCACGTCATCCTATGTGGCTGCGGTCGCGTCGGCCGCCTCGTGGCGACCGTACTCGAAACCGCGGACATCCCCTATATCGCCATCGAAACGGATTTGACGCGGTTCCGGGTCGCGCGGCGCCAGGGCCACGAAGTCGTGTTCGGCGATGCGAGCCACCACCGCATTCTCGAGGCGGCGGGGCTGGACCGGGCGCAACTCTTGATCCTCACCTTCGATCGTTTGAAGGCGGTGGAGCGTGTCCTGCATCATGTGAAGAAGCGCGACGCCGGACTGGCTTCGCTGCTCTCGACGGCCGACAATCTCGACATGACGCGGTTCTTGCAGTTCGGCCCCACCGCGGTGTTTCCGGAAAATCTCGCGGCCGGTCTCGGCCTGGCGGACCAGGCGCTGGTGCTGTGCGGAAAGACCAAGGACGAGGCGGCTCGCATCTCGAATACGGTGAGGGCGCAGCTCATCGAGAACTGAAGCGAAACGACGAGGTCTGAAGGTCAGACGACCGGCTCGCCGGGATGAATGTCAACACCCAAGAAGGAGACGACGATGGTCAGGAAAGCGCTGTATGTCCGGTTGGATGCCAAGCCCGGATTTGAATCGAAGGTTGAGGAATTCCTCAAGGAGGCCTTGCCCCTGGTGGAGGCGGAAGCTGAAACGAAAGCCTGGTTCGCAATCAAGATGGGTCCCATGACCTACGGGATCTTCGATGCGTTCCCGGACGATGCGGGACGCGACGCCCATCTTGCGGGGAAGGTCGCGGAAGCGTTGAAGTCGCGCGCCGAAGAACTGTTCCGCTCCCCGCCTCAGATCGAAAAGATCGACGTGCTCGCAGCCAAGCTGCCGTGAACCGCGGACGGTCTAAAGCATCTCGAGGGGCTGCTTGGCCGTCGGCGGCCGAAAGGCGCGATCGAGTTCCTGCAGATCGGCAGGGGTAAGCCGTATGTCATGCGCGGCGCGATTGTCGCGAACGTGATCGGCTCGGCTCGCCTTCGGGATGGCGATGACGCCGTCTTGGCGAAGGACCCAGGCCAGGGCGATCTGCGACCGGCTCGCGCCGTGCCGGTCGGCGACCTTGGCGAGGCGTTCATCGTCCGCCAAGGCACCCTGTTCGACGGGTGAATAGGCCATCACCGGGATCGCGCGGTCGCGGCACCATGGCAGGAGGTCGTATTCGATGCCGCGCCGGGTCAGGTTGTAGAGCACCTGGTTGGTCTGTGCATTCCTTCCATCGGCGACGCCGGCGAGATCGATCATGTCTGCGGTGTCGAAATTGCTGACCCCCCAATGACGTATTTTGCCGGCGCCCTTCAGCGCCTCGAAGCCGGCGACGGTCTCGGCGAGTGGTGTGCCGAGGCGCCAGTGGAGCAGATAGAGGTCGATCCGGTCGGTCCGCAGGCGCCTGAGGCTCTCCTCGCAGGCAGCCGCCACGCCTCGGCGCGAGGCATGGCTCGGCAGAACCTTGCTGACGATGAAGACCGCGTCGCGCCGGCCGGAGATCGCCTCGCCGACCACCTCCTCCGCGCCCCCGTCGCCATACATCTCGGCCGTGTCGATGAGCGTCATGCCGAGATCAACGCCGAGCCGCAGCGCGGCCACCTCCGCGATGCGATGGGCTGACCTCTCGCCCATGCCCCAGGTCCCCTGGCCGAGCACCGGGACGTCGTCTCCCGCGGGCAGTCGCATCGTCCTGATGGTCGTCGAAGGCATGGAAAACTCTCTCTTCGGGCCGCAGGCTCGGACCGCGTCACTGCGACCCTATCGGCCGAGGATGATGCCAAAACTGATGGTCATCAAGGTCCGCCTGTCCAAGCGGTCCTAAAGTTCAGCCTGAACCGCCGGATCGGCGGGGGATGCGCTTGCAGAACCGATCGCCGGCAGGAGACGCTGAACCATGAAATCCGACGAAGATGTCAGGAACGATGTCGAGAGCGAGCTTCGGTGGGACCCGAGCCTTGACGCCACCGATATCGTCGTCACGGTCAACCATGGCGCGGTGACCCTGGCGGGCTTCGTCAAGAGCTTTACTGAAAAATGGGAAGCCGAAGACGTCGCAAAGCGCGTGGCCGGCGTCTTCGGCGTGGCCAACGATCTGGACGTGCGTCTGCCGTCGATCAGTCAGCGCCCGGATCCGGAGATCGCCAGGGATGCGGTCACCGTGCTGCATTATGAGTCCCCGGATCTGGGCGACGTCAAGGTCGTCGTGAAAGACGGCATACTCAGGCTCGAGGGCATCGTCGCATCTTACCATCAGAGGCGTGACGTCGCCCGTGCCGTGCGCCGGGTGCGAGGGATCAAAGGCCTCGTCAACACGATCATGGTCAGGTCTCCCGTGGCGCCGGACGAGATTCACCAAAGCATAGCCGAGGCGTTGAAACGTAGTGCGCTGCTCGATGCCGCCGGCATCATCGTGAAAGCCAAAGGCAACGAAGTCGTGCTGGAAGGCAGGGTTCGGTCCTGGGCCGAGCGCACGGAAGCAGAAGAAGCAGCCTGGCGCGCGCCGGGCGTCCTGAAGGTCGACAACCGCATCACCATCGCCAGCTGACGATCCGTCTGCGGATGCGAATGGAGAGCACGATGAAAAGCACCATTTCGACCAACGGCTCGAAGAGCCAAGCCATGAACGGCATGCTCGCCGACAATTGGTGGGCCGTCGCGTTGCGAGGCGTCGTCGCCATCCTCTTCGGCATCGCCGCCTTCGCAATGCCTGTCGTGACCATGCTGTCGCTGGTGGTGGCCTTCGCCGCATTCAGTTTCGTCGACGGCGTCTTCGGGATCATCATGTCCGTGCGCGGCGCACGCCAGGGCGGGCGCTGGATCTGGCTGCTCCTGAGCGGCATCCTCGGCATCGTCTCCGGCGCCGTGGCGATCCTGTGGCCCGGCATCACGGTCCTAGCCTTCGTGGTGCTGGTGGCGGCATGGGCCCTTGTGAACGGCACGGCCATGCTGATCTCCGCATTCCGCCTCAAGATCGACCATGGCCGCGTCTGGCTGATGATCGCAGGCATCGTCAGCGTCGTGTTCGGAATTCTTCTCGTCCTCTCGCCTTTCACCGGCGCCTTGGTCATGACCTTCTGGACCGGCGCGCACGCGCTCGTGCTCGGCGCCACGCTGCTCGTGCTGGCCTTCAGGCTGCGGTCCCACCGCACTGGCCTGCCGGGCGAATTCGCCGCTTCAGGAACAGCTTGAATGATTGCAAGGAGGAACGATATGCCGGCGATACTCGCTGCGGGCACCGCTGCACCCGCTTTCACGTTGCGCGTGACGCCCGACCAGACGCTTTCCTTGACCGAGTTCGCCGGACGGCGCGTGATCCTGGCCTTCTATCCCGCCGACTGGAGCCCCGTCTGCGGCGACCAGATGACGCTCTACAATCACGTCCTTTCCGAGTTCCGAAACAAGGGTGCGGGGCTCCTGGGCATCTCCGTGGATGGGCCATGGTGCCATCAGGCCTTCGCACGCGACAGGAACCTGCATTTTCCGTTGCTGTCGGATTTCCATCCCAAGGGAGAGGTTTCGCGGGCCTACGGCGCCTATCGCGACGACGTCGGCGAGAGCGCTCGCGCCCTCTTCATCATCGACGAGACCGGCACGATCTCGTGGAGCCACCTGTCGCCCGTCGCGGTCAACCCCGGCGCGGACGGTCTCCTCGAGGCCCTCGACCAGATGCCAAACCTGGAGCAGAACGATGTCGACGCTCAGAGTTCCCGTCAATCCGCGTGACCACAGGCGCGGCGGATCCAATGCCAGGGTCGCGCTTGTGGAATATGGGGACTACCAGTGCCCCTACTGCGCCGCCGCCCAGCCGGTCGTCCGGTCGCTGGAGGACCGGTACGGCGCGGCCCTGTCCGTCGTCTTCCGGCATTTCCCGCTGGTCGAGGTCCATCCCTTCGCAGCGACGGCGGCGGAAGCGGCCGAATATGCCGGCGATCACGGCCTGTTTTGGGAGATGCATGACCTCGTTTTCGCAAACCAGCATCGGCTGAGCGTGCAGCTCCTCTTCGCCATCGCCGGCACCTTGCGGCTATCACAGATCGGGCTTCGCGATTCGATCACCCGCACGCTGCACGCCGAGAAGATACAGTCTGACTTCATCGGCGGCGTCCGCAGCGGCGTCAACGGCACGCCGAGCTTCTTCGTCAACGGGCGACGCCACGAAGGCGCCTTTACGGTGCCGGAGCTTGCCGCGTCGATCCAGGCTGCCATGGACGTCCTGGCGCCCGTGCGCTGATGCCGGCGCGACATGAAAAAACTGACAGGGGTCAAGGCTGCTCTCACGGTTTCGTTCGACTTTGACGGAGCCCCCAGAGCCGGACACCGGATGTCCCGCCCCGCCGGCATCGCTCCCAAGCCAGAGGATCCGTCATGCCACACGACAGCGCTTCCCACAGATATCGCCATTTCCGCCGCTTCCTGGCAATCGGCGGGAGCACGCTCCTGACGTCCGCCGTCTTCCTGCCGTCAGCCACTGGTCCGGCATTCTCGCAGAACGTCTTGGTGCTCGACGTCGATGTGAAGGACGTGGCCAAAGGCTACCGCGCCTCCGAACTTGCCGGCGCGGACGTCGAAAACCGCTCGGGAGAGACGATCGGTTCGGTCGACGACCTCATCGTCGACCGCGAGAAAGTCCTCTTCGCCGTTCTCGAAGTCGGCGGCTTTCTCGGCATTGGCGGCCACCTTGTCGCCATTCCCTACGATTCCCTCGACATCAGCGAGGACGGCTCGAAGATCGTGTTCGCTCCAGGAAGCAAGGAAAACCTGCAGAAACTCCCGCAGTTCGCTTACGAAGAAAACTAACCATTGCGCGGACATTCCGACTAGCGAGAGCCCACCTCAAGATGAGCTGACGTTGCTGATACGGATGATGAAGAGGATCTGGGCAGGCACTGCCGTCGAGGCAGGCCTCGCCCGTCGGCGGGACGACGAGGCACTCCTCTTTGAGGCGGGCCTCGCCGCATTGGTCGGCGGGGGCGTCCCCGTCGGCTGACCCGAGAGGCACGGCGGTGTGGCGTTACCCCCGGTGGAGGCGCTGCCGTCGGAACGGATCGTGACCGGCCATGGTGAACAGCTCTTCGGACTGATCGACAACGACGCCCCTGGCAAAGCTGGCGACGGGAGACGCGAGCGCAGCCTTGCACCTCCTGCACTTGGAGCGACAGCCCGGAGAGCTCTTCCTAATGTCGGTGTGCCCCGGTCCCTAGCGAGGCATGGACGCCGGAAGGGGTCGGGACCACGCCAGCGTCTCCAGCGCCCGGACGACGCGGACCAAAGCGTCCGCATCGACGTCGCGGTCAACGAGAACTCGTCGTCCGTTCCCGATGACGATCTCCAGCCGTCCCTCGTTCGCTGTCGCGTTCGATATGAACCGGCGCCGGGGTTCGACGCCAATCGGCGCGGGGTCACGCTGGTAAGCGTATGAAATGGCAGCGAAGCGTATTATGAACCGGGGTCAAAGCGTCGCGCCGAATGACATCAGCCCGTGCCAGTGTAGTGCGTTGGTTGCGGTTAAGCGAGTTCAGCTGCCCCTCCAAGCCGTTCGCTCTCCAAGGTCGGCTGCCAGCGCGCCGGTGACGATCGCGAGGGTCAGGCGCGCCGCGTCCCGCAGGGATCCGGCGTCGACCGTATCGCGCGTGTCACCCGCCGTCAGGATCAGCCGGCCGGCCGAAGCCGGCTCGCCGAAGCCCGCGACGAGGCGGAACGCCGGAATCCCGGCTGCGGCGAAGTTCGCATGGTCGGAGTTGGTCTGGAGCGGACGAAACAGCCGCAACGGAACGCCGCATTCCTCTGCACGCTTGAGGAGGAACGGCTCCAGGCCCGCAAAGCCGCTGGTCAGCGCCGTCAGCCGCCTGCTGAAGCCGACGGAGTCAATGTTGACGTCGAGCGCGATCTGCTCGCGCTCGCTGTGGGAAAGCGTCTCGACATGGGACTTCGAGCCCAACAGCGCCCATTCCTCGACGTTGAAGAAGGCCAGACGCAGGCCGTGGCGGGGGCGTTCGCCCGATCGGGCGATTTCGGCGGCGACGGACAAGGCGACGGCAAGGCCCGAGGCGTTGTCCATGGCGCTCTCCGCCAGATCATGGCCGTCGATATGGGCCGACAGGATCACCCAGCCGTCTTCCTGACCAGGAATGTCGAAGAAGAGGTTCTGTGCCTCGGCCGGGGCCTCGTCGGTCTCAACGACCAGCCGCACGCTCGGGAAACCGTCGGCCGACGGCGACAGGCGATCCGCCGTCTCCGGCGAGATTCCGACGGCCGGGATACCGGCCTCGCCGCTGCGTCCCGAGGATCCGGCCACAAGGCTGCCCTCGAGCGGCCCGGCGATGAGAAATCCGACCGCTCCCGCAGCCAGGGCGCGCTCGTATTTGACCCGCCGGTGGATCGTGCCGGCGTTGAACATGAGTTCGTGTCGGACCAGGACGATCCGCTCGGCGATCTCGCTGGCGTGAGCGTCGAATTCCTCCGGCGTCCCGCGGCCGAGGTCGACGACTTCGGCCTCGATGCCTTCGGCCGGCGTCGCGACAGTTCGGACCAGCGGATGACAGGCGATCGCCTCGCCTCTGGCCAGAACAATGCGCGCCCCCCTGCCCCGCCAGCCGGCATAGGGGACGACTTCCCGGCGGGCCGTGACGCCGGTGGCGGCTTCTCCCAGCCGGACGAGCAGTTCCACCGCCGCCGCGGCGCTGGCCGTTCCGGCCAGCCGCCCGCCGCAGTCGCAGATGGCAGCGAACTCTTCTTCCAGCCGGGGAAACCGGGTCTCGATGGTCGATCTCGTCGGGTCAGGCATTGGCGGCGCTCTCCGTTCGCAGGGTGGTGTCGAGAAGTTCGAGGAAATCCTTGGCCAGCGGCGAAAGTGGCCGGTCCTCGCTGGTCAAAACGCCGATCTCGTAGGGGATGGCGGGCTGGAACGGGCGGATTTCGAGGCCGAGGGCCTCGAACATGCGGGCCGAAAAGATGTCGACCACCGACACCCCGCCGCCATTGGCGACGAGGGCACAGATCGAACTGAAGAAATCGACCTCGGCGATGGTCTGGAGGCTCACGCCCGCCTGTGCGAACGCGGTCTTCACCCGGTGACTGATGACCCGCTCGGGCGGCATAGCGAAGAAGGGAATGCCCGCCAGTTCCGCCGGAGTGAGAACCGGATGCCGGGTGGCCGGGTGGTCCTTCGGCAGCACGGCGACGCAGTCGATCTCGTATCGGCGGACGTTCACGCCGACGATGTCGACTGGCAACTCGGCGATGCCGATGTCGATGGAGGCGGCCGGAAAGAAGCTGCGCACCTCCTCCGAGGTTCGGTTGAGCATCCGCACGTGGATCTCCGGCGACTGGCGGGTGAAGCGCGACACCAGCGGCGGCAGCAGCGAGATCGAGGCGCTCGGGTGGCTGGCGATCACGAGCCGGCCGGAGCGCCCCTCGCGGATGGCCTCCGCCACCCTGTCGAGCCGCTCGTACATGCCGAGCGCATGCATCACCTCACGGTGGAACTCCTCGCCCTCGCGCGTCAGCGAAAGCCGGCCGCCGCTCCTCAGGAACAGCTGGAAGCCCACGGCGGCCTCGAGGCGAGCCAGCTGTGCGCTGACGGCAGGCTGCGTCAATCCGAGGACCCTCGCCGCGCGCGTGACCGAGTGATTGGAGACGACAGCCCGAAATGCTTCGAGAAGACGCAGATCCATGCTCAACATTTCCTCATGGTGCATAAATTTTTGTGATTGAAAAAAACTCCCATTTAGCAGAGCCTAGAGACCATATTTGAGAATTTACCGCACACGGTTTGCCATGTCCATAAATGAAATTTATGATCCAGCCGCGGCGGAAACCGGTGTCGCTGCCAGCCGGCCCTCCCCCTCCCGCATCATCGCGGCGGAGGGCATCAGCAAGACCTTCGGCCACACCGAGGTGCTCAAGGACATCGTCCTCGCGGTCGACCGCAAGGATGTCGTCTGCGTGATCGGCCCGTCAGGATCGGGCAAGACGACGCTGCTTCGCTGCCTCGCGCTGCTCGAGACGCCGTCGGCCGGCCGGATCACGATGGAAGGCCACGTCATCGGCGACGGGACGAACGGCCCGTCGGTCCGCCGCGCCGCGGCAAGGGTGCGGCCCGACATCGGGATGGTCTTCCAGCATTTCAACCTGTGGCCGCACATGACGGTTCTGCAGAACCTCATCGAGGCGCCGGTGCTGGTGCGCAAGGTGCCTCGCAAGGAGGCGATCGAGCGGGCGATGGAACTGTTGGAGAAGGTCGGCCTCGCCGAGAAGCGGGACGCCTATCCCGCGCATCTGTCGGGTGGCCAGCAGCAACGCGTGGCGATCGCCCGTGCCCTGGCGATGACGCCGAAGATCATCCTGTTCGACGAAGCGACCTCCGCGCTCGATCCGGAACTGCGCCACGAAGTGCTGCAGGTCATGCGGCAACTCGCCCGGGAGGGGATGACCATGCTGGTGGTCACGCATGAGATGGGCTTTGCGCGCAGCGTCGGCTCGCGCGTCGTCTTCATGGACCAGGGCCGCATCGTCGAGGATGGCGATCCGAAGGACTTCTTTTCCGCACCACGCACCGAGCGTGCCGCGCGGTTTCTCCAGCAACTGCAGGACTGACAAGGAGCTCAGAGTTTCATGCGCACAGGTTTGACAAGATCGGCGTTGGCGGCCATCGCCCTCGCCGCGGCCTTCGTCACGACGGCCCCCGGGGCGAAGGCCCAGGAGATGGATTCCCGTCTCTATCGCATCACCAAGAGCGGCACGCTCCGGGTGTGCCAGTACCCGCTCTACTATTCGATCTCCTATCGCAATCCGGCGACCGGCGAGATCGAAGGGATCGATGCGGATCTTTCGAAGGAACTCGCCAAGGAACTGGGAGCGACCCTCGAGATCGTCGAAACCAGTTTCGGCACCTTCATCGCGGATCTGCAGGCCGACAAGTGCGACATCGGCATGTTCGGCGTCGGCGCGACGCTCCAGAGGGCGCAGGCCGTGGCGTTTTCCCACCCCTATCTGAAGACCAGCATCTATGCCGTGGTCAAGAAGGACGGCCCGATCAAGACCTGGGCCGACGTCGACAAGCCCGGCGTCCGCGTCGTCACGACGCTCGGCAGCTACATCGAACCCTTCATGCGCGACTATCTCAAGAACGCCGAGTTCACCGCCATCTCGCCGCCCGCGACGCGCGAGGGAGAGCTGATGGCCAACCGGGCCGACGTGGTGATGACCGACTATCCGACCGCCATCAAGGTCGGCGACGAATTCGAATGGGCGGCGATCGTCGAACCGGACGAAAAACTCCGGATCACCCCCTATGCCTATGTCGTGCCCCAGGGCGACCAGATCTGGCTGAACTACGTCAATCTCTTCGTCGACACGATCAAGCTCGACGGCCGGCTCGAAAAATATGCCGAGAAGAACAAGCTCGGCCCCATCGTCGCGCCCTGAACGTCGATCCGCTGCGGCCAGCCCCTGGGCGGCCGCAGCCTCCCCCCTTCAGGGACCATCACCCATGTCCACCTACACCTTCCGCTGGGACGTCATCGCCACGAACTTCCCGTTCCTGATGAGCGGGTTGCAGACCACCTTGCTGATCTCGGCGACGACGCTCGTCCTGGCGATGATCGGGGGTCTCGTCATCGCCGGCCTCGACATGTCGAAGTACTGGCCGCTGCGCGCCATCGGCATCGGTGTCGGCGAGATCATCCGCAACACGCCGATCCTGGTGCAGCTCCTCTGGGCGTATTACGTGCTGCCCATCGTCTTCGGCATCAATCTCAGCGCGTTCGCCGCCCTGGTCATCGGCTTGTCGATCTACTCCTCCGCCTTCATCGGCGAGGTCTACCGCGCCGGCATCCAGGCGGTCCCAAAGGGCCACCGGGAGGCAGCGCGCGTCCTCGGCCTCACACCGTTCCAGTCCTTCCGCCGCATCGTCCTGCCGCAGGCGATCCGCATGACGCTTCCGCCGCTCGCCGCGAACTTCGTGCAGCTGATCAAGTATTCCTCGCTCGGCTCGGTCATCTCCGTCGCCGAAATCACCCGGCGCGGCATGGAGCTCTCCTCCTCGACCTTTCGCCCGCTGGAAATCTTCACCGCCATCGCCGTCGTCTATTTCCTCATCTGTTGGCCCCTGGCGATGGCCATTCGCATCTGGGAGCGGCGCCTGTCGCGGCGCTGACGAAGCATGACCCCATCGACCACGCCTGACCACGGCCTCGAACAGATCTGCGCCGGACCGCAGACCTTCATGGACATTCCTCAGGGGACCGACCCCGCGGGCGCGGGGGTGGCGATCCTCGGCTGCCCGTTCGATTGCGGCATCCACCCGTTCCGGATCGGCGCCCGGCAGGGCCCCGCGTCGATCCGTGCACAGTCGGGGCTGGTGCGCCGCTACAGTCCCGAGGTCGCAGACGTCGACGTGCCGTTAGCGCTGGGCGCCATCGACTGCGGCGACGTCCGCCTGACACCGTCCCGGATCGAGGAGAGCTTTGCGGCCATCGCGGCGGCCGCCGACCGCATCGCCGCCGCGGGAACCGTCCCGATCGGGCTCGGCGGCGACGGCAGCGTCTCGCTGCCGCTGATTCGCGGCGTCTCGCGCCACCATCCCGGCCTGGTCGTCCTGCATATCGACAGCCACACCGACGCCTATCCGGCGGATCCGGTCCACCCCTACGACGCCTCGACGCAGTTCACCCATGCGGCGCTGGAGCAACGCATTCGCACCAGTGCGTCCTACCATGTCGGCCTCCGCGGAACGACGACGCGGCAGGGCGTCTACGACCACGGACGGGCGCTCGGCTACAATCTCGTCACGCTGGCGGAGCTGCTCGACCGCGGCCCTTCCGCCATGGCGGCGATCTCGGGGGAAATCGGCGGTGCGCCGGTCTACCTCTCCTTCGACATGGACGTCTTCGACCCGTCCTGCGCGCCCGGTGTCTGCACGCCGGTCTGGGGTGGGCTGAGCGCCCGTGAAGGTCTCGACCTGATCCGCAGCCTCGCCAGCCTGAACGTCGTCGCCGCCGACGTGAACACCGTCAGCCCGCCTCACGACGTCAACGGCATGACCGCCTTTCTCGCCGCTGCGGTGGTCTACGAGATCATGCTGCTGGTCTATGCGGTGAAGGGCTCCAGCCTGCTCGAAGCGGCGGCGTTGCCGGCATGAGGGAGCCGGCAGATATCACTCGCGAGACGCCGCAAGGGGCTGCCCGCGCGCGGCTGAAGGCAGCGGCGCTTTCCGCTGGCCCGGAACTGGTTTCCCTGACGCGCGAGCTGGTGAAGATCGACAGTCAGACGCCACCAAGCGACACGCGCGCGGCGGCGGCCTTCGCGGCGGACTACCTCTCGGCGCTCCCAGGGATCGAGGTCTCGCTGCACAGCCCGTACGCGCCGATCCAGAATCTGGTCGCGCGGCTCGGCGGAAAGACGCAGGGCCGCAGGCTGATCGTCAGTGGCCATCTCGACACCTATCCGATCGGCGCCCGGTCGCAGTGGACGAGGGATCCGCTCGGGGGCGAGGTGGTCGGCAACCGTCTCTACGGCCGGGGCGCGGCCGACATGAAGGGCGGCGTCGCAGCGTCCCTCATCGTCATGCGGCTCCTCGCCGAAACGATCGCCGAGTTCCCGGGTGAGCTAGTTCTGGCGCTGGCCGGCGACGAGGAGTCGATGGGTGAAGACGGAACCCAGTTTCTGATCGACATGGTGCCGGCCTGTCGCGCCGACGCGGTGATCGTACCGGATGTCGGCTCGCCGCAAATCCTGCGCTGCGGCGAAAAGGGGATGATCTGGCTCTGCCTCGAAGCGTCCGGGCGCGCCGCCCACGGGGCCCATGTCCATCGCGGCGACAATGCCATCGCCTCGCTGATCAGCGCGCTCGACGCCCTTCGGCAGCTCGAACGGATGCAGATGCCGGATACTGTCGAAGCAGCCTCCTGGATGAACCAGGCAAAGGCGCTTTCCGAGCCCCTGGGCGGGGCGGGGGAATTTGCGGTGATGAGCCGGGTGACGGTCAATGTCGGAACCATCGCCGGCGGCACCTCCCCCAATCTCGTCCCCGACACGGCTCGCGCCGAACTCGACATCCGCCTGCCGATGGGAGTGACGGTCGCCGCCGTCGAGGCGGAGATCGCCCGCCTTCTCGCCGACCATCCCGCGGTCGAATGCTCGGTGACACGGCGCTACGAGGCGACCTGGACCTCGCCCTGCGAGCCGATCGTGTCCGGCACCCTCGCCGCCTGCCGGGAGATCCTGCCGGTTCCGGTGGCTCCCAACATGCGCGTCGGCGCCTCGGATGCGAGGCTCTGGCGAAGAGCCGGCATGCCGACGGTGGTGTGCGGGCTGACGCCCACCAACCTCGGCGGGCCCGACGAGAGCCTCGATGTCAAAGAACTCCCGATTCTCGCCGCGATCCTGTCGCTCTCCGTCTTCGACTTCCTCCATTCCGGATGAGTAGCGCACAACGCGGCGTGGCAGATTGCGCGACGCTGGGGAGATGCGCCTAGCCTTTCACGCCAGAAGCCTGAATCTCAAAGGTATGCCAAGGGTCCCAGACATGGTTCGGATACTCTGGCCGCAGGCGAGCGCACGATCCCTCGCTCAGCCAGAGCGGGCCTCGCTTTTGTTGCTTCTGGGGGACTTTCTGCCCTTCCGACCGCCAGATCCGCTCGACTTTGCTGGCGTTCATCGTCCAGCCGTCGCTCTTCAGCATGGCAAGGATCTGGGGATATCCTTTTCAACCGAATTCGCTGGCGAGGCCGGATGTTCAACGCGGTACAGTGCCTCTTAACAAGCCCTGCCGACTGGATTCTTGCGCCGCGTTGTCGATGGCACGCCCGCCGAGTTCGGCCGTTCGCGACCTCAACCACCGTCAATCGAAGCGCAACACGCTTTTGCCGACAAAGCCCGGAAGTTGGTCGGGGCGCGCCGGGGCGAACAGCTCATAGTAGACGCAGCCCTCCTGCCCCACTGCGACGGCAGCATGACGGGAGCCCGCCGGAAAGAACAGGAGGTCTCCAGCCTCGGCGTCATGGCGAACCCCGTCGATCTCGACCGAAACCTTGCCGGACATCATCACGAGGATCTGCTCATTGGCATGCCAATGGGTCTTGCCGTCGAAAACAGCGTCCGCAGCGGTCTCCACCCTGACGGCCGAAATCATGTCGCCGCAGATGCCGGCCCGCGTCGATCCCGCACGCATGCCGGCGACGGATGGCAGAGTGTCCCAGTCGATCTTCATTTTGCACCCACCATCGGCACTTGCCTCAACCAACCCAGTAATCCGAATACGCAAACATCACGACGACGATCATGCCCGCGAGGAACAACCCGGCGATGAACGGGTAGGGTCCATATCGGTGGCAGTCGTTGGAGACGTCGTTCGAACCGGCCATGTTCGATCCCTTTCGAGTGTCAGTTGCTGAGCGCCTTCGGCAGCCACAGGGCAATCTCGGGAAACAGCATCACGAGAGCGAGTCCGGCGATCTGGATGAAGATGAACGGGATCACGCCGCGGAAGATCTCCTGTAGGGTGACGTCCGGCGGGGCTACCGACTTCAGCCAGAAGCAGGCCGGCCCGAACGGCGGCGACAGGAAATAGATTTGGATGTTCATGACGAATAGGACGCCGAACCAGATCGCGGCCCAGCTGGGTTCCATCCCCAACTCCGGCGCAAGCGTCGTCACCACCGGCGCGAAGACCGGCACGGTGATGAAGGCGATGGCGATCCATTCGAGGAACGTCCCGAGCACCATCAGGATCCCCATCATCACGAGGATGATGCCGAGCGGCGGCAGGCCGATACCCAGGATCATCTCGCGCAGATATTGCGAGCCGCCGATGAGATTGAAGATGCCGACGAAGCTCACCGCGCCGAGGATGAGCCAGACGATGGTGCCGACGGTGACCATGGTTCCCATCAGCGATTCCTGGAGGATCTTCCAGTTCATGTGGTTACGCACGAGCGCCACCAGGATCGCGCCGCCGACGCCGATCGCCGCCGCCTCCGTGACCGATGCGATCCCGAGATAGATCGCGCCCATGACGGCGAAGACGAGCGCGACGCTCATGGCGACGGCCGTGTAGCTCGCCCGGCCGAGCGTGATCGTCTCTCCGGAGATTTCTTCCGCCTCTCTCGCCGTCGGAGCGAGGCTCGGATTGAGCTGGCAGCGGATCAACACATAGCCGGCATAGGCAACGGCCAACATGATGCCGGGTGTCGCGCCGGCCATGAACAGGCTGCCGATCGAGACTTCCGCGGAGAGGCCGTAGATGATCATGATGATCGAAGGTGGAATGAGGGTCGCGAGGGCGCCGGACGCGCAGATCAGCCCGATGGTCAGGCGGCGGTCGTAGCCGAGCCGAAACATCTGCGGCAGGGCGACAAGGCCCAGCATCACGATCTCGCCGCCGATCACCCCGGACATGGCGGCGATGATCACCGACACGACGACGGTCTGGATGGCGACACCGCCGCGCAGATTGCCCGCGAAGATCGACATCGCGTTGAAGAGATCCTTGGCGACGCCGGCCCGTTCGAGCAGCGAAGCCATGAGCACGAACATGGGAACGGCCACGAGCGAGTAGTTCTCGAGCATGCCGTAGGCGTTCGTCGACACCAGATAGAGCCCGCGCGGACCGAAGTAGCAGAGGGCAAACAGCAGGGAGACGACCAAGGTGACGATGCCGAGCGGCATGCCCGTCCCCATGAGGGCAATGAGGACGGCCACCGTGATCAGGCAGATCGCGCCGATGTCGTAGGCTCGCAGGTCCACGTAGGCGGAGGGGTCGAAGACCGATCCGATGCCGGAGAACCCGTCCTGCAGGACGCCGACGACACCGACCGGACCGAGCAAATCGGCCAGCACCGTGACGAGGATCGACAATGCGATCACGGCGCCGAGAATACGCACCGCGATCCTGGGACCAGTGTTTTCGAAGTGAAGGGACAGGTTGCGCAACAATTGCAGGAGGTAGAGCCCTGCTCCAGCCGCCAGGACGCTTCTCAGAACCATCGGCAGCGGCGAATTGAAGCGCGTTCCCGACCGCTCCAGAACCTCGACCGAATGCATCGCCCGTTGCAGGGAATCGGAAAACAGCAGGTAGAGGGCGAGGACGCCGATCACCAACGCCCAAAGCTCCAGCCACCAGCGCGCCTTCGGCGGCACCATGTCGAAGATCAACGTGATCGAGATGTGGCGGTGGCGCATGGTGATGTAGCCGGCCGACAGCATCCACGCCGTTGCGCTGGTCACGGTGACGATCTCGAAGGCCCAGGATGTCGGAGCGTTGAAGATGTAGCGCAGAAGCACTTCGCCGATCGTGACCGCTGCGACCAGAATGTAGAGCTGGGCGACGACGATGCCGGTGAAATGGCTGAGATGATCGGTCAATGCGTAGGGATGCGGCCGCGGATCCACGACTTCCGGATCAAACTGCTTCGCACCGTCGAGTTCGTCCATGGTGGCGGACATTGAAGGCATCCCCGTAAAAATGCACCGGTTCGCGCACCGGGCGAAGGCGGCGGTTCGCGATGTTGGAAGCTGTCGGCGAGGCAATGGCTTCGGAGGTGCGCTTGGGCGCGCCTCCGAAGCGTCATCGTCTCAGTTGGACGAGGTCTCCGCCGCCTCGGAAGCGTCAGCGTTCAGCCCGATGCTCTTCATGAATTTCAGGTGAGCCTCATAAGCTTCGCGCGCGAGTTCGGATCGGTCGGCGTAGCTCTTCCATGCCTCCTGGGCGATGCCCCGCAGCTTGTCGCGCTCCGACTGGGGCCAGTCGACGATCTCGACCTTCCCGCCGGCGAGATCTTCCGCGACGGCCTTCTGGTCCTCTTCGAGGCTGAAACGGCGCAGATCGACGATCATCGCCTGCCACCAGGTTTCGACGATCGCCTTCTGGGCCTCGCTCAGGCCGTCCCAGACCTCCTGGTTCAGCGTGAACTGCAGCATCGACATGGAATGGATGCCCGGATAGATCGGGTATCGCGCGATCTCGTGCATGCCGGCCTTCTGGTTGTTCGAATAGGCCGAGGCGTCGGAGGCGTCGACGACGCCCTTGTCGAGGGCCGTGAAGACCTCGGACTGCGGCAGGGAAACCGGCGAGGCTTCCATGCGGGCGAAGAGGTCGGAGGGCAGCCCTTCCGGCGATCTCACCTTCTTGCCCTGAAAGTCCGCCACTGCGCGGATCGGGACACGGGAAACTAGCGCTTCCTTGTTGTATGGGCCGCAGCCGACGACGTGAACGCCCGGATTGATCTCATCGTAGATCTTCTGCAGCAGTTCCGTGCCGCCGCCGACCTCGCAGAACATCTGCATCTGGTCCGGATTGTCGTAACCGGCCACGAGATCGCCCATCAGGGCCAGCGCCGGATCGAGCCCCGAAAAATAACCGATCGCCGTCAGGTCACCGTCGAGAATCCCCATCGAGGTGGCGTTCAGCGTGTCCCGGTAAGGCACGACCGAACCGATCGGCAGCAGATCGATCGTGACCGCTCCATCGGTCATCTTGGCGAGCTTTGGCGCCCATTTCTCCGTAATGAAATTGAACGTCGAGATGCCGGAATTCTGGCTCGTCTGGACCTTCAGCGCCCGCGCTTCCACAGGTTTCGAAACGATTGCCAAAGCCGTGGTGGCGACCAAGGCCGCGACTGCCATAGTCAGTTTCATGATTTCCTCCCTGAATTGATGCGAAATCGTCGTTACTTCGATTCGTCCTCGTATCGTCGCCGGCTCTCCTCACTCATCGGATAGATTCCGGTGAGCGGGTGGCCGCCGAGCACTTCGTTGAGGACCCACTCCTCCTGGGCCTCCATCGTCTCGGCTTCCTCGATGACGTCGGCGAGATGCGCGCCCGGGATCACGATCCCGCCGTCCTCGTCGAGGAGGATCATGTCCCCCGACAAGACCGGCACGCCGCCGCAGGCCACCGGATCGCCCCATCCGACGAAAAACAGATCGGAAACGGCCGGGGGAGCGGCGACCGATTTCGACCAGATCGGCAGACCGGTCTTCACGATCCCCTCCCGATCACGAACCGCGCCGTCCGTCACGAGGGCTCTCGCCCCCCGAACTTTTAACCGGGCGCACAGGATGTCACCGAGGACTCCCGAATTGGTTCGCCCCATCGCATCGATGACGACGATCGATCCCGGCGGCATCGCCTCCACGGCCGCCCTGGTCGACGTCGGCGAAGACCAGGCGGCTGGCGAGGAAAGATCTTCCCTCGTCGGCAGAAACCGCATGGTGAAGGCGGGCCCCGCGACGCGCGGCTGGCCCGTCTTCAGCGGTACGACGCCGCGAAACGAAATATTGCGGATGCCGCGCTTGAACAGAACGGTCGTGACCGTGGCCGTTGAGACCGCGGCCAGGCGATCGACGATCGGGGAACGGGCGACTTCCATCTCAGACACTCGGAATCAGCCCACCGTCGACGCGGATGACGCCCCCGGTCAAATATGAGGAGCGGGTGGATGCGAGGAACGCGACGGCATCGCCATATTCCGCCGGCTCACCGTACCGCCCGACCGGGATCGAGGACGTGCTTTCCTTCGACACCTCCTCAACGCTGCGCCCTTCCCTGTTGGCCTTTGCCTGGTCGAGCTGCGTGATGCGCGCGGTCGCGATGCGGCCCGGCAGGATGATGTTGCAGGTGATGCCGTCCCGTCCGACTTCGCGGGCCAGTGTCTTCGACCATCCGACCAGGCTGAGACGCAGGGCGTTGGAAATCGCGAGATTCGGAATGGGCGCGATGACCCCCGACGACGTCGAGGTGATGATCCGCCCCCAGCCCTTCTCGCGCATGCCCGGCAGGACACGATCGCTGAGCTTGACGACCGGCATGATCATCTTCTCGAAGCTCGTCATCCACAGCGAAGCGTCCTGCCCCTCGGCCGGGGTCGGCGGCGGGCCACCGGTGTTGTTGACGAGGATGTCGACCGTTCCGAATTTCGCCTCGACCTGCGAAACCACCTCGTCGATGCGGTCGATCTCGGCGATGTTCCAGACCAGCGTCATTGTCTCGCCGCCGATGTCCCGCGCCACTCGCTCGAGGCCCTCGCCATCGATGTCGACGAGCGCGACGCGTGCACCCTCCGTGGCGAGTGATGCGGCGATTGCACTCCCAAGCCCTCCGGCAGCACCGAGTACCAAAGCGGTCTTGTTGGCCAGACCCAGATCCATGTCGCTTCCCTTTGTCGCTGTCACCGGATGATGAGGCGGAGCGGGACGCACAGCAAACGAATTGCCGGGGATTTGCACGAAAAAAAGTTCTTCTAGGAACTGATGGCGCAAGCTGGCACTCTGCGGGAGGAATCATCTCCGGCTCGAACGACAGGCGGAATTGGCGTGGATGCGGTCACCTTCAAACAGCTCGAAGCCCTGTACTGGGCGGCCGAACTCGGAACGTTCAAGGCGGCGTCAGACCATCTAAACACGACCCAGTCGGCCGTAGCGAAGCGCGTTCGGGAGCTCGAACTCTGCCTGGGCATCAGCCTGTTCTATCGCACGAGCCGATCGATCGTCCTGACGCCCCGAGGAGAAGAGGTGCTCGGCCTGGCCAAGGAGCTGATTTTGCTGCGCAGGCGGATCGGCGAGGTCGCCGCCGGCGGCGCGCAGACGACGCGCATTCTCAGGATCGGTATTACGGATCTCACGTCGATGACGTGGCTTGCGCAGTGGCTGCAGGCCATTCGGGCGGTCGATCCGGAGGTCACGGTGCTGCCGCAGGTCGACCTCAGTTCGCGGATGTTCGACGACCTGATCAACGAAAAGCTTCAGATGATCATCGTCCCCGACGCGTTCTCCGACCCGAGATTCGAGAAGCTGCATCTGGCGAGGGTCAAGAATGCCTGGATGGCGAGCCCGCGCTACACCGAGCACGACTTCATGGCGTTGCACGAAATCGCCGAGGAAACAGTGATCACCCAGACGGCCGCGTCGGGGACCGGACGGATCTTCGGCTCGTGGCTCGCCGCGAATGGCTTCAGCCTCCGCCGGCCGATGCTTTCGAGCCATCTCGGCTCGATCATGTCGCTGGCGATATCAGGCTTCGGGATCGCCGTCCTCCCAGTCGAAAGCCAGTCCGAAATCCGCAGCTCGGGCCGGCTGAACGTCATTCGATCGGACCGGGACTTGCCGGCGATCGACTATGTCGCGCTGTTCAGGCGAACCGACATGGCCGGCGCGACGGCGATCCTCGTCGACACGGTCCGGGAGACCTGCGACTTCTCGCGGCCGATCTGGGCGCCCCCGACATGATCATCCGGCGCTCTCGCGCGGCACCAGAAACCCGAAGTCGCACCCCTCCTCGGCCTGCAGGACGGACTGGGCGAAGAGCGCCCGGTAGCCTCGCTCGGGAAGCGGCCGCGGCTCGAACGCCGCAAGCCGGCGCGCGACCTCTTCTTCCGGGACCAGGAGATCGATCCGCTTTTCGGCAACCGAAAGCCGAATGCGGTCGCCGTTTCGAACCGCGGCGAGCGGACCGCCAATTCCGGCTTCGGGAGAAATGTGTAGGACGATCGTCCCGAAGGCGGTCCCCGACATTCGCGCGTCCGAGATGCGGACCATGTCCTTCACCCCCTGCTCGGCGAGCTTGCGCGGGATGGGAAGATAACCGGATTCCGGCATGCCCGTCGCCACGGGCCCGGCGTTCTTCAGGACCAGAAAATCGGCAGGCGTGACGTCGAGATCGGGATCGTCGATCCGCAAGGCCAGATCCTCAAGAGAGTCGAACACCACAGCCCGCCCTTCGCTTTCGAACAGCGAAGGCGTTGCGGCGGCGCGTTTGAAGACCGCCCCATTCGGAGCCAGCGATCCGCCGAGCGTCACGAGCCCGCCGACTGGGGAAACCGGATCGTCCGCAGAACGGATATAGTTTCTGTCGATCCATCGCGGCGGGGTTTCCAGAAGTTCGCGCAGGCTACGGCCTTCTACGGTCACCGTATCGAGGTGAAGCAGCGGCTTCAGTTCGTGCAGAACGCCTTCGATGCCGCCCGCCGCGTGCAGGTCCTCCATGTAGCCTTCGCCCACCGGCTTCAGATTGACGATAGTCGGAGTCTCGTCGGAAATCGCGTTAAGCCGTGTCTGCGAGATCCGAATGCCAGCCCGGGCCGCCATCGCCGTGAGGTGGATGATCGCATTGGTCGAGCCGCCGATCGCCATCAGCCCGCGAAAGGCATTCTCGACGGACTGGCGCGTGACGATATCGGTCGGTGCGATCGGCTTCCGAATCAGTTCGACAGCGACCTCGCCACTCCGCTCGGCCATCGCCAGGCGCATCGAATCGACTGCCGGAATGGCGGCCGAGCCTGGAAGCGCGACGCCGAGGATTTCGGCGATGGAGGCCATCGTCGAGGCCGTGCCCATCACCGCGCATGTTCCCGCTGTCGAAGCCAACCGCGTCTCGATTTCGCCGATCTCCTTGTCGTCGATACGCCCTCCTCGGTACTCCCCCCAGAATCGCCGGCAGTCGGTGCAGGCACCGACGCGGGTGCCGCGATGGCGGGACGTCGACATCGGCCCGGTGACCACCTGCACGAAGGGCCTTCCGGCCGAGACCGCCCCCATCAGCTGGGCGGGAACCGTCTTGTCGCAGCCGCCGATCAGCACGACGGCGTCCATCGGCTGGGCGAGGATCATCTCCTCGGTATCCATCGCCATGAGGTTGCGGAACATCATGGAGGTCGGGTTGAGATTCACCTCACCAAGGGAAATGGTGGGGAAGGGCCTCGGCAGGGCCCCGGCCGCAAGCACGCCCCGCGAGACCGCCTCGACGAGGTCCGGCATGAAGCGGTGACAGTTGTTGTAGGCCGACGGCGTCATCGCAATGCCGACGATCGGCTTGTCCAGCATCGTCTCGGAAATGCCGGTGGAGCGGGCAAAACCGCGCCGGAGAAAGCGGGAAAACCCCCGGTCGCCATAATGCGTCAGTCCGATATCGTAGCCGTGAACCGGCTTATTGTCGTCCCCCAAGCGCGCCTCCTATTTCAGCGCGACTATCAGCGCGAGCGAAATTCTCTTCAAACGAATTTTCTTCGCATTGCGGGAATTCCGCGCGCCATGAAAGGCGGAACGATTTAAACACTTGGGATGGTCGCCCGCCCGTGGGGGTGAAGCGGCGCCGGAGGTCCGACGCCGATGGGCGTGGGGTCACGCGAGTAAGCGTCTGAAATAGCAGCGGAGCTTATTGTGAACCGGGGTCATAGCGGCGCGCCGAATCACACTGTCGAGCCAGCAGCGCATTGTTGTCTGCCAATGTTCGAGAAGCGGACCGGCGTTCCGATCGTATGGGCGAACAGAATGAAAACGGATTGGTCAGTGGCGACTGAGGTCGCTTTGGTCTTCAGCTTTTCCCCGATCCGCGCGCCCTTCACCGCCCCCGGATCGTAGGACTTCTTCCAGTGGTAACGCTTGCGCTTGACGCCCGGAATGAACGTTCGTGCGTAGATCTCTTGCAGAACCGCTCCGGCGCGTCCGGAAAGGCCGACGACTCTCCCTGTCGTCTTGGACCCTCCCCAACATGCGTAGAGGTTTGCAGTTGTCTGATCATACGTCGCGGCCGGATGTCATCGTCGAATGCACCCTCCTCGAGCGCGAGCTGCGCTATCGCTCGACCTGCGTGCGGACGCCGGATGGATTGACGATCGCGGTGCAGGACTGGGGACGCGGATCGGCCAAGCGCGACGTTCTCTTCATCCACGGTTTCTCGCAATCGCATCTGTGCTGGCTGAAGCAGGTCGGCGGCACGATGGCCGAGGCCTTTCGCCTCNTCACCTATGACAATCGCGGCCATGGGATGTCCGAAAAGCCGGTCGACCCGGCCTTCTACCGCGATCCGCAGCGTTGGGCGGACGAGGTGGACGCCGTCATCACCGGCTGCGGACTGCACCGGCCGATCGTCGTCGTCTGGTCCTATGCGGGGCGGATCGCGCTCGATTATCTGACGCGATATGGTGATGGGAACATTTCAGGGCTCGTGATGGTATGCGCCACGAGTTCCGCCGGCCCCGGAACCGCCGGCTTGGCCGCCCCGCTGATGCGCGCGATGGCTGCCCGGGAACTCGCGCCTAGCGTCGAGGCGTCCCTTCAGTTCGGCCGCGCCTGTTTCGCCACGCCGCCGTCCTCGGCCGAAATGGAGCTGTTTCTCGCCTGCGCGGCCGTGACACCGAACGGCGTCCGCGAGGCCCTCATCGGACGTCCCGCCGAATATGCACAGACCTTGCAGACGATGCGCGTCCCCACCCTCGTCATCCATGGGGAGCAGGATCGCGTGCTTCTTCCCGCCACCGGCGAATATACGGCGCAGATGGTCAAGCATGCGAAGAAGCTCGTCTACGAGGGTGTCGGCCATACCCCCTTTTGGGAATCGTCGGACCGTTTCGACGCCGACGTGACAGCCTTCATCGAGAGCACCACGTGATGTCGCAGAGCGCATGACGGGCTCTGCCCGCTCCCGCTTCGGGCTGGGCGCGGCAACGGGATGGATCAGGAGGGCATGTAGGCGGATATGTCCGCGACGATCTTGCCGTTGACGATCGGAACGCAGTCCTTCGGGAAATCCTGAACGATCGTCGCCCCCGCCGCATCGAGGCCATCCAGGAAGAGCTCGAGCTGATCCATCGCCGTCGTCGGCAGGTCGTGAAGAACGACCAGGGGCCATTCCTCCGCAGCAACCTGTTCGAGCGCTTGCGACACCCAGCCTTTCGGGTTCTCCCAATCCCTTGGAACGACGTTCCAGAGGACGCAGCTGTAGCCGTCGCGACAAAGCAGATCGACGGCAGAGGGACTGAGGAGCGCCTCGTCCAGGATGCCGCCCGATCCGAACGGCCGGAAAAGCCGATCCGGATGAGACATGCCACCGATCAGTGTCTGGGTGCGCCCGATCTCGAGGGCGGGAGCATCGCGATCCAGTGTGACGCCGAGCGGCGCCAGATGATTGAAGGTGTGGTTTCCGATCCAGTGCCCTTCGCGAAAAGCCCGCTCGACGATGGCATGCCGTTCCGGATCGCGGAGCTTGTCTCCGACGACGAAGAAGCTCGTGAGAATCTTGCGCCGTGCCAGAATGTCCAGGACCTTCGGAGTGATTTCCGGATCAGGACCGTTGTCGAAGCTCAGCGTGACACGCGGCGGCATAAGTATCTCGCTTCCTCAGGCCACGGCCGGTGTTTCCGACCGCTTGGCGAGCGAACGCCCTGATTGCTGTTGCGCTACGCCAAGGCGGCGTTCGAGCACCTGCACGACACCATCAAACGCGATCGCCAGCACGAGCACAAGCAGGACGGCCGCGTAGACCCGCGGACTGTCGAGAAGCGTCCGGTATTTGGAGATGAGAAAGCCGATGCCGGCCGTCGATGTCAGCATTTCGGCCACCACCACGCCGACGATCGCGAGCGCCCCGCCCAGCCGAAAGGCTGCCAATACCGTCGGCAAGGTCGCAGGCAGATAGACATGCCACAGCTTCTGCATCCGGGTTGCCCCCAGACTGCGCGCGACGACCAGGAACTGGCGATCGACGGTCTGCACCCCCGCCGCCGTCCCGAGCAAGGTCGGAAGAAATCCGTANACGCTGGCGAAGATGATCTTCGATTCCGANCCGATCCCGAACCAGGCGGTGAAAAGCGGATAGAGGACGACGAGCGGTACGGCAAAGAGGCCGGAGAACATCGGAAGCATGATCTGCCTGGCGGAAGCGGCACCGCCGATCGCCAATCCGCAGAGAACCCCGCCGCCGCAGGCGAAGATCATTGCAACGCCCACCTCCTGCAGTGTCACGAGCATGTGCCGGGCATAGATCGGCGCTTCGATGACCAGCATCTGCAAGGTGGTCGTCATCGGCGGCAGGAACAGCGACGGGACGATGCCGGCTCGCGGCAGGATCTCCCAGATCAAAAGCACGCCGAGGACGATCGCCGTCCTGACGAGGCGTGGCGAGGGAAGCGCATAGGAAGCGGTGCTCATGACCGGATCCTTTGCCAGATGCGCTCGCGGAGCTCTTCGAAGCGACGCCCGCCCATGACCTCGAAGCTTCGCGGTCGCGGCAGGTCCACAGCCACGCGGTCCACGAGTTTTCCCGGCCGCGATGTCAGAACGAGCACCTCGTCCGACAGGTGGATCGCTTCGCTCAACCCATGAGTCACGAAGATGATCGTCTTGCGGGTCCGCTCCCAGATCCGTAGCACCTCGTCCCCCATGGTCAGGCGCGTCTGCTCGTCGAGCGCCGCGAAGGGCTCGTCCATCAGAAGGATCGGCGGGTCCTGGACCAGACCTCTGGCAAGCGCCACGCGCTGCTTCATCCCGCCGGACAGTTCATGGGGGTGCTTATCGGCAAAACCCGCGAGGCCGACGAGCTCGAGCGCCGCTTCCGCCCGCTCGCGCCTGATCTTGCGATCGACGTGGCGAAGCGACAGGGGAAACTCGACATTCGACCGGGCGGTCAGCCAAGGATAAAGGCTCGCATCCTGAAAGACGACGCCGATCCGGGTCGGATCCGGCTGGACCAGAGGCCTGCCACCGGCGATGATCGTCCCTCGTGTCGGCTGCACCAGCCCGGCGATCATCATGAGCAGCGAAGACTTGCCGCATCCGCTCGGCCCGACGATCGAGACAAACCGGCCTGTTTCCACCCGAAACGAAATATCCGTCAGGGCTTCGGTCGTCCCTGACGCCGTTTCATAGACGTGACCGACATTGGTGACTTCGACGGCGCCGCTTTCGTCGGTGGAAGCAGCGGGGGACGGCGAGTTGACGACGGCTTTGAGTCCCATGACTATTCCCTCCAATGCTCGCAGCGGCTCTCGAGAGCGCGGATGGTCTCGTTGAACACGATGGCTATCGCCGCGATGACGACGATCGTGGCCATCAGCCGATCGAGCTGAAACCCTTGGCCCCACTGCTCGATGACGTTCCCAAGCCCCTCGCGGGACGCGTACATCTCGGCCAAGAGGATGCCGGTGAAGTTGAAGATCATCGAAACCCTGATCGCTTCGAGAAGGACCGGCGTCATTCCGGGCAGATAAACCCGCAAAACGGTCTGCATTCGCGTCGCGCCGTAAGAGCGGGCGACCACCAGATGGTCGCGGCGCACGCTTTCGATGGCTGCGAAGGACAGCATCATGACGATGAACAAGGTCGAGAACACGCCGAACGCCACCTTCTGATGGAAACTGATCCCGAAGGCGAAGATGAAAAGCGGCAGGAAGATCGATTTCGGGATGCTGAATACGAAGAATACGAGCGGCTTGAAGATGTCCGACGCGTATTTGTTCTCCCCTATCAGTATCGCCAGGATGAAGCCGACAGGGACGGAGACGAGAAAGGCAATGACCGTTTCCAGGAGCGTCGTTGCCAGGTGTCCCTGAAAACCAGACTCGCCGAAAAGATGGACGATCATTGGCCCCACCACGCTCGGTGGAGGCAGCAGGCGAGGATCGACGAGGCCGATCGTCGGTGCGACCTGCCAGACGGCGATCAGCGCAGCGACGAGAGCGGCCCGCGCGACCGGAGCGGGGATCACCCGCGCTCCGGTGCTACGGACGGTGGCCGTGTTCATTTTGCTGGCGCGATGACGGCGGGAGTGAAGGCGTCGGTCCAGATTTCGTCGGCCTGGGGCATGTTCTCGATGCCCGTGAGCTTGGCGAGCTCCATGGCGGTCGCTGCAAGGTCGGCATTCATCTCGCCGGTGCGGGACAATTTCAGGAAGACGTTCTTCCATTCCATTTCGGCCACTTCCGGCGAAATGTTGTTGAGGTCGGCGATGATCTTGATCGCCGCGTCCTTGTTGTCCTGCAGATAGGCGACGCCCCGATAGAGCGCATTCGTCGCCTTCTGAACGAGTTCCGGGTTCTCCTCGATGAAGCTGCCGGTCGTCGCCCAGCCGGAATTGAGATGTTCCGGCATGGCCGTGCCATAGTCGAGGATCGCGCGGGCGTCGCCCTTGGCGAGGACGTCGTAGCTGAGGGGCGAATAGACGACCGCCGCGCTGACGTTTTCGCTGATGAGGTTCGGCAAGAGGCCGCCGCCGCCGAGCGGGATGCTTTCGAAGGTGATGCTCTGGTCGGACATCGTCCACCGGGCCAGCATATCCGACAGGGATCCGGCCGAGGTGATCCCGACATTCTCGCCCTCGACCTGCTTTGCTTCGATGATCGGCGAATTGGGCAGCACCATCAACTGCCACCCGTAATTTCCCGAACCGAGCAAGCCGATGAGCTTGGCGTCGACACCCTTGGCGCGGCTGGATGCGGTGACGCTGCTGGAGCTGCCGATGATGTCGGCGGCCCCGGCGACCATTGCCGTCACGGCTTCGGCGCCGCTCTGATAAACCGTCAGCTCCGCTTCGATGCCTTCGTCCTTGAAGTAGCCCTGGTCTTCGGCGGTCTGCGCGATGACCGTGGGGAACCAGGTCTTGGTCGCAAGGCCGATGCGGACCATGTCTGCCGCGTTCGCGTCGCTGGAGAGCCCGAGCCCGACGCCCATGCTCCCCACGAGTGTCGCGCCCGCCCAACCCAGGACGACCCGGGAATGCGTGTTGCTTCGCTTTGCCATGTTTTCCTCCCTGTGCAGACCGGGGCCTGCCGATGCATCTTTCGGGAGCAGACGGCCGGCGATCGATCGACGCCGCGTCCCGTTTGCTGCCGCTCGCCGCCGACCGGGTCCGACCGATCGAAAGACGTCTTCTTCCGCTGCGTCCATCAGTCGACGCAGCGCCTCCGATGCCGATCCTCAGCGATGTCAGGGCATTTCGCAAGAAGAAAATTATTTCGCACAACGAAATTCTAGAAGGCTTTCGCCCGGTGCTGGTTCAGAGTAAGAGCGCAAAAGATGCAAATCCGGCTGGTAACCCGGATCAATACCCGTGATCGCAAATGTCGAGAGATTTGAACCGAGCGTGTCCCGTGCACGCCGGAGAAAGTGAGCGAGATTGGTCGAAGGCAGAGACGGCAATTTCGTCGAGGGTCTCGCGCGAGGGCTATCCATCCTCGAATCGTTCGACCGGAACAATGCGTCCATGACGTTGTCGCAGGTCGCGCGGCGGACGGGGATGAGCCCCGCCGCGGCACGACGCGGTCTGCATACGCTGGCGAGCCTCGGCTACATTCGCCAGGTCGATCGGCACTTCGTCCTGAGCGTCCGCATCCTCAGCCTTGCATCGGCCTATCTTCAGGCCGCCGGCAGCGACGACCTGCTCTTGCCGGAACTGCGCCGCATCGTTGGGACGTTCGGCGCCGCCGCCTCGATCGCCGTCCTTTACGGCACGGACATCCTTTATGTCGCCCATTATTCCGAAGAACGATCCCGCCGGATCGTCGCTTCGGTCGGCACCTATTATCCGGCACATGCGACATCGCTCGGCAAGGTCCTGCTTGCCGCACTCACCGAAGATCAGTTCGAGGCCTATCTAGGTCGAGCGGAGCTGCGTCCCCTCACCGACTGCACGATCAACAATGCCGACGACCTGAAGCGGATCATCGGCGAGTGTCGGAAGAACGGTTATGCGACCTCCGTCGACGAACTCGACTATGGGATCACCTCGCTGGCAGTACCGATCCGCAACGCGCAGGGCCGTGTCCTTGCGGCCATCAACTGCTCCGGCTATTCCGGTCGCGTGACGGCCGAGCGCCTGGTCGCGGAGCGATTGGAGGATCTGATCGGGTCGGCCAATCGGATCGGCCGGGTCCTCGACGCCAACCCGGCGCTGGCGCACTCACTCCATCTTTGAGCCTTCGTAACGTGATGCGAAGCGCTCGCTAAACCGGCGAACGCAAGGCCTGCTCGCTCACGCCACCGTCGCCGCGCGCTCCTGCAACTCCTTGCGGATGGCCGCTCCGTGCTCGTCGAGTAGCGGCGGCGGCAGAATGTCGGCGTCGATCTCTCCGTCAAAATTGTAGGGCGGCCGGACGGTCGTGAAGACGCCGTTTTCCGGATGATCGACCGATACCTTGATCCCCAGATGTCGGGCCTGCGGATCGTCCAGCGCTTCGTCGGCGTCATAGGCGGCCGAGTGCGGCACGCCATTCGCGGCAAGCCGCTCGCACCATTCGCCCCGGCTTCTTTCCCGGAAGATCGGCGTCAGCGTCTCGATCAGATCGTCATGATGCGCGATCCGTCCCGTACGCTCGACGAAACGCGGATCGCTGCCGATTTCGGGGTGGTCCAGCGCAACGACCAGCCCATCCCAGAACTTCGTCGGCGAGGACAGGTGGAAGGCGATCCAGCGCTCGTCCTTGCATGCGAACGTGTAGGACTGGGACACCTCCGGGCGGCTCAGCGGGCCCATCACCTGTCCAACACTGTAATAGTGGGTGAAACTGTCGAGATTGAAATGCGACATCGCTTCCAGCATCGAGATGTCGAGGCGGCGACCCGTTCCGGTCTTCGATCGCTCCAGAAGTGCCGCGCAGATGCCGGTCGCGGCATACTGGCCCGTGATGGCGTCGGCGATGGCCGGGCCGATAACGCGCGGACGGTCGGGCGGCGTCAGGAGCCGCAGATAGCCGGAGGCTGCCTGGGCCACCGTGTCAAAGACCGGTCGATCGCGATAGGGGCCCGACGTGCCGAATCCCGTGATTGCGCAGTATATCAGGTCCGGCTTGAGCGCTCGAAGCGTCGCCTCGCCTGCCCCGATCTTTTCGGCAAAACCCGGACGAAAGTTCTGGATGAACACGTCGGCGGTGGCGACTAAGGCATGGAAGACCGCAAGATCATCCGTATCGCGGGTGTCGAGCGCGATCGAGCGCTTGTTGCGGTTGTATGTCTGATAGTGCGGCGAGTAGAGCCCGCCCTTGAAGGCCCGGAAGGGATCGCCCGTTCCCGGCCGTTCGACCTTGATAACGTCGGCGCCGAGATCAGCGAGGTGCATCGCGGCCGCCGGGCCGGTGATGTAGGTCCCCATTTCGACGACGCGAAACGATCGAAGCATCTTGACCATCAGCGGTCGTCCTTCCTGGCAGGCAGTCCGTCGTAGCTGATCGCCTGATCGGCGTGATGAGACATGATGAAGCCGATGGAACGCTGGCTCTCCTCGAGAAGATGAGCCACCAGCCCGGCCGTTCTTGCGAGAATGGGGACCCCTTTCATCGCTCCGCGCGGAAAGCCTGCGTCCAGCATCAGGGCCGGGATCGCGCCGGACACGTTGATCGGCAGGGGCCGGTTCATGATGCCCGGCGCATGGCGGGCGACCGCCTTGAGCATCGCGATATGCTCGCCCTCGACGCCCTCATCCGCGGCCACGGCCAGAAGTCGGTCGGCGCGCGGGTCGCCGCTGCTGTGCTGGGGATGTCCCAACCCGGGCACCTTCTGGCGCCGCGCCTTCAACTCCTCGAGGCTTTCGCGCGCGACGGTGTCGGTGTCCTGCCCGCTTTCGCGCGCACGGTCGACCAGCTCGCCGAGATAGCGCCCGGCCGTCTCCGAACTTCCGGCCACGACCGAGCCCATCCCGAGAATGCCTGCTGCGATCGCCCCCTGCCACGCATCCGGGCCTGCCGCCAGCGTCATGCGCGCGGCCTGGACGCTTGGCACCAAGCCATGCTCGGCGATGGCGACGAGGCATGCGTCGGTGACGTGGCCTTGCGCCGCGCTCGGCCGATCACCGGTCACCAGAAGCCAGAAATACTCGGTGAAATTGATCCCGCCGATCAGATCACGGCACAGATCGTTTCCTCGCACAGTGACACTGACCGCGTCGGAGGCCGCGATGGCCGTAAAGGCCTGATCCTGCTTCCCGATACGCAAACCAATTCCTTTCGTTATGCGAAAACTGTTTCGTATATCGAAATTTACAGCGATCCGCGATTGTTCGTCAAGCGAAGTCGGGCGACTTCCAGCGCAGTTCAGCGCCTGGCAGGGGGCGAGGGAACGAGTGGGCTCAGGTGCGGCGCCAACGCCTGAACCGATCGCGGCCGTTGGCGCCTCGACCGGCAAACAGTACGTGCTCTTTGCAGCGCAGCCGCCTTCGGCAACTGAGGCTTCGACGGCTAGGGTATGGGCCGGGCGACGCAGAATTGTTGAAAATGCTGATAAAGAAGACTTGGTACGGTAATCGGGGCGTCGATTACGTCCGGCTTTGTGAGGACGGCATACTCCTCGTCGTAGCCCGTCCTGCGCCGAAAGACGAAGAAGCGTCTCTTTCCAGTGAAAATACGCGACCAATATGGGCGAGACACGGCGCCGCCGGTTCGCGCAACGGTCAGGCTCGAGAAATACTCAGATAGCTCGGCATCTTCGAGTCAGCGGCCTTGGCGGCGATCTCGAAGCGCTGCAGCCAGCGCCCCTGCGCGACCTTCAGGTGGTCCACCAGATATTGGGCAGCCTTCTCCGGTTGCCCTTCGAGGAGGCATTGCAGGATGTGCAGATGCTCTTTCAGCGCGTCCTCGATCAGCTCCATGGGGATCGCCAGGAGCGGGTCGGTGAGATAGCGGGTCGGCACGAAGAGTACCTGTGTGCGCTGCAAGGCCGCGAGGATCTCGGAGTTCGGACAGAAGGAGAGCAGCGTGCCGTGGAGATAGACCTCCACCTGGTCGAACTCGGCGCTCGCAATCGGTGAACGGCTCAGGACGTTTACCGTATGCGCATGGGCGCGTTCGATCTCCCCGGTCGGCATCAGCGGGTAGGCTTGCAGCAGAGCCTGCGGCTCCAGGATCCAGCGTAACTCGTAGAGATAGCCGATACGCTCCGGCGTGACTTCGTGGGCGTGCCAATGACCGGCACGGTCCTTCCCGACGAGGCCGACGCCGCTCATTCGCGCCAAGACGTCACGCGTGACGGTGCGGCTGACACCGAAATGCTCCCCGAGCGTCTGCTCGTTGATCCGCACCGAGCCGAAGAGGACGCGCATCGCGATCTCCTTCTCTAGCTCGGTATACATACGCTCCCAGTGGCGCGTCGTGTCGAGGGGCAGGCTGTCGAGCCCGGCCGGCTCGCCCGGCCGCGGTGACGCAATAGCACTGACGATGGTATAGCCCTGGCCGCCGTCGATCTCCTCCAGAAGGCCGTCATTGCAGAGGTCCATCAGCGCGGCACGCGCCGGCGAGCGGCTGACGGAGAAGGCCTTGGCGACCTGTGTCTCCATCAATCGTTCGCCGCCCTTGATGCGACCGTTCTCGATCATCGTCTTCAGCAGCGTGTAGATCCGCTGGCTGAGCGAGCGGCCACGCGCTTGACCCTGGGAGGCCGCGGCTCTTTCCGTCATGGATCGGATCATTCCATCATCGCAGGCAGAAGTTGAGTGAGCTGAGGGAAAAACAGGACGATGGCAAGGCCAAGAACCTGAAGCAGCACGAATGGAATGACCGACCTGAAGATTTCCCCGAGCGTCACATCCGGCGGCGCCACGGCCTTCAGATA
>PACL01000072.1 GCA_002700095.1 Fulvimarina sp. | reverse complement strand
CGGTTTTTTGCTGTTCGGAGACATAGCATGCTGAAGCGCGACAACGAGAAGAAGCCCCTGAAGCCCGCGACCCTGATGGTCCATGGCGGCACGACGCGCTCGAATTTCGGCGAAACCTCCGAGGCGCTGTTCCTGACGCAGGGCTTCGTCTACGCCACGGCGGAAGCGGCCGAAGCCCGCTTCAAGGGCGAGGAGCCCGGCTTCATCTATTCGCGCTACGCCAACCCGACCACCCGCATGTTCGAGGAGCGGATGATGGCGCTGGAAGGCGCCGAAGACGCCCGCGGCACCGCCTCCGGCATGGCCGCCGTCGCCTCCGCCATCCAGTGCCAGGTCAAGGCCGGCGACCACATCGTCGCGGCGCGGGCGCTGTTCGGCTCCTGCCGCTACGTGGTCGAGACGGTGATGGCGCGCTGCGGCGTGTCCTGCACGCTGATCGACGGCCGCGATCTCGACCAGTGGCAGAGGGCGGTGCAGCCGAACACCAAGGTCTTCTTCATGGAGACGCCGACCAATCCGACGCTGGAGGTGATCGACATCGCCGCCGTCGCCGAGATCGCCCATGCGGCCGGGGCAAAGCTCGTCGTCGACAACGTCTTCGCCACGCCGATCCATCAGAAGCCACTGACGCTCGGGGCCGACGTCGTGGTCTATTCCGCGACCAAGCATATCGACGGCCAGGGCCGCTGCCTCGGTGGCGTCGTCCTGTCGTCGAAGGACTGGATCGACGAGAACCTCCACGACTTCTACCGCCACACCGGCCCGGCGTTGTCGCCGTTCAATGCCTGGACGCTCCTGAAGGGCCTCGAGACCCTGCCCCTGCGCGTCGCCCACCAGACCGCCGCCGCGGCGGCCATCGCCGACCGTCTCGCCGAACAGCCGAAGATCGCCCGCGTTCTCTATCCCGGCCGCGAGGACCATCCCGATCATGCGATCGCCAGGCGTCAGATGGCGGCGGGCTCGACCCTGATCGCCTTCGACGTCACCGGCGGCAAGGACGCGGCCTTCCGCTTCCTCAACGCGTTGGAGATCATCCTGATCTCCAACAATCTCGGTGACGCCAAGAGCCTCGTTACCCATCCGGCAACGACCACCCACAAGAACCTGAACGCGGAAGCGCGGGCGGAACTCGGCATCGACGACGGCCTGGTGCGCCTGTCGATCGGGCTCGAAGACGTCGAGGATCTGTGGGACGACATCGCGGGAGCGCTCCGCGCGGCGTGAGCAGCTACCGCGATCCAGCGCCGGAAAAACGTGACGTCGCCGTGCCGAAGCTCCACAAGCGCGGCGACGAATGTGCTTGCGAAGAAGCTGCGTGCAAACGCTCGCAGACCTGAAGCCGGCGTGACAGGGATGGGCGTGGAGAGGGTCGAGGCCCTTCGCCGTCTACAGCCTAGCCCGCGCCCAGCGACGGCGCGACGGGGGTCTCGGCAGGGACCTGAACGGGGATAATCGTGCCGCGGCAGCCGCGTCGCGGATCAGTCGGCCGCGGGAGCGTCTTTCGCCGGCATCTGGGCACGCAGGGCCTCGCACGGATCGTCGATGTCGACCCGCGGGGTGAAGATGGTGAAGTCGTAGGGCGCCGGCGCCTCGGCCGTCAGGCCGTAATCGGCGACCGCGCCATCCTCGCCATCGACTTCCAACATCCGCACCGAGACCGTGCCGGCGTCCGCATCCCTGCGCTTCAGGATCGCGGGCACGCCGCGATCGTTGCGCACATGGCCGAAGCCGGCGATCAGCACGGCGGTGTCGCCATCCTTCGCCGCGTCCTGCATGGCGGCGGCGAGCGCCCCGTCGCGGGCGCGCTGGGCGTCCGCCATCGGAGCGATCGAGCCCTCGGGCATCAGGCCGCAATGGGAGCTGCGGACCTCGTTCATCAGATCGGCGAGCATTGCGGGATCTGCGTCCGTATCGAGCGAGAGGCGTGCGCGCTCCTCCGGCGACAGGCTGGAAACGCCGTTGGCGACGATCGAGCTGACGACCTCGCGGTCGAGATTGCCGGGTGCGACGGGAAATCCGTGCTGCTTCGCCGTCTCGAACAGCGGCCGATACATCGAAAAGTCCGGCCAGCCCCGCTCGGCCCATTCCAGTCGGTCGGCAAGCCCCTCCAGATCGATCGACGTGCCCCGCTCCGTCCCGAAGGCCGATACGGCGCTGCCGAGCCGCTGCGGAATCATCTCGAACACCAGCGACAGGTTGGCCGCGTTCTGCGCGAGGTCGGCGACGATGTCGCTCTGCAGCCTGTGATGATCCGGATTGTCGTGCTTCTCGCCGAGAAGGACGTAGCGGGCCGACCTGGCCGCGCCGATCAGTGCTGCGGCATCCGCGGGATTGCCGTCGCCCTGGAAGATCCCGCCGACAAGCGGGTTGTCGGCGAAGAAGCGGGACTGCCATTCCGGCTGCTCGGCGTCGAAGAGGCGCTTCGACAGCGGGGTCGTCTCAAAGGCCGGAGCTGCCTCGACCGAACCCTCGGCCATGGCCGATGAGGCGGACGCGGCGGCATCGCCGGCTGCGGCGACCTTGGTCAGGAAGGCTGCGGCACCGGTTCTGCTGCGGCTCGAGGAATACACAGGCGCGAGCGCCGTCTCGCCCGCGATCCGCTCTGCCGCCGGTGCGGCGGCATCCGCGGCGACCGCCGCAGCAATGTGCGCGTCCACCGTGATCGCATCCCGGAACGGCTCGACGGTCGCAACCTTCACCTCGGCGAAATCCTGATCGCCGTTGCGGCGATAGCCGAGCGAGACGCGGTCGCCGGTCGTCGGCCCGGCTGCGACGCCTTCGCCGGCCTCGGCCATCGCCGGTGCGGCGGAGACGGACGCGTCGCCGGACGGCATGTTCTGCGCGACGCCATAGCCTATCCCCCCAAGGACGGCTGCAATCGACGGAACGATCCAATGACGGCTTTTCAAGTCGAACGACCCCCAACTCTCGACTGCCGCATGCGGTCCCATTCCCCTTGCGACCGCAGCTTTCGAGAGCACTACGAATTGCGCCACCTTGTGGCAAAACTATTGCAGATTCCACTCAGCCCGCAAATATATCCCCACTGATGCGCCCGTCGAGGCCTTGACAGGGACGCCAGTCGCTTCAGCCACGCCCTGCCCCGAGTCGCATCCTCACCGTTCGGCGAGCAGATCGCGGGCCACGATCAGCCGCATGATCTCGTTGGTGCCCTCGAGGATCTGATGGACGCGCAGGTCGCGGACGATCTTCTCGATGCCGTAGTCGGCCAGATAGCCATAGCCGCCGTGCAACTGCAGGGCCATGTTCGCGACCTCGAAGCTCGCATCGGTGACGAAGCGCTTGGCCATGGCGCAGAACCTGGTGGCATCCGGCGCCTTCTGGTCGAGCTTCCAGGCGGCCTGCCTAAGAAAGACCCGCGCCGCCTGGAGTTCGGTCTCCATGTCGGCGAGGCGGAACTGCAGCGCCTGGAACTCGGTCAGCGACTTTCCGAAGGCCTTGCGGTCGCGCATGTAGACGATCGTCTTGTCGAGGGCGGCCTGGGCGGCACCGAGGGCGCAGGCGGCGATGTTCAGCCGGCCGCCGTCGAGCCCCATCATCGCATAGGCAAAGCCCCTGCCCGCCTCGCCGAGGAGCACGCCGGACGGCACCCGGCAATCCTCGAGGCGTACCTCGGCGGTCGGCTGGGCGATCCAGCCCATCTTGCGCTCCTGCGCCCCGAAGGAGAGGCCCGGCGTGCCGTTTTCCACGAGGAAGGCCGAGACGCCCCTGGGCCCGGCTTCGCCGGTGCGCGCCATGACGAGGTAGAGGTCGGAGAACCCGGCGCCGGAGATGAAGCTCTTGGTGCCGTTGAGGACGTAACCGTCGCCATCCGCCTTCGCGCTCGTGCGCAGCGCCGCCGCGTCGGATCCCGAGCCAGGCTCCGTCAGGCAATAGCTGCCGATCGCCTGCATGCTGCAGAGCTTCGGCAACCATTCGGCCCTGAGCTCCTCGCTGCCGAAGCTGTCGACCATCCAGCCAACCATGTTGTGGATGGACAGGAAGGCCGAGACCGACGGATCGCCATAGGACAGCGCCTCGAAGATCAGCGCCGCGTCGAGGCGGGTGAGCCCGGAGCCGTGGTCGTCGCGCACGTAGATCGCCGCCATGCCGAGGCCGGCGAGGTCCTCCAGCACGTCGCGCGGCAGGCGTTTCTCCGCCTCCCAGGTGTCGGCGAAAGGCGCCATCTTCTCGGTGGCGAAATCCCGCGCCATCGTGAAGATCTGCTGTTGCTCCTCGGACAGTGCGAAGTCCATCGTGGCATTCCTCCCATGTCATTCAAAGCGGCGGAGCGGCGTGCCGCCGGACCATCCCCGACCAGCGGCGAAGTCTCGTGCACCCCGGCCTGCGTCACTCCCTGACGCAATACGGCTAGATAGGCCCTGCGGGTCGCGATCCGAGGGGGACGGTGTGCCGCATCGCCGATCCTCGGCGCCGACGCGCGGCGGGATCAGGTCCGGTCCGGCGCCTCGCCGATCGCCTGCCCGGCGCGCTGCAGGCCATGTTCGACGAGCCGGTCGATCACCTCGGCATAGGGCACGCCGCTCGCCGCCATCACCTTGGCGTACATGCTGATGTCGGTGAAACCGGGGATGGTGTTCAGCTCGTTGACCAGAGGCTGCATGTCTTCGGTCAGGAAGAAGTCCACCCTCGCCATGGCGTCGCAGCCGAGGGCGCGAAAGGCATCCGCCGCCAGGTCCCTCAGTTTGGCCTCGACCTCCGGCGGCAGCTCGGCGGGAACGATCAGCGCCGCGCCGTCGGCGTCGACGTATTTGGCGTCGTAGCTGTAGAAGCCATGGACGTCGGCGGGGACGATCTCGCCTGCCCGCGAAACGAACAGGCTGCCGTCCGGTGCCTCCAGCACGGCGAACTCGATTTCGCGACCGGCGACGAATTCCTCGGCCAGGAGATTGGCGTCGTGGCGGAAGCCTTGTTCCAGCGCGACGGCAAACTCCTCGGCAGTCGTCACCTTGCTCACGCCGACCGAGGATCCCTGCCGCGCCGGCTTGAGGAAGATCGGCAGGCCGAGCTCGGCCTCGAGCGTCGCGAAGTCCGGCACCGCGCCGGTCCGGATGGTCACGGACCGCGCCACCGGGATCCCGGCATCGCGCAGGAGCCGCTTGGCGATGTCCTTGTCGAGGGCCGTCGCCGATCCGAGGATGCCGCAGCCGGCGAGCGGCACCATCGCGACCTCGCAGAGGCCCTGGACCGCGCCGTCCTCGCCGGGCAGGCCGTGCAGCACCGGAAACGCCACGTCGATCGCCGGCAGGAGCCGCATGCCGCCATCCTCGGCGATGCCGACCACCTGTCCCCGCCCGCCCGGCACGAGGCACAACTGCGTCCCCGCATCGGGGGTCGCAAGCACGCCGTTCTCGAAGCTCGCCAGCAACCAGCGTCCGTCCCGCGTCACGAACACCGGCAGCGGTTCGTAGCGGGCGGGATCGAGGGCCGCCATCACGTTGGTCGCCGAGCGGATCGAGACCTCGTGTTCGGCCGAGCGTCCCCCGAAGAGCACCAGGATTCGCAGGCGGAGTGGGGTAAAAGTCATGGCATGCTCCGGCCGGATCGTTACACATTCCCGCCTCGCCTGTCGGGAGGCCGCGCGACGTGTAACCGCTTCCGAAAGGAAGCGCGACCTCGCTCACGGCCGCTCGATGTCGTCATTCCCCCTGCCCCGGCCTTCGCGCGGCATCGGCGGCGCCGGGACCTGCGCCAGGGGCTGGGGTTCGGCGAGATGGGGATGGCTGCGATAGACGCGATAGGAAACGATCGCGAGGAGACCGAGGCAGGGAATGACGATCTGCGTCGCCAGCACCGGCTCGCCGATCAGCGCGCAGATGGCGCCGCCCAAGAGGCCCGAGCCCATCTGGATGAAGCCCATCATGGCCGCGGCCGCCCCCGCCATGTGCGGGAACGGTGCCAGCGAGGCGGTGGTCATGGCGGGCATCACCAGGGCGATCCCGAAAGCATAGAACCCCACCGGCCCCATGATCGAGACGTAGCTGACCGGCAGGATCTGGATCGACACGGCCATCGCCGCAGCGCCGACCCCGATCAGGCCGAGGCCGACCGGAACCAGCCGGTAGGCGCCGAAGCGCGCCATCAGGAACCGCGCTGCGATGGAGCCGCAGAGGAAGCTGCCCGACTGGGCGAGCATGCCGATACCGTATTCGGTCGGCGTCAGGCCGGCGACGTCGATGAGGACGAAGGGCAGCACTGTGGCCAGCGTGTAGAGAGCCCCGACGGAACCAGCGACGGTGAGACTGGTGGCAAGGAAATGGCGATTGGTGGCCAGTTCCCGGTAAGCCGCAAGGATCGCCTTCGGCCGGATCCGCGACGGGTCGGGTACAATCGTCTCGCGCATCAGGCCGATGGTCACGCCGATCAGCGCCAGACCGAAGCCCGCCATCATGAGAAACAGCGAATGCCATCCGGCGAGGTCCAGCATCAGGCCGCCGATGGTGGGCGACACCGCTGGACCGATCGCCAGGATGATCCCGATCGTGTTCATGATGCGCGACGAGGTCTCGCCGGTGAACTGGTCGCGCACGATGGCGCGTGCCGTGGCGACCCCGACGGACGCGCCAATGCCCTGCAGCAGCCGCGCCCACACGACGAGCTCGATGGTCGGTGCGAACACCGCCAAGATGGAGCCGGCGAGATAGATGACCATGAAGGCAATGGTCGTGATCCGCCGACCATAGGCATCGGAGAGCGGGCCGCAGACCAGCTGGGTGAAGGCGAAGCCGGCGAAATAGACTGCCAGCGACAGCTTCACAAGAGCCTCCGACGTGTCGAAGGCCGCGACCAGCGTCGGCATTGCCGGAGTATAGAGCGCCAGGGAGATCGGGCCGATGGCGACGAGGCAGCCACCGATCAGGCTGATGCGCCGCTCCGACATGGGACGTCCGGTCGAAGGGGAGCCGGCCAAAGGGGAGGAAGTCAAAAGGGCATCCGTGACGCGAGGTGGCGCTGATCACCCTTTCTTAGAACCATCTCCCGCCGCCGCAAGGTGCAACGGGACAACGTCTTGAATTCGACGCCGCCAGACTCGGAGCCGGGGCGATGGCCGATTGGCGTTTCGGTCGTTCAGGCGGTCCGATAGAGGGTTTCGCTCGAGCGCCCCTTGCCGACAGCCGGCATGATCGGGGGCTCGCCGACGATCTGCGGATCGGTGGTGAGGTTCAGCCGGATCCGGGTCAGCAGCTGTTGCACGACGTCCCGCTCCTCCTCGCTGAAGCCCGTGACGAGGCGGTCGTACATGGCCGTTGCCAGGGGCCGGATCTCCTCGAAGACGGCCGCCGCCGCCGCGGTGGTCGTCACGACCTTGGCGCGGCGATCGTTCTTGTCGACCTTGCGCTCCACGAGGTCGCGGCTCTCGAGCCGGTCCAGATAGGCGGACATCGTCATCGGCTCGACGCCCATGCGCTCGGCGAGGACCGCCTGCCGCGAGCCCTCGAAGCGCCAGACATAGAGCAACGCGCGGATTTCCCCCGGTGTCAAAGACATTCCCGCTTCCACAACGGCCCGTTCGAATTCCTGACGGAACAGACGGGCGACGTCCACGAGAAGGAAACCGAGAGAGTTGCTGGCAATGAGTTCCGGCATCTGTTGACCTTCAGTCGTTCGGCTTGAACTGGCGCGCTGTGACTGGCGACCGTTCCCAACCCGCTGCACACTATTCGACCATACACATGGGCATTCTAAATGCATCGATATCAAACTGATGAAGTGGGTCAGTGCGTCGTTATGACACATCATATCCAAAGGATAACAAAGTTGATCCAGAATGGTAGCTTTATCGCGCAACTATCTGCCGTCTCGATGCCGCGGTTAACCGTGACATACGGCCAAGAAAAAAGCAGCCACCCCATTTGAGGGTAGTGGCTGCTTGACTTGATTCGCCTGCTCTTGCGCCGGCAGGCCGGCGGTCTAGCGGCTGCGCGCGGCCTTCTTCTCGATGCGGCGACGATGCAGGACCGGCTCGGTGTAGCCGGAGGGCTGCTGGCGCCCCTCGAACACCAGGTCGCAGGCCGCCTTGAAGGCGATCGAGCCGTCGAAGTTGCCGGCCATCGGCTCATAGTTCGGATCGCCGGCGTTCTGCGCGTCGACCTTGGCCGCCATCTCCTTCATCGCTTCCATCACCTCGTCCTTCGAGACGACGCCGTGATGCAGCCAGTTAGCGAGATGCTGGGACGAGATCCGGCAGGTGGCGCGGTCCTCCATCAGGCCGACGTCGTTGATGTCGGGCACGGTGGAGCAGCCGATGCCCTGGTCGATCCAGCGCACGACATAGCCGAGGATCCCTTGCGCGTTGTTGCGGATCTCGGCCTTGATCTGCTCCTCCGGCCAGTTGGCGCGGTTGGCCAGCGGGATGGTCAGGAGGTCGGCGAGCAGCGCCCGCCGGCCGCGCGCAGCGATCGATTCCTGCCAGGCGAGGACATCGACGCGATGATAGTGGGTGGCGTGCAGCGTCACCGCCGTCGGGCTCGGCACCCAGGCGCAGTTGGCCCCGGCCTGCGGATGGCCGACCTTCTGGGCGAGCATGTCATGCATCTTGGCCGGGGCCGCCCACATCCCCTTGCCGATCTGTGCCTTGCCCCGAAACCCGCAGGCAAGGCCGACATCGACGTTCCAGTCCTCATAGGCGGCGATCCAGGTCCGGTCCTTCATGACGGTCTTGCGGACCATCGGGCCGGCTTCCATCGAGGTGTGAATCTCGTCGCCGGTGCGATCGAGGAAGCCGGTGTTGATGAAGAAGACCCGGTGCTTCGCCGCGCGGATGCACTCCCTGAGGTTCACCGTGGTGCGGCGCTCCTCGTCCATGATGCCCATCTTCAGCGTGTCGCGGTCGAGGCCCAGCGCATCCTCGACGCGGGCGAAGATCTCGCTTGCGAAGGCGACCTCCTCCGGCCCGTGCATCTTCGGCTTGACGATGTAGACCGAGCGGGCCCGCGAATTGCGGATGCCGCCAGCCTTCTTCAGGTCGTGGATCGCGATCATCGCGGTGATCATCGCGTCCATGATGCCCTCGGGGGCCTCCGAGCCGTCCTGAAGCAGGATGGCCGAATTGGTCATCAGGTGGCCGACATTGCGGATCAGCAGGAGCGAGCGGCCGGGCACGGTGAAGGTCGTGCCGCCGGGGCTCTGGTAGTCGCGGTCCGGATTGAGCCGCCGGGTGACCGTCTCGCCGCCCTTCTGGAAGCTCTCGGACAGGTCGCCCCGCATCAGGCCGAGCCAGTTGCGGTAGACGGCGGTCTTGTCCTCGGCGTCGACGGCGGCGATCGAGTCCTCGCAGTCGCAGATCGTCGAGACGGCCGATTCGATCAGGACGTCGGCGACCTTGGCCCGGTCGTTCTTGCCGATGCGGTGGCTGGCGTCGACGGAGACTTCGACATGCAGACCGTTGTGCTTGAACAGCACCGCCGACGGCGCCGCCGCCTCGCCGCGACAACCGGCAAAGGCCAGCGGGTTCTTCAGCCGCGCCTTCTTGCCGTCGCCATAGCTGGCGAGCAGCGTCCCGCCGTCGACCGAATAGGCCTCGACATCGATATGGGAGATCCGGTCGAGGGGCGCGACGCCGTCGAGGAAGCCCTTCGCCCAGGAGACGACGCGGGCGCCGCGGGCCCGGTCGTAGCCGGATCCCTCGGGCGCGTCGCCCATCGCATCGGTGCCGTAGAGAGCGTCGTAGAGCGAGCCCCAGCGGGCATTCGCCGCGTTCAGCGTATAGCGCGCGTTCATCAGCGGCACGACGAGCTGCGGCCCGGGGACCAGCGCGATCTCCGGATCGACGTTCTCGGTCTCGATGCGGAAGTCCGGCCCCTCGGGAACGATGTAGCCGATCTCGCGCAGGAAGGCCTGGTACTCCTTCATGTCGATCGTCTTGCCGCGGCGCTGCAGATGCCAGTCGTCTATCGCCGTCTGCAGGCGCTCGCGTTCGGCGAGCAGCGAGCGATTGCGGGGCGCCATCGAGTTGAGGATGTCCGAGAATGCCGACCAGAACGCATCCGGCTCGAGGCCCGTGCCCGGCAGGGCCTCCTCGTCGATGAAGCGCTTCAGCTCGTCCGCGACCTTCAGGCCGTCAACCTCAATCATGTCTGGCATGCCATTCCTCCAACGATCCATTTCGTCCGGAAATCGGCCATGGGGGCTGCGAAGTCAATCGCCAGCGGGGGGACCGTCAATTGCCCGGGTGAGTCGGAGGCGGGGCCGTGACATCCCGGCTAGACCTTGGCCTTTTTCAGGATCTCGTTGATCCGCGACTGCCAACCCTTTCCCGTTGCCTTGAATTTGGCAACGACATCGGGATCGAGGCGCAGAGAAATCTGCTAGCGCGGCTTTTCATCGGGCGCTGGCCCTTGGCCACGCTGAATGCTCGCCTGAAGTTCGGGAAGAGCCTCGGCAAAAGGTCTGGCATTCGCGATATTTTCGGCGGTCCACTCCGGATTGTCGGACACCTCGTCCCAGTCCGCTTCGGTGTAGCCGTTGGCGGCGGCATGCTTCGGATCGAAGACCTTCGTGGTCGTGCCTGTCATGGAACCTCCTTGTGCATCGCCAGCCGGGTCTCTTTCTGCGAGGCGGGCCGCATACTGATCACTGAGAGGGCTTCGGAGCCGAAGGGGCGGAACACCACTGCGACGAACCGTTTATTTCCCAACTGCCCGAAAGCCAGCAGGCGCCCTTCTCGTCCTGGTCGAACGATGGCACCTTCGAAGAAGGCGATGGTCAGCGCGACGAAGTCCAACCCGTGCTTTGCGAGATTGCTCCGGCGCTTCGTTTCGTCCCAGGTGATCCTCGTATGATTTTCTATATCACGGCCTTGAAGCCGCCACGAAGGCATCACGTTCGACGCTCGCTCGATCGTCTTTTCCCTGGTGATCATCGCGATCCACCGGGCGGCAAGATGTCGAACTTCCAACCCACTCCCGCGTGACACCCGACCTTGCGCCGGGGCCGGGCCTGTGGCGAAGTTCCCGCCTGCCGACGCCGCCGACCATCGTCGGCGTCCGAGCCGAGGGTGTCGTGCGTGCATAGCGGTCTCATCGCCCTCGTGGCGATCGTCTATCTGTTGCTTCTCTTCGCCGTCGCCTATTGGGGCGATCGCAGGGCGGCTCGCCGTCCGGCGAATGCCAGCCGACCAGCCGTCTATGCGCTGAGCCTTGCGGTCTACTGCACCTCCTGGACCTTCCTCGGCTCCGTCGGCGTCGCCGCGCGCGAGGGATTTGCGTTCTTGGCGATCTATCTCGGCCCGATCCTGGTCTTCCTCCTCGCGCCGGGCTTCATCGAGCGAATCGTCCGCCACGCCAAGGCCGAGAAGATCACCACCGTCGCCGACTTCATCGGCTCGCGCTACGGCAAGAGCCCGGCCGTGGCGGCGCTCGCCACCGTCATCGCCCTGGTCGGAACGGTTCCCTACATCTCGCTGCAGCTGAAGGCGATCTCGACCAGCGTCGCCACCCTCGTGTTCCACTACCGACCCAATCTCGAGGTGCCGCCGCTGTTCGGCGACCTGTCCCTTTTGATCGCCACCGTCCTCGGCCTGTTCGCCATTCTGTTCGGCACCCGCCATGCCGACGCCACGGAGCACCAGGACGGGCTGGTGCTGGCGGTGGCGATGGAATCGCTGATCAAGCTCGGCGCCTTCATCGCCGTCGGCGTCTGGGCCACCTTCGTGCTGTTCGACCCGCAGGAGCTCTGGCGCGCTGCCCTCGCCAGCACCGCCGTCAAGACGGCGTTCACGACGCCGCTGGCCGGCTCCTTCTTCGCCAGCCTCGGCCTCAGCGCGCTGGTCATCCTGCTTCTGCCCCGCCAGTTCCACATGACCGTCGTCGAGAACCGCACGCGCGGCGAGATCCGGCGGGCCCGCTGGCTGTTTCCGATCTATCTCGTGGCGATCAACCTGTTCGTCGTGCCGATCGCCGCCGCTGGCCTCATCCGCCTCGGTCCCCAGTTCGACGCCGATCTCTACGTGCTGGCCCTGCCGCTCTCCTCGGGGGCCGATCTCCTCGGTCTCGTCGCCTTCATCGGTGGCCTGTCGGCGGCGACCGCCATGGTCATTGTCGCCAGCGTCGCGCTCGCGATCATGATCTCCAACGACCTCGTCCTGCCGGTCCTCCTGAAGCGGCGCGGCCGGCGGCCCGGCAATCCCGGCGACGAGACCCGCCTGATCCTCAACGTCCGCCGCTCGGCGATCCTGACGATCGTCTTCTTCGGCTATGTCTACTACCGCTTCGCCGGGGACGGCAGCGGTCTCGCGTCGATCGGCCTCCTGTCCTTCGCCGCGATCGCCCAGCTCGCCCCGGCCCTCCTCGCCGGCCTCTACTGGAAGCGCGCCAACGCCCGCGGCGCCATGGCGGGGCTGTCGGCCGGCGTCGTGCTCTGGGCCCTCACCCTGCTCGCCCCGACGCTGGGCATCGCCATCCCGCTTCCGGCCGGCCTCATCGGCGATGACGGCGCGCCGGTCGTCGATCCGCTGCTCCTCGGCGTCGTCCTCAGCCTGTCGGCCAATCTCGCCTGCCTCGTCGCCGGCTCGCTCAGCCGGCCGGCACGGCCGCTGGAGCGGATCCAGGCGGCCGTCTTCGTCGGTCGCGACGGCTTTGCCGCAGCTCCCGGCCGGCGCATGCGCATCAACGTGCGGGTCGCCGACCTCAAGTCGACCATCGCCCGCTATCTCGGGACGAGGCGCACGGAACGCGCCTTTACCGCCTTCGCCCGCGATCACCAGGGCGTTCTCGACGACGAGGCCGCGGCGGATGGCGCGACGATCAACTTCTCCGAACAGCTGCTCGCCTCGGCGATCGGCTCGGCGTCCTCCCGCCTCGTCCTGTCGCTCCTGTTCCAACGCCACGCCGATTCCAGCAGCACGGCGCTGCAGCTGCTCGACGACGCGACCGAGGCACTGCAGTACAACCGCGACCTCCTGCGCATCGCGCTGGAGCAGGTCGACCAGGGCCTCGCCATCTTCGACGGCGACTTCTGCCTCACCTTCTGGAACCGGCAGTTCCGCGACCTCGTCGGCCTGACCGCCGAGTTCGGCCAGGTGGGGACACCGCTCACCGCCGTCTTCGACCAGCTGCTGCGTGACGGCGAGATCGACCCCGGCGAATATGCGGCGAGCTTTGACCAGCTGACCCGCCCGCCGGCGCAGCGCCAGATCGCTCTCGCCCGGTCCGGCCGCACCATCGAGATGCGCGTCAACACCATGCCCGATGGCGGCCTCGTCGCCACCGTCTCGGACATGACGGAGCGGGTGCGGCGGGCCGTGGCGTTGCGCGAAATCAACGAGACGCTGGAAGAGCGCGTGCGCCAGCGCACCGCCGAGCTGACCGCCGCCAACCGGGATCTCGCCGAGGCGCGCCGCGCGGCGGAGGCGGCGAACCTGTCGAAGACGCGGTTCCTCGCCGCCGCCGGCCACGACATCCTGCAGCCGCTGAATGCCGCGCGCCTCTATGTCTCGGCGCTCGAGCAGCGCCACGGTTATGTCTCGGCCCTCGAGCAGCGCCACGGTCGCTCCGCCGACGCCGATCTCGCCGGCAATATCGGCTCGTCCCTCGAAGCCGTCGAGGCGATCATCGGCGCCGTCCTCGACATCTCCCGTCTCGACGCCGGCGGCATGGAGGCCAAGCTCAGCGAGTTCCCGCTGCAGCCGCTGTTGAGGCAGATCGAGACGGACCTTCGACCGCTCGCCGAGGAGAAGGGCCTGTCGCTGCGCTTCATCGCGACCTCCGTCGCGGTGCGATCGGATCGCAACCTCCTGCGTCGCCTGATCCAGAATCTCGTCTCCAATGCCGTCAAATACACCCGGCATGGCAAGATCGTCGTCGGCGTGCGGCGACGTGGTACCGACCGGATCGACCTCGAGATCGCCGACAGCGGCATCGGCATCCCCCACGACAAGCTGCAGACGATCTACGAGGAATTCGTGCGCCTCGACGAGGGCAGCCGCACGGCGAGCGGGCTGGGGCTCGGACTGTCGATCGTCGACCGCATCGCCCGCGTCCTCGACCATCCGGTCGCCGCGCGCTCGCGGCACGGCAGCGGAACGGCGTTTCTGGTGGGAATGCCGCTGGCCGCGCCCGGCTTCGGCGAGGCCGCAGTGAGCGCCTCGCCCCGGGCGCAGATCGGCCTCGCTGTGTCGGGCGCGATGGTGCTGTGCATCGACAACGAACCGGCCATTCGCGACGGCATGAAGACGCTCCTGACCGGCTGGGGCTGCAAGGTCGAGGCCTTCGCCTCGGCCGACGAGGCGGTGGCGGCTTTGGCGACGTCGGGATTTCGGCCGGAGATCGCGCTGGTCGACTATCATCTCGACGACGGCGGCGACGGGCTGGTCGCGCTCGCCGAGCTGCGGCGACGGCTGGACGAGCGGCTCTTCGCCATCCTGGTCACCGCCGACCGATCGGCGAGGGTCCGTGAGGAGGCACTCGCCATGGGCGTGCAGGTGCTGACCAAGCCCTTGAAGCCGGCTTCGCTGCGAGCAGCGATGGCGAGTGCGCTGCAGCGCCAGGAGGCCGCCGAGTAGCCGTTCCGGCAGGGCTGCGCTGCAGGGCCGCCCGATCGCCCGGCCGGGATGCATTGCCCAATGCCCGGCCGATGAGGCTCAGCCGGCGATGCTGCGCTCCCGGTCGATGCCGAGCTTGCCGAGCTGGATCACCGCCTGGGTCCGGCTGTCGACGCCGAGCTTGAGCAGGACTGCCGAGACATGGGCCTTGATCGTCGGCTCCGAGACGCCGAGCTCATAGGCGATCTGCTTGTTGAGAAGGCCGCGGCCGAGCATCGACAGGACCCGCGTCTGCTGCGGCGTCAGGGTTTTCACCCGGGCGATCAGGTCGGCGACCTCCGGATCGCCGGGCGCATCCAGCGACACGTCCCCCGGCAGCCACACGTCGCCGGACAGAAGCCTGACGATGGCAGTGCGGATCTCGTCGAAGCCGGCCGACTTCGGGATGAAGCCCGAGGCGCCGAGGTCGAGGGCGCGGGCGATGATCTGGCTGTCCTCGCTGGCCGACACGATGGCGATCGGCACAGAGGGATGTTCGGCGCGCAAGAGCGCAAGGCCCGACAGCCCGCTGGTTCCGGGCATCGCCAGGTCGAGCAGCAAGAGGTCGGCGTCGCCGTGTCGTTCGAGCGCCGCGGCGGCCTCATCGAAATCGGCCGCCTCGACGATCTCCGCGCCTTGCGGCAGCGACAGGAGAATCTCCTTCAGCGCCCCGCGAAACAGCGGATGATCGTCGGCGACGATGAAAAGCGGGCGCATCGGCTCCTCTTTCTGGGTTGTCCTCAATCCGGCCCCCGCTGTAGCCAACGAAGCGTTGCATTGCCAAGCTGCCATCCACCGATTGCCGCGAGGCGCTCGCAACGCTGCCCTTGCAGGGCCGTCCCATGACCGGGGCCGCCATGCAGCGGCGAGCGCCCCGTCCCGGCTTATCCCGGTTCGCGCCCCGCTTCGCGCGACATCATGACCGGCACGCGAAAGTGCAGGTAGCGGGGGTCGAACTCCCCGAGCCGCGCCAGCGCGTCCCAGTCGCGGATCGCCATGCGCGAACGCTCGCGGTCGACGAGGCCGGCGATCCTCAGGTCTCGCAGCACCCGGTTGACGGTCACGACGGTCAGGCCAAGCGCATCGGCGAGCTCGTGCTGGGTCAACGGCAGGCGGTAGACGTGGTCGGGGGCGAGTCCGACCGCCTGCATGCGCATGGCGAGTTCGCAGAGGAGATGGGCGGTGCGGCTCTGGCCGGACAGCCGGCCGAGGCCGACGATCCATTCCCGGAAGATCGCGCCGTCGATCAGCGTCTCGCGCCACAGCGCCGCCGCGACCCGCGGCCGGCGGACGCACAGGTCCCACACCGCGTCATGGGCGATGAAGCCGATGCGGCTCTGCGCCGTCGCCGCAAAGCTGTGGTCCATGTAGTTCATGTGCAGGCTGTGGAGGTCCGGAATGTCGCCGGCAACGTGGAAGGCGATGATTTGTCGCTTGCCTTCCAGCGTGTGCCGATAGCGATGGGTGAACCCATCGATCAGGATGCAGCACTGCCTGACGAACTGCCCTTCCGAGACGATGTCGATTCCGGCCTCGAACTCGCGCATCGTCACCGGCAGGGCGAGAATGTCCGCCTCGTCCTCGGCATCGATCTCCGCTACCAGCTTCAACCGCTTCAAGAGGATCTTCTGGGCGGTCTTGTCCAAACGTTTCTCCAGCTCGATTCGCCGGTGCCCCGTGCGGTCACCGTCGTTCGGCCATGTTGCAGTGTCTTGCGTTGCGGTGAGCACAGGCCGGCGCATGACGGAAGATGAACAGGCCACCCCGTCAGTCTCTCTCCCTATAGGACATCCGTCCGCCCGAAGGGAAGCGCCGCGGGAGCACGGGCCTCTCGATCGCCTGCAAGAAGCGGCCCCATGCGGGCATCTGTCGTGCCGCTGGATGGGCCCGACGAGCCGAGACTGCCGACCGGGGCGCGGGATCCGGTCGGCAAAGTCGCAACGGCGCTGCCGCGCCATCGAATCCCGGCGCGCAAAGACCTCAGTGCGCCATCAGCATCGGCAGGCCGGCGCCGCGGACGAGATTGCGGGTGACGCCGCCCAGCAGGTATTCGCGCAGGCGCGAATGACCGTAGGCGCCGGCGACGACGAGATCCGCCCCCACCGCCTTCGCCTCGGCGAGCAGCCCTTCGGCCGGATCCGTCCAGCCCGGCAATTCGCGGATCTCGACCGTCACGCCATGCCGGGCGAGATGGCGGGCCATGTCGTTCATCGGTTCGATGCCCCGCTCTGCGGCGCTTCCCTCCTCCGCGACGCTCGCCAGGATGGCGAGGTCCGCACGTTTCAGGAACGGCAGCCCGGCGGCGATCGCCCGCGCGCATTCCGGCGTGTCGCGGAACGCGACGAGGACCGTCGCCGGAACCTTGGCGTCGCCGGCATCGTCCGGCACCAGCAGGATCGGCGCGCGCGCATCGAACAGCACCGCCTCGAACAGCGACATGTCGGTGGCTTCGGTCACCGATCGCTGGGTCTGGACGACCAGGTCGACGAGGCCGCTCTGGCGCATGACCGCGGTGCGCAGCTCGCCGAGGGTTCCGTCGGAGCGCCGCAGCTCCCACGGCACGCCGAGCCGTTCGAGCCGCTGCCGCAGGCCTGCCGCCACCTTGTCGCCCGCAGCCTCGGCCTGCCGGGCGTATTCGGCGGACAGCACCGCCGAGCCCGGAGCCGTCGCCAGGATCGGGATCGGGACGTGGTTGAGGTAGTGGCAGTCGAGATGGGCGCCGAAGCTGGCGGCGAGCGTCTCCGCATAGGCGATCGCCGGCTCGTCGCTCGCAGCGCCGGCCAGCATGACGGCGAGATCGGCGACGAACGGCGCGGCGGGCGTGCCGGGCATTTGCGATTCTGAATGATCCGAACGATCTTCGAAGGCCATGATCCCTGCTCCCTGATTTGTTTTCCAAGCCGACCATAGCACCTGCCGACGCGATGCCGAATTGATCGAGGTCAAGCATCGCCGCTGCGGTCTCTGGCGAGGAGGGGCCGAGCGTGACTGGGGGCGGAAGCGGAAGCGCCGATCTTGTCTTTGCCGCCAGGATCGGGCAGTTCCCGATCGTCGCCCTTCGCCGCCGGGCGTGACCACGCGCGGCCGGCCGGCGTGCCGCGCGGCACGATGCGACGAATTAGACATGTGAGGCTTGGCCCATGCATCTTCTGTTCCGCGCCCTCGGCCTTCTGGTTCTGGCCATCGGCGTCGTCTTCGCCGTCGGCGACATCGCCCGTTCCCTCGCCGACGAGACGACGCAGCTCGTGACCATCGACCAGGCGCTTGCCTCGATGGGCTTGGTCCTCGCCGAGACCGCCCCGGGATCGAGCACCATCGCCGTCGTCGGCACGTGGTCGATGTCGATCACCTGCGGCGCGCTCGGCCTCGGGCTGATGCTGCTCGGCCACCGCGGCAGGCGCCGGAGGCAGGACCTCCGCAGCATGCCCTGACCGCCGGATGCTCCGCGCTCCCTTGATGGCGCGGGTCTTTCGGTCGACATAGAAGCCTCGGCACGCCCGCTCGCGACGGTGCGCAGGGCATGGCAACGCTGATTGCGGCCTTGCCCGGCGCCCGACCGCCAGGCGGCGACCGCCCGATGGCGCAAGGAGGCTCCATGTACATACTCGACATGTTTTCCCGGAAGATGAAACTGCCCGCTCCCGGCGACGCCCTGCCCGGCCGCAGCGAGCCGATCGTGACGGCGCAAGAGCATTTCGTCATGCACCGCCCCCTGAAGGGGCCGTTTCCGCAGGGTCTCGAGACGGCGATGTTCGGCATGGGCTGCTTCTGGGGCGTTGAGCGCAGGTTCTGGCAGACCGAAGGCGTCTGGGTCACCGCCGTCGGCTATGCTGCGGGCGTCACCCCGAACCCGACCTACCCGGAGGTCTGCACCGGCCAGACCGGACACAACGAGGTGGTGCTCGTCGTCTACGATCCGGACGTCGTTTCCTATGAGGGCCTGCTGAGTGCCTTCTGGGAAGGCCATAACCCGACCCAGGGGATGCGCCAGGGCAACGACATGGGCACCCAGTATCGCTCCGGCATCTACACCTCTTCAGACGCCCAGGCCGAAGCGGCCGGGCTGTCCAAGACGCGATACCAGGAGGCCCTGGCCAAGGCCGGCCACAAGGGCACGATCAGCACCGAGATCCTGCCGGCGCCGGAATTCTTCTATGCCGAGGACTCTCACCAGCAGTATCTCGCCAAGAATCCCCGCGGCTATTGTGGCGGTGGCGGAACCGGGGTCGCCTGCCCTGTCGGTATCACCGCTGCGCCCGCCGGCTGAGCAACGCGCAGCCGTTTCGGGCAGCCACCGGAGGGGCGCGAGAAATGTCGGGGCATTTCCACGCCCGCCCGCCGCGATCCCACTGATTTCACTTCAATCCGGCCGCAACCCGTGCCACTCTGCCGGCCGGCGCGGGTGTTCCCGCCTGCCGCGGCTTTCGCGGCACCGGCCCAGGACGCTCGCCGAAGTCGAACCATTCTCTCGCCAACAGGGATCCTGACCTCGATGAAACATCTCCTGGCCGCCATGCTCGCCGCCACAGTCCTGTCCGCCTCGGCTGCCTCCGCCGCCGATTTCCAGCCGGCGATCCTCTACGACCTCGGCGGCAAGTTCGACAAATCCTTCAACGAGGGTGCCTATGACGGCGCCGAGCGGTTCGAGAAGGAGACCGGGACCGAGTATCGCGAGTTCGAGATCGTCAACGACGCCCAGCGCGAGCAGGCCCTGCGTCGCTTCGCCCGGGACGGCGCCAGCCCGATCATCTCGGTCGGCTTCTCTCAGGCCGCGGCGCTGGAGGCCGTCGCCAAGGAATATCCGGACACCCAGTTCGCCATCATCGATTCCGTCGTCGACCTGCCGAACGTCCGCTCGATCCTCTTCAAGGAAGAGGAAGGCTCCTATCTCGTCGGCATCCTGGCGGCGATGAAGTCCGAGGACGGCAAGGTCGGCTTCATCGGCGGCATGGACATCCCGCTGATCTCGAAATTTTCCTGCGGCTACAAGGGCGGCGTCAAGTCTGTCTCCGCCGACGACACGGTGTTCGAGAACATGACCGGCTCGACGGGCGCGGCCTGGAACGACCCGGTGCGCGGCGGCGAACTCGCCAAGGCGCAGATCGACAAGGGCGCCGACGTGATCTTCCACGCTGCTGGCGGCACCGGCATCGGCGTGCTGCAGGCGGCGGCAGACGCCGGCAAATTCGGCATCGGCGTCGATTCCAACCAGAACGGCCTGTTCCCCGGCCATGTCCTGACGTCGATGGTCAAGCGGGTGGACAACGCCGTCTACCAGGCCTTCATGGACGCCAAGGACGACAAGTGGACGTCCGGCGTCGTCACGCTCGGCCTTAAGGAGGACGGCGTCGGCTACACGATCGACGAGTCCAACAAGGACCTCATCACCGACGAGATGAAGGCGGCGGCGGAGAAGGCCAAGGCGGACATCATTGCCGGCACGATCGAAGTCCACGACTACACCACCGATTCCAGCTGCCCCTACTGACGCCGGCCTGAGCCGGGCGGAAGCTGGCCGCCAGCCACGATACGCCCAATCGATCGAAGCGTCGCCGGCCCTCCGGCGGCGCTTTTCTTATGGTCCGATGATCGACGCGGGCAGCGGGCGGCATGGGCATCGACCGTCCGGCACATCGGCAAGACGGCGAGCACTGTCGACTTGTGCAGATGCGTTCGCCGCCTTCGGTTCGCAATAATCGTCAGCAGAGATGACGGTCTACCGCAGCGTCGGAATGGAAGTTGTTGCAAAGCCGGTTGCTTCGATCGCTCTTCTGCCTCTACTCTACAGATGTCGGTGTCGAAGCCGGGAGGAATGAGCTTCGACTGGAGACAATAGGGAGGCGATATTGACCAAGCAACTCATTGATCGCAGAACATTTCTCGGCCGCTCGGCGCTGGCTGGCGGGGCCGTTGCGGCAACGCTCGCCGCGCCGCATGTCGCACGGGCGCAGGGGCAGACGACCACCTGGCGGGTGCAGACCTCCTGGCCGGGCGGCATCGGCCTCACCACTTTCAAGGACTGGTGTGGGTCGATCAAGGAGAAGACCGGCGGCGAACTGGAATTCACCCCCTTCGGCGCCAATGACGTCGTCGGCGACTTCCAGCTCTTCGACGCGGTGAAGAACGGCGTGCTGGAGGCGGTGAACCCCTTCACCATCTATGCGCAGGGCATCATCCCGGCGGCGGTGTTCCTCACCTCATACCCGCTCGGCCTGCGCAATCCGCACGAGTTCGACACCTTCTACTACGGCCTCGGCGGCCTCGAGATCGCCCGCGAGCTCTATGCGGCGCAGGGCATGCATTTCGTCGGCCCGATCCAGCATGACGCCAACATCATCCATTCCAAGGTGCCGATCCGCTCGATCGACGACTTCCGCGACCGCAAGATGCGCCTGCCGGGCGGCATGGTCGCCGAGGTGTTTCAGGCGCTCGGCGCCAAGACCACCGTTCTGCCGGGCTCGGAGATCTTCCCGGCGCTGGAGAAGGGCACGATCGACGTCGCCGACTATACCGGCCCCGCCGTCAACTACGCCCTCGGCTTCAGCCAGGTGACGAAATACATCTCCATGGGCCCTCCGGGCTTCATGTCGCTCTACCAGCCCGTCGACCTGATGGACCTCACCGTCGGCAAGGCCGCCTGGGACAAGCTGTCGCCGCAGATGCAGCAGTTCGTCGAGATGGAGACGCATGCCTATTCCGACATGCACCATGCGGCGATCCAGAAGGCCAACCAGGAAGCCTGGCAGAAGTTCGCCGACGACGGCACCGAGGTGACCCGCCTCACCCAGGACGATGTCGCGCTGATGACCGAAGTGGCCGTGCCGATCTGGTTCAATTGGGCGAACAAGGACAAGGACGCCGCCAGGGTCTTCAAGATCCAGCTCGACTACATGCAGTCGGGATCCCTCGGCTATGTCGAGCCGAGCCTGCTCGAGGGGCTGGAACTCACCAACCTCTGAGCTATCGGCTCGTTCGCCGCGGCACTTTCCCGCGCGCTGGCTGAGGCACGATCGCGGGAGAGCAGCACAGGCTCTTTCCGCGGTCGTGCCGGACCTCGGGCCGGAGCGCTTCCTTCCCCTCACCAGGATCAGACCCATGCCGAGCTTGACGTTCGTACTGCCGCACTGGCTGTACTGGGCGCTGCTCGTCGTCTTCCCGCTCTTCGCCATGGCCATGGCGCGGCGCGGACGAAGCGACGGGCCGCGCGTCTATTCGCTGCCGCTTGCCTATTTCGTGCTGGTCACCGGCGGCATGCTCGGCCTCCATCGCTTCTATCTGAAGAGCATCGCCTGGGGCCTGGTCTTCCTGCCGCTGTTTGCCGCGATCCTCTATGCCAACGCCCACCAGCGCGACGCCCGCTCCGCCTATTCCGACGCCGCCAACATCGTGCGGGTCTCGACCAGCACGATCGAGCGGGAGGAGCCGCGGCTCGCCGAGGCCGACGCCTCCTTGGCCGCGCTGCGCGCCGAGGTGACTGCGGCCGAGGAAGGCTCCTTCACCCGGCGGGCCGCCGAGCGACGGCTGCAGCGCGAGGAGCGGCGGCTGGAGAGTTCGCGCCAGCGCCTCGATGCCGCCCGCATCGATCTGCGCGAGCAGCAGGCGATCGCCCAGACGTCCGGCGAAAGTCGCGATTTCTGGGAGAACGTCGCCTTCATCGCCTTCGTGGCGATCCTCTGTCTCGTCGCCGTCGACGCCGTGCTGATGCCCTTCCTGGTCCGCAGCGCCAACCGCAAGCTGGCGGCCGAGGGGGCGGACGAGGAACCGCTACAGCCTCTGAGCGGCGAGTTCCTCAAGGACCGCGCCAACATCCATCCCGGCCCGTCCGGCTGGATCGACCGCTTGTCCTTCTATTCCGGCGAGTTCGTCTCCTACTGGGCGGTCATCGCCGTCTTCGTCTACTACTACGAGGTCGTCGCCAGATACGTCTTCAACTCGCCGACCAACTGGGCCCATGAGGGCATGTATCTCATGTTCGGGATGCAATATCTCATCATGGGCGCCTATGCGATGCTGAGCGAAAGCCATGTTCGGGTCGACATCTTCTATGCACCGCTGTCGCCGCGCAGAAAGGCCATCGCCGACATCCTGACCTCGGTATTCTTCTTCATCTTCGCCGGCGTCCTCCTCGTCACCGGCTGGATCTTCGCGGCGGACGCGACCCGGGTGAGCGAGGTCTCCTTCACCGACTGGCAGCTCGCCTACTGGCCGTTCAAATGGGCGATCGTCGTCGGCGCGGCCCTCCTCGTCCTGCAGGGTATCGCCAAGCTCGCCCAGGATTTCCGAACCCTCGCGAGCGGCTTGCCGAACACCCCCGGCGCCTCCAGCACCCCCGGAAAGGCCTGAACGATGGGTCTCGAAATCGACATCGGCTGGCTGACGCTGATCATGTTCGGCAGCCTCCTGCTGCTTTTGATGGCCGGGCTGCCGCTGGCCTTCGTCACAGGCGGCCTCGCCTGCGTCTTCCTCTTCATCCTCGGCGACTGGCAGACGCTGAACATCGTGCCGTCGCGCATCTTCCCCTTGATGACCAACTACCAGCTCTCGGCCATCCCGCTGTTCATCTTCATGGCAGCGATGTTGGAGCGGGCCGGCATCATCAACGACATGTTCGACGTCATCTACAAGGTGCTCGGCGGCGTGAAGGGCGGCCTTGCCGCCGCGACGATCATCGCCTCGACGATCCTTGCCGCCATGGTCGGCGTCATTGGCGCGGCGGTCGTCACCATGGGCATCATCGCGCTCCCCGCCATGCTCAAGCGCCACTACAATCCCGAGATCGCCATGGGCTCGATCATGGCCGGCGGCACGCTCGGCATCCTGATCCCGCCGTCGATCCTCGCCATCATCTACGCCGTCGTCGCCGAACAATCCGTCGGCGAACTGTTCATCGGCGCGGTGTTTCCGGGGCTTCTCCTGTCCGGCCTCTACATCCTCTACGTCGTCGTGCGCTCCTATATCGATCCAAGCCTCGGCCCGCCGGCACCTTTGGAAGAGCGCATCTCGTTCCGCGAGAAGATCCAGGTGATGTCGAAGATGTCGGCGCCGGTCGCCCTCATCGTCGTCGTCCTCGGCGTCATCTTCTCCGGCGTCGCGACGCCGGTGGAGGCTGCCGGCATCGGCACCTTCGGCGCCTTCATCGTCGCGGCGATCCACCGCAAACTCGACTGGCCGACCGTTCAGGGCGCGTGCCTGACGACGCTGAAGGCCACGGCCATGGTCATCTGGATCATGTTCGGCGCGACGATCTTCGTCGGGCTCTACGTCCTGGAAGGCGGCCAGCAGTTCGTCGCGGGCGCCATGCAGGGTATGGGGCTCGGGCCGTGGGGAATCCTGATCTTCATGCAGATCATCCTGATCTTTCTCGGCATGTTCCTCGACTGGGTCGGCATCCTGCTTCTGTGCGTTCCGATCTTCGTGCCGATCATCAAGGGCCTCGGCGCCGCCGCCTTCGGCCTCGATACCCCCGACGATCTCGTCCTGTGGTTCGGCGTCCTCTACCTCGTCAACATGCAGATGAGCTTCCTGTCGCCGCCCTTCGGCTATGCGCTGTTCTATCTGCGCGGCGTCGCCCCGCCGGAAATTCCGATGGCGCGGATCTTCAAGGCGGCGATGCCCTTCCTGACGATCCAGCTGATCGGGCTCGTGCTGTGCATGGTGTTCCCGGAGATCATCACGTGGCTGCCGAGGGTCGTCTATGGCTGAGACGGAAGGGCAGCTGCGGGTCGAGCCTTGATTTTGCTGCGGCCGCGATCGTTTTCTCGGCGCCATCGAATGGCCATGGCGCCGCAGTCCCCTATATCGGCTGGGGCGGAACCTGGGTTCCGCCTTCTCCTGTGACCGCCAGCCGAAAGATCGACCGCAGCAGATGCTGGAGTCCCTCTATGTCCTGATTCTCGTCGCGACCGTGCTCATCGTGGTCGCCGCCTTCTCCAGCCTGCTCGCCTTTCGCTTCGGGGCGCCGCTGTTGCTCCTGTTCCTGTCGATCGGCCTTCTCGCCGGCGTCGACGGCATCGGCATCGATTTCGACAATGCCGGCCTCGCCTATTTCGTCGGGACGATCGCCCTGGCGGTGATCCTGTTCGATTCGGGCTTCGGCACCCGCCTTTCCACCTTCCGGCTTGCGGCCGCGCCGGCCCTGACGCTGGCGACCGTCGGCGTGCTGGCAACCGCCATCCTTTTCGGCCTCGCCGCAACCTGGCTTCTCGACATTCCGCTTGTCGAAGGCCTTCTCCTCGGCGCCATCGTCGGCTCGACCGACGCCGCGGCGGTGTTCTTCCTCCTGCGCGTCGGCGGCATCACGGTGCGCGAGCGGGTCCGTTCGCTGCTCGAGATCGAATCCGGCACCAACGATCCGATGGCGATCTTCCTGACCGTCGCGCTGGTCGAGACGATCCGGACCGGTTCCGGGGTCGAGGCGGTCGGCATCGACGTCGCCCTCGGCCTTCTCGCCCAGATGACCATCGGTCTCCTCGGTGGCCTTGCCGGCGGCGCGATGATCGTGGCGATGGTCCGGCGGCTGACGATCGATCGCGGCCTCCTGCCGATCATCACGCTGGCGCTGGCACTGGCGGTCTTCGCCGCGGTCGGCGCCGTCGGCGGCTCGGGCTTTCTCGCCGTCTACGTCGCCGGGCTCTATGCCGGCAACGCCAAGCTCTCCAATGCCGCCATCATCAAGCGCTTCCAGGACGGGCTGACCTGGCTCGCCCAGATCGTCATGTTCCTGATCCTCGGCCTCCTGGCGACGCCGTCGCAGTTCGAGGCGATCCTGTGGCCGTCGCTGGCGCTCGCCGCATTCCTGATCTTCATCGCGCGGCCCTTCGCCGTCTGGCTCTGCCTCCTGCCCTTCGACTTCCAGCGCCGCGAGATGGCCTTCGTCTCCTGGGTCGGCCTGCGCGGTGCCGTCTCGATCCTGCTCGCCATCGTGCCGCTGATCGGCGGCCTCGACGATTCCCGCCTGTTCTTCAACGCCGCCTTCATCATCGTCCTGACGTCGCTGCTGGTGCAGGGCTGGACCATCGCCAGCGTCGCCCGCAGGCTCGGCCTCGTCGTTCCGCCGCGCACCGGCGCCATCGAGAAGCACGAACTGGAGCTGCCGGGCTCGCCCGACCACGAACTCCTCTCCTACCGCGTCGTCGAGGGCAGCCCCGTGGCCCGCGGCGAGCGGATTCCCCGCTGGGCCCGGCCGTCCCTCGTCATCCGCGAGGGCCGCTCCATGGCCTACCAGTATGCCGGCCGGCTCAAGGCCGGCGACTACGTCTTCCTGTTCATCTCGCCGCGCTACCCGCCGCTGCTCGACCGGCTGTTTGCCCGTCCGGCCGATCTCAGCCCCGACGATTCGGAGTTTTTCGGGGAGTTCTCGGTCGATCCCGGCGCCAAGGCCGCGGCGCTGGCCGAGGCCTACGGGATCCGGCTGCAGCCGGGCGAAGACGCGATGACGATCTCGGAGTTCATGAAGTCGCGGCTCGGCGGCGAGGCCGACTATGGCGACCGGGTGCCGGCGGCCCCCGTCGAGCTGATCGTGCGCCAGACCGGCCTCGACGGCGCCGTGGTCGCGGCCGGCCTGTCGCTGGCCCCGGAAAGCGGGCGCGGCAGCACGATCCCGCTGTTCTTCAGCCGGCGCGACCTCGTCGCGATCATGCGCCGCGCCTTTTCCCGCGGGGCGAAGGATTCCTCACCGAGGCGCTAAGATCGGCTGATCTGGACGATGCCTTGCCGGAGCGATACGAGAGCGACAGCGAGCCAGGACGGGCAGGCCTTCCTTAGACGCAGAGACCCGCACCGCATCGTTGGCCAGACCCCAAGGAGGACTATCGTGACGCCATTCAAGACCCTCGACGACGCGGACGTGGCCGGCAAGCGCGTGCTCATGCGCGTCGATCTGAACGTTCCGATGAAGGACGGCGTCGTCACCGACACCACCCGCATCGAGCGCGTCCTGCCGACCATCCGCGAGATCGCCGACAAGGGCGGGCGGGTCATCCTGCTGGCGCATTTCGGCCGCCCGAAGGGACAGCCGAACACCGAGATGTCGCTGGCACCGGTGGCGCCTGTCCTGTCTAAGATGCTGGGCAAGCCCGTCGGCTTTGCCGAAGACTGCGTCGGGCCGGTCGCGGCGGGGATCGTCGGCGGCTTGACGGACGGCGACGTCGTGCTCCTGGAGAACACCCGCTTCCATGCCGGCGAAGAGAAGAATGACCCGTCTTTCGTCAACGCCCTCGCCTCCCTCGGCGATCTCTATGTGAACGACGCCTTCTCGGCCGCCCACCGCGCCCATGCCTCGACCGAGGGCCTCGCCCATCACCTGCCCGCCTATGCCGGACGGACCATGCAGGCAGAACTGGAAGCCCTGGAGAAAGGCCTCGGCCAGCCAGAGCGACCGGTGGTCGCCGTCGTCGGCGGCGCCAAGGTGTCGTCGAAGATCGATCTCTTGCAGAACCTTGTCACCCGCGTCGACGCACTGGTGATCGGCGGCGGGATGGCCAACACCTTCCTCGCCGCACAGGGCATTTCGGTCGGCAAATCGCTCTGCGAGCACGATCTCGCCGAGACGGCCCATGCGATCGTCAAGGCCGCCGAGGCATCCGGCTGCGCCATCGTCCTGCCGACCGACGCGGTGGTCGCCCGCGAGTTCAAGGCGGGCGCCGCGAGCGAGACCGTCGATGTCGACGCGGTACCGGCCGATTCCATGATCCTCGACACCGGCCCAAAAAGCGTCGAAGCCGTCAACGCGTGGCTCGACAAGGCGAAGACGCTGGTCTGGAACGGCCCACTCGGGGCCTTCGAAATCGCCCCCTTCGACAAGGCGACGGTCGCCGCCGCCCGCCATGCCGCGGAGTTGACCCGCGCCGGGAAGCTGATCTCGGTCGCCGGCGGCGGCGACACGGTCGCGGCCCTCAATCAGGCTGGCGCGGCGTCCGACTTCAGCTATGTTTCGACGGCGGGTGGCGCTTTCCTGGAGTGGATGGAAGGAAAGGCCCTGCCAGGCGTCGAGGTTCTGAAGAGATGACAGCACCGCAAGGCCGCTTTTCCGCCGAGCCGGCAAGCAGCTTCGAAGATTTCGCCAACCAGTTCGATCCGGGCGGCCTTGCCGCCTCGTTCAAGACCGGCGTGATCTCCTGGCTGCTCCTGCCGGTCTATGTCTGGCAGGGCCTGCAGACGCGGCGCCGGGTGCTCCGCATGGTGCCGCCGATGGGCCGGACCAGCGGCTGTCTCGGCGCCGAGACGGCGGGCGATGCGGAGGTGAAGCTCCTCGTCATCGGCGATTCCTCCGCCGCGGGCGTCGGGGTGGACCGCATCGACGATTCTCTCGGACCGAAGCTTGCCGAACGCATCGCCGCCCTCACCGGCCTCTCGGTGTTCTGGCGCGCGGCCGGCGCGAACTCCGCGGTCTCGGCCGAGATCCGCGACCACGTCGTGCCCAATCTCGCATGCGAGGCCTTCACCCACATCGTCCTGATGATCGGCACCAACGACGCCAAGAACTTCCACGGTGGCCGGCGCTTCAAGAAGAGCTTCGGCAGCCTCCTCTATGCGCTGAAGGCCAAATGGCCGGAGGCGCGGATCGTCTGGTCGCCGCCGGTGGATCTGAAGCGGGTGCCGGCCCTGCCGCGCGGGCTCGCCCATGTGCTGGAGCTGCGCGCCCGGATCGTCCGCAAGATCGGTGCCCGGCTCTGCGCCGAGCGCGGCGCGATCGTCGCCACCACCCTGCCGCGGGTCGAGCCGGCAGGCTTCTCCCGCGACGGCTTCCACGCGTCGGTCGAGGGCTACGCCTATTACGCCAACCATCTCGTCAATTACGTCATCGGCAAGCGGTAGCAGCGGCCGAAAGGCTTGCGTCGCCGGCGCAAGAACGTTGCTGAGCGGGGCGGCCTCCCAGGCCGGCGGGGCCGTCCGTCATGCCAACGGCCCGGAACACGCGAAGTGCCGGGCCGCCGATCATATCCATCTCTTGTCGTTACGCCTGGCGGAATGCCGCTCAGACGAGCCGATGTCTTTCAATGCCCCGCCGGGCACAGGAGCACCCGTCCGCGTCCGCGAGGACGCAGGGGCAACGCGGGATCACCGACCCCGGCGACGCTTGTGGCCGAGGCCCATCTGCTTGGCCAGGCGCGACCGCGCCGCAGCGTAGTTCGGCGCGACCATCGGATAGTCCGGCGCCAGATCCCACTTCTCGCGGTACTCTTCCGGCGTCAGATTGTAGTGCGTCATCAGGTGCCGCTTCAGCGACTTGAACTTCTTGCCGTCTTCGAGACAGATGATGAAATCATCGGTCACGGACTTCTTCACCGGAACGGCCGGCTTCGGCTTCTCGGCCTGGGGAGCCGCGGCCACGGTCGTCGTGCGACCGAGCGCTCCGTAAACGTCGGAGATCAAGCCGGGAAGCTCCGAAACCGGAAGCGAGTTGTTGCTCACATAGGCAGCGACGACCTCGGCCGTAAGCTCCATGAGCATTTCGTTGTTGTCGATGGACTCGATCTGATCCAATTTATCACCCGATCTTTTTGATTTGAGGCAGTGTCGCAAGCTGTCTGGCGCCGTCTGCCTGAAAGCACTGCCGACCTTCAGAAAACGCTCTGGAGCACGAGAACCACCGCTGTGCCTTGCCTCCTGTATTTATGTGGTTTTACTTGCTGTCAATAGGACCTTTCTGCTTTTTTAGATTTTTCCCCTTAACAAGCGCTCAAATCAGCGTTCAATGCCAAGCAAAATGCAGGAGCAGTTTGCCGTTCGGCTCCAACTACGCGGCGCCCTCACGACATCATGTTCGCTGAGCTGTCACAACCGCTAGATGATTTCTATCGCGAAAGGCGAAGATTTCTAGCCTTCGGATCGTTGAGAAATGATCGCTCCGCGAATCTACCTTGAGCGCCGGCTGCGAGAGAATTGCCCCTGGCTGAAAAGCCATCGATGGCGCAGTCCGGAAGATCAGGGTAAGCGTCAACTGCTGCAGCAGTACCGACAGATCGGCGTATCGCTGGCGATCGACACGTGATGGCAGCGATAGAATTGCAGCGGAACGGAATGACCTTGCGCGGACCAGAAGTAGCGGCATCGATCTTTACGATGACCGGCCATGCGGAAGGGCGCGGCTCGGAGGGTCTCCCTCACACCGCTTATCCCCATTTCGGTCCCCAAGGCGGACCGGCGCCAGATGCTCGGCCTAGAGATACATGGCTCACGGTGCATGATGCTCCGTCCGATCGACCAGATCCGACAAGGTAGAGTCCGCGCAGCCCATGAGCGAACAACGCTGAGGCAGGTCAAGCTCGGAGCGCGTTTCAAACGCCATGTGGTCCGCCGAGCCGCCGACTATTCGCCTTCGCCTTCCGGCATCGGCCGGACGTTGTCGACCGCGCTCCTTGCGGATCATTCGGCAGAGTGTGAACGGTTGAGACGCCAAGAGATGGCGCGCCAGAAAGCTTTGGCAGCAATGAAATGCCTCTGCCGGCTCGGCCTTGCGTATTCCGCCTCCACGTCACCGCCGCCCCGCCGGCAAAGTGGATGCCACCGTTACTGCCCTGGCCCCGGCAATGGCGCCGTTTGGGACGTCACAGACGTGGCGGGCGAGTTGGTCGTTGGCGTCAATTGCAGTCGTGCAGCGCAGGCTGCTCCTGCGATCGCGCGGGTCGCATGACCATGGAAGGACGGTCGCATGCGAGAGGACGATGGCCTGTCATGCCTCCTGCCCCCTCGGACACCGGCAGTCTCCGGCATCTCTCATCCTGGCCGGATGTACGAGGCCCCGTCCCCGCCCGGATCGCGGTCCGGCTCCGGGGCAAGCGCTCATTTGCGGGAGTCGCGGGCCTTGTTGCCCACGACGGAGACGGTCAGTCCGCCGCGCGCACACCGGTGAGGGTGAAGCCCTTGGCGACGAGCGCCTTGGCGAGGTCTCCGCCGGGATGGCTCGCGGCATCGGCCGAGGCGCTGCGCGCCGCCGGAACAAGCGAGGCAAAAGCGATGCGCGAGGAGATGGAGACCTGGTTTCCAACCGGCTGCGTGCCGGTGGTGGCGCTCGCCTGCCGTACGACCCGGCCGCCCTTGCCGGCGATGATCTCCGCCTCGATGCTCTCGTCGCCGGAGGCCGCCTTCGCCACTGCGTCGAGCGGTGCCCGCTGCGGACGGGCGGGCTCGCGGAAGGATGCGGTGATGAGGCCGCGGTCCGGTCCCGGCTCGCGCTTGGCCTCGGCGACGGCCGGACGCTTCTGCGGCAGGATGGCGGCGACTTCCTGGCGCTTGCCGGCAGTCACCGCGCCGAGCGCCGTGACGGCTTCGCGGGAGCTCTCCGCCTTGCCGCCGGCGCTGAGGAGGGCGACAATGTTCGGCCGGTCCGTCGGCGTCGGTACGGAATAGGCAAGCTGGCCGCTGGCGAGCTGCGGCTCAGGCTTTTCGGCCTGGATGGCCGCGATCAGCGCGCCAACCTCGGTCGAACCCTGCTCGGGAGCGGCGGATACGCGGGCGGCGAATGTCGGCACCGGCACGCGGGAGACGTCGAGCGCCGCGACTTCGGTCGCCGCGGGTGCGGCAGGCGCGGCCGCTCGGGCCGGCGAACTGGTGTCGAAGCTGTCGGCAACCGGAACGGCGACGCCGTTCGGGAGATCGCGGGACGGGCGGCGCTGCGGCAGCACCGCGGCGACCTGCACGTCTTCGCGGGCCGGGGCCGGGGCGGCACGGGCGGGCGCCTGGGCCGGCGCCGCGGCATCGGCTTCGTCCTCGGCAGCCTCGGACGCGTCACCGCCTCCGAAGAGCATCGCGATCAGCGACTTGCCGCCGCCGGAAGACGAGGACCGCGCATTGGCGACCTGGATGTCGGACTGGCCCCGGCGCGACTTGTAGGAGGCGAGCGCCTGCTGGTAGCCCGGCAGCGGCTTGCCGTCGGACGGGACGTGCACCGTGCCGCCATTCGGAAAGACGGCGAGCAGATCACGGCGGTTCATCCGCGGCCAGTGACGGGCATTGCCGATGTCGAAGTGGACGAAGGGCGAGCCGGAGCGGGGATAGTAGCCGACGCCGCCGACCTGCATCTTGAGGCCGATGTCGCGCATCTTCTTCAGCGGCACGTCGGGAATGTAGAAGTCCAGCGCCCGGCCGAGCGTGTGCTGGCTCTGCTTGGCGACGCCCGACGAGCGCGAGCGCAGCATGGCGTTGGTCGCCGGCGAGCGATAGCCGCAGATGACGTTGATGTAGCCGTTGGAACCGGACTGGCGGTAGGCTTCCCAGATCAGATCGAGGAGCCGCGGATCCATCGTCGTCGCCTTGGCCTTACGCCAGTCGCGCATGAACCAGTTGATCTTCTTCAGCTCGGAGGAGTTGTAGCGACCGTTGCTCTTGTAGGGAAAGGCCGCCTTCTCCTTGGTGTGGAGATTGTAGAACTTGAGGGTCCGGGTCTCGGCCTGCGCCTGACTGGTGAAGGCGCCGGCCAGAAGTGCAGCAACGGCCAAGGCGGCGAGACGCGAGGCAAAGCGCCCAGCGCCGACAGTTCGTCCGAACATGCGGCATCCCCCTAAGAATGTGTCCCGCGCCACCTGTCCCCCGGTAGCGCCCGTTCCAGGAACGGCTCTTACTCTTTGGATGAACTTGCCTAGAAGTGCGGCATGAAAATGACAGCAGGCAAGATTTCCACCGCGACCATGCCGAAAATTCGTTAATGCGGCATTAAGGATACGGGTCCGGCTTGCGCTAGTCCCTTGATTCGCACAAGAAAATCTTTCACCGGTTGCTTGCCCCGCCGTTCTTTCGCCGCCTAAGCAACACGCCATGCGGGCGTTCGCCGCATCCGCGCAAGCAAACCGGCCGATCGCCGCCGCGGGGACGACGCGTCATCCGGGGAAATCGATGCGCTCGCGAAGATAGGCTTCCATGCCCGTGAGCGATCGCTCGCCCGCCTTGGACGGAAACGCCTCGAAGACGTGGACGCCGCCATTGGTCAGATGCAGCTCCGCCGCATTGCCGGCAGCCACCCAGCGCGCCGCCATGAACATCGTGTCGTCGACGAGGAGATCCTTCGTGCCGCAGCTGAACCGCGCCGGCGGCAGGCCGGCGAGATCGGCATGGAGCGGCGAGACACGCGGATCCTTGAGCGAATAGTCGTCCGGCACGAAGCGCAGCACGAACTCCTTGACGTCGTCGGCGCCGAGGACGAGGCGCTCCTCGCCCGCCGCCCGCACGCTGGGCGTCAGGGAGAGGTCATAGCAGCCGGCCACGAGAACGGCGGCGCCGAACGGCCGCAACCGGTATTCGTCGCGCAGCCGCACGAGGGTCAGGACGGCGAGATGGGCTCCCGCGGATTCGCCGCCGATCGCGAGAAAGCCCCGCGGCGCCGGCAGGTGTCCGTTGGCCAGCGCCACCGCCACGTCCAGGCAGTCGTCCGGAGCCGCGGGAAACGGGTGTTCCGGCGCAAGGCGGTAATCGACCGAGACCGTCGTCAAGCCGGTCGCGTCGGCGAGCCGGCGCAGGCGCGCATCGGACTCTTCGGCACTGCCATATACCCAGCCCCCGCCGTGGAGATGCAGGAAGCTGCCGCGGGTCGCGCCGTCGGAGGGGCGGATGATGCGGATCGGAATTTCCCGGCCCGCCGAACCGATGTGGATGTGCGTCTCGGCCTTCTTGTCGCGCGGGGCGTAGGGGAAGATGCCCTTGCCCTCCTTGCGGGCCTGGCGGACCTTGTCGATCGGCAGGGACCAGGGATCGGGGCGCTGCCGGTGCTCCTTGCGCAGCCACTCGATCTGGGCGACGAGCTCGGGATCGATGGCCCCGGCGTCGAAAGCTTCCGGGTCGATCTCCAGTCGCGGCTTTGCCATTCTCGTCATCCTGTCGGTGGGTTGCGTTCGCCCATGAAAGCTAGGCGAATGCGCGCGGCATGGTAGGGCCGGCGGGCGATCCTCGCCCTCCGGCGCCAAGCAGAGGGACGCCCGCGCGAACTCAGCCCTTGTCCGCCGCCGCCCGCCAGGCGGTGATCGCCTGCAGCGTCGCGGGACCGAACACCCCGTCGCTCCTGCCCCGATAGAAGCCGGCGCCGCGCAGATAGTCCTGGATCGCCTGGCGGACCGGCGGCTCGAAGATCTGGCCGCTTCCCGTGACGATCATCTCCTCGGCGTCGGCATAGCCGCGGGCCAGGCCCTTCATCATGTTCTCGGCCGCCGAGACGACGCTGGCGCCCGGTTCGCCGACGCCGAAGGCGTCCATGAAGCCGACATAGAAGTGGCCGCCCGGAACGTCCCGCTCTGCCGCCTGGCGGTAGTATTCGTAGGCCTTCGGATAGTTCTCGGGCACGCCCTGGCCGCTATATTCCATCTTGCCCAGTTCGACGAAGGCCTCCGGCACGCCGAAGGCCGCCGCTTCCCCGAACAGCTGGTAGGCGCCGGGATAGTCCTGCGGCACATAGGTGCCATTCACCTTTTCGATGCCGACGAAGTATTTCGCAAAGCCGTTGCCGGCGGCAGCCGACTTCTGCAGGAGTTCGACCGCCTTTTCCGGGCTCTCCTCGACGCCGCGACCGTCGTAATAGGCAAGAGCCAGCTCGTATTGGGCGACGGCCTGACCGGCGTCCGCCGCCTCCGCGTAGAGCCGCGCCGCCTCGTCCTCGCGTCCGCCCGCCTGATAGGCCCGGCCAAGCTGGAAGGTGATCCGCGCGTCCCCCGGCACCAGGCGATGGGCGGCCTCGCAGGCGGGCACCGCCTTGTCGACGTCGATGTCGGCCGGGACCTTCACGCCCGGGATGTCGGCGGGCTTGGTCGGATCGTCGGAATCGGCAGCCAGACGATCGCATTCGGCCAGAACGCTCGCCGTCGCAGTTCCCTCGCCGGCCGCCTCGGGCGGGGTCAGCCCGGGGGCAAGCGCCTCGCCGCCGGGCGACGGCACGAGCGGCAGGGGGTTTACCGGCGCCGGATCTGGAATGCGCACCGGGGCAGGGTCGGCCACGGCGGCGGCCGGAGGCGCTGGCGGGACAGCATCGGCCGGCGCCGCCGGCAGCAGCGGCACCGCGGGCCCACCATTGACCGACAGGCTCGGCGACAGCATCGCCAGCTCGCCGACCGGATCGGCGGACCCGGCAATCTGGAACGTCGTGCCGACGATCGGCAGGGGCTCCTGCGGCTTTACCGACAGGCGCAGCGAGCGGGGATCGTCGAGGAAGGCGCGCAGCGCGTTAGCGACGCTTTCGGCCAGCGCCGCGTTGCCGGTCGCACCGGCGATCGCGTCGCGGGCCGCCGACGGGATCGCCGCACGGAACAGCGGCGCGTCGATGTTCTGCTGCCGTGCGGCGACGGCCAGCACCTTGTCGACCAGCGAGGTGTTGGCGAAATTGAGTTCGGCTTCCTCGAAGCTGGCCTGGACGCCGACGAGCGCCGCCGGGTTCTTCGCCGCCAGCACCATGCGCACGTCCGCCGGCGTGAAGTCGGCGAGCGCGGCCGAAAAGGTGAGGCTGGCTTCCTTGCCGACTTCCAGGACCTCGGTCAGCTTCAGGTCCCGCCGAGCGGTATCTCGCTGCATCAGGGTGGTGAAGGTGAAGTCGAAGAAGTCCGGGCCGAGCTCCTGAAAGTCGGCGACGCTGCTTTCGGTGAGCCTGGCGAACTGCTCCGGCGTGAAGGCGAGGTTCTTGATGCTGAAGGTCGCCGATTGCGGCAGGCCGTCGGAGACGCCGTTGGTCGTCAGCTGGATCGCGGCGACCTTCAGGATCTCGCCGCCGGGGTCGAAACCGATCACCGACCGGATGTCGATGCCCCGCAGATCGACCGGCCCGAGGCTGTCGCTCGCCGGCGTTGCGCCGACGGCGGCGAGGCGCGGGTCGAGGATCGAGATCGAGGCGATGGTCGCCACCCTGTCGTTCGGGCCGTTCTCCTCCGTCGCCCGGATGCTCGTCTTGGTCATGAAGATCGAGCTCGCGGTAAACGTCCCGTCGGCCTCGATCACCGGCTTCAGGACCACCACCGAGGGCGCGACGAAGCCGCTCCAGTTCGCTTCGCCATCGTCCTTCGTCAGCCGCAGGTTGGTGATGAACAGGTCGCCGCTGTCGAGGACGGCGGAATCGTAGCGGACCCTCGGGCCGCTCGTGCTCGCCCCGCCCTGCAGGGCGTTCAGCCGGTCGACCAGCGTGTCGGCGAGCAGCGTCGCCGCGTCAGTGGGCGCGCCGGGAGCGGCAAAGTCGCCAGCCGCGGCCGGATCGCCCGCAGCCGGCGCGGGAACCGCCGGAGCGGCGATATCCGGATCGGGGATCGCAACGGGCTCGGGGGCCGCCTCACCGCCACCCGCAGCGGCTGAAAACGGATCGCCCACAAGTCCCGGAGCCGGCGAAGGCACATCGGCGACGCCGCCTTCGCCGGCAGGCGGGGCGGCGGGCGCAGGCCCATCCGCGGCCTCGTCCATCGCTTCATCCGCCGGGGGCGCTGCGCCGGCCGCGGCATCGGATGGCGCCGGCCGGGGCGTTTCGGCGGCTCCGGAAGCAGCGGCGGCCCCGCTGTCCTTCGCCTCGACCTGCCCCTTCAGGATTGTCGCGAAACTGGCATAGGGACAGGCGCCGAAGACGTCGATATGGGCCTGATAGGCCTCCGGCGTCCCGATCTGCCGGGCGATCTCGAAATGGTCCTTCGCTTCGCGGCAGTCGCTCGCCGCCTGGGCGATCAACTGTTCGGCACGGGCCGGCGCGGCGACGAGGAGAGCTGCGCCGGCCAGAAGCGCGAGGCGGCGGGAGCGGTGCGTCATGGTCATCGGTCGAGGCTCGCAAGACTGTGGATGATAGGCCCCTGCCCGCCGCCGCGACTGCCGCGCCGGATGGGCGCTGCGCGTGGCGACAGGTAGACTTGCGTCGCCGCAGCCCGACATGGCGTTCGGGGAGCGTCGAGGCGGCCGCGAAAGCAGACACGGCGAAATGAGATGTCGAAGGCGCTTCTTCCGTCGCCGACCAAGGCACCCAACCGGACGAGCCCTTCGCGCCATCGCCAGTCCTCTCGGACGGCGCCGCTGCGGCTTGCCACGGATGGCACCGCCGACGGTGATACCCCGGCGGCGTTGCAGCGACAAGAAATTTCCGTAAGGTCATGAAAGGCACCGCGGCGATGCGCGGGCACGGCAGCGGCGGGCTGGCCGCTTTCGACGGGTTGCCGCCAGACAACCAGTCAACCAGCCGGCCGGACGACCGCAGGACTGCGCGAACGCCGCGCCATCCCTTCACGCGCGGCGATCCCGCGTCAGTCGACGATGATGTGCGGTACGAACCGAGAGAGGTTGCGGGTGATCGGTGAGCGGTCCTCACGCATGCCGAGGCCGCAGGCCCGGTCGCCGACGATCCACGAGCCGAGGACCGCATAGGCCCCATCGGTTTCGAACAGCCGTGTCAGGCCCTGCACCACATGGCCTTCTTCGCCGTAGGAACCTTCGGTGACCTCGACGCTGGCGCCGTCACGGATCAGCTCGACATTCTCGCCTTCGCGCGAGAACAGCGGCTTGCGCACCGCATCGGCGAGCGAGCCGGCCTGCGGATCGGCCTCGAAGAAGGACGGCAAGAGGTTCGGATGGCCGGCGTGGCGCTCCCACAGGAGCGGCAGGATGCCCTTGTTCGACAGGAGGGTCTTCCACACCGGCTCGACGATGGTCGCGCCGGCGCTCGAGAGGTGCTTGGCGAAGGGTTCGCGCAGCATGTCCTCCCAGGGGTAGAGCTTGAACAGGAGGTCGATCACCCGGTCCTCGGTGTCGGTGAAGCGACCCTGGTGGTCCACCCCGATGTCGCGGATGTCGAGAAGGCTGGTGCGGTGGCCGGCCTGGACGGCGCAGTCCATCAGATAGGCGGCGGTGCCACGGTCCTCGTCGCTTTCGGTCCAGGCGGCGAAGTGGAAGATCGGCTCCCTGGAGAACGCCCCTAAGGCCTCGACGAGGCTTTCCTGGATCGAATTGTACTGGTCGGCGTCTTCCGGCAGTGCGCCGCGCGCGACGTTGTCGGTCAGCCAGTTGTACTGGAAGAAGGCCGCCTCGAAGATCGAGGTCGGCGTGTCGGCGTTGTATTCGAGGAGCTTGGCCGGCCCGGTGCCGTCATAGGCGAGGTCGAAGCGGCCGTAGAGATGCTTGTCGCCGCGCTGCCAGGATGCGGCGACGAGATCGCGCATGTCCTCCGGGACCTGCAACCGCTCCATCGCCTGCTGGTCGCGCACCACGTCGCCGACGAGGTCCATGCACATGTCATGGAGTTCCTGCGACGGCGCCTCGATCGCTTCCTCAATCTCGGCCAGCGAGAATGCGTAGGCTGCGCCGTCGACCCAGTAGGGCTCGCCATACATCTCGTGGAAGCCGAAGCCGACGCTTTCGGCCACCTCGCGCCAGTTTTCCCGTTCGGGAATCGCGATGCGCTTCACCGGAGCGGCCCTTTCCAGTCGGCATGACGCGCCGCGGCGGCGGGCGCATCGCCGAGGCCTGGTGCCGGCCGCTCACCCACCGAAGAAGCCGCCGCGCGACGTGGAGCGGCCACCGAAGCCGTAGCGCGAGGCCGTGGTCGTGTTGACGTTGACCGGGCGGCTGGTGCGCTGGCCGTTGCTGATCGTCGAGGTCAGCGTGTCGCCGGTGCGGTTGCGGTAGATCGGCGTCGAGGAATAGCCGGACGAGTAGCGATAGTCGCGATAGGCGCCGTAGCCCGACAGGTTCGACAGTGCCGAGGAGATCAGGTAGCCGGTCATGAAGGGCACGAAGAAGCCGGTGCCCGAGCCGCTGGTCTGCCCGGCCGAATTCTGCGTGCCGGGGTCGCCGGCCTGGAAGCACCTGCCTTCGCCGATCGCCGCCTCGCATTCCTGCAGGTTGGCATAGTGCGGCGCCTCGGCGAGGTGCTTCTGCAGCGCCTGCTGATACTCGGCCTCGCAGATCTGCGCGTCGACGCCGGCATCGGCGCATTGCTGCGGCGTCGAGAAGGCGACGTCCTGGGGCGCATCGTCGCCGCAACCATAGAGGACCATGCCGGTGGCGGCGATGGTTCCGAGCGTCAGGATCGGCGGTGTCCTGCGAGTGAACCGTCTCTTCATCCTTGCCTCCTCAGTAGGTCATGCAGGCTGCGTTGAGGATGCCGACGGCGAACGCGATGCCGCCGGCCCAGAGCCCCGCGGCGATCTCGCCGTCGGTGATCCGCTGATGCAGGCCGGTCATCGTGCGTGACGCGAGGAAGAAGGCCAAGAGCTGGGCGAGCAGCCCGATGATCGACCAGATGATGAAGTCGACGATGCTGACGGAATTCGCCGCCGCGGAGGAGAGCGGCAGCGAGAAGCCGAGGATCGCGCCGAGGAAGGCCACGACGGCGGCGGTGTTGCCGCTGCGGATCAGCTGGATCTCCTTTTGCGGGGTCAACGTCGTGTAGACCCAGGAGAACAGCGCATAGAGCGCGAGGCCGAGGACGAAATAGACGAGAAAGGCCGGCAGGCCCGCAGCGTAACCAAACATTCAGATCCCTCTCTTTGCGCGGCAAGCGCATCGCGAACCGTCAGATCGCCGCCGCCCCCCGCTGCACCATGGTTCGGCGTCCGGACGAAGGCGGCAGCGGCAAATCCCCTAGACCCGTCGCACATCTCCCGGCGACAGGCCATAGCCGAGCAGGAATGCGACCGATCCACCCTCGCGGCTGGCCCGCTCGGCGATGTCGCGCTCGATGTTGATGAGCAGCATCTCCTGAGTCCGACCCAGCGGGCGCGCATAGAGCATGCAGGTCTGGTGGATCGAGCGGGTCCGCTCGCCGTTGTCGATCTCCTCGACGAATTCGACGAGTTCGGCCNGCCCCGCCCCCTCGCCCCAGTAGCGCTGGAAGACGATGCCGTCGGCATCGTAGCTCTGCTGGCCGATCAGCCCGGCGGGGCCTGCCCAGCGGTTCCACTCGGAACGGTCCGCCGGCACGACGCTGTCCCAGGCGGAATAGAGGCTGATGTCCTTTATGGCGTCGCCCGGCCTGCCTGTGCTGGAAAGCGCCTGCAGCAGCCGGTCGTCCTCGTCGTAGTAGCGCGACAGGATCGTCTCGCCGTCGAGGCGCGCCTCGCCATAGGCGACGACGATGAAGTTGCCGCCCGCCGGCAGCTCCATGCCGGGATTGGTGCCGGCCGCGTCGGCCTCGAGGGCCAGCGTGTCGATCTCGATCGCGCCGCCAAGGGCGACGCCGAGCGGCCCGCGCTCCTTCGGAAGATTGTCGGCCTTGTCCTTGCCGCCGAACAGCGAGAAGATCATGCGCGTTCCTTTGCGAAGGCGTCCCAGGCGATGCTCCCGGGATCGAGCCTCTGGTCGGCGATGTAGTAGAGCACGTCGCCGGATTGGATCTCGACCGTCTCCTCGCAGTTGAGATCGACATTTCCGTGACGATTCATGCCGACGAGGGTGACCGCGTGCTGCCGGCGCATGAGGTGGAGCGCCACGTCGTAGGGGATGGTCGCGGTCCCTTCCGGCACGCGGACCGAGAAGGCGGTGTCCTCCTTACCGGCCGAAAGCAGCAGATTGGCGACGACCGAGGTGCCCGGATCGCGGGCGGCGCGGACCATCAGCTCGGAGGAGAGCGAGGTCACGGACTCGATCCGCGAGTTCTGCAGGCGCAGGATGTCGGCGGTGGATTCGAAGTCGAAATAGGCGACGACATGGGCACTCTTGCAGGTGGCGGAGGCGACGAGGGCCGCCGCCAGCGTCTCATCGTCGCTGGCCCCGCGCACGATGATCGAGCGGGCATTGACCGCGCCCGCCCGTTCGAGACCGTAGGGATCGGCGAGCCGGTCCACTCGGACGTAGTCGACCTTGTCGGGCGCGGGATTCTGTTCGAGATCCTTAGCGATCAGCACCGTCACCGCTTCGCCTTCGCGGCGCTCGCGATGGATCAGTCCGATCAGCCGCCGCGTCGCCGCCTCCTGCCAGCCGATGACGACGTCGTGATCGGTGCGTTCGCTAAAATTTCCGAGACCCTTCATCCGGCCCCTCCAGGTGTTGCTCACCGCCGCGAGCAGCTTGCCGAGCACCGCGGTGAAGATGGCGATCGCGCCCGGCAGGACGAAGAACGCCGCGACCAGCCGTCCCGGCCCTGTCTGCGGCGACAGGTCACCGTAACCGACAGTCGTCGCGGTAACGATGTAGTAGTAGACGAAATCGATCGGCCGCGAGATGAAGTCGCTCTCACCGGCCAGCGCCATGAGCATCCAGCTCGCCGCGAGATGGGCGAAGGACAGCGCCGCGATCGCGCCCCAGGTGAGTTCGGCGAGCGCAACGTAGAAGCGACGAAGATAGTGCGAAAACAACGGCACGCGGGACCCGGTTCAAACGGTTTGCGAGGATATGCGGCCGAATCTTCCGATAGGTCAATACCGGCGACAAGGGAGCGGAAATCGGTTTGGACAGCGCTATCTCGGTGATGTAGAACGGCACCGCGAACCTTGGCAACCGAGGGATACCCAGTGAAAAAGTGGAATCTTGCCAGCCTGACGGAGCTCTTCGCGTCCGACCCGGAGGCGCTCGGCGACGTCGACGTGACCGTCGTCGAGACGGGCGACGTCATCCGCGTGACGCTCAAGGAGAAGGGTGATCTCGACGTGCTCGTGGCGGCCGGCGGCGATCAGGTCCTGGCCAGCGTGATGCTGGNNCCGGCCGATACGATCCCGCGCCGCGAGGCCTTCGAGCGCATGGTCCTGTCGACCCACAAGCTCCTGCCGCTCTCGACCTTCGGCATCGTGACCATCGACGGGAAGGAATATTACGAGCTGTTCGGCTCGCTGTCGGCCAACTCCACCGCCGAATCCATGGTCGAGGAAGTGGCCGTCCTCGCGACCAACGCGGTCGATGCCGCGAACATGATCGAGGAATGGAAGAACGGGGAATTCGACGCATGAGTGTCTGGAACAAGCTGTTCAGCGCCGTCAAGGGCGGCGTCAACGAGGCGGCGGAGTCGGTCGCCGACACGCAGGCGCTGCGGATCCTCGATCAGGAGATCCGCGACGCCGAGAACGCGCTCCGGCGCGCGCGGTCGGATCTGGCCGGCATCATGGCCTCCAACAAGTCGCTGCAGCGCCGCGTCGCCGAGGCGCGCGACAAGGAGCGCAAGGACACCGAGAGCGCCCGCGCCGCGCTGCAGGCCGGCCGCGAGGATCTCGCCCGTGGCCTTGCCGACCGCATATCCAAGACGCGGACCGAGGCGAGCCGCGACGAGGCCGAGCTCGAGCGCCTGAACCAGCGCCAGCAGCAGATGATCAAGGCGGTGCAGGACACCGAGCAGCGCATTCAGCAGATGCGCCGCGAGGTCGAGAACGTGAAGGCCAACGAGTCGCTGATCAAGGCGCAGTCGGCCATCGCCACCACCCAGTCGGGCGTCAACTCCAAGCTCGGCAACGCGATGGACTCGCTCGAGCGCATCCGCAAGAAGCAGGAGATGACGCAGGGGCGGCTCGAGGCGGGCGAAGAGCTGGCGGCGCTGGAATCCGGCTCCGATCTCGATCGCCAGCTGCTGGCGGCCGGCATCGGCGGTCAGACCCAGTCGGCCGACGACGTCCTCGCCCAGATCATGGGGACGAGTTCCACGCCCTCGATCGCCGGGCCGAAGGATCAGGCCGCCCTCGACCGTCCCAAGGACTCCTGACCGCGCCACAACGAACCACGGCCGGCGCCTGCGGGCGCCGCCACGCATGTCCCGAGCCCCGGCCCTCGCGCCGGGGCGTCGTTTTTCCGGTTGCCTCTCCTTGCCCCGCTTTTCCCCGCTTCTCGCCGGCATCCTGTTCACGCTGGCCGCCGGCTGCACCTTCGCCGTCCAGGATTCCATCGGCAAGTACCTGACCAGCCTCGTGCCACTGATCCAGGTGCTGTGGGGCCGCTACGTCTTCCAGACGCTGATCATGGGGACCGTGTTGTCGGCGACGCGCGGCACCGCATTTCTCAAGACGACCCATCCGGTGCTGCAGATCCTGCGCGGCCTGTGCCTGCTCGCGGCGACCTCGCTGATGTATGCCGCGCTCACCCATGTGCCGCTCGCCGACGCCACGGCGGTGATCTTTTTCGCCCCGATCCTGGTGACGGTCCTGTCGGTGGTGTTCCTGAAGGAGACGATCGGCATTCACCGCATCGGCGCCATCGTCGCGGGCTTCGTCGGCATGCTGGTGATTTTAAGGCCCGGCCTCGCCTCGATCGAGCCGGCGCTGTTCCTCGTGGTGATCGCGGCCGGCTTCAACGCCTGCTACTTCCTCCTCACCCGGCGGCTCTCCGGCCGCGAGGATTCGGCGTCGACGATGTTCAACACCTCGGCGCCGGGGGCCATCCTCCTCACCCTTTTCGTCATCCCGCTCTGGCAGACACCCAGCACGGAGGCCCTGGTGCTGATGATCGCGATCGGCTGCACCGGCTCGCTGGCGCATTTCTTCCTGGTGCGCGGATTTTCCCATGCGCCGGCCTCGCTGCTGTCGCCCTTCCTCTACATCCAGGTGCTCGCGGCGAGCGTCCTCACGGTCGTCGTCTTCGGCGATCCGCTGCGCGCGACGACGGCGATCGGCGCGGCGATCTTGGTCGCGAGCGGCCTCTACATCTGGTGGCGCGAGAACCGCTGAGATGGCATCGGCCGTCGGATCGAACTGCTTCATTCAGGGCGATTGCGCCGGAGCTTTTGCCCGGCTACGCCTCGTGAAGAACAGCCGGCCTCCGCAAGCCCATCAAGGCCGGCCCGCGACCATCGAGGCGATGCCATGACCTATGCCTTCCCACCCGCCTGGATCCCGAGCCTGCCGATCAGGGGAGCGAGCGATGAGTTCCCGGTCCGCCGGGTCTATTGCGTCGGGCGGAACTACGCCGAGCATGCCGTCGAGATGGGGCACGACCCCGACAAGGAGCCGCCGTTCTTCTTCCAGAAGAACCCCGACAATCTCGTCCTCGGCGCCGAATTCCCCTACCCCAGCGCGACGAAGGACGTCCATCATGAGATCGAGCTGGTGGTCGCCCTCTCGAGGGGCGGCACCGATATCCCCGTCGATGCGGGCCTCGATCATGTCTTCGGCTATGCCGTCGGCCTCGACATGACTCGCCGGGATCTCCAGGCCGGCGCCAAGAAGCTCGGCCGGCCATGGGAAATCGCCAAGGCCTTCGAGAAATCCGCGCCGATCACCGAGATCGTCCCGGCCACGGCCATCGGCCACCCCGCCTCCGGCGCGATCACCTTGTCGGTCAATGGCGAGCTGCGCCAGGCCGGCGACCTGTCGCAGATGATCTGGAAGACCGCAGAGATCATCGCCCACCTCTCCGGCCTGTTCGAACTCGCGCCGGGGGACCTGATCATGACCGGGACGCCCGCAGGCGTCGGCCCGGTGGCGCGCGGCGACCGGCTGGAGGGCAGCGTCGAGGGTGTCGGGCGGCTGGCGGTCGCGGTCGTCTGAACAAGGCTAGAAACCGACGGCCGGTGCATCAAACCCGGCGTTCGCCCGCAGCCGGCGATCAGGAGCAGCCAGGCAGACCGCAAGCGCCTTCCGCGATAGCTGGCACAGGGCGCCTCACAGGTGCTTCATGCCATGGCGGTGCAGAAGATCGATGATCAATTCGCGCGCCTTGCCCTTGTGCTCCTCCGCCATGAGCCGGGCAGCGGCGGCATCGCCTAGTCGCAGGGCCTCGATGAGCGCCTGGTGCTCGTGGATCGATTGGAGGGGCTTTGGCCTCAGACTGAGCGTCAGACGGCGCGCGCGGTAGGACTGGTCGATGTTCACCTTGGCGATCCGCGCGAGCCGCCCGTTGCCGCTCGCCTCGACCAGGACTTCGTGAAACCGTCCATCGACATCGGCCCAGCCGAGAAGATCGTCGCGGTCGAGCGCCTGCGCCAGCTCGGCATTGAGACGTTCGAGCGACAGGCAGATCCGCTCCCGCTCCACCGGCGGCTTGCCGCCGATGAGAAACGCCGCCATCCCTTCCACGGCGATGATGACGTCGTAGACCTCCCGCATATCGCAGGGAGACAGCGCGCGGACCACGACACCGCGCTTGGCCCGCAGATCGACCATGCCCTCGCTCTGCAGCCGGATGATGGCCTGGTGCACCGGGGTCCGGCTCATGCCGAGCCGATGCGCCATCTCGAGTTCCGAGCCTTGGAATCCCGGCGGAAAGATGCCGTCGCGGATCGCTTGTTTCAGCGCGTCATACGCTGCTTCGACCAGAGGCGGTTTGCGCTCGAGACTGTCGATTTCGAAGAGCGCGGCGGCATCGGACATGAAGGGCTCCCGGTGGACGCGCATCCTAACGCGGGCGACCCGGGGAGGCAAATCCATGCATGCCTTGTTGCATGCATCATTGAACGCAAGATTGACATTCAGCCGGCAGTCGTCCCAGATAGGCCACGACGCGCCCTCCATGGCTGGGAGGCCGAGGGCCGTTCGAACGATCCAGGGAGGATTACCGATGAAGCTTACGACCATTCTTGCCGGCGCCGCGATGGCGATCGGCCTGTCGGCCATGCCCGCCGGCGCGCAGGATTATCCGACGAAACCGGTCAACTACATCATTCCGTTCAATGCCGGCGGCGAGTCCGACATCGCGGCGCGCCTGCAGCAGCCCGTGTTCGAGAAGCTCACCGGCCAGAGCATGGTCGTCCAGTATCTGGAAGGCGCCGGCGGGGCCCAGGCCTGGTCGCAGCTGAACGGCATGGAGGGCGACGGCTACACCATCATGGGCACCAACCTGCCCCACATCATCATGCAGCCGATGGCGCAGGAGGTCGGCTACAAGACGGCGGATATCACCAACGTCTACATGTTCCACTACACGCCCGACGCGATCATCGTACCGGCAGAAAGCCAGTTCAAGACGCTCAAGGAACTCGTCGACTACGCCAAGGCAAACCCTGGCCTGCTGACCTTCTCGGGCTCCGGCACCAATTCGGCGAACCACGTTGCGAAGGAAACCTTCGACCGTCTTGCCGGCGTCACCACCACCTACATCCCCTTCTCCGGCACCAGCCCGGCGACCACCGCCGTCCTCGGCAATCAGGTCCAGGCGGGCTTCAGCTACACCACCGCCGCCCTCAACCAGGGCGATGCGGTGCGCGTCCTCGCCGTCTCGGCTGACGAGCGCGTGCCGAGTTTCCCGGACGTGCCGACCTTCAAGGAACTCGGCTACGACATGACCGGCGGCGCCTATCGCGGCGTGGCCGTTCCCTCGTCGGCCTCGGAAGAGGTGCGCCAGCAGGTCTCCGACGTGATCGGCAAGATCAATGCAGATCCGGAATTCATCCAGAAGATGAAGGATGGCGGCTTCGTCGTCATCGACGTGCCCTATGGCGAGATGGAAGCCTTCATGGCCGAGCGGAAGGCCGAATATGAGGAAACCGCCAAGCAGATGGGCATCGCTCAGAACTGATCCGGCAGGCAGCCCGAGCGGAAGCGCGAGACGCGCTTCCGCTCCCATTTTCTCGCGCCACCTGAAGCGGACGCCATGGACAAGCTCGCCTACCTCGTCGACGCCCTGACGCCGATGAACCTGCTCCTCGCCCTCGTCGGCGTGGTCGCGGGTATCGTGATCGGCGCCATGCCCGGCCTCTCCGCGACGATGGCCGTCGCGGTCCTCGTTCCCTTTACCTTCACCATGGATCCCGCCTCCGGCCTGATCGTCCTCGGGGCGATCTACACGGGCGCGATCTACGGCGGCTCCTATTCGGCGATCCTGGTCAACACGCCGGGCACGCCCTCGGCCATCGCCACCACCTTCGACGGCTTCCCGATGGCCAAGCGGGGCGACGGCGCGCTCGCCGTCAGCCTTGCGACCCTCGCCTCGGTGACCGGCGGGCTGGTCGGGGCGCTGATGCTGATGTTCCTGGCGCCTCCCCTGGCACAGGTCGCCCTCGCCTTCGGCCCGCCGGAGTATTTCTGGCTGGCGGTGTTCGGCCTGACGCTGATCTCGGCGCTGTCCGTCGGCAATCTGCTCAAGGGCATGATCGGCGCCTGCCTGGGGCTTCTCCTGTCGATGGTCGGCATCGCGGTGATCGGGGCCGACGTGCGCTTCACCATGGGCAGCCAGGTGCTGCTCGGCGGCATCAACATCGTCGCGGGCCTGATCGGCCTCTACTGCATTCCGGTCCTCATCGATCTCGTCGCGACCCGCGATCCGCATCTGCGGGTATCCTCCGAAAGCGGCGGCTTCCGCCTCAAGGAGGCGTTCGCGATCACGATGACGGAGAAGTTCAATCTGGTCCGCTCCTCGCTAATCGGCACGATCGTCGGCATCCTGCCGGGCGCCGGCGGCTCGGTGGCGAGCCTCGTCTCCTATTCCGAGGCCCGCCGCTCGTCGAAGCATCCCGAGCGCTATGGGACCGGCGAGCCCGGCGGCATCATCGCGACCGAGGCCGCCAACAACGCGACCGTCGGCGGCGGCTTCATCCCCACCCTCGTCCTCGGCATTCCCGGCACTCCGCCGGACGCCGTGATCCTCGGCGCGCTGCTCGTCCAGGGCATCCGCATCGGACCGACGCTGTTCACCACGCAGGGCTCGATCGTCTACACCTTCATCTTCGGCCTGATCATCGGCACGCTGATCATGCTGCCGGTCGGCCTGCTCATCGGCCGCTATGCCTACAAGAGCATCGTCTCCATCCCGAAATCGGCGCTGGTGCCGACCATCGCCTTCATGACCGTCGTCGGCAGCTTCGCCATCCACAACAACCTTAACGACGTCGCCGTCATGCTCGGCCTCGGCATCGTCGGCTGGCTGCTCAACCGCAACGGCTACGCGCCCTCGCCGATCGTCCTCGGCCTGGTGCTCGGCCAGATCGCCGAGCAGGGCTTCGTCCAGAGCTATCTGATCGGCAACGCGCAGGGGAACGTCCTCGGCATGTTCTTCGGCCGGCCGATCTCGATGGCCATCGTGGCCTTCGCCGCGCTGACCCTATTCTACCCGCTGATCGCCGCCGCGATCGGCGCGAGGCGGGCCCGCAAGTCCCCGACCGACATCACCGTGGAGAGCCGCGATGGCCGCCCTTAGAAAGCCCCACGACGTCCCCGGCACGGCTCTTGCCGTCTTGTTCGTCGCGCTCGGAATCGTCCTCATCATTGGGACCGGCAGGATGTCGCCGCTCGGATCGGTCTTTCCGATCACCGTATCGGTGGCGATGATCGTCTTTTCGCTCGCCCTCGTCCTTCGCAACGTCGTACTCGGCATGCGGGCAGCGAGACCGGCGGCGAGTGAGCCGGACGCGGCGCCGTCCGAGACGGGCCACGAGTCGACCCCGCGGCGCCTGCTCTTCCTCTTGGCGATGATCGCCTGGATCGTGCTGATCCCGATCCTCGGCTTCTTCGTCTCGAGCCTCGCGGCCTATTTCGCGATCATGCTGGTGGCGACCCACGACCGCACGCCGCTGCGCGAGGGCGCCATCCTCGTCCTCATCGGCTTCGCCATCCTCACCGCCTTCTATCTGGTGATGGCGAAGGTGCTGCTCATCCCGATGCCGACCGGCCTGTTCTTCTAGGCCGCCCGACTTCGCCCGCACCCCTCGCCCGGATCGACGCGAAGAACCTGAGCGAGCCCGGCTCGAACCCGTCAAGAGATCACGGAGTATCCCCGCATGTCCGCCACCAACCGCCTGAAGATCGCGACCATCCCCGGCGACGGCATCGGCCGCGAAGTCGTGCCCGAGGGCATGCGGGTCCTGGAAGCCGTCGGCCGGAAATTCGACATCGCCTTCCAGTTCGACGAGGTCGACTGGAGCTGCGACTACTACAAGAAGCACGGCCGGATGATGCCGGAGAACGCCCTCGAGCAGTTCCGCAAGCATGACGCGGTCTTCCTCGGCGCCGTCGGCTGGCCTGACGTTCCCGACCACGTCTCGCTCTGGGGCCTGCTCATCCCGATCCGCCGGGACTTCCACCAATATGTGAACCTGCGGCCGGTGCGCCTGCTCAAGGGCACCACCAGCCCGCTCGCCAATCGCGGCCCGGAGGACATCGACTTCTTCGTCGTGCGCGAGAATGTGGAGGGCGAATATTCCGAGGCCGGCGGCCGGCTCTATCGCGGCACCGAGGACGAGATCGCCATCCAGGAGTCCATCTTCACCCGGCGCGGCGTCGACCGGGTGCTGCGCTACGCCTTCGAACTGGCCAAGACCCGGCCGCGCAAGCACGTGACCTCGGCCACCAAGTCGAACGGCATCATCCATTCGATGCCGTTCTGGGACGAGCGCTTCGCCGCGGTGAAGGCAGACTATCCGGACATCGCCACCAGCCAGTACCACATCGACATTCTATGCGCGCATTTCGTCCAGCATCCGGACTGGTTCGACGTCGTCGTCGGCTCCAACCTCTTCGGTGACATCCTCTCCGATCTCGGCCCGGCGGTGGCCGGCTCGATCGGCATCGCGCCGTCGGCCAACATCAATCCCGAGGGCGACTTCCCCTCGATGTTCGAGCCGGTCCACGGCTCGGCGCCGGACATCGCCGGCCAGGGCATCGCCAACCCGATCGGCCAGATCTGGTCGGCGGCGATGATGCTCGAGCATCTCGGGCACCCGGAGGCGGCGCAGGCGGTGATCGCGGCGATCGAGACGGTGATCGCCGATCCGGCCTCGCGGACGAAGGACATGGGCGGCAAGGCGACGACAGCCGAATGCGGCGCGGCGATCGCGGGTGTGATTTCGGGGTGATTTAGGCCTTCTTGCCGACGCGGAGGCTGAGAGCACCCCCCTCTGCCCTCCTGAGCTTGTCGAAGGGCGGGCATCTCCCCCTCAAGGGGGGAGATCGAACCTGCATTGACGCCGGATTCTTCCTGAAAGGATCCGTTCTGCAGGATCGTCATCGGACATGGCGAGCACGCAAAAGCGTCGCCCCCCCTTGAGGGGGAGATGCCGGCAGGCAGAGGGGGGTGCCTCGGCGCCGCCGTAAGAGAGACGAGGACACACCATGCGCATCACCGAAATCCGCGAGAAGACGGTCTCGATCGCCAGTCCGATCGCCAACGCCTTCATCGACTTCTCGAAGATGACCTGCTCGGTCGTCGCGGTGGTCACCGAACAGATCCGCGACGGCCAGCCGGTGATCGGCTTCGGCTTCAATTCCAACGGCCGCTACGGCCAGGGCTCGCTGATGCGCGAGCGCTTCATCCCGCGGCTGATGGAGGCCGATCCGGAGACGCTGATCGACCGCGAGAACGACAATCTCGACCCCTTCGCCATCTGGAAGGCGATGATGACCAACGAGAAGCCGGGCGGGCATGGGGAGCGCTCGGTTGCCGTCGGGACCATCGACATGGCGGTGTGGGACGCCGTCGCGAAGATTGCCGGCAAGCCGCTCTACCGGCTCTTGGCCGACCGCTACCGGGAGGGCGTCGGCGACGATCGGGTCTGGGTCTATGCGGCCGGCGGCTACTATCATCCCGGCAAGGAGATCGAGGGCCTGAAGGACGAGATGAAGTCCTATGTCGACCGCGGCTACACGGTCTGCAAGATGAAGATCGGCCTCGCCCCGCTCGCCGACGACCTGAAGCGCATCGACGGGGCGATCGAGGTGGTCGGCGATCCGGCCCATCTCTGCGTCGACGCCAATGGCCGCTTCGACCTTGAGACCGCCGTCTCCTATGCGAAGGCGCTCGAGCCTTACGGCCTCTACTGGTACGAGGAGGCCGGCGACCCGCTCGACTACGCGCTGCAGGCCGAGCTTGCCCAGCACTATTCCGGCCGCATGGCGACCGGCGAGAACCTGTTTTCGATGCAGGACGCCCGCAATCTCATCCGCTATGGCGGCATGCGCCCCGACCGCGACATCCTGCAGTTCGACTGCGCCCTCTCCTACGGCCTCGTCGAATACATGCGCACGCTGGAGATGATGGCTGAGAACGGCTGGTCGTCCCGCCGTGTCGTCCCCCATGGCGGCCATCAGATGTCCCTCAATATCGCCGCCGGCCTGCATTTAGGCGGCAACGAAAGCTATCCGGACGTGTTCCAGCCGTTCGGCGGATTTGCCGACGATGTGGAGGTCGTCGACAGCATGGTGGGGCTGCCCGATGCGCCGGGGGTTGGGTTCGAGCGGAAGGCGGCGCTGTATGCCTTGCTCAAGCGGGAATTGCTTGACTAGAACAAAGATACCGACGACGTTTTGAAGCGCTGGCACAGATGAGACATGTGATCTTGAGCGAGGGTCCGCACAATTGTTTCACAGAACTCAGCACCGTCGCTTTCTGACTTCAGCATGTGTGGTGGTGTCGATCAGCCTATCGAGCGTTTCGACCAGAGCTCAGGAATTTGGCTACCACAATTTCGGCAATGCGCTTGAGGCGCTCGTCATCACCATCGATGGCGAGATCAAACGCGGGGCAACTGACCAGTTCAAGAACTTTATCGAGTCGGAGGCGAAGGAGGGATATCGCGTCAGGCTGAACAGCCCGGGCGGCGATCTGCGGGAGGGCATGCTCCTCGGCGCGGCAATACGCGAAATGCAACTGTGGACGGAAGTCGGTGCAGTGGAATATCGCACAGGCGAAGCCGCTGATCGCGCTGAAGGTGTCAGCGGACCGGTGGAAATTCCCGGAAAATGCCTCAGTGCTTGTGCGCTCGCCTTCCTTGGGGGCGACCATCGCTCTCCAAAATCAGCCGAATTCCTTGGCTTCCACCAGTTCTATGGAGGATTCAATTCCGAGTGGCTGCGTGAAATGTCCGCCGATGAAGTGTTCAGAAACATGATGTCTGAAAGCCAGATCATCAGCGGTCTCATCGTCAGCTATATCATCGAGATGGGCGTTGACGCGCGGCTTTTCACTGAAGCAT
>PACL01000071.1 GCA_002700095.1 Fulvimarina sp. | reverse complement strand
CGGCAGCCGCCGGTACCAGGGGCCAACAAGCCAGGGCAGGCGGGCAAGTCCGGGACGGGGCGGACGTGATGCCGCTTTGCGAAAATTCGTTCGAGGAGGCCGCCCGATGATCGCGATCCAGTACGACCGCCATGGCGGGCCGGAGGTGCTCGAGGTGGTGGCGGAGCCGGCGCGCGACCTCGGCCCCGGCGAGATCCGCGTCGCCATGCGCTATGCCAGCGTCACGCCCTTGGATTGGAAGCTGCGGTCAGGCCTTCTGAGGGCTCATTTCGAGCTGACATTTCCGAAAGTGCCGGGCCGCGACGGATCGGGCGTCGTGACCGAGACCGGGCCGGGCATCGAGGGCTTCGCGCCGGGCGACCGGGTCTGCGTCATGGCGGCGCCCGCCGGCCGCGGCACCTACTCCGAAGAGCGCATCTCGCTGGCCTCCGACCTCGTCGCGATTCCCCCGTTGCTCGGCGACGGGGAAGCCGCGAGCCTCGTCAATGCCGGGTTGAGCGCCCATGTCGCGGTGTTCGCCGCGGCGCGGATCGAGCCGGGCATGACGGTGCTCGTCCATGCCGGCTCCGGCGCGGTCGGCGGGCTGATCGTGCAGCTTCTCAAGAATGCCGGCTGCGCGGTGACGGCCACCTGCCGGGCGGCGAACCGGGACTATGTGCGCGACCTCGGCGCCGACCGCGTCATCGCCTATGACGAGGAAGACTTCGGCGTGCTGCGCGACCAGGACCTGGTCTTCGATCTCGTCGGCGGCGAGACCCATGCGCGCTCCTACCAGGTGCTGAAGAAGGGCGGACAGCTGGTCTGGCTGGTCGCGGCGCCCATCGTCGATCACGGCGTCGATCGCGGCGCCGAGCACGGCGTGACGGTCACCCGCGCGATGATCGCCGACGCCCACGAGCCCGTAGAGGCCGTGCTGTCCATGGCGGAGAGGGGAGAGATCCGGCCCCAGATCGCCGACGTCCTGCCGCTCCGCGAGGCCGAGACGGCGCATCGCCGAATGCAGGCGGGCGAGATCAGCCGCGGCCGCCTGCTGCTGCGCACCGGGTGACGGTCAGGCGCTCGCCGGCCAGCCGATCAGGGCGACGCCAGCTCAGCGATCGACGGCGCATTCCGCCAGCGGATTCCGGGAGCGCTTTTCATTTTCCGGATCCGGCGGATCATGAGGAAGGCCGTGGCCGGGGAAGGTGATGGGGTAGGAGATTGTGCGCCGTGGGCCGATTTCCCCCGGTCGACGGCATATTTGCGGAAGTGAAACTTCGAGCGGCTGCTCCAGCTCAAAGAGCGAACTCCCCGTCGATCGTCAGGCTCAATCCCGTCATGTAGCCGGACCGGGGACCGGCGAGATAGAGCGCGAGCTCGGCAATCTCCTCGCCATGGCCGACGCGTCGGATGGGAACCATCGCAGCCAGATCAGAGACCATCGACGCTGTCAGGTCGGTCTCCGTCGGGCCGGGCTCAATGTTGTTTACCGTAATGCCCCGTGGCGCGAGGTCGAGCGCGATGCCCTTGACCATGGTGGCGACAGCCGCCTTGCTCATGGTGTAGATGCTGCTGCCTCGCGAGACGCGTTCGGCTGTATTGTTGCCGATGGTGATGACGCGCCCGCGTTCGGCCGTGCCAGGACCGGCGAGATGTCGCTCTTCCATGTTCAGGTCTCCTATGGTGCCAGGTCTCCGGGGGGACGAGGTCGGTTGCGGGTATCCTGCTTCCACTGCGGGACGGCCGAGCCTCCCATGCCGCGAGCGTCCAGACGATGCTGCCGCCGCGATATCCGGTCGCGCCGCTCGCCCGGCCGGATCGTCGCGGGCGGGTGGATCGTCTCAGTAGAAAACCGTGATGCTGCCCTGGCCCCGCCAAGGCTGCGCCGCGGCGTCCCGGGTTTCCGCGTGTTCGCGAACGATCGCTTTCGGTTCGAGGAAGGATTCGAGGCCGAAGATGCCGAACTCGCGGCCGATGCCGGACTGCTTGACGCCGCCGAACGGCGCCCGCAGGTCGGGCGTCACACGGTTGATCAGGATCGATCCGGCCATCAGCCGTTCGCCGATGCGGCTCGCCCGCTCGACGTCGCGGGAATAGACGTAGGCTTGCAGGCCGTAGGCGGTATCGTTGGCCTTGGCGACCGCGTCATCATCGTCGGTGTAGGCGATGATCGAGAGGACGGGCCCGAAGATCTCGTCGCGGGCGATGTCCATGTTGTTGCGGGCGTCGGCAAACACGGTCGGACGGACGAAGTGCCCCTTGGCGAGACCGTCCGGCCGTCCGGGGCCGCCGGCGATCAGGGTTGCGCCTTGCTCGATGCCCCGCGCGATGTATCGCTGGACGCGGTCGAACTGGGCGGCGTTCGCCAGCGGGCCGAGCGTCGTTTCGGGATCGGCCGGGTCGCCGACCTTCCATGCGCCCATCGCCGCGCGGACGATCGCCTCGACCTCCGCCAGCCGGTCATGCGGGACGAGAATGCGGGTTCCTGCGATGCAGGCCTGGCCGTTGTTCTGGAAGCCGCCGTTCAGCGCCATCGGAATGGCTGCCTGGAAGTCGGCATCGTCGAGGAGGATCGCCGCCGACTTGCCGGAAAGCGACAGGCTGACGCGCTTCATGGTCTCGCTCGCGGCCCGAGCGATGGCCTTGCCCGTCGCGGTTGACCCGGTGAAAGAGATGCGCGCGACGTCGGGATGGGTGCCGAGCTCGTCGCCGACGTCGCTGCCGCGCCCGACGACGACGTTGAAGATGCCGGCGGCAAGTCCGGCGGAATCGAGTGCCTCCGTGACCACCTGCGACTGCAGTCCGCTGAGTTCGCTCGGCTTGATCACCGAGGCGCATCCCGCGGCGAGCGCCGAGGCGAGCTTGCTGCAGATCGTGCCGGCGGCTGCGTTCCACGGGGCGATGAGGGCGGAAACGCCGACCGGCTCCATCCGCACGGTCGCATCGCCGATCCTGCGGCTGAAGGGATATCGTTGCAGCGCCTCTGCGGCATAGCCGAAGCAGTCCGAGGCATACTGGCTGATCCAGCGGGCCCGGCTGATCGGAGCGCCGTATTCCTCGATCGTGACGTCACGGATCTCGTCGGCGCGGCGAAGGATGGCGGCCTCAAGGCTCCTCAGCATGTCGAGCCGCTCGGCCGTCGTGCTGTGCGAGAGTGTCGCCTGAGCGCGGCTTGCCGCGGCGATTGCGCGTCTTGCGTCCTGTCGGCTGGCGAGCCGCTGTCGGCCGATCGGTTCCCCGTTCGCCGGATTGACGATCTCGAGCACTTCGTCGCCTGAAACCGTGACGAAGGCCCCATCGATGTAGGCGGTGTCGATCAAACGCATCGGACGCTCCTCTTGAAGCGATTGGATTGGGATGCGGCCGATGTAATGGGGGTGGGGTTGTGCGATAATCGGGACGTTGCGCGATGACGTATCCTGGAAATCCGGACGATGCACAAAACCGGGCTTGTCGAACTGAAAGCGGTCCTTGCCGTTGCGCGGCATCGAAGCTTTCGTGCCGCCGCCCGTGAGCTCGACATGTCGACCTCGGCGCTCAGCAACGCGGTGATCGCTCTTGAGGAGCGGCTGGGGATCAGGCTGTTCAACCGGACGACTCGCAGCGTCAGCCTGACCGAAGCCGGGGAGACCTTCGTCGAGCGGGTGGCTCCGGCGGTCGCCGACATCAATCTTGCCATGGACGTCGTGAACCTTAGGCGCGCCAGCCCGAAGGGGACACTGCGGATCAACGCCTCGTCGGGTGCTGCGCGCCGGATCCTCTCGCCGGTGATCGTCGACTACTTGCGGGCCCACCCCGACATGGAGGTCGTCATCGCCACCGACGGGCGCCTCGTCGACATCGTCGCCGAAGGATGGGATGCGGGCATCCGGCCTTCGGCCGTCGTGCCCCGCGACATGGTCTCGGTCCCGCTCGCGGAGGACGTGCGGTTCGTCGTGGTCGGGACACCCGAATATCTCGCCGCGCGCGACGTGCCGGCAACTCCCGGCGATCTTGCGCGGCATGAATGTATCCGGGCGCGCATGCCGAGCGGGGCGCTCTCGCCCTGGGAGTTCTGGCGGGACGGAAAGAGCGAAGCGATCGATGTCCCCGGCAGGCTGACGCTGGACGAGCCGAACGTCATGCTGGAGGCCGCGCGCTCCGGCTTCGGCCTTGCCTACCTGGCGGACAAGAACTGCGCCGACGATCTGAAGACGGGTCGGCTGGTGCAGGTCCTCGGCGACTGGATGCCGCCGGCCTATGATCTCTGCCTCTATTATCCCGGCCGCAGGCACGTGCCGGCGGGACTGCGGGCCCTGGTCGAGCTGATCGGGCAGCATCGCCGGCGCAGGTGATCAGGCCGGGGCCGGCGTCAGTCACTGCTCGCTTCGATCCGGACTGACGACCCGGATCCCCCGGAACGTCGCAGTCTCCATCGCCGCGTTAGGCCGATGGCGTCGAGGAATGCCTCGTCGTGGCTGACGACCAGCAATGCCCCGTCATAGGCGCGCAGTCCGGCCTCGATCGTCTCGAGGGATGCGACGTCGAGATGGTTGGTCGGCTCGTCGAGGATGAGGAGGGAAGGCGGGCGCGGGCCCCCGAGCACGCAGGCAAGCCCCGCCCGCAACGTCTCGCCGCCGCTCAGTGTCCCGACGATCTGCTCGGCAGCTCCCGCCCGGAAGGTGAAGCGGGCGAGCGACGCGCGGCAGGCATTTGCATCGGCCTCCGGATTGATGCGGCGGAAGTTCGCCAGGATCGACTCGCCAGGATCCAGGAGGCCGACGGTCTGGTCGAGCATGGCGACGTCCGGCGTGATCCACAGGCGACCCGAAAGCGGTGGTAGATCGCCGACGAGAAGCTTCAGAAGCGTCGTCTTGCCCACGCCGTTCGGGCCTGTCACCGCGACGCGCTCCGGCCCGGCGATCGAAAGCGAGACGTTTTGCAGGAGCGGCTCGGCGGCATCGTAGCCGGCAGACACGTCGTCGAGCTTCAGGACCTCCTTGCGGGAGGCAAGTCCGGTCGGCGCGAGCGTCACCGCGAAGGGCTGCAGAATCTCGATCCGCTCGCGGGCGTCGGAGAGCGCGCCGAGGGCCTGCTCCCGCCTGCGACCGGCGATCCGGGCATTGACGCCGCCCGAATCCTCGCTCCGATCCTTGCGCAAGCCGGCGATGATGCGCGGCATGCCGCCCTTTGCCGCCGTGCCTTTCCCGCGGCGGTCGCTTCGCGCCTTCGTCTCGACGCTGCGCTGGGCGCTGCGGTCGATCTCGGCGATCTGCGTCTCGGCATCGGCGAGATCATGCCGGGCGGCCTCCAGCGCGATCGCCTTCTCCCTACGATAGTGGCTCCAGTTGCCGCCATAGCGGGCCGCGCCGAGCGACGTCAGCTCGACGATCGCATCCATCGTTTCCAGGAGTTCGCGATCGTGGCTGACGACGATCGCGCCGCCCTTCCAACTGGCGAGGAGCGCCACCACCGCCTGGCGCGCCTCATGGTCGAGATTGTTGGTCGGCTCGTCCAGAAGAAGGAAGTCCGGGGCGGCGAAGGTGAGGGCCGCAAGGCGCACCCGCGTGGCCTGGCCGCCGGACAGTTCGGCAAGCGGCGTCTCGAGCGGCGCCGCGACGCCGACGGCGAGAAGCGCCGCGGCAACGCGCTCTTCCAGCGTCCAGTCGGCATCCGCCAGTTCGTCCATCGAGGCGGCTCCCGCCTCGGCCCGGCGCAGCACCGCAAGGCTTGCCCGAACACCGAACAGATCGGCGATCGTCTCGCCGGGCCCACGTTGGACGGCTTGCCTGAGCAGGCCGACGCTGCCGCAGACGGCGACCTTGCCGGCGGCGACCGGCAGATCGCCGGCGATCACCCGGAGAAGCGTCGTCTTGCCGACGCCGTTGCGGCCGACGAGCCCGGTCCGCTCGCAGCCGAATGTCAGGTCGAGGTCGGTGGAGAGGAGGCGGCCGTCAGGCGCAGAGAGCGAGAGGGCGGACAGTGAGATCGTCACAGGCATGGGTATGGAAATCCCTGATGGCAAGGCAAATCGGCGTTGCGGTCAGGTGAAAATCCATCGCGGCGGTGATCCTCTGCGTTCGGTTGCGGGAAGCGAGGTAAGCCCGTTGCAAGGCAAAATCAACCGACTTGCCATTCGCTGGACCGATATGTCGACGCTGGTTTGTGAGGAAGCCACAACTCGACAGGACGGACGAAACCGTCAGGATCGGATTGCCAGTCGACATGGTGACCAGACGACGGAAACAGCACCGATCCGGTTATTCGCTCAAGGTGAAGCGTCCGCCGCTCGGGTCTCAAAGGAAATCATTTCCGCAATGCGCTCGTCTTGGACGTTCAGGCACATCTCGCTCTTGCGTATCAGCTAAGCCAAGCTCACTCTTGAAGGGGCGTTGCCGGAGCCGCGGGCGAAGCTTGCTGCGCGGGAATGTCGACGGTCTGGCCCGCTACATCGATCGCCACCTTGCCTCGAAGCCCACGCGAGCTTCCGGCTTCGAGCAGTTCATGGGCTTCGCCGATGCGAGCCAAAGGCAGCACCGCACCGATCACCGGCTTGATCAGGCCGCGCTCGACAAGGTTGGTCAGCGCGTCGAGCTTGCCGCGATTCTGCCGGGTGAACACGAAATGGTAGGCGGCATTCTTGCCCCACGCCTCGATCAGGTTCTGCGGCCGGGCGATGTCGACGATGCTGACCACCCGTCCCGCATCCGCAAGCGCCAGCGGGCTTTTCGCCAAGGTGTCGCCGCCGATGGTATCGAACACGACATCGACCCCTTGCCCAAGCGTCAGATCCGCCACGGCCGTGACATAGTCGTCGCGAGTGTGGTCGATGACCTCGTCCGCTCCGAGCGACCGGACGAATTCATGGTTGCTGGAGCGCGCCGTCGTGATCACCCGCGCGCCCATCGCCTTTGGCAAGCTGGATCGCCACCGAGCCCACGCCGCCGGCGCCACCATGGATCAGGATCGTCTCATGGACGGCAAGCTGGGCGCGGGTCACCAGAGCTTCCCAGATCGTCCCCCCGACCAGCGTCAGGCTGGCGGCCTCCAGATGGCTGATGTTGCGCGGCTTGCGGGCAACCAGATCGACATCGGCAACGTGCTGCTCCGCATATGAGCCGGGGCCGCCGAAGATCTTGGGCGTGTAGTAGACCTCGTCGCCGATCTTGAACTCGCTCACCTCCGCTCCCGTCTCTTCCACCACGCCGGATACGTCGTGACCGATGATGGCGGGGAGCGGGACGGCGTCGACATAGTCGCCACGGCGGATCTGATAATCCAGGGGATTGATGGCGGTGGCGTGGACGCGCACGCGGACCTGCCGCGATCCGGCGGCCGGTACGGAAACATCCCGCAGCGCGAAGGCGTCGGAGCCACCGAATTTCTCCAGGACGACTGCCTTCATGGTGCCGGTCATGATGTCACCTTTGATTGTATCTCATTGATGGTGGCAGCCTTGAGAGAGTTACGCGGATCGCTCTGATTTACTTCCCGGGACTGCTTCTGGAGCAGCGGCGCGGCCGATCAAGTGGCGCCCACCGGCACCACATGATTGGCCGCCACCTTCCTGTCACCGGCGCACCACATCCTGCCATTCCGGATGCCGTCCGATCTGCGCCTTGGCGAAGGGGCAGAGCGGCACGATGGCGATCCCGTCGCGGCGGGCGTCCTCGATCGCCTGGCGCACCAGCCGCTCGCCGACCTTGCGGCCGCGCAGGGCCGCAGGCACTTCCGTGTGGTCGATGATGATCAGGCCTTCGCCGGCGCGGCTGTAGGTCATCTCGGCCTCCACGCCGTCGACGACGAGGCGGTAGCGTCCCTTTGATGGGCCATCCTCCCGCTCGACCGTCTCATCGCCGCTCGATGCCGCGGGCCCGACCGTTTCGGCGTCGGGCCGGCGCACCTGCCGCGGCGCTCCATGCGCGCATTCGAGGAGGTCGCGGTCCCAACCGCCGAGCTCGGCGGCGGCCTCGTAGGTCGAGACGAGGAACGCCATCAGCGCCTCGTCGGGATCGGCCGCCGACCGCACCGCATTATAGGGCAGCATGAATTCCGACAGGCCCTCGTGCCAGAAGGCCGCATCGGGCCGGACCGCCGCCGCCCGGTAGCCGGCAGGCGCCGGATAGGCGTAGGCGTAGAAGGCGGGATAGTCGATGCCGTTGCCGCCCGGCCAGAAGCCCGCCGAGGACACTTCGCGGTCATAGGCCTCCTGCGCCACGTCGTCCGGCAGGGCGGGAATGCCGGCCGGATGGAGCGGCGCGCGCCGGCCCGAGAACCGCGTTACTGCAAGGTCGAGAGCGCCCCAGAACAGGTGAACGGGGCTGGACTTGCCGAGAAAGGACGTGCGGAACCGGTTGAAGACCCTGTCGATCGCCATCATGGCCTGATGGTAGCGCTGGACGGCATCGCCGTCGTAGGGCCGGTCGCGCTCATCCTCGGTGAAGGGAACCGGGTAGGGCACCTCGTTTGGACTCCCGTGGAATGTCGGGGTGCCGCCGAGCTCGGTGATCAGTCGCACGAAGCGCGCGTGGAACGTTGCGACCGTGGTCGGGCCGAGATCGAACGAAGCCTGCCGGCCGTTGCCGCTGGTGCCCACCACCCTGTGCTCGCGCAGGTCGAACAGGATCTCGATGCCCGGGCCGTCGGGAATGGGCGAGGAAGCAAGACCGGTCGGCGTGACGTAGAAGGTCGCGTTCCACGAATGGTTGAGCCATGGCGTGTGGGCGAGCCGGTACTTGCCGGCGATCTGCAGGTAGAGATGCAAGGCTGAACACGTCTCGCGCCAGCCGAGGTAATCGAGGTCGGGCCACTTGGTCATTTTCGGTTCCTGGAGGCTGGTTTTTAGTCAATCGGGAAGGGGAATATGCTCATTCCGGTCGTCGGCAGGCAGGTCGAAGCGTCCCTTGCCCCAGTTGGCGGCGCGCCACTCGGCCTTGGCGAGCTCGATGCGCTCCTGCGACGAGGCGACGAAGTTCCACCAGATGTAGCGGGGTCCGTCGAAGGTCGCACCGCCGAGGATCATCATCCGGGCGCCCCGGTCGCCGGCAGCCACCGTGATGCGGTCGCCGGGACGGAACACCATCATCTGTCCGGCCGCAAATTCCTGTCCGGCGACCGAGATCGAGCCTTCGACGATGTAGATGCCGCGGTCTTCATGGTTGTCCGGCATCGGCAGCCGGCTTCCCGGCTCAAGTCGCACGTCGGCGTAGAACGTCTCGGAGAGCATCGTCGCGGGCGCGACCTCTCCGTAGGCATTTCCGAGAATGAGCCTGACCGAGACGCCGCGGTCTTCGATGACGGGCAGCGTCTCCTTGCCGTAATGATCGAAGCTCGGCGCAACATCCTCGTGGCTTTCCGGCAAGGCGAGCCAGGTCTGGATGCCGAACAAGCTGTTCGGACCGCTGCGCGCCGTCGCGGAGGTGCGCTCCGAATGGGTGACGCCGCGACCGGCAACCATCCAGTTCAGAGCCCCGGGGCTGATGATCTGGTCGGCGCCGGTGCTGTCGCGGTGATGGAAGTCGCCCTTGAACAGGTAGGTGACCGTGCCGAGGCCGATATGCGGATGCGGTCGCACGTCGACGCCCTGTCCGGTCAAAAGCTCGGCCGGTCCCGCCTGATCGAAGAAGATGAACGGCCCGACCATCTGGCGCTTCGGCGCCGGCAAGGCCCGCCGGACCTCGAATCCGCCGAGATCGCGGGAGCGCGGGACGATGAGGGTCTCGATCGCGTCGACCCCGACCTCGTCGGGGCAGCCGGGTTCGATTGCAGGGTTCCAACTCATGGGCGTCATCCTTTCTGACGGACCAACTGATCCGGCCTGCCGGTCGTCACTATCGCCCGGTCGCGATCGCAGCTAGGCCCGTGATCCGGTGAGCTGTGTCGCGAAAAGTGAGACGCTGCTGCGATGACGCGAGCCACCGCAGCCTGCCGGCAGACCGTCGATCTTCGACCGCACCCTTTCGAGGAAAAGGGATGAACTCAAGTCTCCTCGCGGTGGCGATCCAGGAACGGAGCAAGAGCGGCACCAGAGCGGCATGACCTGCACCGCGACGCTCGAAGATCTTCGCTAACTGGCAGCAGCCGATCGGCGCTTCCCCAAATCCAGGAGATCCGAATGACCCTCCGCAACGGCCTGTCCTCGCTTCTTCGCCCCGAGGATTCCGTCCTGGTCCTGATCGACCATCAGCCCTACCAGCTCGCAAACCTGAACAGCCACGATCCGCATATGGTGGTCAGCAACTCGGCCGCCCTGGCGAAGGCCGCGAAGGTGTTCGGCGTGCCGACCATCCTGACCAGCGTCGTCGCAGATCGTGGCGGTCACATCTTTCCCCAGATCACCGCTGTGTTCCCCGGCCAGGAGATCATCGACCGGACGCTGATCAACACCTGGGAAGATCCCAAGGTGGTCGAGGTGGTCAAGGCGACGGGTCGCAAGCAACTGGTTCTGGCGGGCCTCTGGACCGAGGTCTGCGTCGCGATGCCGGCGATCCAGGCGGCCGGCGAAGGCTGGGACGTGACCGTCGTGACCGATGCGTCCGGAGCCGTTTCGACGGAGGCGCATGAAATCGCCATCCAGCGCATGATCGCGGCCGGCGTGAACATGATCACCTGGATGGCGCTGGCGGCGGAATGGCAGCGCGACTGGGCGCGGGCCAAGACCGCCGGGCCGCTGAACGAGGTGATGATCCAGCATGCCGCCGGCAGCGGCATCGCCTTTCTTTGGGAGCAGCAACTGCTTAACACGCCGGTGCCAAGCCCGGCCAGCTGATGTGAGGCGGGATGGCGAGGCGGGTTCCGAGGCGCCCCTCGATCGGGCTCAGCCCCGTTATCCATGGCGCAGCCCATAGCCACTCTAAGGAGGCATGGATGGATTTCGAGAAGCTCATGGAGGCCAACCTCGATCGAGTGTTCGGCGAACGCGACCCGACCCGGCGCATCGCGGCGATCCGGACAATCTACCATCAGGACGCGAAGCTTCACGAACCCGAGCGTTCGGCGCGCGGGCACGAAGCGATCTCTCAGGCCGTGTCGGACCTTCTGCGGCATCTGCCCGCGGACTTCGTGTTCACGGCGTTGAGGCCGGCAACGGGCCACAACGGCGTCGGCCGCCTGCAGTGGGGCGCCGGCCCTGCCGGAGGTCCGTTTGCGGTCACGGGTACGGACGTCGCCCATGTCGAAGGCGGGCTCATCCGAACCGTGCACGTCTTCCTCGATCAATCGGATGTTTGAACGGCGAAGACGAACCGAGGGGAGGGCGCGCTCTTTGCCGCGCGCCCGGCATCAGACTACTCAACGTCCGCTGATGGCTGATCCGCTCGCCTTTCAGGTCCCGCGCTCGTCCCGCCCAGGTCGACCTGACCGAAAGGGCCGCCTCCGTCGAATCCCCCCGAACGCGCCAGATCCGCGCCCGAGATGTCGACGGGCTGGGCTTGCCGGACCTCCGCGCCGAAGGAGTCGCTGAAAATGACCGAAGAGTGCTTTCCTGTCGGACTGGAGATGGACGTCTCCTATCCGAGCTTCCATGTCAGCCTGAGCCTGCTTTCGGCGTCGCAACTGCAGTTCGAGATCAAGGAAGGCCCTTTCGCCCGGACCGAGATCGTCGACATCGAGGTCATCCCGCTCGGAAACGGCGTGTTCGCCGTGAGCTGGCAGGAAAAGGACGGCGCGACGGTCACCAACCTCCAGGATTATGACCGCGGCCTGGTCTTTTCGTTCGCGACGCTGGCCGACGGACAGTTCCTGCGAATGACCGGGACGATGACGGTCAAACGGCCCCCACGTCGCAGCTTCGACGACCGGCCGCGGCGCAACAGGGCACTCGTCCTGGAGGCGATGACCTCGCTGTTCCAAAGCCACGATGCCTCGGCGGTGGAACGGCTCTACGTCCAGGACTACATCCAGCACAACCCGAACATTCCCCAGGGACGCGACGCGTTGCAGGCGATCGTCGCGGGCCTGCAGGAGAACGTGTTCTACGAGCCGGGACTGATGATCGCCGAAGGCGATCTCGTCGCCATCCACGGCCGCATCCGCGGTTGGGCGGACGAGCCGCAGATCGTCGTCGACATCTTCCGGATCGAGGACGGCAAGCTGGCCGAGCATTGGGACGTCCTGCAGAACGAGGCTCCGGTCGCGGCCCAAGGCGGCGTCTCGATGTTCGAACCCGACGAAGGGGAGCGTCGCGACGGACCGGAGCCGGCATAGTCGCGCGATACTTCCCTGAGTTCACATTGTTTTCCGGCTGGCCGCGTAACGTCCGGTGTCTCGAGACCGATCCCGCCGAACCATTCAGGCGTCGCCGGCCAAATCCGCGAGCTGCGCCTGCAAGGCGTCGCAGATCCTGCGGTGACGCTGCCGTTCCTGTGATGATGGGCCGAGGGTCGGAGACCGACGGTCACCACTCGCCGACAGGAACGACGTGCCTCGTGTGGAGGCCGCTTCGGTCTGCTCGCTGATTCAACAGGCTCTGACGGCGGCTTCCAGTGAATTGCGCAGCCTGTCGAGGTCGGCCTTCGTGAAGTTTCTCCCTCGGACGATGATGCGCGAGTAGAGGGGCGCGAAGAGCAGATCGAGCGCCAGCTCCCTGTCGAGGTCTGCCCGCAGTTCGTTGCGGGCAATGGCGCGATCCAGCAGTCGATGTCCGAACTGTCGCCGTGCCTCTGCAATGCCATGCAGCATCGCCGACAATTCGTTCGACCGCAAACGTTCGGCGACCAGATCGGGGATAATGCGGCGGACCAGCGGATGGCGCAGGACCGTGCGCGTCGCTTGAAGATAGGCACCGATGTCCGCCTTGAGAGACCCCTGGTCGGTGGACCCCAACCGCATGACCTCGACGCTTCGGATCGCTTCGCACGCGAACTCCAGTTTCGACGGCCAACGTCGGTAGATGGCCGCCTTGCCTGCTCCCGCCCGGGCAGCCACACGCTCGAGGCTGACTGCCGCATAGCCGGTCGCTGCCCACTCCTCGAACAATGCCCTGAACAGCGCGGTGGTCAGCTCCGGCCGGATGACCGCGGCACCACTCGGCTTCCGCCGTTCTGGATCGTCGATACTCTTGCGTTCCATCCGAAAATTCCCATTATGGTCGAGACGGTAGCGTTTCGACCATCGGATGAGAAGGTGTTGAAACGTCGTTCAACCGGTATTTCCGGATCATAGCGGCTGGCGGAAACAAGGATGGCCCCCGGGACGCCGCGACTGCACCCCGGATGCAGAACGCTTGCTTTCACCAATCGAGCGCACGACGATCGATCCGCGCGGATCGGAGCGTTCGACCGGCCCGGATTGTGCGGCTGCAAGAAGCTTAGGAGACACAGCGTGACCGTGCCTGCCTATTCCTCCTTCGTCCAGTGGCACAGCGCTGGCCGACATGCGTCCTACTTGCGCACGCTCAAATCCCCCGGCGGGATCCTCGACCTTCTGAAGGTCCAGCGACCGGCCGGGGACATGTCCCGCCCGGCCCTGCCGGACATCGTCCTGGTGGAGGACATGCTTGGCTGCAGTCGTGTCAGGGGAGACCTCGGAGGAGGTCGCTTCGATGTGGCGACGCAAAAGGGCGCCCTCGCTCTCGCTGCGCCGAATTTCGCGACAACGGTGATCAATGAAGAATGCCATTCGCTTCGCAGCCTGGCATTTCCCCTGGCGCAGTGGCAGGGCGTGCTCGACGAGGCCGCCGACGGCCGGTTCTCGTTCGATAACGCCTGCATCTACGGCCGAGTGTTCGACTCGTCAGTGATTCAGTCGGCGCTCCGCAGCCTCTGGGCTATCTGTGAGGACGAGGAGGCGCCGTCGCGGCTGCTGGCCCGCGCCGCGGGCTGCGAGATTCTCGCCGAACTCTGCCGGCTGGGCGGGGCCCCGTTCGCGCCGGCCAAGGGCGGACTCGCGCCCTGGGCGGAACGGCGTTGCCTGGAACTCATGCGGGCGAGACTCTCGGAAGACATCAGCCTCGACGAACTGGCCGCCGAGGCGCGGCTGTCGCCGTTCCATTTCGCGAGGATGTTCAAGCAGAGCGTCGGCGTGCCGCCTCGGGTCCATCTGACGCGACTGAGGATGGCGAGAACCTGCGAACTCCTCGAGGCGACGGATCTTTCAATCACCGAGATTGCTCAGGAGGTGGGCTATTCGTCGAACCAGGTGCTCGCGCGCGTGTTCATGAAGCACCGGCGCGTGAGCCCGACCGACTATCGTCGGGCGGTGCGCGACCCGGCGCGTTCCCTCACGCTGCAATGACGTCCAATAGCGGCGCCATGCGGTCCGAAATTTGCCCATCGGATCAGCGCGGCAGTTGCGACAGCCAGGCGGCCAGCATCCCCCTGCCAGTCTTTTCGAGGTCGCCGGCATATCGGTGCGCATCCCGGCGCATGCGAAACAAGGGTTGGCAGCGGAATGACAATTCGAAGAATTGTCATTCCGCTAGAGTGGCCCGCGCCGCCCGTGTCGTCAGGATATGTTCGAGATCCTTGAGCGCGGCGGCCGCGGTGGCGAGAGGCTCCGTTCCCGATCCGATGGCGATCGTCTCGCCCATTGTGTCCGTGGTGATACGGATCGCCTTGTTCTTTCCCGACACATGCGCGAGCAGATCGCTCAGTGGGTAAGTGCGGACGCCGACGGCCGCCCGCATCGCTCCGTTCGTGCGGATGAGGCTTCCGACGAGCTTCGGCACGAGACCCTGCTTGCGCCACGTCTCGATGTCGTGCGCCGCAACCGACTGAATTCCCTCGACGGAGAGGTCGTCCATCGTCAGGTCGGCGTCCAGCCCGAAATTGGCGATGAGGATGAGCTTGCTGGCGGTGTCCCAGCCTTCGGTGTCGCTTCGCGGGTCGGCTTCGGCGAAGCCGCCCGCCTGGGCGCGCGACAGTGCCTCCTCAAAGCCGAGGTTCCGGTTCATCATCGCATCGAGCAGGTAGTTGGTCGTGGCATTCAGAATGCCCTCGATTTCCAGCACCCTGCAGCCTTTCAGGCTGTGCTCGACGAGGTCGATCGTCGGCAGTGCGGCGGCCGCCGCGCCGCTGAGCTTCAGCATCGCGCCCGTTGAACGCGCCAGGGCCCGCAGTTCCGGGCCGCTGTGGACCAGCGCGCCCTTGGAAATGACGATCGAGTCCCGCCCCGCCGAAAGGGCGGAACGGAGATAGGCGAGGCCGGGACCGCCGGTGCGGAAATTGCTTGGACCCGCCTCGATGAGAATGTCGGCGCCGCTCGCCTCGATGAATTCCGGACCCGAAAGGCCCGGCTCGAGCCTGTCCAGGCGCGCGGTTTCGAGGCCGCTCGGGTCGGCGAGACCGGCTCGCGACCCGCAGACGGCTACCAGCCGAACATCTGCGTCATGGACCTGCCGGTAGCGATCGCGGCGGGCGAGGAGAAGATTGGCCGTCGCGCGGCCCACGCCTCCGAACCCGGCGATCGCGACCCTGATCACACGCATCCTCTCCATCTCCTGTCCTCGAACATGAAGCACAGCTCGCAAAGTTCGTCATTCTCGAAAGTCGATCCGGCGGCGCGTGCGCGCGCTTGGCGCAACCCATTCCTGGCGGACGTCCGGGGCGGCCGTGGCGGAGCCTTCGCCACGGCCGCATCCTTCGACTGTCAGGCGCGGATGAAGGCCAGCAGGTCTGGGTTGATCATCTCGGGGTGGGTGGCGAAGAGGCCGTGCGAGAGGCCCGGATAGGCCTTCAGCGTCCCGTCCCTCACGAGTTTCATCGCCTTGTGGGCCGAGTTCGCGATGGGCACGATCTGGTCGTCCTCGCCGTGCATGAAGAGGATCGGGACGGTGATCGCCTTCAGGTCTTCGGTGAAGTCGGTCTCCGAAAACACTGCGACGCAGTCGTAGTGCGCCTTGGCGCCGCCGGCCATGCCCTGCCGCCACCAGTTCTGGATGAGGCCCTGGCTCACTTTTGCTCCTTCGCGGTTGAAGCCGTAGAACGGGCCNCTCGGNANNNCNNNGTAGAANTNCGCGCGNTTGCGNGAAGANCNCNTCGCGNANNCCNTCGAANACNTCNGNCGNAACACCNTCNGGATTNNNGTCGGANNNGANCATCACCGGNGGNANNGCGNCGATCAGNACGGCNTTGGCNANGCGNCCNCNNTNGGCNNNNGCNGCATANCGNGCGACNTCGCCNCCGCCNGTCGAATGGCCGANATGNACNNCNTCNNNNAGNTCNAGCGCCNTNNCGANNNCNGCNACGTCNGCGGCATAGGTGTCCATGTCGTTGCCGGTGTCGGTCTGATCGGACCGGCCATGGCCGCGCCGGTCATGCGCGATGACGCGATAGCCATGGGAGAGGAAGAACAGCATCTGGCTGTCCCAGTCGTCGGCACTGAGCGGCCAGCCGTGGTGGAACATGATGGGCTGGGCGTCTTTCGGGCCCCAATCCTTGTAGTAGAGGTTCGTGCCGTCGCTGGTGGTGATGGTGGTCATGGCATGCCTCCATTGATTTCGAGTGGTTGTCGAGGATTGCTGGGTAGATGCCGCGCGGCCCCTCGCGCCGGGCAATGGGACGGTGGGTCACAGAGGCCTCAGCCGATGCCGGACGACGGGCGGCCGGTCGCCGACACAGGATGCCCCGAGTAGTCGCTGATCGTTCTCGTCGGGATGGGTCACCTGCGCGTGCTGGTAGGCTTGATCTTAGCGATCGTTCGCGTGCGTGCGGCACCGGCTCTGCCGTTGGGGTGCCGATCTTGCTGGTTCTTCATCCGAACCGGAGACAGCGGCCCCCTGCCGTCGCCCCGGCCAGGTCGGCGATCGGCCCGCGCTAGATGTGGCGGAAGCCGAGCGCGCATCCGAGCTCAGGGCCTCGGGTCAGGTCGAAGGCGGCATGGAGCAGCAATGGCAGGGCGGCTGTCGAACCGACCTCCAAGTATTGACGACGCAATGGAGCGGGCTTCAATGGAGGGACAGAATTGGATCCGATCGGCCTGCACAAGATCGACATGCTTCAGACCCGCAGCACAGCCTGCGCCGAGAACTGGTACTAGAAGCGAGGCGAAAAGATCCTCAACAACGTCGCCCACAAGCTGCTGAACTATCAAGGCAATGTCGGCCAGATCCTGGGTGCCATCGTTCCGTGAGCTGAGATCCTTTCCCTGAAAGGGACAAGAAACGAGGGGGCAGGTGACTCCAAAAACCGGCCCCCGTCGGCGCATCGCAAGGACGTGTCCTGGCGAGCGCCACGACCAGCCGCGCGACATCCCGGGCGCACGTCACCATCGGAAATGGCCGCGCAAGCACGGTTGCGGTCGAGACCTTCCGGTATGGCGCTCAGTCAGACGTGGCGACCGACTGCGTCACGCGGCGCTCACGCGCCAGATGACGTCTCCCACATCGTCGGCCATCAGCAGCGATCTGCCGTCCGGGCCGACCGCCACGCCGACGGGACGCCCATAGGCAAGTTTCTCGTCCTTAGACAGGAAGCCGGACAGGATATCGCGAGCCGGTCCGCTCGGCGCGCCATTGGCGAAGGGGACGAAGATCAGCTTGTAGCCCGAGAGCGTCGAGCGATTCCACGATCCGTGCTGGCCGATCACCATGCCCTCGCCGAACCCCGGCAAGGTGCCGGTCGGCATCCAACAGAGGCCGAGCGATGCCGTGTGGCCGCCGAGAGCATAATCCGGCTGGATGGCACGGGCGACAAGATCCGGAGCCTGCGGGACACGATCGTCCACGGTCCTGCCCCAGTAGCAATATGGCCAGCCGTAAAACCCACCCTCTTCGACGGATGTCAGGTAGTCGGGCGGCGTTTCGTCCCCGAGCCCGTCGCGCTCGTTGACGACGGTCCAGAGCTTTCCCGTGACCGGTTCGAAGGCCATCCCGACCGGGTTTCGCAGTCCGGAAGCAAAGATCCGCGCCATATCCGTGGCAACGTCCAGTTCCCAGATCGCCGCGCGACCCTCTTCCGCCGCCATCCCCTTGTCGCCGATGTTGGACAGCGATCCGACGCCAGCGTAGATCTTCGCCTGGTCCGGCGAGACGATCAGGCTGCGGGTCCAGTGCCCGTGCGGCTTGAAGTCGACGAGCTTTTCACCACCGCCCGCAAGGCTCGTATCGCCCGGCCGGTACTCGAAACGCCGAATGCCGTCCGTGTTCCCGAGGTAGAACCTTTCGCCGACCAGCGCCATGCCGAAGGGTTGGTTCTGGTTTTCCACGAACACCTCGCGGCGCTCGGCGACACCGTCCCCATCCGCGTCGCGCCAGAGGGTGACACGATTGGCGCTCACGCCGATCGCCTTGACGCGGCGCATCGTCGCCTGCTGGGCGTGGTCCATGAGGGTGCGCGGCGTCTCCGGCTGCTCCTTCGATTCCGCTACGAGGACGTCGCCGTTCGGCAAAACCTCGATCCAGCGGGGATGATCGAGATTCGATGCGAAGGCATTGACCTGAAGCCCCGGCGCGCAGCTGGGCAGGCGCCCGTCCTTCCAGCCCGCTGCGGCGGGAAGCTTCAAGGTCATGATGCCCTGCTTTCGCGCCTCCGGTATCTGGGGTGTCTGCCCGACGGCTTGATGCGACGGTGAACCATAGCGCCTGAGGAGCGCGACAGCGCCACCCACGACTTCGGTCGCCTTCGAGACAATACCCATGGTCGACCGCCTTGTCCTGAGGAGCATGTATGGAGAGCACCAACGCCTGTCAGGCATTGGCATCGATATGCGGTTTTCACCATCACTTGAGGCACCGTCAAGGCGTTTTAGGCTGCCGCATCGGCCCCAGTCATCCGAACATCGGGCGAAAGGGTCGAGGCTCTTTTGGCAGGAGGGTTCATAGACCGTCTCCAAGTGCGCGAGCCGCGAAGATCGAGGGCGCGACGAGCATGATCTCCAAGGCCGCGCTCTGCCGCCTAGCCATCGCCGCGATGCTCAAGGCTTGGTGGATCTGAGCAGTTGGGCGCTCCTCACCCGATCAAGAGGCCACCCCCCGCCACAAGGTCTGCGGAGATGGCGCTTACCGCGCGTGTTCCGATCAGCCAATCTGCAACCGCCCCGAATGTCCTTTTAAATGCAGGGGAAGGACCGGCGTCGGCCAAAAATGCCGTCCGGGGTCCGATGACGGCCTGTCCCAGAGTCGCACTGCGCCAGAGCATGGAATACGTCCTTCGCACGACATTGGCGCGCAACGCGCAGCGCGCCCGTGCCAACTGGACCCCAGCGAAGGCGCTCCGCCGAAAAGTTCTGTAATCTGATGGATTTAGATGGTAGCGGGAGAGGGACTTGAACCCCCGACACGCGGATTATGATTCCGCTGCTCTAACCAACTGAGCTACCCCGCCGCCGGGCCGCTTTGCTGCGGCGACGGTGGCGATATACGAAGGCCTTCAGCCTTCTGTCAATGGTCTGGTGCGGCCGATTGCGCGTGATCGCCAGGATTTCACGGGGCCCGTGTGGTCACCGCCCGTCGCTGGCGGTTCGATGCCCTGCGCAAAAGCGGTCTCGGTCATCGACCAGCGTCTTACGAGTACCGATGGTTCCCGGCCGGATGACGATCGCAAGCTCTTGCGATCGTCATCCTTGGCATCGCTCGCCGGTCGAACCGGCCAGGCGGACCGCGTCTCACTCGATTCGCAGCGGCTCGTCCCAGCGCGATTCCGCCACCGCACGTTCGATCGGCGAGAGCAGTTCCGGCGCGGTCACCAGCTGGCGCACGCCGTGAGAGTGGTCCTCGCCGAAGACGTTCCGCTTCTCGGCCCAGCGATAGAGCGAGGCAATGTCGAGCCGGGCGCATTGCGGACGGACGCTCCAGGTTACCTGCAGCGGCGAGCAGATGGACTGGGTGTATTTCGGGCCAGTGGTCGAGCCGGCATAGACGACCGGCGATCCCGTGCCCTCCGGCAGTGCCAGCGGCTGATGCGGGCTGCGGCCGTCGTTGCCGGCATAGGCATAGTCTTCGAAGTTCAACGCGGCGGGGTCGTTCACCAGCAGGAACGTCTGGGCTTCGACGCGCAGCGCCGGGTTGGAGCAACTCTCGCTGAGGCACGCGCCGAGACCTTCGCCCGGCGTAACGTCACAGGAGGAGAAGACCCAGTGCACCTCGATCGTGTCGCCGGGCTTCACCCCCTTGAACGGGCCGAAGCCATGGGCCGGGTCATCGAGCTCTTCCGCCGTGAGGGCGTCGGTGTCGTTGCACTTGTAGCCGCCATGTTCGCCGCTGCCGGCGAAGATCTTGAAGCCGGGGGCCTTGTGCTCGGCATTGGTGTGAGTGTGGATGTTGCAGAGATTGAGCTTCTCGGGGGCCGGAGCGCGTCCGAACTGGCGCCCGTTGACGCCTTCGTTGCCGCCGATGTCGCGCGGCGACTGCGGCCCAAAGCCGGTGCAGAGCCGGCCCGCCGCTTCCGTTTCCGGTGCCGGCGAGAGATGACCGCCGCTCTCCGCCCGCGCCGACAGCGTTGCCGCCAACAAGATGATTGCCGCGCAGCGCGCGATGGCGCCAGATTGTCCGGGTCTCAACTCGCCGGCCTCCCGATTGCAAAAGACGATGGTCCCTCACAACCACGCAATACGCTGATTGCATTAGGAAAGTCTTGCTGACGCCAGGCAAATGCGCGCGGTTAGAAGACGAAATCCGAGGCGCTGATGTCTCTGACGTCGACATCGACGAGCGTCAGCGAGCTCGGGCCCGACCGGATGACGAGATCTCGACCGACCTGCGTCACGTGATGGGTGATGAGGTCCTGGTAGTCCGTGATGGCCTGGAGGCCGGCCAGATCGACGGCGTCGGTGCCCGGCTGGAAATCCAGCACGACATCGATCCCGAAACCGTCCCTGAAGACGAAGATGTCGCCTTCGCTGCCGCCAGAGAGGATGTCGGAGCCACTGCCGCCTTCGATCCTATCGCGGCCGGCATCGCCGGTGAGGATGTCGTCGCCCCAGTCGCCGGTCAGGACGTCGTTGCCGTCGCCGCCCGACAGCCTGTCGTCTCCGGCGCCGCCATAAAGGTGGTCGTTGCCGGCATCGCCAGACGCCACGTCGTCGCCCGCGCCGGTCCAGATCCTGTCGTCACCTTGTTCGCCCCGAAGTGTGTCGTTCCCGTCGTCCCCGCCGATGAGATCGTCGCCCCAGCCGCCACCGATGACGTCGTTGCCATCATCGCCAAAGAGCCGGTCGTCGTCGTTGCCGCCATAGACCTCGTCGTCGCCGCTGCCTCCGCGGATGATGTCGCTTCCGGCAAGGCCCCAGATCCTGTCGTTGCCCTGGTCGCCGAAGGCCTGGTCGTTGCCGTTGCCGGCATAGACGAGATCGTTGCCCCAGCCGCCGCCGATGACGTCGTCGCCGTCATCTCCGAACAAGCGGTCGTCACCGTTGCCGCCATAGACGCCGTCCTTGCCGCTGCCGCCGCGGAGGATATCGTTTCCGGCAAGGCCCCAGATCCTGTCGTCGCCTTGGTCGCCGAAGGCGCTGTCGTTGCCGTTGCCGGCATAGACGAGATCGTCGCCCCAGCCACCGCCGATGACGTCGTGGCCGTCGTCGCCGAACAGGCGGTCGTCATCGTTGCCGCCATAGACCTCGTCGTTGCCGCTGCCGCCGCGGAGGGTATCGTTTCCGGCGAGACCCCAGATCCTGTCGTCGCCTTGGTCGCCGGCAGCCCGGTCGTTGCCGTCGCCCGCATGGATGACATCGTTCCCGATGCCACCGGACACGGAATCGCGACCGGATCCGCCGGACAGGGTGTCGTTGCCGTGACCGCCCGACAGGGCATCGTCGCCGTCTTCGCCAAAGAGCAGGTCATCATGTTCGTCGCCGAAGAGTCGGTCGGCGCCATCGCCGCCATAGAGGACGTCATTGCTCATCCCCCCTCTCAGCGTATCGCTGCCGGCATCGCCATGAAGAATGTCGTCGTTCTGCTGGCCTTCGAGGACGTCGTTCCCGGCTCCGCCATGGAGAACGTCGTCACCCCAATCTCCACGCAGCAGATCGTTGCCTGCCTCGCCGTGGACGATGTCGTCGTGAAGGCCCGCCTCGACCGTGTCGTCGCCAAAGCCCGCAAAGACGGTGTCGTTGCCGTGGCTCGACCGGACAGTGTCGTCGCCATTGCCCGATGCGATGACCTGATCCCGCCAGCCGGCATAAATATGGTCGTCGCCGCCAAAGCTCCTGATGGTGATCGCATTGGTGGAGATGACGTTGTCGGAATCGTTGCCGTTGATCCATCCATGATTGGTCTGGGCGACCAGGTTTTCGACATTCGTCGGGATCGTGTAGTTGGTCCTGTCGGTGGAGATGAAGTCGATCCCGCCATTCGCGTTCTCGACGACCTGCTTGCCTTCGACGATGAAATAGACGTCGTCACCGCCGCCGCCCGCGAAGACACCTTCGCCGGTTACGTCGGTGAAGACGTCGTCGCCGGCTGTTCCTGCGATGTGCTGCGCATCGTCTCCATAGCCGCGCAGGTTGAATTCTGCGACGAGCCTCGACCTGAGTTCCGCCTCGACGGCAGCCCATGCGGCATTCCCCTCGAGATTGGTCAGGAGCTCGGGATCGTTGCGCACGTCGTAGAGCTCTTTCGAGCCGTCCTCGTACAGCGAGAACCGGAAGTCGTCGGTGCGGATCGAGACGTTGCCGTAGACCCACGTATAAGCGACGTTCTCGCTTTCGGGCGGGTTGCCCTGCATGTATGGGACGAGGCTGTCTCCTCGCAGTTCGAGGCCGCTGTCGTCGATGCCCATGAGGTCGAGGACGGTCGGAAAGATGTCCATCATTTCGACCAAGTCGTCGACGCGGGTTCCCGGCGTGCCGATGTCGGGGTCGCGGATGATGAGGGGCGCGCGGCCGGCCTCGTCCCACAGGGTGAACTTCTGCCAGAGGTCCTTGTCGCCGAGATGGTGGCCGTGGTCGCTCCACAGCATCACCGTGGTGTCGTCCGCGATCGCCGACGCATCGAGTGCGTCGAGCACCTTGCCGATCTGCGCATCGACGAAGCTGATGCTCGCCAGATAGGCCTGGATGAGGAGCTTGACCGTGGGAATGTCCGTCGCATCCTCGGGGGTCCAGGGCACATGCTCGCCGAGTGTGTCGAGGATATACGCCGCGATGTCGTCCGTATCGTTCGGAGCGATGCCGTCGAGGACGATGTCATCCAGCGGATAAAGATCGAAATATTCCTGCGGGACGACCCAGTCGACATGGGGCTTGGCAAACCCGACCGACAGCATGAGCGGTCTGTCTTCGGGCCGATACTCCGCCAGGAAGCTCGCGACATGATCGGCGCGGACCTCGTCCCGCAGCTGGTCGGGGCCGGTGTATGGGCCGATCGGGCGCCCGTCGGTCGTGACGTCCAGGGCGTCGTTGCCCATGTACTGATAGTCGTCGAACATCACCTCGTTGGCTGCCTGCGTCGCGCCGGTGTGCCAGAGCTTGCCGATCCCGATCGTCTCGTAGCCGGCGGCGTGCATGACGCCGAACAGGGTTTCGGCGGGGTCTACGGCCGCTTCCCAGTCCGTCTGGTTGTCGAAGACGTTGGTTTCTGTCGGCGGCTTGCCCGTAAGGATGGAGACCCGGGAGGGATTGCAGATGGCGACCTGCGCAAAGGCGTTGGTGAAGACCGTACCGGTGTCCGCCAGCCTGTCGAGGTTGGGCGTATGGACGGGCCCGGAATAGCCTTTGAGGGCGTTGGTCCAGCCTTTCAGATCGTCGACGGCGATGAACAGAAGATTCTTCACGGCAATCTCCCCACTCGCAGCCCCGCTGCACACACGTCGCGAGCCGGACGAACGCGACCCGCTCCCGCGGCCCTGCGTCCCGACCGGGCGAAGCTGCCATTCCATCACCGGCACATCGAAGAAGAAGTCGCTTCCTCAACCGAAACGAGTGAAGCATCCGCAGGAGCCGAGCGCCAGCGACTTTTCCGTCAGTCTGCCGTCCCTTCGTCGGTCGATGCCCAACGCCGTGAAAGCGAAGGCCAAGAATGAATTTGCCGACGGCCATTCAAGCCGCGGCGCGGCCCATCGCTCCGAGTTTGCGGCGGGTTTGGCCACCGCCCCGCCGGAGTTCTGCAGCCGCCCTCCGCCTGATCGCGGAAGGTCTCGCCGCCGGCAGATCCCTTGCGTCCTCGAGCGCGACGGTTTGCACCGGTTCGGGTTGGGTCGACAGATTGACAATCCCACGATGCGACGTAAGCCCTATAGACGGGGCAGGGGCAGGATGCGCTCATGGAGCGGGATGGTTCTGCACGGGAAGCGGGAGGCTCTGAGGCATGAGGGCGAGCGAGGGCAGCTTGGTCGGGGGGCATGACTACCGGGCCTTCGACGCCGAGAGCGTGAAGGCCTATGTCACCGGGGTGAAGGACATCGCCGCAAGGCTCGGCACGGCGAGGGCCGAAGAGGTGAAGGCTCGCGAGGTCGGGGACGGAAACCTCAACCTCGTCTTCGTGGTCGAGGGACCCGGCGGCGCCGTCGTGGTCAAGCAGGCGCTGCCCTATGTCAGGCTGGTCGGCGACAGCTGGCCGCTGCCGCTCGATCGCGCCTTCTTCGAGTGGAATGCCCTCGAGCGGCAGGCGGCGGTCCAGCCGAAGCGGCTGCCGCAGCTGCTCCGTTTCGATCCGGTCAACGCCCTGATCGTCATGGAGTATCTGAGCCCCCATGTGATCTTGCGCAAGGAGCTGATCTCCGGCCGAAGGTTCAAGCATCTCGCCGAGCATCTCGGCGTTTTCCTCGCCGAGACCCTGTTCCGCAGCTCCGATTTCCACCTGCCGACGGCCAGGAAGAAGGCCGACATGGCGCTGTTCGCCGGCAACGTGTCGATGTGCGCGATCACCGAGAACCTCGTCTTCACCGAGCCCTATTTCGACGCGCCGCTGAACCGCTGGACGCGCCCGCAGCTCGACGGGCCGGCGCTGGCGCTGCGCACCGACCGGGCCGCGAAGATCGGCGCGCAGGAGATGCTCTATCGCTTCGCCACCAAGAGCGAGGCGCTGCTGCACGGCGATCTCCACACCGGCTCGATCATGGTCACGTCGACCGACACCCGCATCATCGACCCGGAATTTGCGTTCTATGGGCCGATGGGCTTCGACATCGGCGCGCTGATCGCCAATCTCTACCTCGCCTATTTCGCCCAGGAGGGGTACGGGGACGACCCGGAAGAGCGGATCCACAGCGGCGAGTGGCTGCTCGAGACGGCGGAGAGCCTCTGGTCGGTCTTTGCCGAGAGCTTTGCGCGGCTCTGGCGCGAGGAGCGCAGCGGCATCCTCTACTCCCGCGCCGTCTTCGAGGATCTCGGCGACGAGACCGGCTCGACCGTCGGGCTGCATCGCTTCCTGAAGACGGTGTTCGACGACGCGGTCGGCTTTGCCGGCGCCAAGATGGTGCGGCGGCTCGTCGGTCTCGCCCATGTCGCGGACATGGACGCGATCGCCGATCCGGACAGGCGGGCGGGCTGCGAGGCGAGGGCGCTGCTGATGGGGCGCGAGCTTCTCGTCAACCGCACGACCTTCGGCGACATCTACGGATTGAGCTGCATCGCCCGTTCGATCCGCCGCGAGAGGAACCTGACATGAAGATCGGCGACCGCGACTTCCGGTCCATCTGGGTGGAGGGGAACGCCGTCGCGATCATCGACCAGACCCGGCTGCCTCACGCGCTGGAGATCGTCCATCTGACGAGCCTGGAAGAAGCGGCCCGGGCGATCTCGGGGATGTGGGTGCGCGGCGCCCCGCTGATCGGCGCGACAGCGGCCTACGGCATGGCGCTGGCGCTCGACGCGGACGCTTCGGATGCGGCTTTGGCCAAGGCCTACGACACCCTCCATGCGACACGGCCGACGGCGATCAACCTGCGCTGGGCGCTGGATGCCGTGCGCGGCAGGGTCGGCGCGCTCGCCCCGCACGAGCGCGCCGCCGCGGCCTTTGCTTTCGCCGGCGAGATCTGCGACGACGACGTCGCCACCAACCACCGGATCGGCGAGAACGGCCTTGCACTGATCGAGGCGATCGCCCGGCGCAAGCCGCCCGGCGAACCGGTCAACGTCCTCACCCATTGCAACGCCGGCTGGCTCGCCACCGTCGACTGGGGCACCGCAACCGCGCCGATCTATCTCGCGCACGACAGCGGCATTCGGCTCCACGTCTATGTCGACGAGACGCGGCCGCGCAATCAGGGCGCCGGGCTGACCGCCTGGGAACTCGGTCATCACGGCGTCCCCCACACCCTCGTCGTCGACAATGTCGGCGGCCACCTGATGCAGCACGGCATGGTCGACATCTGCATCGTCGGGACCGACCGGACCACCGCGCGGGGCGACGTCTGCAACAAGATCGGCACCTATCTGAAGGCGCTGGCGGCCATGGACAACGGCGTACCCTTCTACGCCGCGCTGCCGTCCTCGACCATCGACTGGACGGTGCGCGACGGGATCGCCGAGATCCCGATCGAAGAGCGCGGCGGCGAGGAGGTCTCCCATGTCGCCGGAATGAGCGATCGCGGCGTCGTCGAGCGGGTGCGCATCGCGCCGGAGACAACGCCGATCGCCAACTACGCCTTCGACGTGACGCCGGCCCGGCTCGTCACCGGGCTGATCACCGAGCGCGGCGTCTGCGATGCGAGCGAGGCGGGGCTCGCCGGCCTGTTCCCGGAGCATGCGCGTCTGCGCGCGTGAAAGCTGCGCAACGAGACCGCAGGACCAGCCCCGGGGCCATCTTCAATCGCCGAGATCGAGTAATGCCTGCGCCGTCGGCTCGTCGGTGACGAGATGGTCGGCATAGCCGGCGACCATCGCGCCGCGCATCGCCTGGATCCGGTCGAGCCCCGATGCGACGAGGAGGCCGGCGGCGAGGCCGGCCAGCCTGTCCGGGGTGATGCCGATCATCCGGGCATCGATCGGACCCTCGACATGCCGGCCTTGCTCGTCGATGAAGCGGCCGCAAAGAACGCCCACCGCGCCCATCTCGCCATAGCGCGCCACCTCTTCGGGGGTGGCGATGCCGGATCTGACGACATGGCTGTCGGCGCCCATCGAGCCCACCGCGAAGATCGCCTTGCGCATCGTGTCGAGCAGCGCGAAGTGCCGGCGGATGAGCGGCTCGCCCCGTAGGATGGCCGCGGCCTCGGGCGACGACAGGGCCGCCGGGGCATAGAGGTTGACCACCCGGCCGGCGAGTTTCAGGGCGACGTTCGTCGAGCAGCTCTCCGAGGTGAAGATGTAAGGGCTCGGCATCGAGCCGACCATCTGCACCACCGTCAGGTCGGGAATGGCACGCGGCAGCATCTGCTCGGCCATCTCGTAGATCGTCTCGCCCCACGAGATGCCGAGGACGTCGCCGGGCTCGAGGATATCCGGGAAGTAGCGGGCGGCGGCCCGCGAGACGGACGACATCGAGAAGGCCGGGCCCGGAACGACCAGGGCCGAGGCAAGGCCAAAGCGCTCCCTCAGCGCGCTCGAAAGCCGCTGGCGATTGAACACCACCGGGTCGACCCGCAGTTCGACGTGGCCCTGTTCGCGCGCCTGCTGCAGATAGTTGACGACGGTCGCTCTCGACACGGAGAGCCGCCCGGCGATCTCGCTCTGGTTCCATTCCTCGACATAGTAGAGCCAGGCCGCTTCGAGGACATTGTCCTCCACCGGCCTGCCACGGCTTCGGCGAACCGGGTCGTCGACTGCGCGCATGTTCGATTCGGTATTTCGCTTGCGGATGATCTTTTGAACATGCAGCACGCCAGGCGGTGTCACGCAAGGCCCGATGCAGCAGAAACGGGCAAGATGTCGATCATCCTCGACGATATTCTGGAAGAACAGGGGGAAAGATATATTTTCAGACGGCGAGATACTGCATCCGCAGTTCCTTGTTGTCGATGATCTCACGCGCCGAACCGTCGAAGACCACTTCGCCCATGTCGAGGATCAGCGCCCGGTCGGCGAGATGCAGGGCCGCGATGGCGTTCTGCTCGACCAGGATCGTGGTGATGCCGATCTCCTTGATCTCCTCGAGGATCTTCTCGATCTCTTTAACGATGACCGGAGCCAGACCCTCGTAGGGCTCGTCGAGCAGGAGCAGCTTGACGTCGCGGGCCAGGGCCCTCGCCACGGCCAGCATCTGCTGCTCGCCGCCGGACATGGTGGTGCCTTCCTGCTTCCGGCGTTCCGCGAGCCGCGGGAAGTGGCCGTAGATCCGGTCGAGATCCCAGCCGACGGGTTTCTCGATCTGGGCGAGCTTGAGGTTTTCCTCGACGGTCAGGCCGGCGATGATCCGCCGGTCCTCCGGCACCAGCTGCACGCCGGAGCGGGCCGCCTGATAGGACTGCATCTCGTGCAGCGCCTCGCCGTCGAGCCAGATCTCGCCGCGCTTCAGCTCCGGCGAACCGGCCCGGGCGATGGTGCGCAGCGTCGAGGTCTTGCCGGCGCCGTTGCGGCCGAGAAGCGCCAGGATCTCGCCGTGGCGCACGTCGAAGGATACGCCCTGGACGATGTAGCTCTCGCCGTAATAGGCGTGCATGTCCCGCGCCGAGAAGAACGGCCGCGCCTCGGCCGCGATATGCGGCGTGCCGGCGGCCGGGACGGAGGGGCGGGCGAGTGTCTGGCTCATAGGTGGGCTCCCCCGAGATAGGCTTCCTGAACCTTTTCGCTGGCCTTGATCTCCTCCGGCGAGCCCTCGGCGATCACCGTGCCCTGGGCCATCACGGAGACCTTCTCGGCGGCGAGAAGACCACGTGCATGTCGTGCTCGATGATCACCTTGGTGATGCCGCGCTCGGCGATCTTCTTCAACAGGTCGACGGTGTTGTTGGTGTCGGCGCGCGACATGCCTGCCGTCGGCTCGTCGAGCAGCAGGAGCTTGGGATGCTGGACGAGGCACATGGCCAGTTCCAGCCGCCGCTTGTCGCCGCGCGACATGGAATTGACGATCTGGTCGCGCTGGTCCCAGAGATTGAGGTCGTCGAGGATGTGCTCGGCCTCCTCGCGCACCGCCCCGCGCTCGCGGGCCCGCCTCCAGGCATTGATCCGGAAGGCGCCGTCATGCCGGGCGAAGGCCGGAATCATGACGTTCTCGACAACCGTCAGCTCGCCGAAGATCTCCGGCGTCTGGAAGACCCGCGCGATGCCGGCCTGGTTGATCTGGTGCGGCGAATGGCCGAGCAGGGAGCCGCCGTCGAAGGTCACCGAGCCCTCGTCGGGGATGATGCGGCCGACGAGGCAGTTGAGCAGCGTCGACTTGCCGGCGCCGTTCGGCCCGATGATCGCGTGGACGCTGCCCTGGCGGACGTTGAGATTGACGTCGTCGAGGGCGCGCAGGCCGCCGAAGCGTTTCGACACGCCCTTGATCGAGAGGATTTCGCTGGTCATGGGGGTCCTGTCCTCAGTGGCCGGCACTGCTGCGGGTGCTGCTATCGCCGCGATCGCGCCGGAAGCGGCCGCTGACCCGGCGCACGCCTTCCATGATCCCGCCCGGCAGGAAGATCACCACGAGCATGAACATCAGGCCAAGGGTCAGGTGCCAGCCGTCGCCGACGAAGGGCGAGATGATCGTCACCATGAAGTCCTGCAGGCCGGCAGGCATGAAGTCGAAGGCCCGGTTCAGCACACCCTCGTTGAAGGAGGAGAAGATCTGCTCGAGATACTTCATCACCGCCGCGCCGATGACCGGGCCGAGCAGCGTGCCGACGCCGCCGAGGATGGTCATCAGGACGACTTCGCCCGATGCCGTCCACTGCATGCGGTCGGCGCCGGCCAGAGGATCGGTGACGGCGAGGAGGCCGCCGGCGAGGCCCGCATACATCCCCGAGATCACGAAGGCTGCGAGGAGGTAGGGGCGGGTGGCAAAGCCGGTGTAGTTCATCCGGTTCTGGTTCGACTTGATGGCAAAGAGCATCAGGCCGAAGGTGGAGTTGCGGATCCGCATCGTCACGAAGAAGGCGAGAATCAACAGGATGGCGCAGAAATAGAAGCCCGGCCAGCCCTGCAGTTCCATGCCGAAGAAGTCCGGCACGCCGCGCCCGTCGGTGCCGCCGAACATCCGGTCGAGGACGCGCGGATCGGAGCCCGCGACCTGCAGGCCGGTCTCGCCGTTGGTGATCGGCGTCAGCACCGAATAGGCGAGATTGTAGGACATCTGCGCGAAGGCGAGAGTCAGGATCGAGAAGTAGATGCCCGAGCGCCTGAGGCTGACATAGCCGATGAAGAGGGCGAAGACGCCGGCGACCACGATGGCGAAGACGAGCGCTATCACCGCGTTCATCGACAACAGCTTGAACATCCACACGGCGGCATAAGAGCCTGTGCCGAGGAAGGCGGCGTGTCCGAAGGAGAGGTAGCCCGAGAAGCCGAACAGGATGTTGAAGCCGAGGGCGAAGATGCCGAAGATCGCAAATTTCTGCAGGATGTCCGGATAGCCCGCACCGATCGGTGCGAGCCATATCGGCATCGTCAGGACAGCGAGCGCGAAGATCGCAAGCATCAGATAGTCGCTGCGGCTCGAACTCATGAAGCCGCGCAGGCCTTCGCCCTTCGGCGCCTGGCTCTCGGCGGGGCTCCGGCCCATGCCCTTGCTCATGTTCTTGTCGGGGGTCATGACACTCTGGCTCATCGATCAGGCCTCCATGACGCCGCGGCGTCCCATCAGACCGCGTGGGCGGACCAGAAGGACCACGACGGCGACGAGATAGATGATGATCTGGTCGATGCCGGGGACGATTGCCTTGATCTCGGTCATCGAGGCGAGGGACTGAAGGATCCCGAGCAGGAAGCCGGCGAGCACCGCGCCGGGAAGCGAACCCATTCCCCCGACCACGACGACGACGAAGGACAGGACCAGGAAATCCATCCCGAGATGGTAGTTCGGCGCGAGGATCGGCGTGTACATCACGCCGGCGAGGCCGGCGACGGCGGAGGCGATGCCGAAGACGATCGTGAACTTGCGGCCGATGTTGATGCCGAGAAGCCCGACCGTCTCGCGATCGGCCATGCCCGCCCGCACCACCATGCCGAAGGTCGTCATCTGCAGGAACGCGAAGACGAGGCCGATGATGGAGAGTGAAAACAGGAAATAGACGATCCGCCACATCGGGTAGCTGATGTTCGAGGCGCCGAGTAGGGCGCCGATGTCGGCGCTGCCGGCCAGCGCGGGCGGCGCGGTCATCGGGATCGGATTGGCGCCGAAGAAATACTTGACGATCTCCTGCAGGACGATCGCCAGGCCGAAGGTGACGAGGATCTGCTCGGCGTGGCTGCGCTTGTAGAAGAAGCGGATCAGCCCGCGCTCCATCGCAAATCCGATGAGCACCATGACGGGAATGGCGAGCACGATCGACAGGGGCACCGCCCAGTCGACGATCGTCTGGCCGGTGTCGCCGTACCACAGCGTCAGATAGGGGATTTCCTTATAGGCCTCGAAGAAGGTCACGCTCTCGTCGCGGACCCGCTCGGAGATCGTCAGCAGCCTGGAAAAGGCCACCGCGCAGAAGGCGCCGAGCATGAACAGCGCGCCATGGGCGAAGTTGACGACACCGAGGGTGCCGAAGATCAGGGTCAGTCCAAGGGCGATGAGCGCATAGGCGCCGCCCTTGTCGAGCCCGTTCAGGATCTGAAGTATGATGGCGTCCATGGAGCCTTCCAGCCAGCGTCTCAGTGACTTTGCGATGTTCGGGCGCGATGCTCGGGCGCGATGTCCGGGCGGGACGGCGCGGCTGCCGCTTCTCCGCCGGCGATCCAGTCGTCCGCGCGGTCGGGCGCTGTTCTGGCTGCGCCGATCGGCTAGATGGGAGCGGCCGTCGGTCCTGCCGAAGCGCCGGTAGCGCGAACCGGCCGATGCGCCGATGCCGTCAAGCCCGGCCCGTCACGCGTTCGAACAGGCGGGCGGCGTCTCCGCCACCCGCCCGCAGCTCAACTCAGCTGCCTGTCAGGCGGCGCATCCCTTGACCTCTGCGGGGCCGAGATCGCCACCGAAGATCGACGGATCGTAGGTGACCTGGTCACGCGGCACGATCTTGACGATCTCCATGAGGTCGAACTGGTTGGTCGGGTTCTGCTTGCCGCGCACCACGAGCACGTCCTTGAAGCACTGGTGGTCCTCCGCGCGATAGAGCGTCGGGCCGTTCCCCATGCCGTCGAACTCGAAGCCTTCGAGGGCCTTGATGACTTCCGGCGGATAGAAGGTGCCGGCCTGCTCGACGGCGTTGGCATAGAGCAGCGTCTGGACGTAGCAGGTGTGGGCGGCCTGCGAGGGCGGCGAGCCATAGGCCTCGCCGAACGACTTGGCGAGCACCTTGGTCGCCTCGTTGTCGAGCTTCCAGTCCCAGTTGGCCGTGCCGAGAATGCCCTTCACCGCGTCGCCNGCGCCCTGCGCCATCAGCTCGGAGAACAGCGGCACGACGATCTCGAACTGCTTGCCGCCGACTTCCTTCGACTTCATGTCGAACTGGGTGACCGCCTGGCGCAGCGAATTGACCATGTCGCCGCCGTAGTGGTTCAGGATCAGGACGTCGGCGCCGGAATTCAGCACCGGCGTCAGATACTGCGAGAAGTCGCCGGCGCCGAGCGGGGTGCGCACGGTCTGCACCGTCTCCCAGCCGAGACCCTCGGTGGCGTTCTTGATGGATTCTTCCTGGGTCCAGCCCCAGGTGTAGTCGGCCGTCAGGTGATAGGCCTTGCGGTCGGTACCGTACTCCTCGGCCAGCACCGGACCCAGCGCCTGGCCCGACATGTAGGCGTTGAAGAAGTGGCGGAAGCCGTAGCGCCGCTTGTCCTTGCCGGTGGTGTCGTTGGAGTGGGTGAGCCCGGCCATGAACATCACGCCCATGTCCTGGCAGAGCGACTGAACCGCCACCGCGACGCCGGAGGACGAGCCGCCGGAAATCATCAGCACCTTGTCGGATTCGATCATCCGCTTGGCCGAGGCCCTGGCGGCGTCCGACTTGGTCTGGGTATCGCCGGTGACGTAGGTCACCTTCTTGCCGAGAATGCCGTTGCCCTTCAGGCTGGACGGCTTCAGCGTGTTGACGAGGCCGCCGTCGCCTTCGCCGTTGAGGTGCTGCACGGCCAGCTGGAACGCGCGCAGCTCGTCGGCGCCCTCGTCGGCATAGGGGCCGGACTGGGGCACGTTGAAGCCGAGGACGACGTTGCCGCCGGTCGGATTGTTGCAGAACACCTGATCCTGCGACCACGCATTGCGCACGAAGAAGTGCGGCATGGCCAGCCCGGCTCCGAGTGCCGCACTGGTCTTCAGGATTCGGCGGCGGCTCCAGGCCGTCGTGTCGATGGGCATTCCTTCTCCTCCCGAGTTGAAAACCGGATTAATCTGGCTGTCGATCGATCTCCTCCCGACGGCAGCCAGCCGCGATTTCATGCCTATCGTCTACGAGGCGGCAGTTTCAAGCTATAATACTTTGGGCTAAATTCTCTCCTCTTGTCACCTGCGCATCAAAACATTGCGCCGCAGAAAAAATTCGGCGGCGCAACATAATGTTTGAAGGGAGGGTCAGAAACTTCTGTGCGACTGACGATATGAGATCACGTCCGACCGTTGTCAGCTCGCGAAACAATCCTTCAAGCCCTTGGTGATGTTCTTGATGAGCGTCGGATAAAGGTCCGGCCCTTCGGGGAGGTCGGCACCGAGCGGGTCGAGGATGCCGGTCTTCGCGGAGGTGCCCTCGGTCACCGTCGCAACGACGCTCGGTTCGAATTCCGGCTCCGTGAACACGCAGGACGCGCCGAGGCTTTCCAGCTTGTCCTTGATCTCGCGAAGCCTCGCCGCGCCGGGGGCGCGATCGGGATTGATGGTGATCGAGCCCGCCGCGGGAACGTCGAAGCGGGTTTCGAAATACTGGTAGGCGTCGTGGAAGACGACGAACGGCTTGCGATCGGTGCCGGCCAGTTCAGCCCTGACGTCCTTCTCCAGGGTCTCCAGCCGGGCCGCATAGGCGGCGGCGTTCTCGCGATAGGTCCCGGCATTGGCCGGGTCGACGCTTTCGAGGGTTGCCGCGATCGCCTTGGTCATCGCGATCGCGTTCTCGGGATCGAGCCAGACATGCTCATTGAAGGCGCCGTGAGCATGGCCGTCGCCTTCGTGATCGTCATGGGCGTCGGCCGCATGATCCTCGTGGCCGTCCTCCCCTTCCGCATGGGCCTCGTGGTTGCCATGCCCTTCGTGCTCGTCTTCCGCCTCGAACATCGCCCCTTCGCGCGCCTCGAGCTTCTCGACGCCCTTGGCGTCCCACAGCGCGACGACCCGCGCATTCGCCCCCAGCGAGTCGATCGGCTTGACCAGGAAATTCTCGAGTTGCGGTCCGATCCAGAAGATCGCCTTGGCCTCCGACAGGGCCGTCGCGTCCGACGGCTTCAGCGCCGCCGTATGGGGGGAGGCGGCGCCCTTGACGATGAGATAGGGCTCGCCGACCCCTTGCATGACGGCGGAAACGAGGGATTCCACCGGCTTGATCGAGGTCACGACCGTCGGGGCGTCGGCGGCGCTGGCCGACGAAGACGTGGCGGACATCGCCGCGATCAGCCCGCCGACGACGGCGAGTGCGGCGAGGAACCCGCTGCCCGATGGCGCGGCCTCCCGCGTCTTTTCTGCCGCCCGATGTGGCCTCGATCCAGCCCGCGAGCGGACCGGCTTGCCGGCTCCGACTTTGCTCGTCGCGTCCGCACGAGGCTTCCGGGGCAGGGGGCGCAGCTTCGCAGCTTCTGGCATTCCGTGAACTCCGATGTTATATCATTACAGAGTTTGCGCTATGCTATTCCGTGTGCGATAGCAAGCCTCCGACAGGAAATATCCAACATGGCGAGTGCAATGGCGAGTTCGACGGGCGGCGCACTGGTGACGATGCGCGGCGTCGGCGTCTTCCGATCGCGGCGCTGGCTGATCGAGGGCGTCGACCTGACGATCCGCCCGGGCGAGATCATCACGCTGATCGGCCCCAACGGCTCCGGCAAGACGACGACGGCGAAGACGGCGATCGGCGTCGTTTCGGCCGATGCCGGTTCGGTCGAGCGAAGCCGGGATCTCGTCGTCGGCTACGTGCCCCAGAAGCTCGCCGTCGACCGCTCGCTGCCGATGACGGTTTCGCGGATGATGACGCTGACGACGCGGGCCGGAGCGCCCGCCGTCGACGAGGCGCTGGAGCGGGTGGGGATCCGGCATCTGCGCAAGGCGCAGGTCCACGATCTGTCGGGCGGCGAATTCCAGCGGGCGCTGCTCGCCCGGGCGATGCTGCGCCGTCCCAACCTCCTCGTCCTCGACGAGCCGGTGCAGGGCGTCGACTTTTCCGGCGAGATCGCGCTCTACGAGCTGATCTCGGACCTGCGCGAAAGCGAGGGCTGTGCCGTCCTGCTGATCTCCCACGATCTCCACGTGGTCATGGCGAAGACCGACCGGGTGGTCTGCCTCAACGGCCATGTCTGCTGCGCCGGGAGCCCCAGTTCGGTCGCCGCCTCGCCGGCCTATCGCCAGTTGTTCGGCGCCCGCGCGTCCGAGGCCCTGGCCCTCTACCGCCATGACCACGATCACACCCATCTGCCGGACGGCCAGATCGCCTATGGCGGCCACGACCATGACGCCGGCGCCTGCGGGGGCGGGGGCGGGGGCGGGGACGGCCACGGGCATGATCACGATCACGATCACGATCACGGGCACGATCACGGGCCTGGTCGAGCGCACGATCCTCAGGGGCGCCATGCCGCCCTTAACGGCGATCCCGCTCCGCATCCGCAAGACGGCGCGCCCGCTCCGCGGCGCGCTTCGGAGCATGACCATGCTTGACGACTTCTTCGTGCGGGCGCTCCTCGCCGGCCTTGGCATCGCCCTCGTCGCCGGCCCGCTCGGCTGCTTCGTCGTGTGGCGGCGCATGGCCTATTTCGGCGACACCATGGCCCATTCGGCACTGCTCGGCATCGCGCTGTCGCTGGCGCTGGACTGGTCACTGCTCTTCTCAGTCTTCCTCATCTCGGGGCTGATCTCGATGGTGCTCGTCCTCTTGCAGCGACGCGGCGGGCTGTCGACCGATTCGCTGCTCGGCATCCTCTCCCATTCGACGCTGGCCATCGGGCTGGTCTCGCTGGCCTTCATGCCCTGGGTCAGGGTCGATCTCCTCGGCTATCTCTTCGGCGACATCCTTGCCGTCACCAAGTCCGACCTCGCGGTGATCTGGGGCGGCGCGGTGCTGGTGGGCGTGGTGCTCGTTCTCCTGTGGCGCCCGCTGCTTGCCGGTACGGTCAACGCCGAGATCGCTGCGGCCGAGGGCCAGCGGCCGGAGCGCGCCCGCATCGCCTTCATGCTGGTCATGGCCTTCGTCATCGCCATCGCCATGAAAATCGTCGGCATCCTGTTGATCACCGCGCTCCTGATCATCCCGGCGGCGACGGCCCGGCGCTTCGCCACTTCGCCGGAGGTGATGGCCGTGCTCGCCGCGCTGATCGGAGGAGTGGCCTCCACCGGCGGCCTCTATCTGTCGCTTGCCACCAACACGCCGTCGGGGCCGTCCATCGTCGTCGCGGCGCTGGCGCTGTTCCTGGCGGCCCTGCTGCCGCTGCCCGATCTCGTGGGCCGCCTCACATCGTCTCGCATCCGGGAAGACACGCCATGAGCACACGACGCGCCCTGACGCGCAACCAGGCGCTGGTGCTGGACACCCTCACCGCCTGCGACGAGCCGCTGAGCGCCTATGCCATTCTCGACCGGCTGCGGGGCGAGGGGGTCCGCGCGCCCCTGCAGGTCTACCGCGCCCTCGACAAGCTGGTCGAGACCGGTCTCGTCCATCGGCTCGACAGCCTCAAGGCCTTCGTCGCCTGTTCGCATCCCCACGAGCACGACGGGGCCGCAGTGGTGGCCTTTGCCATCTGCGAGAACTGCGCCCGGGTCTGGGAGTTCTCCGATTCGAAGATCGAGGATCGATTCGCCGCCTGGGCAGAAGCGGAAAGCTTTCTCACCAAGGCGACGACGATCGAGATTTCCGGCCTGTGCGTCTCCTGCCGCAAGGCAGCCGAGGCCACCGAGGGCGCAAAAACCGCCGTCTGACGAGGCCTGGAAGGAATTTTCGAGAATTGGCGATGCGCGCTTGCGGTCTTGCGACACCCTCGTTATATACCGCGCCGCAGGTCACGGAGTGTAGCGCAGCCTGGTAGCGCACCTCGTTCGGGACGAGGGGGTCGCAGGTTCAAATCCTGCCACTCCGACCAGCATTTTCAGGGGTTTCCCGATACCCTGATTTTCCCGGCGACAGTTTCAGGTGATCGACGCGCATGCAGATCGTCTTTGACCACCGCGACGTGGAAGGCCATGTCCTTTCCTATTTTGCAACACCTTTGGCCTTGCGGTTGGCTCGATCGCACGGCGCGATAGTAGCTATCCCGTGATTCCGGGTGATTACTTCAGCGGTTAAATTCGTTACAGCTCTATAGAAAATTTTTAAGCCGCGGTGTTTTCTATTGCTTTAGAAAACTGCAAATTCTTTTCAGGAATAATCCGACAATCCAAAATAGCAAAGATTTCCGAGCGCCCCGCCGTGACGACGGTGTGGCGAGCAATGTGGAGTTGCTCAGCTCTTCATGATCCCGCTTCGTATGCCACGCCGTCGCGTCCCGGATCCGGTGCGCCTTGCAGCGTCTCGCCGTCGATACCGATCGCATGAACCCACCCTATCGTGTAGCCGTAAGGGTTCCGGTTCACCTTATATCCGTTATTTTCGAGCGCTTGGGTGACCGAACGTCGGATGCGGTTCGAGACGTCGATCGAATTGCCGGTCGCGGAAAAGCGCGGTGCCGCCACGGCCTCTTGGGCCCCCATGCCGAAGTCGATCGTGTTGAGGATCGTCTGCAGAACGCCCATGACGATCTGTGTGCCGCCGGGGGCGCCGAGGACGAGTGAGGGGCGACCGGTCTCGAAGACGATGGTCGGGCACATGGCGCTGAACCGGGTCTTGCCGGGCGCGATGCTGCCGGCCCGGCCGGGACGCGGGTCGAAGACGCCCATGCAGCCATTGTACATGAAGCCGAGCCCTTCGGTGATGACGCCTGAGGGCATCCCCAGCGAATGGGTCATCGAAACGCAGTTTCCATCGCCGTCGACGATGGAAAGATGGGTCGTGTCGGTCGGGACGAGGTCGCTCGCCTGCAGCCGGGGCACGCTGGCCCGCTCGCCGCGCCGGATCTCGCCCGCCAGCGATGCGGCGTAGGCCTTGTCGGTAAGGCGGTCGACCGGAATGTCGACGAAGGCCGGGTCGCCCACATGCCGGTCCTTGTCGATGGTCGCCCGCTTCATCGCCTCGCAAACCGTCGTCATGTAGGCGGGCGTATTGTGGCCCAGTGCGGCTAGATCGAAATTCTCCAGAATATTGAGCATCTCGATCAGCATGACGCCACCGCCGGGCGGCTGGTTCGTGGTGACGGTGCGGCCGCGATAGGTGCAGGAAAGAGGGTGAGCGCGATGGCAGCGATAGCCCTCGAGGTCGCGCTTCGAAAGCAGCGCGCCGTTCTTTGCCATGTCGGCGGCGATCCGTTCGGCGATCTCGCCACGGTAGAAGCTGTCTGCGCCATCTCTCGCGATGGCGCGCAGCGTTCGGGCATAGTCCGGGTTGGTCACGGGCGCGCCGATCCGCTTCGGACTGCCGTCGTCGTTGCAATAGAGCGCGCGGCCGGAGGCCGTATAGGCCAGTCGGTCGGCCGTCGGTACGCGCCCCATCTTTCCGTCCTCCAGAAAGAAGGTGTACATGGCAGGCCGGACGAAGAAGCCGTCCACCGCCCATCGGATCGCCGGCTCGACCAGGGTCTCCCACGGCAATGTGCCATAGGCCTTGTGGGCCTCTTCCAAGGCCTTGAGCGTCGCCGGCGCCGCGATGGACTTGTAGCCGAGATCGTTGATGCGGCCTTCGAGAACGAAGCCGAAGCCGTCGCGGGTCTCGCTTTCGACGAGATTTTCCCACATCTCGGGCCTCGCGGCCAAAGGCGCTGGTGCATGAAAGTCGAGATACTCGTGCAAGCCCCGGCAGGGCATGTAGGTGGCGAGGCTGCCGAAGCCGGCAATGCCGCACATCAGCGGATCGACCACCGTCTGGGCCAGGGCGCAGGCAATCGCCGCATCGATGGCGTTGCCGCCGAGCTCGAGGATCTCCACTGCCGATTCCGCCGCTTCGGGCTGCGGGCAGACGACCATTCCCTTCGTCATCGACGCTCTCCGTTCGGGGTAGGCTAGAGCATGATCCCGAAAAGTGGGAACCGGTTTTCGGGAAAGATCATGCGCAAACGAGAAGATGGAGCGAGATGATGAGCGGAGCTCATCTCATCCCGCTCTAGAGCCGCACGTCGTGGCGCGGTCGGCCCCAATCGGCGGCTTCAGCGACGGATCGCTCCAAGTCCTCCGCCAGCATCAGGCCGTCCGCGACGAGTGCTTCTGCAGCCGCGCGGATTGCGGCGACATAGGCTTCCGGACCCGCATAGCGTGCGAGGACCGAGGCGCGGGGATCGCCGGTCTGCGTGCGTTCGTCCTCGGTGTCGGGGAAGGGAATGTAGCTGCCGGTGATGCCGACCATCGCCCCGTGGCCGAAGTCGCGGCGCCGCAGCGACCAGCCGGTATAGGTGCCGAGCGGGGCTTCGACCATGGGCGCGCGCAGCCCCCCGATCTCGTTGCCGTCCGCGTCGACGGCGGGGACCTGCACCGGATATTCCTCACCGGACACGACGGTCGGCGGTTCGTTGGCGATCATGCCGGCGTCGAAGTCGGGCCCGAAATCGAGCCGCTCGAGCCGGCTCGGGCCGCGCGGCAGGGCAACGCCCGGGATCGCCGGAAACGCTTCGCGCCACGTCTCGGCGGTCACAAGGGTTCCATCCTCGCGGCGCGGGATCCGGCTCGCCGGCGGAGCCTCGCCCCGGCTGACCCAGGCGTCGAGGCGATCGAGATTGGCACGGAAAAACATCGAGGTCGAAACGACGTTGAAATAGGTCTGCGCCATGCCGCGAGCCGGGGCTGGGACCTTCGGCGAGGCAACGTGCTGCGAACTCGCCCAGAGATAGAGCCGCACGTTCTCGGGCTGTTCGAGATCGTCGCCGTTCGTGTCCGTGTGGACCAGGGATGCACGGCGGTGCCAGTATTCGCAGGCCGTGTCGGTGTGGATGACCTTCGGGTCGCTCCCGGGACGCTTGAGGATGGCGTCGGTCCTGCCGGTGAAGCGGTCGGTCGGCTGCGCATAGGAGAAGGGAAATCGGTCCGCCGGGGTGAAGTGGTTCTCGTGCTCCTGACCGGGAAGCAGCACCAGATTGGCGAAGCGGTGGTTCATCCACATCTTGCCCGCGCCCGAGACGTGCGGCATCACCCCGTCGAAGACGCGGCGGCCATCGGCGTCGGCGTTGAAGCCGAAATCCAGGAAGTCGCGGATGCAGCGGCCGGTCTGGGACCGGCCCCAAGCATAGGCGCGCTCGATCGCCGTTCCGCCCTCGCCCAGCGGGTTCGCTGCGCCGGAGACGGTCTCGGCTTCGTGTTTGAGGAAGCTGACGAAATCGCGCACGGCGACGTGGCCCAGGCCGAGCACGCGCGGATCCTTCGCCTCGTAGACGAGTTCGTAGATCCAGCCCGGCGCAAAGCCGCCCGGCAGATGGATATGGCTGTCGCAGGGAACGACCGCCGCCTCCATGCCCTGATTGTCGACGCCGCCGCCACGTTCGACGCGGGCGAAGGACCATGCATCGGGTGCGATCGCCTCGCGGACACTGTTGGTATAGCGCCGGCGGGTCAGTTGCGCTTTCGCCGTGTCGAGGGAAGCGGCCGGATAACTGCGGGTCGAGACGAGCGAACTCAGCGGGAAGACCGTCGTGCCCGGCTCGACGGCGATGAACTCGGTGCGGGTGCGCCCGGTGATCGTCCGGCCGTTCTCGGTGGCGATCGGCGCCCCCAGAAGCATCCGCCCGTCGCCGGGATGTAGATCGCCCTGCCAGCCCAGCCAGACGATCGAATAGCCGCGCCGCATCAGGAAACCGTTGCCGGCGTGTTCGGCGGCGATGGGATCGTTGGAACCGACGGCATCGTTGAAATATTGCAGCGCGCGCTTGTTGCCCCGGTTGCCGTAATCGAAGAAGACGCGGGAATTGCCGCATGTCGGATCGACGGGCTTCAGGATGCAGTAATCGGCTTCGAAGCGCACCAGCCCGTCCGCGTCGCGCGGTGCCAGTTTGACGTCGGTCACGGCCGCCTGCGCCTCGGCTTCCGGATCGACGCGGAAGATCGCGCGCCCGGTCAGCCGCTCATAGGGGCCGGTCTCGTCGAACGCCATTCCGTCGGCGAACGCGCGGCGCTCGCGCAGTTCAAGGTCGATATTCGATGTCATGCGCAATCCGTCAGTCCGCCGGCGCCTGATCCTGCGCGGCGGTTTGGGTGAAGTTGTCCGGGTGGTGGCAGCGATAGGTGTGGGAGGTGCCGCTCGGTTCGGGATCGATCTCGTGGCACGTCGTGCCGTCGTCGTTCGAGCAGCGCGGGTGAAAGGGACAACCGGATGGCGGGTTGAGCGGGCTCGGAAACTCCGCCTCCAGCCCGAGTTCCGGCAGGCGCGAGCCCGGCCGCGGCGGGAGCACGGCCTTGAGCAGTGCCGAGCTGTAGGGATGATGCGCGCGGTCGAAGATCGCCTGGCTCGGCCCGTGCTCGACGATGCGGCCGAGATACATCACCGCCACCTCGTCGGCGAGGTGATGCACCACGGCCAAGTTGTGGCTGATCAGGATCATGGTGAGGTTCAGTTCCTGCTTCAGCCGATGCAGGAGATTGAGAATCTGCGACTGCACCGAGACGTCGAGGGCCGAGGTCGGTTCGTCACAGATCAGGATCTTCGGCTCGCCGATCAGCGCCCTGGCGATGGCGACGCGCTGGCGCTGGCCGCCCGAGAGCTGGCTCGGATAGGCGCCGATGAGATGGCGCGGCAGGCCGACCTCGCCGGCGACCTCCTCCACCCGCTTGCGGCGGGAGTCGCCGGTGCCTTCACCGCGCACCTGCAGGGGCGCGCCGATGATGCTGGCGACCGTCATGCGCGGGTTGAGCGAGGAATAGGGATCCTGAAAGACCGGTTGGATCAGCTTGGCACGCTCGATGCGGCCATAGGATTCGATCGGATGGCCGTCGACCAGAACCGTGCCCGACGTCGCCTCCTCCACGCCGAGGAGAACCTTCGCAAGGGTCGACTTGCCGCAGCCGGACTCGCCAACGAGGCCAAGCGTCCGGCCACGCGAGACGGTCAGATCGATACCGCGCAGCGCCCTGAGCGTGCGTTTCTTGGCGAAGGCCCCGCCGACCGGATAGTCGCGGGTCACCCCTTGCATGACGAGAACGTCGTCCATCATGCGCCCTCCACGTCACGCACCCAGGCCTCGGGCGACCGGCCGCTCCCATCGGCGGGCAGGACGCAGCGCATCATGCGGTCGTCGCCATCGCTGACATCGGCGTCGCGCAGCGCGATCGGGCCGGCACCGCACTTCGCGTGCGCATACGGGCAGCGTTCCAGAAAGCCGCAGCGGGTGAGTTCGCCGACCTGACGCGGAACGACGCCGGGAATGAAGCCGAGGGTCTGGCCCTGCCGGGTCTCGCCGGGCACCGGGATCGAGTGCATCAACCCCTCCGTATAGGGGTGGAGCGGGCGCGCCAGCACGTCGTCGCAGGCGCCGACCTCGACGACTTCGCCGCCATACATGACGACGATGCGGTCGGCCATGCCGGCTACGACGCCAAGATCATGGGTGATGAGCACGAGGCCGATGCCGGTCTCGCGCTGGATGTCGCGCAGGAGCCGGAGGATCTGCGCCTGGATGGTTACGTCGAGCGCTGTCGTCGGCTCGTCCGCGATGATCAGTTCGGGCTCGCACAGGAGCGCCATGGCGATCATCACGCGCTGGCGCAGGCCACCGGAAAGCTGGTGCGGAAACTGCGACAGCCGGTCCTCGGGCGAGGGGATGCCGACCTTGCCGAGAAGCTCCAGCGAGCGCTGGCGGGCCTCCTTGTTCGACACGCGGCGATGCTGCTGCAGGATCTCGCGCATCTGATCGCCGATCCGGTAGCACGGGTCGAGCGCGGTCATCGGATCCTGGAAGATCATCGCGATGCGATCGCCGCGCAGTTGCCGCCAGCGCTTCCGCCCGGCACTGGTCAGGGACTCGCCCTTCAGCGCGATGCGCTCCGATGTCAGGCGCGCATTGCGCGGCAGAAGGCCCATGATGGCCAGCGCTGTAAGGCTCTTGCCGCAGCCGGATTCGCCGACGATGGCAACCGTCTCACCCCGGGCGACGGTCAGGTCTATGCCCCTGACCGGATGCAGGACGGCGTCCGTGAGCGGAATGTCGACCTTCAGATTCCTGACGTCGAGGATCGGCGAAGCTTCCATGATTTACGCCTTTCCTTCCGGCGTCGTGACGTCGCGAATGGCGTCGCCGACGAGGTTGATGGCAAAGATCAGGAGAACGAGCGCCGCGCCCGGCACCGCGATCATCCAGGGCCGGAACAGAAGCTGGCTCTTCGCCTCGGCGACCATCAGGCCCCACGAGACCTGGGGCGGCTGCACGCCGAGCCCGAGGAAGGAGAGCGAGGCTTCCAGAAGAACAGCGTGGGCAAGCTCGATCGAGGCGACGACGATCAGTGGGCCGGTGATGTTCGGCAGGATTTCCTTGAACAGGATGCGCCAGGTCGAACTGCCGATCGCGGCGGCGGAGGTGATGTATTCGCGGTGCGCCAGCTGCTGCGTGGCGCTGCGCACGACGATGGCGAAACGATCCCAGAGCAGGAGCCCGATCACCATCACGAGGAGCGTCAGGGAACTGCCGACGAGCGCCACGACGACCAGCGCCACCAGCACCACGGGCAGCGTCAGCCGGATGGTGATGACGAAGTTGATGATCATGTCGGCCCAGCCGCCGAAATAGCCGGCACACACACCCAGCGCGGTGCCGATCGCGCCGGAGATCAGCACGGTCATGAAGCCGATGAGCAACGAGATCCGCGCACCGTAGAGAAGCCGGGCGAAATAGTCCCGACCGAGATTATCGGTGCCGAGGACATGGTCCCACGACCCTTTCTCGGTCCACACGGGCGGAATGTACCGCTGTGCGAGGTCCTGGATCGCTGGATCGTGCGAGGTGATCGCGGGAGCGAGGATCGCCGCCAGAATGATCGCAAGGACGATGGTCCCGCCGACCCAGAAGCTGACGTGCCGCAGGGCGCGGTGAAGGGTCATCCGGCCGGGTGACAGTGCGACGGAGGGCGCTGTTGTCTGTTCGATGTTGGTCATGGCGCTTCGATCACGAGATGCGGATGCGCGGGTCGAGCGCCGCGTTGAGAAGGTCTGCCAGAAGGGTCAGCACCGCATAGGCCGTGGCGATCACCAGAAGGATGGCCTGGATGACCTCGATATCGGCGCGCTGGATGGATTCCCAGGCGAGATACCCGATGCCCTTCAGCGAGAAGATGCTCTCGATGATGATGGAGCCGCCGAGCATGAAGCCGAGCTGCACGGCCGCGAGCGAGACGACGGGCACGATCGCGTGGCGCAGGCCATGGCGGATGACGACCCGCCACGAGGACAGGCCATAGGCTCTGGCGGTGCGCACATGGTCCGACTGGAGGACGTCCATCATGCCCGACCGGGTCAGGCGCATGATCGCGGGTGTCGCATAGTAGCCGAGGGCGACCGACGGCATGATGAAGTGCGCCCAGGTGGTTCCGCCCGAGATCGGGAGAACCCTCAGATAGACGCCGAAAAGATACATCAGTCCCAGGGCGAAGAGAAAGGACGGCAGGGCCTGGCCCGCGACCGCCAGCCAGAGGGCGACGCGGTCGATCACCGTGTTCGGACGCAGGGCCGCGGCGACGCCGAGCGGGATCGACAGGAGGAGCGCGAAACTCAGCGCCATCACTCCGAGGGTCGCGGTGACGGGGAGGTGGTCGGCGAGGATGTCGCTGACGTCCATGCGCAGATAGTAGGAGCGGCCCAGTTCGCCGCTCAGGATGCGGCCGACCCACTCCAGATACTGAAAGACGATCGGCCGGTCGAAACCGAAGGTTTCGCGCACGGAGGCGATATCGGCCGGCGATGCGCCCTCACCAGCCATCGCCGCCGCGGGATCGCCGGACAGGTGAACCAGAAGAAACGCGATCACAGAGGTGACGGCGATCACCAGGATCGTCATGAGCAGGCGCTTGAGAAGATAGATGAGCATCGCGACCCGGGCTGTTGGCGCGGGGGGTACGAACCCCCGCGCCGGATTGGTGTCATTTCCACTTGGCGAGATAGAAGTGGGCCATCTCGTCGTCCGTGACGGGGTAGTCCAGATCCTTGTTGAAGGCGTAGGTGCGACCGTAGGCGAAGAGCGGGATGTAATAGGCCTCGTCGGCGATCTTCTTGAGCGCCTTGGAGTAGAGCTCCTTGCGCTCGGCTTCGTCGATGGTCTTTTCGGCTGCGCCGAGCCAGTCGCGCACTTCCTCGTCGCGGGCGTAGTCGTCCGGTCCGAACTGGAAGTAGTAGCCGGTCGAGGCGGACGCATCGAGCATTCCGTTCGAGCCGAAGGTCAGCTGCGCGATCGCCGTCTGGTCGTCGACGATGAGCGGACGCAGCGCGCGCCACTGCAGAAACTGCAGATCGCCATCGATCCCCACGGCCCGCAGATAGTTCAGTACCGCCTCGGAATAGGGACGGTCGCGATAGGCGTAGAACGGGATCTTGAACCCGTCGGCATAACCGGCCTCGGCAAGCAGCGCCTTGGCCTTCTCCGGGTCGTAGTCGTACTGCGTCACGTCCGTCTCGCAGCCGAATTGAACCGGCACGCACATGGACTTCAGCACCGCCGAGCCCTCACCGACGAGATTCTCGGTGATCGCCTTGCGGTCGATGGCGTGCGCGATGGCCTGGCGGACCTTGACGTTGGTCATCGGGTTGTCGCCGGTGCGGCCCGCCGCGTCGAGGGCCAGGAACGACATGCGCATGGTGGCGGCGGAGACGACCGTGATGTTCTCCATGTCGCCGAGCATCGCAGCGTTCTCGGTGGGCACGCCCCACATCCAGTCGATGCCGCCGGTCACGAGTTCGGCGATCTGGGTCTCGGGATCCTTGATCGTGCGGTAGACGATCTTGCCGATCGAAGGCTTGCCCTTCGGGCTGCCGTCGAAATAGTCCTCGTTCTTCTCTAGGGTCACCGACTGGCCAGGCTGGTAGTCAGTGAGCTTGTAGGGTCCGGTGCAGACCGGCGTCACGGCGCCCCAGTCGCGCCGGGTCGTGCCGTCGGCGCCGGGAACTTCCGGCGCGCTATCGTAGTGGCCCGAGGGAAAGATCGGGGCCGTGCCGCCGAGATATTCGAAGGCCGCCGGCGTCGGCGCCTTGGCATGGATGCGGATCTTGTGCGGGGCGACCACCTCGACATTGTCGATCCAGTCGACGATGACGCGAAGCTTCATGTCGCTGTCGGGCGCCGCCACGTGGTTCAGCGTATAGGCCACGTCCTCGGCGTCGAAGTCGGTGCCGTCATGAAACTTGACGCCTTCGCGCAGCTCCATTTCCAGCGTCTTGTCGTCCGTCCATTCCCATTTCGTCGCCAGAAGCGGCAGAACTTCGTTGGACTTCGGATCGCGGTAGACCAGGCTGTCGCACTGGGCATAGGTCGTGATCAGCGCCTCGCGCTGATTGCCGTAATAGATGTCCGGCGTGTCCATCTCGGTGGAGGTGGCCCACACGAAGGTGTCGTTGTCCTTGCCAGCCAGCGCGGGCGTCGAGGCGAGCGCGGCGAGACTTGCCGCCAAGAGCATTGTTCTCGATTTCATTGCATTCCCCTGGTTTCGGAAGACGTTTCTCGGGATGGTTGCCACGGCAATTCGATGCGGGAAGGCGTTTCGCCGCCGCGCATGACGGCGAGGACGGGCGGGCGGCCGTAGGGCAGCTGGACGTAATGGTCGCAGTCCGCGCCCGCGATGGAAAGGCGGATGCGGCTGCCGGCGGCGAAGGACCATGCCACCGGCAACAGGGCGAAGCGCATGCGCACTGCCTCGCCCGGCTCCAGCGGCGCGGCGTTGGCCCGGCTGAAGTCTCGGAAGGGCCAGGACCAGTTCTGGTTCGCCGGCGCTGTCGTCTCCTGGCGGTGCAGCGCGCGCAGCACCCCCTCGGTAACGTAGCGCACGCTGCCGTCTGCCTCGACTTCGGAAAGATAGACGTGCAGGACCGCGTCACCTTGATTGGAGGCCATCCACAAGTCGATGACCGGATGGCCGACGATCTCGCCGCCTTCGTCCAACGGTGCGGTCTCATAGCAGAGCATCGCAGCGTCGCGCCCCTGCCAATCGGTATAGTAGTCGGTCAGCGCAACGGCGGCCAGGCGCTCATGGCGGGTGTTGACGCCGGAACCGGTCGTAAAGTCGACCCGGTACTCGTCTTCACCGACTGCGCCGGCCTCCTCGCTCAAGGCGCCGTCCGTGCCAAGGTGGAGGATGCGGCTCGTCTCGACAGGAGGCCAGGCCGTCGCTGAGCGCCAGTCGTCGGTGTGGATGCAGAAATAGTGGATCGGCGCCTCGTCCTGAAGGCCGGTGTCGCGGCCCATCAGGTAGTGATCGAAGAAGCGCAGCACCTCGGCCAGGACATCGAAATCAGTTTGGGGCCGCTCGCGCCACGGCGAGACGTTCGTGCGGGCGCCGTGGTCCCAGGGGCCGATGAGGAGGTGCTGCGGGTTGCCGGGCAGCGACAGGTTACGGGCGATTGCGCCGTTCGAAAACCCGGCGCCGTCCATCCACCCGGACACCGACAGGATGGCGCAGTCGGGCCGGATCCCGTCGGCATAGTGGTAAGGGCTGAAGGAGTGCGCGCCGAAGGACGGATCGTAGGGCAGGCGGTCGTCGGTGAAGCGGAACTCGGAGATGAAGTCCGGCATGTGGAAGTTGCCGAGATGCGCTCGAACGGCGGCCCGGCACAGGGCGCCGTCGACGTCTTCGTCGACGGGCTGCGGGCCGGCGAAATCCGGATTGTCGAAATAGGGCTGCTTGGCGAGGATGTCGCGGCGGTCGTGATCGAGGCCGACCATGATGTCGTCGTAGCTCTTAGCCAACTGGTTCAACAAGACGCCGCCTGGATAGAGGTGGTCGACATAGGTGTTCCAGACGGCGAAGAGCGGCGCGATCGCCTTGACGGCCGGATGACCGGTCGAGGCGAGAAAGCACGATGCCGCGCCGAGATAGGAGATCCCGGTCGAGCCGATTACGCCGTTCGACCAGTCCTGCGTGACGATCCAGTCGGCGATCTCGCGAAAATCGTCCCGCTCCGTCGGCGAGCGGAAGGAGTCCCTGGTGCCGAAGCTCGCCCCGGTGCCGCGCACGTCGACCACGACCACGGCGTAACCGCGCGGGACGAAGAAGTCCCGATACTTCGCCGCGTTGGGCGAGGGGTCGGTGGCCGAGGAAGCGTCTCCGCCGAGCGCGAAGCGTCGGTAGTAGGGGGTCAGGATCAGGATGGTCGGAACCGCGCCCCGCTCACCGTCGGTGGCTTGCGGCAGGTAGACATCGGCGGCGATACGGCAGCCGTCGCGCATCGCCAGATAGAGCGAAAAGGGCCGTGCAGGCAGGTCGTAGAGTGCCGGACGGTCTGCGAGATAGCGTGACGGCGGCACGCGCCATGCGGGCGATCCCGCGTCGGTATCCGACATTTTCCCCAAAGCGACCCTCTCCCACAAACCTCCAGCCTAACCGCCTTGTGTGATGCGTCAATTTCCGATTTTGTAAGTGTTTATGCGAAAAGCGCATGTGTCGGAGGTGGTATGAACCTGAAAGGGCTGGAGGCGCTGAGGGCCTTCATGGAAGGCGGCTCGGTGAACGCCGCGGCTGACCGCCTTCATCGAACCCAGCCGCAGGTCAGTCGCCTGCTGGCCGCGCTCGAGGACGAAGTCCGCTTCCCGCTCTTCACCCGCAAGAACAGGCGGCTCGTCCCGACGCAGGAGGCGCGAGAATTCTACGCCCATGTCGAGCACGCGCTCCACACGCTCGACGAAGCCATGTACGCCGCCGAGCGCGTTCGCGACAAGCAGCGGCGGCACGTTCGCATCCTCACGGCGCCGAACGTCACCGACGCGCTGCTGGCCGATGCGATCGCGGTGATGACCGAGGAGGACCCCGGCTTCACGGCATCGATCGATTCCCGCTCCCGGCTCGACATCGAGATCTGGCTCGGCCGTGAGCAGTTCGATCTCGGCATCACCGTCCTGCCTCTCGACAGCGATGTGATCGATGTCGAACCCATGGTCAACGTGTGTGCGGTTGCCGTCATGCGCCACGATCACCCGCTGGCCAGGAAAGACCATGTTCACGTCACCGATCTTGTCGACGTAAGGCTTGTCGCGAATGCGCCGCGCACGGTGGTGCGTCAGCATGTCGACGCGGCCTTCCGCAAGATCGGTCGTCTGCCGAACATCCGCCTCGAGACGCCCAATGGCCAGGTGGCCTGCGAACTGGCCGGCCGCGGCCTCGGTGTCGCCATTGCCGACGGGTTCGTGGCGCGTTCCAGCCTCAAGCCGGGCATGGTCATCCGGCCCTTCACTCCGTCGATCGAACTGCGCTACGTCTTCATCTTCCCGAAATGGCTGCCGCGCAGCCGGTCGGTGAACCAGCTGGCGTCGCTGATCCGGGAGGCGGCGCGCCAACAGGGCGGGGAGGCTGTGACATCTGGGCAGGCTCCGTAGTTGCGCCGGCCGCATCATCTCTTGCCATTTCCGAATTTGACCGCCCCGGTCCCGCCGGCCAATCCTTCGCGCCGGCCGGACCGGCCGCCAGAACATCAGCAGGAGCCGAGCGTCCCTTGACCCGAGAAGCTGCCATCGCCCGCGCCGAAGCCTTCTTCGACGACGGCACCTTCCGCGAAACGCTGGCGCGCCGCGTCGCGATGCCGACGGAAAGCCAGAACCCCGATCGCGCGGAAGCGTTGGTCGCCTATCTGGAGCGGGAGATGATCCCGAACCTCGAAAAGCTCGGTTTCAAGACGGAGATCGTGGAGCATCCCGCCGCCCGCGCGCCTTTCCTGATCGCCGAGCGGATCGAGGATCCGGCCCTGCCGACCGTCCTTGGCTATGGCCATGGCGACGTCATCCGTGGTCTCGACGCCGACTGGGACGACGGTCTTTCGCCGTGGACGATGACCGACAAGGGCGACCGGTGGTACGGGCGCGGCGTCGTCGACAACAAGGGCCAGCACGCGATCAACCTCGACGCTCTCGAGGCGGTGCTGGAAACCCGCGGCCGTCTCGGTTTCAACGTCAAATACCTCATCGAGATGGGCGAGGAAGTCGGCTCGCCGGGCCTGCGGGAACTATGCGCCGATCACCGGGAGCGCTTGAAGGCCGACGTGCTCATCGGCTCCGACGGGCCAAGATTGTCCGAACAGCGCCCGACGATCTTTCTCGGCTCGAGGGGCGGCGTTTCCTTCGACATGTGGATCGACGCGCGCGACGGCGGTCGGCATTCGGGAAACTGGGGCGGCCTCCTGTCCAATCCGGCCATCCAGCTCTCTCATGCGATCGCAAGCCTCGTCGGGCCGACGGGGCAGATCCGGCTTCCCGATCTGGTGCCGCCGGAACTGCCGGCCTCAGTTCGCCGCGTTCTTGCCGATTGCGACATCATGGAGGGTCCGGAAGGCGAGGAGATCGAGCCATGGTGGGGCGAGCCCGGCCTGACGCCGACCGAGCGCGTCTTCGGTTGGTGCTCGCTGGAAGTGCTGGCCACCGAGGCCGGCAATCCGAAGACTCCGGTCAACGCCATTCCGCCCCGTGCTTGGGTGCGGATGCAGCTGCGTTTCGTCGTCGACGTAGACCCGTTCACCGTCGTTCCTGCGGTTCGCCGCCACCTGGACCGGCAGGGCTTTTCGAACGTTCAGGTCGAACTGATGCGGGACGGCCTCTTCAACGCCACCCGCCTCGATCCGGACGACCCCTGGGTAACGTGGGCCGTCGGCTCCATCCAGCGCACCACCGGGGCGAAACCGGCAATCCTGCCGAATCTCGGCGGATCTCTTCCCAACGACGCCTTCTCAGATATCCTCGGCATGCCCACGATTTGGGTGCCACACTCCTATCCCGGTTGTTCGCAACACGCACCGAATGAGCACTTGCCGACGCATATCGTAAAGGAGGGGCTGGCAATCATGGCCGGACTCTACTGGGATCTTGGGGAAAAACCGATGCTATCGGTGTGAAGATATTGCCGGGTATGGTCACCGCGAATGGCATCAAGGATGCCGCTCCAAGAAGTGGCAGTCGGTACTGAGACCGGTCCTGAACTTGTCGCCGTGACAACGATCTCCGATTTGATTGGAGACGAGACGTCCAGGACCGCGCTGATCACCCATGGTGCGGAACGCATGGTCGCGGTGATCGACCAGCATGCCGCCTCGCTCTGGAGCCGGGCCGAACGGTCAACCATCATCCAACCGCGCACGCGTTGGATATCCGGTCGCCTGTCGCCACTCGGCTTCTTTCTGCGGATTTCTGCAACTCGCTTCTTGTTGTAGCGCTTGTTCGACCTGCTGGAGTTCGAACGTCGGCCGCCGTAACATCCGGCGCCCGGCTTCCGACGTTCGGCATGAATGCTGCGCCTATCCACGAGAGGACCACCATGACCATGACGCGACCTTCGCTCGAGACGACCATCGCCCGCGAGATCGGCGCGCGGGTCGAACAGGTCGCGGCGACGGTCGGCCTTCTCGACGGCGGGGCGACGGTTCCCTTCATCGCCCGCTACCGCAAGGAAGCCACCGGCGGGCTCGACGACGTCCAGCTGCGCACGCTGGAAACCCGGCTGACCTATCTTCGGGAACTCGAGGCGCGCCGGCAGGCGGTGCTGAAATCCATCCGCGAACAGGGCAAGCTCGACGCGGCGCTGACGGCGGCGGTGATGAACGCCGCCAGCCGGGTCGAGCTGGAGGACGTCTACCTTCCCTACCGGCCGAAGCGCCGCAACCGGGCGGACGCGGCACGGGAGAGGGGCCTCGGTCCGCTTGCCGAGCGCATCCTGACGGATCGCTCCGTCGATCCGGCGCGGCTTGCCGCTTCCTTCGTCACGGCCGACGTGCCTGACGTCAAGGCGGCGCTGGAGGGCGCGCGCGACATCCTCGGCGAGACCATGGCCGAAAACCCGGCGCTGGTCGGCGAGATCCGCAGCCATCTGATCGCCAGGGCGCAGCTCCGCTCGCGGGTGGTGAAGGGCAAGGCGGAGGAGGGCGCCAAGTTCGCCGATTACTTCGACCATACGGAAAAGTGGGCGAGCGCCCCCAGCCACCGCGTGCTGGCGCTGCTGCGCGCCCAGAACGAAGGCGTCGTCACCGTCGATATCGAGGTCGACGCGGACGATCCCTCCAGCGTCAAGCCGGTCGAGGCGATGGTCGCTCGCCACAACGCCATTCCGACCGCGGGCGGCAAAGCCGCCGACGAGTGGCTGCTTGGGGTGGTGCGCTGGGCCTGGCGGGTGAAGATCCGGCCGAACCTCACCGCACAGATGATGGCGATGATGAAGGAAGGCGCCGACGGCGAGGCGATCCGCGTCTTCTCACGCAATCTGAAGGATCTCCTCCTCGCCGCGCCGGCGGGCGCCAAGGCGACCATTGGGCTCGATCCCGGCATCCGCACCGGCGTCAAGGTCGCCGTCATCGACGCGACCGGCCGGCACGTCGACAGCGCGACGGTCTATCCCTTCCAGCCGCGCAACGACGTCGCCGGCGCCTCCGCCAGGCTCGTCGAGCTCATCGCCAAACACGACATCGCGCTGATCGCCATCGGCAACGGCACCGCCAGCCGCGAGACCGAGCAGCTGGTGGCGGACGTCATCAAGGGACTGCCCGGCAGGAAGCCGATCAAGACGGTGGTCAGCGAGGCGGGCGCATCCGTCTATTCGGCCTCGGAACTCGCGTCGAAGGAGATGCCGGACGTCGACGTGTCGATCCGCGGGGCGGTGTCGATCGCGCGGCGCCTGCAGGATCCGCTGTCCGAACTGATCAAGGTCGACCCCAAGGCGATCGGCGTCGGCCAGTACCAGCACGACGTTGACCAGTCGCGGCTTTCCAAGGCCCTCGACACGGTCGTCGAGGACGCCGTCAACGCCGTCGGCGTCGACTTGAACACGGCCTCCGCTGCGCTGCTCTCGCGCGTCGCGGGGCTCGGCCCGTCCCTGGCCGAGGCGATCGTCGCGCACCGCGACCGGGAAGGGCCCTTCGCCCTTCGTCGCCGGTTGCTCGACGTGCCGCGCCTCGGCCCGAAGGCCTTCGAGCAATGCGCCGGCTTCCTGCGGATCACCGGGGGCTCCGAGCCGCTCGACGGTTCGGCCGTCCATCCCGAGGCCTATCCTGTGGCGCGCCGGATCGTCGCCGCGCTCGGAACCGACGTTTCATCGGTGATGCGCGATCCCTCGGCGCTGAAGTCGCTCGACCCCCAGCGCTTCGTCCGCGACGGCTTCGGCCTGCCGACGGTTCGCGACATCATCGGCGAACTGGAGAAGCCGGGCCGCGATCCGCGTCCGGCGTTCCGCACGGCGGCCTTCGCCGAAGGGGTGAACGAGATCTCCGACCTGAAGCCCGGCATGTCGCTGGAGGGAACGGTCACCAACGTCGCGGCCTTCGGCGCCTTCGTCGACGTCGGGGTGCATCAGGACGGGCTCGTCCACGTCTCGCAACTCGCCGACCGCTTCGTCAAGGACCCCGCCGAGGTGGTGAAGGCCGGGCAAGTGGTGCGGGTGCGTGTCGTCGATGTCGACGTCAAGCGCAAGCGGATCTCGCTGACCATGCGCAGCGAGATGCCCACCTCAGCGGCGGAGCGGCCGGCAAGGCCTGCGCAGGTGGGGAAAGCGCGGGAGGTGGTGCCGCCGCAGAGGGCGGAGCCGAGTTCGCAGGGCGCGCTCGGCGCAGCGCTCGCGGCCGCAAAGAAGCGACGGTGAGGTCGCCGTGGGCTGTGCGGACGATCTTGTCCGGCGGCTGCCGGGGAGGAGGCCGGCGCGGCGGAGACTTGTTCCGGCTCTTCAGCCGCTGATCAGGCTCGGTTCCGGCAGCGGCATGACGATGGTGCAGCGCACGCCGTTCGGCTCGAAGACCTGCTCGGCGCGTGCCCGCAGCTGATAGCTCAGCGTGCGTTCCAGAAGTTCGGTGCCGAAGCCCCGGCGCCGGCATACCAGGCGGTGATCAGCCCCTGCGGGTCGGTGGCGAAGATCGCGCAGTTGCGGGCGTTCTCGACGATCAGGCCCGGGCTATCCGAGCGCTCCTTCAGTTCCTCCTCGGCCCGGCGCTGCCGGCCGATGTCCCTGAACAGAACCCCCAGCGTCCTATGGGTGCCCGGCCCGATCCGGAAGGCATGCGCTTCGATCTGGCGCCGGCTTCCGGCGACCGGCCCGTCCACCCGTTCCGGAACGCCGGTCCGAGCCACACGGGCAAGGGCATCGAACCGCAGCACGGCCGGCACGGGGTCGAGGGAGCGCAGCGTCCTGCCGATGAGGTTCGGACTGCCAGCCCGGCGCTTGGAGCATCGTTGACCTGGAGAAACCGGCAGTCGGCGGCGACACCGGCTGCATCGAAGATCAGCTCGATGATGCAGAAGCTCTGGTCGACATCCATGCAAAGGGCGCTGAAGCGATCCGGCGGCGCTGCCGGGCGGTGGGCGCCCGCCATGGAGCTGACGGTCTGGCACACCGCCTCGACCAGCACAGCCGGCCAGGCCTCCATCGGCCCGAGGGGCGTGCAAGACCAGTCGAAAGCATGGACGTCGTCTGACACGGCATGCTCCCGGTCGGGCCTGCCCTGCCGATCGCTGTCGCTCCCGGTCGCCAAAATCCGGTTTTCTCCATTTGCCTCGACCGGGATCGGGATCTACCGCTGATCGTTCGGCGGCCGAAGCAAACACTTCCATGCCTGCCTATCGATTCGCCGCCAGATGTTTGCCTTCGCCTGCGAGACGCAGGTAATCCGCATCGAACATGGCGATGCGTTCGAGCGCCGGCAGGTCGCGGATGGTCAGGACCTTTCTCTTCAGTTCGATCAAGACGGAATGTCTGAGATCCTACAGAACACGATTGACGCTGACGGCGGTCAGTTCGGCTATTTCGCCTACTCCCGCCTGCGAAAGAGGCAGCGGACAGCGCGACCCGTCGACCAGCCCGACGCGGTCGAGGCGCACGAACAGTCCGCACAAGGAGGTGGCTGATGCGCTCTTTGGCACCGCGCTGGCATGGTGATCCGCTGGCATGAGGCCAGCATCGAGGATGCGCCGCATCTGGTCATCGAGTGGACCGAGACCCGGCCGCAGGCCTTCGCCCTCGGGGGCGAGTGGGGCCCGTTCAAAAGGGCTATGACCGGGAACTGATGGATAAGGCGCTGCCCCACGCGCTCGGTGCCGCACCACCTACGGACTGACGGACGACAGCGTCCCGCTGCACGATCGCGCTGCCGGTGTCGGGCCGTCAGCGGGTCGACAGGAGCGGGAAGGGCGACGAGCCGTGGGTTGAGCATCCGCCGCGGCAAGGCTCGGGCACATCGTCGTCAAAGGGAACGCGTCCGGTCTCATTGGCGCCACGCCGCACCAGGGCGAACGGCTGCGTCGCCGAGATGAACCGGAGGCTGGCACCGCCCCACTCGGCTCGGACTGTCCCCGACTGGATCAGATGGCCGCGTTCCGGCTCTTCGGCTCCTCGAGGCCCGCCGCTGCGAATCATCGGACGACGGTATTCGGAGCCGATGTCGGGAAAAGGGTGATCCGGCCTTGCTGGACGGTTCTCCATGAACCGTGCCGACGCAGAGCGGCAGAACGCTCGGTTCGATCCGCAGTCATGCACGGTGACGTGGCGTGCCCGCCATACCGCGGCAGAGACTGCGGAAAGGCGGTTTGCGCTGGCTCAGTCGATCGAGGAGGCACCTGCCGGCCAGAAGGCCGAATGGTACGCCCAAGGGGAATCGAACCCCTCTCTCCACCGTGAAAGGGTGGCGTCCTAACCGATAGACGATGGGCGCAGCGAGGCGCTGTATACGGATGATTCTTTTGGATCGCAAGGCGCCGTCGCGATTTTTCCGTGAACGCGGGAAAGGCGGTTGGATCGCGGTGCGGCTGCCGGGGCACGGCGACGAGACGGGCCGGCATGAACCGGCGGACAGTCGCATTTCGTCGAGCCTGTCGCCCGGCCGGTGGCCGGGCAGGGCCTGGCTCAACGGCGCCGGCAGCGCCAGTTCCAGTCGCGCTTCGGCCCGAGGTCGATGTGGATCGCGTCGGTGTGACAATAGGTGCCGACGCCGCCGCGGCCGGGCAGGGCCCGCACGAAGGCCGCGACCTTCAGCGAATCGGCGCCCGGCACGACGAGGTCGGCGGCCTTGCAGCCCATGTGCTGGGATCGCTTCGCGCCCTTGACGCGGGCGTTGTGGCTCGGGCTGCGATAGCCGGATGTGATCACGGCCTTGGCGCCGAACCGCCGCTCGATGGCACGGATCTGGGACACCAGAGCACCGGGGAAGCACGACGTCTGGACGTCGTCGCGCGCGACGCTGAGACCATTCGGCGCCATCCGTGCGAAGCCGCCGAGCGAGGCGACGCGGTAGGACGACATCACGTCGTCGATCGCATCGGCCTCGTCGGCCGATGCCCGCTGTCCGATCTCGAACAGCGAGGAGGGATCGACGCCGGGAAGATCGGCAAGGCCGCCCGAGGTCTCGGCCGGCGCGTCCCGCTTCAGGACGATGCGGCGGCTCTTGGACTTGTCGACGTTGCCGATCGGCGTCTTCGCCTTTTCCTTCGCGAACAGGGAGGCGAAGAGCGACTTCTCCTCGCCGCCGGATCCGTTGCGGGCGCCTTCGCCGGCGTTGCCTTCGCTGACGGTGCCGCCCGCATAGGCGGCGACCGGACGGGCCGTGGTCATCTGCTCGCGCAGCGTCGGTGCCGCCTCTGCGCCGCCGCGCTCGGCGGCAGCGGCGGTCGCCGCAGCCGCCGGGCTTTCTGCAGCGGCAGCCACCAGAGCCTCGGCATCGGCGGGGGCTTCGGCCTCCGCGGCAGCGATCGCCGTCTGCGGGTCCTCCGATCCGGAGCCGGGTTCAGCGCCGCTGGCGGCGCCGTCCGGCTTCGGCGTGGCGCTGGCGAAACCGAATGCGGACGTGTCGTCGACCGCGGAGACGCAGGAGCTGAGCAGCGGTGCAGCCGCGAGCATTGCGCCCGCGAAGACGGCCCGAACGAGCGCGTGGCCCGTGGCGACCGATGATTTGGTCGTCAAGGTTTTCCCCTCTCCGCGACGGGCTTGGTGCCCGACGTTTGCCGGCGTCGAACGCGCCGTTCGTTTGCCAGGACCGGCCTTGCGCCCGATCCCGGTTCCCCGTTTGCAATCTTTCGCGTCGCCGCCTCGATCCCCATCGAGAGCCGCAAGGGAAACCCCTGTCGTCATCAAGCTGAACGACGCGCGATTAGTTTCTATGTCCACAATGTGGCGAAAGGACGTTTACAACCTTTCGGCAGCCGGGGCGAGTCGATTTACCATGAGCCGGTGTTCTGCATCGACGTCCAAGGTTCGACCGGCTCCTTGGCATCGCCTTTCTGCAGAAGTTCGAAGGAGATGTCGTCCGGCGACTTGACGAAGGCCATGCGGCCGTCCCGGGGCGGGCGGTTGATCGTCACGCCGGCATCCATCAGCCGCTGGCAGGTCTCGTAGATGTCGTCGACCTCGAAGGCGAGATGGCCGAAATTGCGGCCGCCGGAGTATTCCTCGGGATCCCAGTTGTAGGTGAGCTCGAGGAGCGGCGCCTTGGTCTCGGCGGCTTCCGGCATGTCGCCGGGGGCGGCGAGGAAGATCAGCGTGTAGCGGCCGTTCTCGCTGTCGATACGCCTGGTTTCGACGAGGCCGAACTTGGTGCAGTAGAAGTCCAGCGACTGGTCGATGTCGGTGATCCGGACCATGGTGTGGAGGTAGCGCATCGTCGTCTCCTGAAGTGGCGTGTCCACGGCGGGCACGATCCGCGCCGCCGCGACTGCCGTTTGATCGATTTCCTCGGGCAGCGCCAGCAGATCTTTGCTGCCGAACGGTGCCTTCGTTGTTGTATCGCTGGCCGGGTCGCCCGGCCGTCGCCCGGCTTCGCACGAGGCGCCCATTGCAGAGGCTCATCTTCATGGGCTGCTCCGCTCGTTGCCGCTTGGGAACCAGCCGGCTTCTTCCCATGCCGGGCCCGGGTAGGGGGCAGCTGGGCCCGTCGCAATCCTTCCTCCGTCGGGCGCCGCAAGAGCGCCGGGGAACGGCCGGAAGTCTAGGGCCGGCAGGTCTGTCGCCAAGCCCTGGGTCAAAGCCCCGGGGTGACGCTCTCGGGCCAGGTTCGCGGGGTCGCGGCAGTCGGCCGGGTTCACCATGCGAGGACCGGGCACGGCGGGGTCGGGATGGCTTCGGCTCGCGTGTCGGACGCTCGGCCATGCTGCGGGCGAGCGGATGCCCCTGCGCTGGTCCTGCCAGGTTGGTTCTCGAACGGTATCGGAATGGCAACCGGCTTCGACAAGTCATGCCGAGCCGTCACCTTGCCTTCGCAATTACTTGCACGACCGCCGGAATTTTGGGACATTTCCGGGGAGTTGGTGATTTTGTGTCGAAACATGGCAATTTCCTCTACTGCCTCTTGCGGGGCATGGGACAGTTAATGCTAAGTTTCAGTCTCGTGATTCGGTTGGCGTAGAAGGCGGAACCCCCGAATGCCGGAAAGACTCTCGACACGGATCCTTAGCGTCGGTGACCAGGCAACGAGCGGCGAGGTCGATCTCAGCGTCGTGTCCGGGCACATCAAGTGGTTCGACGCATCGAAAGGCTTCGGTTTCATCGTGCCCGACGATCAGGGGCCGGACATTCTCCTGCACGTGACCTGCCTGCGGCGGGACGGATATTCTTCAGCACCGGAGGGCGCGAGGCTGGTCTGCGAGGTGCAGCGGGGCGAGCGGGGCCTGCAGGCGTTCCGGATCCTGTCCATGGACCAGTCGACCGCCGTCCATCCTGCCCAGCTGCCGCCGTCGCGAACCCATGTCAGCGTCGTGCCGAGCAGCGATCTCGTGCGCGCGGTGGTCAAATGGTTCAACCGGACGCGGGGCTACGGCTTCCTCACCTGCGGCGACGGCACGCCCGACATCTTCGTCCACATGGAGACCCTGCGCCGCTACGGCCTCTCCGAGCTCCGGCCCGGTCAGGAGGTTCTCGTACGCTTCGGGGCCGGAGACAAGGGGCTGATGGCGGCGGAGATCCAGACCCCCGACGGTATCGGCCCGGCGGTTCACTGAAAGTTAGGCCCCGTTGGCGCCATGCTTGCGCCAGGGCCGTCTGCGCAAGCAAGGCCACGGACCCTGCCGCGACGCGCGGTCCGATCGTCGCTGACTGAAGTTCCGATCGGCTGCAACAGCACCGGAACGACCGCTTCCTCGGCGGAGAGACCTGGCCTGCATTCCTGCGCCGCCTGCCAGTCGCTCGACGAAGGGCTGGTTCTCGACGGCGCAGCGTCCGCTCCGGCTCCGCGTGTGGCCGGCGGGGCGGGAGGAGCCGGCACGTCGTCCTGCTGAACTTTGGTTCGTCCGCCCCAGCGGCTGGTGCGCGGCGGCAAAACGTTGCATCTTCTGGTCATTCTCCCTGGCCAGCGGCCGGGGATCATCGCCAACCGGGAAGCGCGCATGGCGCGTGACGAGGTCGCATGAATACCAGGAAGCTTCTCGCCGGCCTCGGGGTCGCCATCGCGGCGGTTCTGGCCGCCGGCTATTTCGCCTTGGCCGCCGGCGATCTGTCGCGGGCCGTTCTGCACACGAAGAATGGCAAACATTCCGTCATGGTCGAGCTGGCGCTGACGCCGAAGGACCGCGAGGTCGGGCTGATGAACCGCTCGGAGATGCCGGCGGACCAGGGCATGCTGTTTCGCTTCGACGAAACCCGCAACGTCGCCATGTGGATGAAGAACACGCTGATTCCCCTCGACATGCTGTTCATCGACGATGCCGGCAAGGTGGTGACGATCAAGACCAACGCCCAGCCCTTGTCGCTCGACGTCATCCCCTCCGGCCAGCCTGTCCGCTACGTGCTCGAGCTGAATGGCGGCGCTGCGGCCCGTTATGGCGTGGCGATCGGCGACCGGCTCGAGAGCGAGATCATTCCGGCGCAGTGACGCGCCCGGAGCGCCTGTTCCCGGAGCGACCGTGCCCGCCTGGATTCCTTTGCGGGGTCAAGTGCGGCTTCCAATAGGCTGAAGCGCCGCCCCGGGCAGGGGTTCTTGAATGATCCCCGTCCTGCTGCCTGTGCGTGGGCTGGCAAGGCACTGCCGGAGAGCGATCCGGCGATCTGCCCGATGGTTTTCCCGGGGACGATCGCCGTCGTACTCGCACGCCGGCGTCCGGCCTGCCGTCGGCCGGCATCGAACCCCTCGTCACGGATCGGCACCGGCTCCGTCGATGTCGCTTGACTTGACCGGCAAACCCCGGCAGACCGCTGGGGCGAGACGGGTCACCCGTGTGCGGAGCGTAGCGCAGCCTGGTAGCGCATCTGGTTTGGGACCAGAGGGTCGCAGGTTCGAATCCTGCCGCTCCGACCATTTCCGGGTTCCGATCGCGAGTGACAGCGACGAAGCGAGGGCGCACATGGTTGCACGCATCTTTCGGCCATCTCGTACCGCCATGCAGTCCGGCAAGGCAAAGACGCATCACTGGATTCTGGAATTCGAACCCGAGGCGCCGAAGGCGGTCGAGCCGCTGATGGGCTACACCTCCTCGAGCGACATGCGCTCGCAGGTCCGCCTGACCTTCGAGACGAAGGAGCAGGCGATCGACTACGCCGAGCGCAACGACATCCTCTACCGGGTCGAGGAAGAGCAGACGCCCAAGCGCGTCCGCGTCGCCTATTCCGACAACTTCAAATACGACCGCCGCCAGCCCTGGACCCACTGAGGCCCGGCTCCGGCCCCGTAGCTCAGTGGATAGAGCACCGGCCTTCTAAGCCGATGGTCGCAGGTTCGAATCCTGCCGGGGTCACCAATGATTTCATGTCCGACCCGGAGACACGGGTAACAGAACGTCCCTAAGACATGGGTGACAATCTCGTGCCGAACGGATCGTCGATGGTCTGCAAGGTTCTCTGTTCCAGGTGGATGCATCCCAGATCGTAGCTCATGAAGCTGACGATCCAAATGCCTTCGCCGATTTTCTTGATGCCGAGCCTCTGACCGGCCATCACGGTGGAGACATTGATCTTCTTTCTATGCATGCAGATCCGCCCGCATGCGATGACGAGGATATCGCGGTCGTGGAAGGGATATTCGACCTCCGGCAGCCCGTGATAGGCTTTTGAAGAGGGGCGATACACCTCGTCAGGCGTCTTCATGTCGAGTGCTTCATGCGGACAGGTCGACGTCGCGGGGGATGAACTCCGAGCCCTGGTCGACCCGGATCGCCTTGGGATAGCCGACTTAGGAGGACCTCCGCTTGAGTGCCTGTACGACGTCCTTTCCGCGGTAGCTGAACCGCGGATCGACCGCCGGCGAGAAGCGCGAGAAGGTGTCTATGACCGTCAGGATGCGCAGTTTGCGGCCCGTTGCGAGCTGGTCGTGAACCAAATCCATCGCGCAGGTCTGGTTGGAATGAGTCGCCACCGTTCGGTCGCCCCGTGACCGCGCCTTCATCCGCCGCTTCGGGACCTTGTTCCTGAGCTGAAGGCCCATCTCC
>PACL01000070.1 GCA_002700095.1 Fulvimarina sp. | reverse complement strand
TTGTTCTTCGACGATGTGTTCGTGCCGGCGGAAAACGTGCTGGGCGAGGAGAACCGCGGCGTACGCGTGCTGATGAGCGGGCTCGATTACGAGCGCGTGGTGCTGGCGGCGGGGCCGGTCGGCATCATGGCCGCCTGTCTCGACGTGGTGGTGCCCTACGTTCACGAGCGCAAGCAGTTCGGCCAGGCGATCGGCGAGTTCCAGCTGATGCAGGCGAAACTTGCCGACATGTATGTCACCACCAATGCCTGCCGGTCATATGTCTATGCCGTCGCCGCTGCTTGTGACCGGGGCGAGGTCAGCCGCAAGGACGCCGCCGGCTGCATCCTCTATGCCGCAGAGGCCGCGACACAGATGGCGCTGCAGGCGATTCAGGCGCTCGGCGGCAACGGCTACATCAACGACTACCCGACCGGCCGACTTTTGCGCGACGCCAAGCTCTACGAGATCGGCGCCGGGACGAGTGAGATCCGACGCATGCTGATCGGCCGCGAGCTCTTCGCGGAGACAGCTTGATGCCGGCTATTCAGAGCCAGATTTCCCCGCGCTCCGAAGCCTTCGCCGAAAACCGCGAGGTGATGCTGGCGCAACTCGATGTCGCGCGCGAGGCTGCCGATGTGGCGCTGGCGGGTGGCGGCGAGCGGGCGCGCGAGCGGCATCTGTCGCGGGGCAAGCTTCTGCCGCGCGACCGGGTGGAGGGGCTTCTCGACCGCGGTTCGCCCTTTCTCGAAATCGGCCTCTTCGCCGCTCATGGACTTTATGGCGACGAGGTGCCGGCGGCCGGCGCGATCGCCGGCATCGGCCGGGTGAAAGGCCGCGAGGTCATGGTTCTCGCCAATGACGCGACGGTGAAGGGCGGCAGCTATTTCCCGCTGACGGTCAAGAAGCACCTTCGCGCCCAGGAGATCGCTGAGGCGAACCGGCTGCCTTGCGTCTATCTCGTTGATTCCGGTGGCGCGAATTTGCCGAACCAGGACGAGGTGTTTCCCGACCGCGATCATTTCGGGCGCATCTTCTTCAATCAGGCGCAGATGAGCGCCAAGGGCATCGCCCAGATCGCCGTTGTCATGGGGTCATGCACCGCTGGCGGCGCTTACGTTCCGGCGATGAGCGACGAGACCATCATCGTGAAGGACCAGGGCACGATCTTTCTGGCCGGCCCGCCGCTCGTCAAGGCGGCGACCGGCGAGGACGTCGGGGCGGAAGATCTCGGCGGCGCCGACGTTCACACCCGCCTCTCCGGCGTCGCGGACCATCTTGCCCATGACGATCTCCATGCGCTGGAGATCGCGCGCGACATTTTGGGAAATCTCGGCCGCGCCGAACCGGCGAACATCGCCCGGCAGACGCCGGAAGAGCCCGCTTACGATCCGGACGAAATTCTCGGCATTGTGCCGGCCGACCCGAAGACGCCCTATGACGTCAGAGAAGTGATCGCCCGGCTGGTCGACGGCTCGCGTTTCGACGAGTTCAAGGCCCGTTACGGCACCACCATCGTCTGCGGCTTTGCCCATGTCTACGGCATCCCGGTCGGCATTATCGCGAACAACGGCGTGATCTTTTCCGAGAGCGCGGTGAAGGCGGCGCATTTCGTCGAACTCTGCTCCCAGCGCAAGATCCCGCTGGTCTTTCTGCAGAACGTCACGGGCTTCATGGTCGGGCGCAAATACGAGGCCGGCGGTATCGCCAAGAACGGTGCCAAGCTGGTGACGGCGGTTTCGACCACGGCGGTGCCGAAGATCACCATGCTGATCGGCGGCTCATACGGCGCCGGCAATTACGGCATGTGCGGCCGGGCCTATTCACCCCGCTTCCTGTGGTCATGGCCGAACAGCCGGATCGCGGTGATGGGCGGCGAGCAGGCCGCGAAGACGCTCGCCATCGTCAAGCGCCAGGCGATGGAAAAGCGCGGGCAGGACTGGAGCACGCAGGAGGAAGCCGAGTTCCGCAAACCGACGGAAGAAATGTTCACTCGCCAGAGCCATCCGCTTTACGCTTCGGCAAGGCTGTGGGACGACGGCATCGTCGATCCGCGCCACAGCCGGCAGATCCTCGGCCTGTCGCTCGCCGCCAGCCTAAACGCGCCGATCGAAGACACGCGCTTCGGTCTGTTTCGGATGTGAGGAGAGCGATGATGATCGACACTCTCCTCATTGCCAATCGCGGCGAGATCGCCTGCCGGATCATCCGCACCGCGAGGCGGCTCGGGGTGCGGACGGTCGCGGTTTATTCCGAGGCCGACGCCGGGGCGATGCATGTGGCGATGGCGGACGAGGCGGTGCTGATCGGGCCGGCGGCGGTGGCGGACAGCTATCTGAAGGGCGAGGCGATCATCGCCGCGGCGAAACGCTGCGGGGCAGAGGCGATCCATCCCGGCTACGGCTTCCTGTCGGAGAATCCGGATTTCGTCGAGGNGGTCGCTGCGGCCGGGCTGATCTTCGTCGGGCCATCGGCGAGCGCGATCCGCGCCATGGGACTGAAGGACGCCGCCAAGCGGTTGATGCAAGAGGCGGGTGTTCCCGTCGTTCCCGGCTATCACGGGGCCGAGCAGGACCCGGCGTTTCTCAAAAGCGAGGCCGAGCGTATCGGCTATCCGATGCTGATCAAGGCGCGCGCCGGCGGCGGCGGCAAGGGCATGCGCCGGGTCGACGATCCGGCGGAATTCGAAAGGGCCCTCGAAGGCGCCCAGCGCGAGGCGAAAGCCGCTTTCGGCGATCCGCGCTGCCTAATCGAAACGTTCGTCGCCACCCCCCGCCATATCGAAATTCAGGTCTTCGGCGACGAGCACGGCAACGTCGTCCATCTCTTCGAGCGGGACTGCTCGCTCCAGCGCCGGCACCAGAAGGTGATCGAGGAAGCACCGGCCCCCGGCATGACGGATGAGATGCGCGCCGCCATGGGCGAGGCGGCGGTGAAGGCGGCGGCGGCCATTGGCTATGCGGGCGCCGGCACGGTGGAATTCATCGTCGACGCCTCGGACGGCCTGAGGCCCGACCGCTTCTACTTCATGGAGATGAATACGCGGCTGCAGGTGGAGCATCCGGTGACCGAGGCGATCACCGGGCTCGACCTCGTCGAGCTGCAGCTCCGGGTCGCGGGCGGCGAGCCGCTTCCCTTTACGCAAGGCGATCTTCAAATCGATGGCCACGCCTTCGAGGCTCGCCTCTATGCCGAAGACCCGGTCAAGGGCTTTCTGCCGGCGACGGGCCGGATCGCTTATCTCGAATGGCCGCAGGCCGAGACGGGAGTGCGGATCGATACTGGCATACGGCAAGGCGACCGCGTGACGCCCCATTACGATCCGATGCTCGCCAAGCTGATCGTCCATGGCCCCGATCGTGCCTCCGCGCTGAAGCGGCTGGCGAGGGCTCTCGGCGAACTGCGTCTTGCCGGGCTGACGACCAATGCGGGCTTCCTCAAGCGCCTTGCCGAGCATGACGGCTTTGCCGCCGGAGCCGTCGATACGGGGCTCATCGACCGGGATGCCGAAGCGCTCACCGCACAGGCCGAGCCGGACGACCTGACCCGCGCGCTTGCCGCCCTGGCCCATTACCTTGGCGATGCGGTGCAAGACGGCGGGGATGACGGCCCCTTTGCCCGACTTTCCGGCTTCCGCGCCTGGGGCCGGGCGCGGCAAGCGGTCCGCTTCATGGAAGCGGGCGAGCGCCGGGATATGGTGGTCGCCGATCTCGGCCGCAGCACCTATCACGTTGCCCCGACGGAGAGGGCAGAAGCGGGCGTCGACATCGCCGTGACGAGCGTCGATCGATGCGCCAAGACCGGCGCGATGACCCTGCGGCTGAGTGTCGAGGGCTGGCAGGCGACGCATCATCTTCTGGTGTCGCGCAATGCGGTGACCGTCTTTGCGGACGGCGCGACCCATGTCCTGCCGTTCCATCGCCCGTCCGCTGCCGCCGAAGAGACCGCCACCTCGGACCGCATCGCCGCGCCGATGCCGGGCGCGATCGGCAAGCTCACGGTCGCGGCCGGCACGCGGGTGGCGGCCGGCGCGCCGCTGGTCGTCTTGGAAGCGATGAAGATGGAGCATACGCTGAGAGCCCCCCGCGACGGGACGATCGCCGAAATCCTGGTCCGCGAGGGCGATCAGGTGGAGGACGGCGCCGTTCTGGTGACGCTTCAGGAGGAGGCATGATGCGGCAGCCTTCGACACAGAGCGTGACGATCGTGGAAATGGCGCCGCGCGACGGGCTGCAGAACGAGGCGGGTGCGGTCGCGACCGCCGACAAGATCGCCCTCATCGACAGGCTGTCGGCCTGCGGCTTCACCCGCATCGAGGCGACGAGCTTCGTGTCGCCGAAATGGGTGCCGCAAATGGCCGATGCGGCGGCGGNGATGGCCGGCATCTCGCGCCGTCCGGGCTGCGCCTATTCGGTGCTGACTCCCAATATGAAGGGCTTCGAAGCCGCATTGGCGGCGAAGGCCGACGCGGTCGCCGTCTTCGCTTCGGCATCGGAAGGCTTCAGCCGGAACAACATCAACTGCTCGATCGCCGAGAGCCTCGATCGTTTCGCGCCGGTGCTGAAGGCGGCGAAGGACGCAGGCATTCCGGTTCGCGGCTATGTCTCCTGCGTCACCGACTGCCCCTATGACGGGCGGGTCGAGCCGGGGGCGGTGGCGAGCGTCGCGGCGGCGCTCGATGCCATGGGCTGCCATGAAATCTCGCTCGGCGACACGCTGGGGCAGGGGACGCCCGAGGCCATCGCCGCCATGCTGGAGGCGGTGTGTGCCGTGGTGCCGGCCGAGCGGCTCGCCGGGCATTTCCACGACACGGCCGGCCGGGCGCTGCTCAACATCGAAACGAGCCTCGGCTTCGGTCTTCGGGTGTTCGACGCGGCGGCGGGCGGTCTCGGCGGCTGTCCCTATGCGCCGGGGGCGAAGGGCAATGTCGCGACCGAGGCCGTCGACGCCTTCCTGACGGACAAGGGCTATCGCACCGGCCTCGACCGGGCGGCTTTGGAAGATGCCGTATCCTTCGCGAGGGCGCTGCGGTCGCCTGATCGTGCGGCCGCGAGCCCGGCCGCCGTCGCGGGAGGCGCCCCATGAGCGATTTTTCGACGATCCGGATCGAACGGGACAAGCGCGGCGTCGCGACGCTGACCCTCGCGCGGCCCGAGCGGCACAACGCCATGGACGCGGCGATGATCGGCGAGCTTGCCAGGGCAGCCGTGGCGCTCGGCGAAGACGGCTCGGTTCGCGCTGTCGTCCTCACCGGAGAGGGAAAGAGCTTTTCGGCCGGCGCCGACCTCAACTGGATGAAGGCGCAGTTCGACGCGAGCCGGGCGGAGCGCATCGCCGAGGCGACGGCGCTCGCACGCATGCTCAAGGCCCTCAACGAACTGCCGAAGCCGCTGATCGGTCGCATCAACGGCCAGGCCTTCGGCGGGGGGCTCGGGCTGATCTCGGTCTGCGATGTTGCGGTGGCAAGCCAGGGCGCGCGTTTTGCCTTTACCGAAGCGAAGCTCGGCCTCATCCCGGCGACCATTTCGCCCTTCGTTGTGGCCAAAATGGGCGGGGCGCGGGCGCGACAGGTGTTCATGTCGGCGCGCCTCTTCGTGGCTGCGGAAGCCGTCTCGCTGGGGCTCGTCGACAAGGCGGTCGACATCGATGCGCTCGACGCGGCGGTGGAGGCGGAAGTCGCCCCCTATCTCGACTGCGTGGCGTCAGCGGTCGGCCGTTCGAAAGCGCTCTTGCGCGCGCTCGGGCCGGTTATCGACGAGGCGGTGGTAGCGCGCACGGCGAGTGCGCTCGCCGATACTTGGGAAACCGAGGAGGCGCGGTCGGGCATCGCAGCCTTTCTGGAGCGGCGCAGCAGGTGATGGCGAATGACGACGGGCCGGTGATCGGCTGGCGAAAAGGCGCAGTGAGAAGGGTTCCAAGCGTCCGGTAACGGACGGGGAACGAATGACCGCGGCAAAGGGCAGGGAGGCCCCGAGCCGGCGGACAACGCCAAAGGGAGGAGCGTTTTTGGCGGATCGAGGCAGTGTGATCCTGAAGGTCGACGACGTGTCGCTGCGCTTTGGCGGCGTCAAGGCGTTGAGCAACGTGTCGTTCGACGTGCGCAAGGGCGAGCTCTTTTCGCTGATCGGGCCGAATGGCGCCGGCAAGACTTCGATGCTGAACTGCATCTCGGGCCGCTATCGCCCGACGAGCGGCGGCATTTCCTGGCAGGGTGGCGATCTTCTCAAGCATTCGATCAATGACAGGGCCCATCTCGGCATCGGACGGACGTTTCAGAACCTCGCTCTGTTCGGCCATATGAGCGTGCTCGACAATATTCTCGTCGGCCGCCACCACCGGCTGAAGAACAACTTCATCACCGGCATGTTCTATTGGGTCGGCGGCGCGCGACGCGAGGAACTCAAGGAGCGCCGCTTCGTCGAGACGATCATCGACTTCCTCGAAATCCAGCATGTGCGCAACGAGCCGACGGGCATTCTGTCCTACGGACTGCGCAAGCGGGTGGAGCTTGCCCGGGCGATCGCGATCGAGCCCGAACTGATCCTTCTCGACGAGCCGATGGCCGGCATGAATCTGGAAGAAAAGGAGGACATGGCCCGGTTCATCATCGCGCTGCGTGAGGAATTCGGCATGACGATCATGATGATCGAGCATGACATGGGCGTGGTGATGGACCTGTCGGACCGGGTCGCGGTGCTCGATTTCGGCCGCGTCATCGCCGCCGGGAGCCCCGAAGAGGTGCTGGCCGACGAGCATGTGAAGAAAGCCTATCTCGGGGAGGACGACGAGATGCTCGACGCGCTTGCCGCCGAGGAAGCGGAGGCCGTGGCATGACCGAGCGTCGGATCGAAATCAGCGGCGAGGCGATCGGCTGGCCGGACACTGCGCCCGAACTGAAGGAAGCTGCGCAGCTGAAGACGCTGCCGAAATTGCTGCGCTATAATGCCGAGCGCCATCCCCGTCTCGTCGCCCAGCGCGAGAAGGAATTCGGCATCTGGATCAGTTACACCTGGGAAGAGGTCGAGGGCCATATCTCGCGCATGGCCGCGGCCTTTGCCGAACTCGGCGTCGGCACGGGGGACGTCGTGGCGCTGATCGGCGACAACCGGCCGGAATGGGTCTGGGGCGAGGTCGCCGCCCATGCCTGCAGGGCGATGAGCCTCGGCGTCTATCGCGACGCGCTGGAAGAGGAAATCCGCTATCTCGCCGGCCACGCTCATCCCAAGCTGATCGTCGCCGAGGACGAGGAGCAGGTCGACAAGCTGCTCAATCTCGGCGATGCGATCCCGAGCGTCGTGGCGATCGTCTATACCGACCCGCGCGGCATGCGAAAATACGACGATCCGCGGCTGATCGCGATGGCCGACCTTGAGGAGCGCGGACGACGCGCGCTTCAAAAGGATGCGGGCCTGTGGAAGCGCATGGTCGAGGCGACCGACGGCGCCGATGTCGCGATCCTCTGCACCACCTCGGGCACGACCTCGAGCCCCAAGCTCGCAGAATGGACGGGCGACGCCTTCATCGGCCATGCCGCGACGTATCTCAGAGCCGACCCACGCGGACCCGAGGACGAATATGTCGCGGTCCTCCCGCTCTCCTGGGTGATGGAGCAGATGTACTCGGTCGGTTGGAACTTCCTCGCCCGGATGAAGGTCAATTTTCCCGAGGAGGAGCGCACGATGATGGCCGATCTGCGCGAGATCGGCCCGACCTTCGTGCTCCTGTCACCGCGCGCCTGGGAAGGCGTTGCGGCCGATATCAGAGCTCGCATCATGGATGCCACGCCCTGGAAGCGCCGGATCTACGATTGGGGTGTCGCCCGGGGCATGGCAGCGATGGAAAAGGGTGGGCGTGACGGCGCGGCAGAATGGGGCCTGTTCCGCCATTTGCGGGACAGGCTCGGCTTTTCGCGGCTGAAATCGGCCGCCACCGGCGGCGCCGCCATGGGGCCGGACACGTTCCGCTTCTTCCAGGCCATGGGCCTGCCGCTGAAGCAGCTCTATGGCCAGACCGAAGCGCTCGGCGCCCACACGATCCACCAAGCCGGGCATGTCGACTACGAGACGGTCGGCTTTCCGATGCCGGGGGTGACGCTGTCGATCCGCGATCCTGATCCCGAAGGGCTCGGCGAGGTGCTGGTGCGTCATCCGAACATGATGAGCGGCTATTACCGCAACGCCGAAGCTTCGAAGGAGAGCTTCTCCGACGATGGCTGGTTCCAGACCGGCGATGCCGGCTATCTGACCGAGAAGGGTCATCTCGTGGTGATCGACCGGGTCAAGGATCTGGCCGAGACCTCGCGCGGGGTCCGCTTCTCCCCGCAATTCATCGAGAACAAGCTGAAATTCTCGACCTACGTCGCCGAGGCCGTGATCCTGGGCAAGAACCGGCCCTATCTCGGCGCAATGATCTGCATCCGCTATCCGATCGTCGCCAAATGGGCCGAGGAGCGGCGGATCTCCTTCACCACCTATTCCGACCTCGCCTCACGGCCGGAAGTCTATGCGTTGCTGCGCGAGGAGGTCGAGCGCGTTAACGCCACCCTCCCGGCGCAGCAGCGCATCACCAAATTCGTCCTCCTCTACAAGGAGCTCGACGCCGACGACGGCGAACTGACCCGCACCAAGAAGGTGCGGCGCAGCGTCATTGCGGACAAATACGAGGACATCATCGCGCGGATCTATTCCGGTGCCGATCATGTCGACATCGACACGATCATCCACTTCCAGGACGGCTCGAAGCAGCGGGTGGTCACGAGCCTTGCCATCGAGACCCTCGACAACGCGCCCGACGCATCAAAGACGGAGAGCCAGGCGGCATGAACACCTCTCTTCTCATTCAGCTTCTCGTCAACGGCGTCATCGTCGGCATGCTCTACGGCATCGTCGCCATGTGCTTCGTCCTGATCTACAAATCGACCCAGGTGGTGAACTTCGCACAGGGCGAATTCGTCGTCCTCGGCGCGTGGGTCTGCCTCGCCCTCGTCGTGAACATGGGCCTGCCCTTCTGGCTCGCCTTCCTGTTCTCGCTGGTGTTCATGATGGTGTTCGGCATCCTCGTGCAGGTCGTGCTTCTGCGCCCGCTCCTCGGCGAGCCGGTGATCTCGGTGATCATGGCGACCATCGGCCTGTCGATCTTCATGCAGGCGACGATGAACTGGATCTTCGGCAACAATGCCGTCAGGTTCCCCCAGGTCTTCGACCGGGGGACGGTGGAGATCGCCGGGCTCAACGTCGAGACGGCCTATCTGATGAGCTTCGTCCTGTCGCTCGTCGTCATGGGCCTGTTCTTCTGGTTCTTCCAATATTCGCGCTGGGGCCTCGCCATGCGGGCGACGGCCTATAACCAGCAGATCGCCCAGTCGCTCGGCATTTCGGTGGGCCGGGTGTTTGCCATGGCCTGGGCGATCTCGGCCGTCGTTTCCGGCATTGCCGGTGTCGTCATCGGCCTCGTCTCCGCGGTGTCGAACTCGCTCGCCATCATCGGCATCAAGGTGTTTCCGGCGGTCATCGTGGGCGGGCTCGATTCGATCGTCGGCGCGATCATCGGCGGGCTGACCATCGGCATTCTGGAAAACCTCGCCGAGTTCGTCGACGGCCAGTACCTCCATATCGGCAACATGTATTCAGTGGCGCCCTTCTACGTCCTGCTCATCATCCTGATGATCAAACCCTACGGCCTGCTCGGCACGCCCGACATCGAGCGAGTGTAACACTGTGGCGCATGTTCCCAATCCAAGACCCACCGGCGATTTCCGCGCGACGTACGCGGCCGACCGGACGCTCTTCCGCACCCGCAACGAGACGATGGCAGTTCTGGCCGGCGTCGTCCTGGTGGCGCTCTGCCCGCTGGTCTTCGGCGGCTATGTGCTGTCACAGCTGATCATGATCGGCATCTACGGCATCGCCGCTTTGGGGCTGAACGTCCTGACCGGCATGACCGGCCAGATCTCGCTCGGCCATGGCGCCTTCTTCGGCTTCGGGGCCTTCGCTTCGGCCTGGATTTCCGGCAACGGCATCCCGGTCCTGATCGCGATCCCGCTCGCCGGGCTCATGACCATGGCCGTCGGCATGATCTTCGGCATTCCGGCGGCGCGGCTGAAGGGGCTCTATCTCGCCATTGCGACGCTCGCCTCGCAGTATATCCTGCAGGACTTCTTCGCCCGCGCGGACTGGTTCACCGGCGGCACCTACGGGTCGCTGGCCGAGACGGCGAGCTTCTTCGGCTTCCAGCTCAACAGCGACGCGCGCTATCTCTATCTCGTCCTGTTCTGGGTGGTCATCGCCTTCGTCGCCGTCGCCAATCTCGCCCGCACGCGGGACGGGCGGGCGCTGGTGGCGGTTCGTGACCATTATCTCTCGGCCGAGATCATGGGCATCAACCTGACGCGATATCGCATCCTGTCCTTCGGCATCTCGTCCTTCTTCGCCGGCATCGCCGGGGCGCTCTACGGCCATTATCTCGGCTTCGTCTCGGCGGAAGGCTTCACCATTCTTCTGTCGATCGAGTTCCTGGCGATGATCATCATCGGTGGGCTCGGCTCGGTGTCAGGATCGCTTCTGGGCGCGGCCTTCATTCTGCTCTTGCCGCAGGCGATGGAGGTTTTCGCCAATGGCGTGGCGACCGTCGTCCCGGCCATCGCGCAGGGCACGGCCTACATCAAGCAGATGAGCGTCGGTGCGGCGATCATCCTGTTTCTCGTTCTCGAACCGCAGGGGCTCGTCCATCGCTGGCGCATGACGCGCGCGAGCTGGAAACTGTTTCCCTTCTCGCATTGAGCTTTCGCCGGGCCGCCGGGAGGGCGGGACGGCGCATTCCAGGATCATGGCGGTTCTTCGCGGCACCGCCAGCATCTTGAGCCACCGGAAAGTCCGCGAATGGGAGGAATTCGACAATGCCAACGCTCCACAGACTGACCCTGACGGCTGCGCTCGCGGCCACCACCATCATCGCCGGCGCGCCGGCGCTCGCCCAGGACGACAGCGTCCTCGTCGGCCATCTTGCCGATTACACCGGCGCGACGTCCTTCGTCGGCAAGCAGTATGGCCCGGGCGTCTCCGACGCCTTCAAGCAGATCAACGCCGATGGCGGCATCGATGGTACGATGGTCGAGCTCGACACCGTCGACTACGCCTACAAGGTTCCCGAGGCGATCGCCCAGTTCAAGAAATGGGTCGGCAACGACATGGTCGCCCTGCAGGGCTGGGGGACGGCCGACACGGAAGCGCTGATCTCCTTCGTCGCGCGCGCCGAGATCCCGACGATCTCCGGCTCCTATTCGGCGCATCTGACCGACCCGCAGGGCAAGAACGCGAACACGAAGGCACCGGCGCCCTTCAATTTCTTCTACGGCCCGTCCTATTCCGACGCCTGCCGGGCGCTGGTCCAGTGGGCCGCCGAGGACGCCAAGGCAAAGGGGACCGAGAACCCGACCTTCGTCCACACCGGCGACAACCACCCTTATCCCAATGCGCCGAAGGAGGCCTGCGCGTCCTATGCAAAGGAACTGGGCTTCACCGTCGCCCAGCCGGTCGTCGTGCCGCTCGCGCCGGGCGACTTCAAGGCGCAGTGCCTGACGATCAAGGATTCCGGCGCCCAGTACGTTTATATGGGCAATCTCGGCGGTTCGGTCGTGTCGCTGATCAAGAGCTGCAACACGGTCGGCGTCGAGGCCACTTACATGGGTAATCCCTGGGCCGGCGACTATCAGACCGTGGAAGCGGCCGAGGCGCAGAACCTGATCTTCCCGTCCTCGACGCCCTTCTATGGGGCTGACGTGCCGGGCATGGCGCTGGTCAAGAAGATCCTCGAGAATGGCGGCGGCCAGGTCGGCGAGCGGCCGACCCACCATTATCTGCGCGGCGTCTGCTCGGCCTATTACATGAAGGAGGCCATGCAGTGGGCCAAGGCGAACGGCGGTATCACCGGCAAGAACATCCGTGACGGCATGTATCAGAAGACTGACTGGGTGCCGGAAGGGCTCGAGGGCGTCTGCTCGCCCTCGACATGGACTGCAGAGGACCATCGCGGCCTCCTCAGGGTGGCGATCAACTCCGGCTCCTTCACCGACGGCAAGGCGGTCATCAAGGAAATCGCCGAGATCGACGTGCCGCGCCGCGAGGAATGGCTCGGACAGTAAGCGCTAAGCCCCACATGAACCGCCGGCCGGCCGCGATGGTCGGTCGGCCCTTGTCTCAAAATCGAGCCGCGAGTCGAAGTCCGATGACCCTCACCGCCGACACCTCGAGGCTGTCCGAGAAGGCCGGGAGCGACAGCCAGCCGCTGCTCGAGCTGAACAATGTCGAGGTGGTCTTCAACGACGTGATCCTGGTCCTGCGCGGCATGTCGCTTCAGGCCAGGCGCGGCGAGATCACCGCACTTCTCGGCGCCAACGGCGCGGGCAAGTCGACCACGCTGAAGGCCATCGCCGGCCTGCTCAAGACCGAGGACGGCGAGATCACCCGGGGGACGGTGTCCTACGATGGGGCGGACGTTACCAGAACGCCTCCCGACAAGAAGGTTCGGGACGGGATCTTCCTCGTCATGGAAGGCCGCGGCATCGTTCAGGACATGACCATCCGCGACAATCTGCGGCTCGGCGCGTTCTCCCGTCCTGGTGCCGACATCGAGGCCGAGATCGCCGAGGTCTATCGCTTCTTTCCGCGATTGAAGGAGCGCCACGGCCTTGCCGGTTATCTGTCGGGCGGCGAGCAGCAGATGCTGGCGATCGGCCGCGCGATGATGGCCAAGCCCCGGCTGATCATGATGGACGAGCCCTCGATGGGCCTGTCGCCGCTTCTGGTGAAGGAGGTGTTCGGCATCATCCGGCGGCTGAACGAGGAATTGGGGATCACCATCCTTCTCGTCGAGCAGAATGCCAACATGGCGCTGAAGGTCGCCGATTACGGCTACATCATCGAAAACGGCAAGATCGTCCTCGACGGAGCCGGGTCCGAGCTGGTCGAGAACGAGGACGTCAAGGAATTCTATCTCGGCGGCGGCGAGCGCCGTTCGTTTCGCAACGTGAAGAGCTTCCGTCGTCGCAAGCGCTGGCTTTGAGCGACGGCAAGGAAGGAAGACGACCCATGACCGATTTCTTCGACGACCTTGAAACCCGCTCGCGCGAGGCGCGGGAGGCCGATCTTTTCGATGCGCTGCGGCGCCAGCTCGCTAACGCGGCTGCGAATGCGCCGACTTATGCCCGGACGCTCGACGGGGTCGATCCGGCCGCGATCACCGATCGCGCGGCCCTCGCAGCGCTGCCGATCCTGCGCAAGTCCGACCTGCCGGCCCTGCAGGATGAGGCCCCGCCGCTCGGCGGCCTCGCCACCAGGGAGCCGGGCGCGTTCCGCCGGCTTTATCTCTCCCCCGGTCCGATCGTCGAGCCGGAGGGCGACGAGGAGCATTGGCGCATGGGCCGGGCGCTTCATGCGGCCGGTATCGGCAGGAGTGACCGGGTTCTCAACGCCTTCGCCTATCATCTGACCCCGGCGGGTGTGATGTTCGATCATGCCGCTGCGGCGGTGGGAGCGGTGGTGTTTCCCGGCGGCGTCGGCAATACCGAGCAGCAGGTGGCGGCCATCGAGCGGCTGCGCCTCACCGCCTATGTGGGAACGCCCGATTTCCTAAAGACCATTCTCGAGCGCGGCGACGACAGCGGCGCCGACACTGCCAGCCTCAAGACGGCGCTGGTCAGCGGTGGGCCGCTCTTTCCCAATCTGAGGGCCTGGTATTGCGATCGGGGCATTGCCATCCGCCAATGCTATGCGACGGCCGAACTCGGCCTCGTCGCCTATGAGACGGCGGGCCCGTCGGACGGCATGGTGATCGAGGAGAACGTCCTCGTGGAGATCGTGCGCCCGGGCACCGGCGATCCGGTGGAGCCGGGCGAGGTCGGCGAGGTGGTCGTCACCACCTTCAACCCGCTCTATCCGCTGATCCGCTTTGCCACGGGCGACATGTCGGCGCTGTTGACGGAGCCTTCGCCCTGCGGGCGAACCGGGTTGCGGCTGAAAGGTTGGATGGGCCGCGCGGATCAGACGACGAAGGTGCGCGGAATGTTCGTCCAGCCCGCCCAGGTTGCCCGGATCGTGAAACCTCATGGCGAACTCGGCCGGGCGCGGCTCGTCGTCACGGAAGAGGGCGGTCACGACAAGCTGGCGCTGCATGTCGAATGCGACGGCCCGCCTGAGGGGCTCGCTCAGAAGCTTGCCGATGCGCTGCGCGCCGAGTGCCGCGTCAGGGGGGACGTGATCTTCGCCGCGCCGGGAAGCCTGCCCAATGACGGCAAGGTGGTCGACGATCAGAGAAAGCTGGACGGATAGGCGGCTGTCCCCGAACTGGGCCGTCGCAAAGTCAGGTCGTCACGTTCTCGCACTCATGGCCGTGAAGTGCAGATAGGCCGCGGCCGTCCATGAGAAGCCCTCGCCGCCGCAGCCTTCGCCGGTGACCGGATCGAAATACTCGCAGAAGCCGACGCGCTCAATGGCCGCGACCGTGCCTTGGCGCAGGTCTGCCGCGAACTCCGCCAGGCCGTTGCGTTCGAGGCCGTCGATCAGCAGCCAGTTGATCACCGCCCAGACCGGGCCACGCCAGTATCGCTTGGCCTCGAAGTGCGGGCTGCTCCGGGGCGTCGAGGGGAAGGCGACGGCAAGCCCCTCGCACCAGCCGCGCATCTCCCGCTCGGCGGCGTCTCGCCGGGCCGGCGCCAGATCGAGGGCGAGAAGTGGCAGGAACGACGCCTGCGTCGGTGCCGTCACGTCCTCACGTGAAACGAGGTCCCGCGAGACGAAGCGGCCGAGCGCGTCGCGCCAGGCGCCGGCAAGGGCCGTTCGGGAGCGCACGACCATGGCGCGGATCTCGCTCGCCTCATCTGTCCTGCCGAGGCCGTCGGCGACGGCGGCGAGGTCCTCGCCGGCCCGTGCCAGGATGGCCGTCGTCTGGATATCGGCGATCCTGAAGGGCGTGCGCCGCCACTGTTCCACCGGGTCCCAGCCGCAATCGGCATAGAGATCGACGAGATGGATAAACCGTGCATAGTCCTCGTCGCGCGGACGCATCGCGGCGTCGACGTGGCCGGTGTCCTTGCGACGAACCGGCGTCGTGGTCGTTACCGGCACGCGCGCCAGCGCCGCGTCCCAGGCCGGCGAATTGTCGCTGCCGCTCTCCCAGGGATGCAGCAGCGCGACGAGCCCGGTGCCGTCGGGGTCGCGGGCCGCGTACCACCAGCGGTGAAAGGCGAGGGCGGCATCGAACAGGCGCGCGATCCGGCCCGGCTCGAGCTGAACCTTCTTCTGGCGCGCGGCATCAAGGATGGCCTTCAGCGCCATCGCAAAGACCGGGGGCTGGGTGATGCCGGAGGTCGGAACGGGCGTGTGGGGCGTTCGCCAGACGTCGGGGCCGGGGAAATAGCTGTCGCTCGGCTGGTGAAAGACGATGTGGGGAATCATCCCGTCTGCCCACTGTCCCCTGACCAGCCATTCCAGCTCGGTGACGGCGCGCTCCACGTCGAACAGCGCGAAACCCATGGCGACGAAGGCGGAATCCCAGTTCCACTGAAATGGATAGAGCCGCGGCGTCGGCACGGTGTAGCCGCCGCGGTCATTGGCGGAAAGAACGCGCCGGGCGGCATCCTGCAGGTCTGTCATGTCGGTGTCTCGTTCGTCAGGCGGCCAGCGCCTTGCCGGTCTCCGGCGAAATCCAGGTGAGGCGATCGGCGTCGAGCTTCAGCCCGATCGTCTCGCCGGCGCGAACCTTTTCCGTCGGGGGCAGGATGACGCGGGCCGGCTGGTCGGCGATGGTGCCGGTCAGGAGGAGATGCGAGCCCATCGGCTCGGAGACGGCGGTCTTGAACGCCATCCCGACCTCGGGCGAGACGCGCTCCACGTCCTCGCCACGCAGGCCGAGGACGATCTTCGAACCGACCGGCCCAGAGAGGCTGTGGCTCTCGGCGCCGATGTTCACCCGACCGGCCTCCACCGGCAGTTCGATGAAGTTCATCGGCGGATTGCCCATGAAGCCGCCGACGAAGCGCGTCGCGGGCCGCGAGTAGATGTCGACGGGCTCGCCGACCTGCTCGATGCGGCCGTCATGCATGACCGCGATGCGGTCGGACAGGCCCATCGCCTCGGTCTGGTCGTGGGTGACGTAGAGCGTCGTGGTGCCGGCTTCCTGCAGCACCGATTTCAGCTCGGTGCGCATCTGCAGGCGCAGGAGCGCGTCGAGATTGGACAGGGGCTCGTCCATCAAAAGCACCTGCGGCTCGACGGCGAGGGCCCGCGCGACGGCCACGCGCTGGCGCTGCCCGCCGGACAGCTTGTTGGGATAGCGGTCGAGATAGGCCTCGATATGCAGGAGCCCCGCCGCCTTCTCCACCTGGCGCTTGACCCGCGCGTCGTCGGCCTTCTGCATGCGCAGGCCGAAGGCGACGTTCTCATAGACGGTCATGTGCGGAAACACCGCGTAGTTCTGGAACACCATGGCAAGGCCGCGGTCCTTGGGTGCAAGGCCGTTCACCGTGCGATCGCCGATGACGATGCGTCCGCCCGTCTCCGTCTCCAGCCCGGCGACGATGCGCAAGAGGGTCGTCTTGCCGCAGCCGGAGGGGCCGAGCAGCGAGACGAACTCGCCGTCGGCGATGGTGAGGGAGACATCCTTCAGCGCCTTGAAGCTGCCGAAGCTCTTGGCGACGCTGTCGATGGTTATGCTGGCCATGGCCGGCTCCGTTCGAGGGGCACTGAAACGTTCAGGCGGATGGGGGATTTGGGCAGGAGGCTCACTTGCTCGACACACCCCAGATGGCGAAGAGATATCGGCGCACGGCGAAGATGAAGATCGCCGAGGGCAGGATCAGGAGCAGCCCGCCGGCGAACTGGTAGTGCAGCGGGCTCTCCGACAGGACGGTGAGGAGGTAGGCCGTCAGGGTGCGGTTCTGGACCGTCAGCACCGAGGCCGCGAACACCTCGTTCCAGGAGATGACGAAGGCGAAGACCGCCGTCGCAGCCAGACCAGGCAGGGCGAGCGGCACGACGACCTTCAGGAACGCCCCTATGCGCGAGCAGCCGAAGACCCAGGCGGCTTCCTCCAGTTCCCGCGGCACGCCCATGAAGACGCCCTGGGTGACAAGGGCGGCGAAGGGCAGAGCGAGCACGGTGTGGATCAGCCCGACGCCGAGCATGCTGTCATAGAGCCCGAGACGGATGAACGAGACCGTCAGGGGCAGCGCCAGGATCGCCAGGGGGAAGGCGCGGGTCAAAAGGACCAGCAGGCGATAGGCGTTCTTGCCGGGAAAGTCGTAGCGCGCCAGCGCGTAGCCGGCGGGCGCGCCGAGCAGGATCGACAGGACCACGGTGATCCCCGCAGCGATCAGGGAGTTGAGGAAGGCCGTGCCGACGCCCTGGATCTGCAGGAAGACCATGACGCTGTCGGGCGACACTTCCAGCGGCAGGAACGACTTCGGCCACTGATAGACGCCCTCGCGACCGCCGAAGGCGCCAAGCGCGACGAGATAGATCGGCACCAGCACCCACAGGCTGACGGCGACGATTCCCGACCACAGCAACAGACGGCGGGCGGAGGGGAAGGAGGAGAGGCGTGCGGCGCTCATGGCAGGCGCTCCGGATCGACCTTGATCACTTTGAGATAGACCACCGTCATGGCGAGCGAGATTGCCATGATCAGCACGGCATAGGCGGCGGCGACGCCATAGTCCCGGTTCTGGCTCTGCCAGGTGAAGGCCTCGCCCATCAGAACCGGGAAGTTGCGTCCGCCGAGGGCGTAGACCACCGCGAAGACCTCGAAGGCGAGGACCGTCCTCAGGATCAGCGCCGATTGCAGCGCAGGCTTGATCAGCGGCAAAGTGATCCTCGTGAACCGCACCCAGCGGCTCGCGCCGAAGATCTCGGCGGCTTCGCGGAACTCCTTCGGCACCTGGTTGAGGCCGGCGACGATG
>PACL01000069.1 GCA_002700095.1 Fulvimarina sp. | reverse complement strand
CCTGAATTTGTCCCAAAAACATCGGAATTGGGACATCCGAGAAACCCTCTAAAACTATGAATGTGTGAAGATTTCTGTTCACCAGTTCCGCTATGATAGCTGGTTCCGCTATCGGTAAGGAGTGTTGCCGTTTCACGCGTATCGTTGCCATCCGAGATCACTTCCTCGGGAAGATCCACATTCAGATCATAGCTGAAGGTCTGACCATCCGGCAGATCCCCCTCAGGATAGCGAGCCCAGAACACTTTTAAATAGTAGGTTCCATCTTCACCGGCCAGGTAACGGATGCTTTCGGAGCCTCCTCCAGGGTGAATGTCAGCGACAAGAGCATTTTCCTGAGGATCAGCATAAAGCTCCATGTTGACGTTTTGAATGTTACCATTGCGTTCCGAAGTCGGAGTCATGTCCAAGGCGATCTCTCCGGAAACGACTTCCAAGCGGTACCAATCCACACCGGAGCCGGTTACCTCATGACTGCCTTCACGTAGCTCCGCCGCGGTCAGATAGGTATCATTCGGTTCAAACGCCGTGGAAAGCGCCGCATAATCGGGTTCGAAATCGCCGAAAAGATCGTTCATGAAGTGCCAGTCCTGTCCCTTGGGGCGGCGCTGGACCCCCGTCCTCTTGCCGCGAAGAAATCACCGGTCAGGGGCATAAATCCTTCCCCTTTCCGGCTGGTTTACATTGACAGTTTAGATGACAAGTCAGACAAGATTTTAACGAAAATAATCAGCCGATAGGGCATATGGGCAACGCCTGACGGCGTCGATGTTTCGCTGCGAAACACCGCAAGGCGACTTGGCTCAGCTCTCCCGCCGGGGGTATTCGAAAAGCTCGAAATCCGCGGCATAGAGCTGCTCGACGATCCTTCTCAGCCCCGGATCGGCATAGAAATCCTGCCTGCCACCCCTGCGCGAGGAGGCGTTGCGGCGCAGTCCCTCCAGGCCTGCGGGCAGTGGCCGGTCGAGACGCGCCGCCACCTCCCTTGCGAAGCGATCGAGCTCTTCGGTCCGACCGACCACGTTGGGGCGGTAGATCTTGGGGCGGATATGCAGCGCCTGCGGCATCCAGTGCGGATCGAGGCTCTCGGCTCCAAAGGCCTCGGCGCTGTCCTTTAGATAATGCAGGAAGCGCGCGAAGCCCTGTGGGGTGCCGGCATCGCGATCCCAGTCCATGCCCGCCAGCGCGTTCATCCGGATGCGCTCGGGCAGGAAGCGCCGGTCGCCCAGCTCGTGGCTGCGACAGAGGTAGAAGAAGCCCGACAGCGCCCGCGCATAGGGATCGCGCACCGAGGCCAGTGAGAGGCCGGGAAACTCCAGCACGTCCTCGAGCGCCCCTCCTGCCTGAAACGCATTGCCCCAAAGCCCGGTCTGCGAGGTCAGGAACAGCGCGAAATCCGGATGCTGGTTGCCGGTCTCGGCCTGCGCCACGTGGCAGGAGAAGGGCTGGCCATACTCCAGCTCGAAGAGCAGGTTCAGCACGAAGGTGTTGCCGGATTTTCCGTTGAGCTGGTAGCGCCAGCCGCGGTCGGGCGGAAACCAGATCAGCTGCACGAAGCGCTGCGCCGCCGCCACCGAGCCGAAGGCCCCCGGGTAGGCGGCCATAAGATCCGCCACCGGCGGCGGCGGGGTCTCGATCTGGACCAGCTGGAAAAGTTTGTCCTGCATCAGCCTCTCCCCTGCCCCTTCACCCAGCCGAGGAAGGCGGCGTCGGGGTTGCCGAGGCGCGGGCGGCCGGTGTCTTCCCACCAGGCCTGCCAGCGCGCCACCAGCGCGTAGACATCCGCCCCAGGGGCCAGCGCCCGGGCGGCCTCGAGCGTTTCGGGGGCGAGATGCGGCGCGGCGGGGCCCGGGCGGGCCGCCCGCTGCCGCTCGACCACGATCATGTCGTCCGGCGCCTCGCTGAGGCGGTAGTCGGGCAGGTTGGCCTCGGCGATCATCTTGCGCAACGCGGCGCGGAACACCCGCACCGGGGCGGTGGAGCCCGACTTCTTGTGCAGCGTGCCGACCGAGACCTGCCAGCGCGGCTGGCGGCCGCAATGCTTGCGCGCCAGCTCGTAGATGCGCCGCTCGAGCGGTTTGCGCAGGCGGAAGTAGTCGCGGCTCAGGGTCAGCACCGATTTCGCCAGCACCGCGCGGAACAGCCAGTCCGAGAGCGTCACCGTCACCGAGATCATCCGCCCGCCGCGCGAGCGGCGCACGATCTCCCAGCTGTCGATCAGGCCGAAGCCGCGGGTGGTCTCGACGCCGCCGGTGGCAAGGTTGGTGGTGATGCGGGTGCCGGCCAGCCGCTCGAAGGCATCGCGCAGCCGGGCGTAGCCGTCGCCGCTGGTGTCGCGGTTGGTGGCGACCAGCAGGTCATGCGCCTTGAGCTGCAACGTGCGCGACACCTCGCGCCCGGCATTGAGCGCCGCCATCAGCTGGCTGACGCAGTAGATCAGGATGTCCTTGTCGTGGATCGTGGCGCGCCCCCGCACCGAGGGCGTGACCTCGATCTCGGTACCGTTATGGGCATAGCTCAGCACCCGCCGGTCGGGCCGGGTCGAGAGCGAGAAGATCGGGTGCTCCATGGTGCCCAGATCGTCCTTGGGCGCGGCATCGAAGATGTCGCACGCGAACAAATCGGCGGTCGGATGACGGTCGGGCAAAAGCCCTCCGCCGGGGGTGTCTGTCGCTGCGCTCATCGTGCTCTCGTGCCTGCCCTGCCCCCGATTTTTGCGCGCGCTCGCTTTCGGGGTTTCAGTGACACCCACCCTATTTTTATCCACAGCCCCCGTCCAGCCCGTCAACGGGGGATCAGAGTCGCCAATGCGTGGGATCAGAGTCACCTCAACGTGGGATCAGAGTCGGGTGGGTTGGAGTGATGCGGAAAATTGCCAGTTTCTTCAATCGGATACGAGATGCCTTCCCAGAGCGTAACGATTCAACTAACAAAAATAACTGGGGATTTGTGCCACACCGCCCTGCCCCGGCCTTGGAAAGGGCTTCGCAACCCTGCGAATCTGCTGAGAAAATCAAGACAGGTTCAGCTTTTCCTTCCATGTTCTGCATTTTTCGATATCCTGAGAAAAACGGCGAACACGGCAGGCGAGCACCCAGATGAAGACCGATCCCAAGAACGATCTTCCCCCCTATTTCAACATCGATCCCGACACCGCGCTCGGCNCCCTTGGCGGNCCCTTCGAGACCGNGGGCTTTGCCCGCATCGCGCAGGCCTGCGAAGCCGGGCGCCGGGATCTTGCCGGGCGCGGGCTCGAGGAGGATGGCGGGCGGCAGTTGCGGCTGTTCTCGACATGGGAAATCACCCGCTACCTGATCCCCGTCGCGGTCGGGCATTTCCGCCGGGTGCTGAAGCAGAACCCCGAACTGCCGCAGGGCCGCTCCGAGACCGAGGGCGGCGCCAAGTGGTTCACCCTCGACGAGGTGCTGCGGCTGCGGGCGCATTTCGCCGCCGAAGGATCGAAGGCCAAGAACTACCTGCCCTGGCGCCCCGAGGGGCTGCCCGCCAAGATGGTCGCCGTGGCCAATTTCAAGGGCGGGGTCGGCAAGACCTCGACCTGCGCGCATCTGGCGATGAGCGCCGCGCTCGACGGCTACAAGGTGCTGGTGATCGACCTCGACAGCCAGGGCTCGATGACATCGATCTTTGGCGGCAAGGTCGAGGATGAGTGGCAGACGGTCTTCCCCCTGCTGGCGCGCCATTACGGTCAGCACCTGCGCTCGGAGAACCAGCGCCGGCTCGACCGTGGCGAGGCGCCGATCCCGCTCGACGACACGCTGACCGAGGCGCTCGAGACCCGCGCCGACAGCCTCGTGCAGAAAACCCACTGGCCCAATATCGACCTCATCGGGGCGCAGCTAAATCTTTACTGGGCGGAATTTCAAATTCCGGTCTGGCGGATGCAGGCCCGCGGCTGGAAGCTCTGGGACGCGCTCACCGAGAGCCTTGAGGCGGACGGGCTGCTCGACGAATACGACGTGATCTTCCTCGATACCCCCCCGGCGCTTGGCTACCTGACGATCAACGGGCTGGCCGCCGCCGACATCCTGCTGGTGCCGCTTGGCGCCTCGTTTCTCGAGTTCGACAGCACCGGCCGCTTCTTCGACATGCTGCACTCCACCTTCTCCTCGATCGAGGAGGCCGAGAACATGGCNGCCCGNGCNCTNGGGCGCGAGGGGCTGTCGTTCCAGTGGGACGCGGTGCGCGCGGTGNTCACCCGNTACGACGGCACCCAGCAGGCCGAGCTNGCGGCCCTGATGCAGGCCTATCTCGGGCCGGTGCTGTCGCCGCATCGTCAGGATTACACCGCGCTCATCGGTCAGGCCGGCGAACAGGTGCGCGGCATCTACGAGGCCGACTATCGCGACTTCAACCGCGAGACCTATGCCCGCGGCCGCGAGACCTTCGACAGCACCTATGCGGCTCTGAAGCAGCTGCTTCTGGGCAGCTGGCGTCGTGACGAGCAGATGGCGGAGGCGGCGGAATGAGACCCTGTTTCGCAGCGAAACATTTCCGCGCGCGGTCGCGTCAGGCTCTCTTAACCCCGGTGCGGTCCGCTGCGGCCACCCCCCGTTTCTGAAAGGACCCCGCGGATGGCCAAGCGCAAGAGACTGTCCCCCCTCGGCCCAGACCCTATGGGCAGCCCCGAGGACACCCCGCTCGAGACCAAGTCGATGTTCACCTCGGCGCCGAGGCGCGCGGCGCCGATTGCCGATGTGGCCGCCGGGGCGGCGGCCACGGCCGCGCTCGAGGAGCTGAGCGAACGCTGGAGCAACGCCCGGCAGGACGGGCGTCTGGTGGTGGAGCTGCCGCTCGAGGAGATCGAGCTGACCTATCTCGAACGCGACCGCATGGCCGAGGACGAAGACGAGACGGCGGCGCTGCGCGACAGCCTGCGTGAGCGCGGCCAGCAGACGCCGATCGAGGTGGTCGCCCTGCCCGGCCGTGCCGCCTATGGGCTGCTCTCGGGCTGGCGTCGCTGCCGGGCACTGGCGGCGCTGCGCGACGAGACCGGCGAGGCGCGGTTCGGCACGGTTCTGGCGCTGCTGCGCCGCCCCGAGGATGCCCCCGCCGCCTACCGTGCGATGATCGAAGAGAACGAGATCCGCGCCAATCTCAGCCATTACGAGCGGGCCCGCATCGTGGTGCGCGCGACCGATCGCGGCGTGTTCGCCGATGACGCGGCGGCGCTCTCGGCGCTCTTCGCCTCGGTGCCGCGGGCGCGGCGCTCGAAGATCCGCTCCTTCGTCGGCATCGTGCGGGCGCTGGACGGGGCGCTGCGCTTCCCCGAAGCGCTGAGCGAGCGTGTCGGGCTGGATCTGGCGCAGGCCCTGCGCGACCGGCCCGAGCTTGCCCGGCAGATCGGTGCCGCTCTGAAAGCCGCTCCGCCGCAGGACGCCGCCGCCGAGCGCGCCCTGCTGACCGGGGTTCTCGAGGCGAAGAAACCGGTCGAAAATCCCGCGCCAAAACAGAGCCAAACCCCGGCATCAGAGCCGAAACAGACCCCGGAGGTTCTTGGCCAGTGGTCGGGTCTGACCCTGCGCCGCCGGGGCGCGCGGCTGGAGCTTGACGGGGCGGCAGCGGATGCCGCGTTCGAGGCGGATCTGGCGGCGTGGCTGGCGCAGCGGATGGGCGGCTGAGGTCACGCGGCAAAGGTGTTTCGCAGCGAAACATTTTGCCCGCGCGACGCCGGGTCTCGGGGTCTCGGGAGGTGGCTTGCACAGCCCTGCCCGACCCCGTAAGCCGGATCGGAATTATCTTGGAGACGGTCCCTTGTTGCTCGGTCGGGTCTATCGCATTTTCCTGCGCTACGCGGAGATGAACGTCGCGCTCGACCGNCCCGGCACNCCGCTCGTGGCGCATGACGGNACGGTCTACGGCGAGATCACCCGCATCGCCCTGCGCCGTCANCGCATCCACGTGGAGGGCTGGGCCGAGGCCGATCGCATCGGCCTGTCGGTGAACCGCACCCGNGCCTGGACCGAACCCGATCTNGCCCGCGCCGGCAGCAGCCAGCGCGGCTTCGCCCTCGACATCCCCTGCGAGACCGGCGCCATCGAGCTGCTGGCCGAGCGCGGCGGCGAGCACCCCGAGCGCCAGTCCCTGCCCGGCTTTTCCCAAGCGGCGCTGCTGCGCGCCCGGCTGCCCATGGCGGCGCGCTACGCGGGTTCGCTGGCGGCGCTGGCGCCGGTGATCTACCGCTGGAAGCGGCAGGGCGATCTGGGCGCCCGCGAGATCGTCAAGGAACGGCTCGGGCTGGTGCCGCGCTCGGACGCGGTCGAGATGGTCCCGGCCCTGCTGCCGGACACGCCCCCTGCCCCGTTGCCCGAGCGCAATGCGACCCTGATCCTGCCGGTCTACAACGCCTTCGACCTGCTGCCCGAGGTGCTGACGCGGATCGCCTCCCATTCCGGCACCCGCTGGCGGCTTCTGGTGGTCGACGATGCTTCGCCGGATCCGCAGGTGCGCCCCTTCCTGCGCGACTGCTGCGCCGAGCGTCCGCAGGTGACGCTGCTCGAGAACGCCGAGAACCTTGGCTTCATCGGCACGGTGAACCGCGGCTTTGCCGAGGCGCTGGCGCAGTGGCCCGAGGATCCCGTGGTGCTGGTCAATGCCGATGCGCTGGTGCCCGAGGGCTGGCTGCCGCGGCTGCTGGCGCCGCTCTCCGAGCCCGACGTGGCCTCGGTCACGCCGATGTCGAACGATGCCGAGATCTTCACCGTGCCGGTGATCTGCCAGCGCAACGATCTGGCGCCGAGCGAGGCTGACGCGCTGGACCGCGTGGCCGCCGGGTTCGACCCCAAGGCCGGGCTTGCGGCGGTGCCCACCGGGGTCGGGTTCTGCATGGCGCTGGCGCCGCGCTTTCTGGCGCAACTGCCCGCCTTCGATACCATCTTCGGCCGCGGCTACGGCGAGGAGAACGACTGGTGCCGCAAGGCCGAGGCGCTTGGCGGGCGGCATCTCTGCGCGCCAAACCTCTTCGTCGAGCATCGCGGTGGCCAGTCCTTCGGCAGCGCCGACAAGCAGCGCCTGCTCGAGCGCAACCTGCGCATCCTCTCGGGCCGCTACCCGGGTTACGACGCCGAGGTGCAGGAGTTCATCCGCCGCGACCCGCTCAACACACCGCGGCTGGCGCTGGGTCTGGCGCTGGCGGCGCAGCGTCAGGACGGCCCGGTGCCGGTCTACCTTGCCCATGCCATGGGCGGCGGCGCCGAGAGCTACCTGCAGGACCGCATCGCCGGCGAGGTCGCCGGGGGCGGCTCGGCGCTGGTGCTGCGCGTCGGGCAGGGGCATCGCTGGAAGCTCGAGCTCTACGGCCCCAGCGGCATGACGCAGGGACTGACTAACGACTGGGACCTGGTCGAAAAACTGATCGCTCTGCTGCCAGAGCGCCGCATCGTCTACTCCTGCGGCGTCAACGAACGCGACGCGCTGGAGCTGCCGGACCGCCTCTTGCAGCTTGCGGGGCAGGGCGGGGCGCACCTTCAGCCGGTCGAGATCCTGCTGCACGATTTCTTCCCGGTGAGCCCGTCCTACACGCTTCTGGGCAGCGATGGTCTCTATCACGGCGTGCCGGTGGCCGGTGGCCCGCTGGCCGGGGATCCGGCGCATGTCTACGAACGCCCTGGTGGTGTGAAAGCGTCTCTTGCCGAGTGGCAGGCGGCCTGGGGCCGGCTGATCTCGGCCGCCGGGCGCGTGGTGGTGTTCTCCGGCTCGAGCCGGGACATCCTGACCGAGGCCTATCCGCAGGCGGCGGGTCGGATCTCGGTCGAGCCGCACGTGCTGCCCGCGCCGCCGCCGCGGATCGCGCCGGGCGCGGGCGCCGAGGGTGCCCCGGTGATCGGCGTGCTGGGCAATATCGGCGTGCAGAAGGGCGCGGCGCTGCTGCAGGATCTGAGCCGCGAGCTGGCCCGGACGGGGGCCGCGCGGCTGGTCGTGCTGGGCCATCTCGATCCGAACTACAAGCTGGCGGCGCCGAGCCTGGTGCATGGCAGCTACGAGCTGCGCGACCTGCCGGGTCTGGTGGCGCGCTACGGCATTTCCGGCTGGTTCATGCCCTCGATCTGGCCCGAGACCTTTTCCTTCACCACCCACGAGATGCTGGCCACCGGCCTGCCGGTCGCCAGCTTCGATCTCGGCGCGCAGGGCGAGTCGGTGGCACGGGCGGAACGCGGTATCCTTCTGGGCCCCGCGGACGAGGCCGCGAGGGTGGCGGATCGGTTGATCTCCGGTCTCAGCTCTCGCTGATGGCGCTGGCCGGGGCCATGTCAGGCTCGGGTGTGAAGAGTTCCTCGTCCGATCCAAGGTAGCGACGGGCGACCATGCGATTTTTCTGTAGGTAGAGCGCCTCGATCAGGCTGCGTGCCTCATCAGTCAGGAGCGAGGGCCGATGAAAGGCCGAAGCGGGATGCTGCGCGATGATGCGCTTGCGCTCGGCCTGCAGTCGCAGAGGCTGTTCGGCATAGCGGCGGTTGGCCAAGAGCATCGCCTCCAGTCCTTTCGAGGATAAGCCGGGATTGAGTGGCGCCTTGGGTCGGTCGAAGCCATTGTCGAGATCTATGCCGGTCAGATCGGCGATATCGGAGATAATGTCGCTGTCGATCAGGTGCTGGGGCGTATAGCGGCGCACAATTATTGATTGCACGCCAAGCCCTAGCGCCGCGACATTGAGGTAGTGCTGGTATTCGAGGCGGGGCGTGACGTCGGCGATGAACTCGAGAATGTCTCGCCGCTCGCCGACCGCCTTGACGTTGTGATTGTATAGCGAGCAGATCAACTCGGCCTGCGGCCGGAGATAGGTGATATGCCTGATCTCGTAGCCCTCAAAGATCTTCGCGATGAGCTTATACGGTTCTGCTCCGGGAAAGTGGGGGAAGGGCAGCAGCGAGAGTTCTTCGGATGAGACCAGGATCTTGTCCAGGCCCGATGCGTCTGCTTCATCACGCAAGGATTGCCAGAGGGCTTGCGCCCCAGCACGTCTGCGCATGGCATAGGCCAGCTCGTGATGTCCCCAGTTGAAGGGTTTCTGCGACAGTCCGGCATCAGGATAGAGCACATTCTGGCGCGCCAGAGCGGCACGATTGTCGAAGAATGCCTTTTGCAGGCTTGTGGTGCCGGTCTTGTGCAGTCCGGTATGGATATAGAGCGTGGGCATTTGAGGGCGAGCTTACCTCTGCAGCAGATCGGTGTGGAAGCGGCGTAGCAGAAGCATACCGAGAGCCAAACTCACAAGTGCGACGATAAGCACATAGGTCCTCGATACGTAGTAGGCATCGTATTCCGGGTAGAAGCCTGCGCGCATCAGCCCGACGATGTGAACCAGAGGATTGTACCACAGATAGCCGCGGTAGGGCTCGGGGATCGTGTCATAGAGGTAGAAGATGCAGGATATGATGAAGAGCGGCCGGGTGAGAATGCTCCATGCCTGCTGAGCAAGAGGAAAACGGGTGAAGACATAGCAGGTCAAGACGCCGAGCCCGAGGCCAAGCAGAGCGGCCAAGGCGAAGGATTCTAAAATGAGAGGAAAATCTAGAACGGTTCGCGTCTCGTAAATGATCAGGATACCGCCGAAGATCAGGTAGCTGACCAGAAGCTTGGTCATCACATCGAGGATGAAACGCGCAAATATGGCATCGACGAAGGTGACGGTGGGGTAGGCCAACAGGGGTTTCGAGAAGTTGAGGGAGCTGGCGATTTTGCCTTGCACCCCGGTATACATCACGAATGGCAGCATGCCGGTCGCGTAGAAAATCGGAAAGGTGACGCCAAGCGCAGGGCTGCGCATGATTGCCGAGAACACCAGTGTCATCACGATGATGCCGCCGATCGGCTCGAGGATAGCCCAGATGTACCCGCCCGGTGAGCGGCCGTAGCTGGTGGCCATCTCGCGCAGGACGAGAGCGCCGATGGCGCGGGCGCCCGGGAAGGAGCGGCGGGTGGCCGCTGTGGGCGTGGCCGGCGGGGCGAAATCTTCGGTGCTCATGAAGCCTCGGGAATATGGTATCTTGTTCCTGTCCGGTGTATTAGCATCCTGCTCTGGCAATTGACATTCTAATGGGGCCCCATTGACACAACCCGCCAAGGACAAGGCTGCCGACCCCGCTCGGGGCGCGTCGCAGCAGGGCCAAGACGTGCCCGCATCGGCCGGACAAGCCCCTAAGGGACAGCAGCAGGACGCGGCGCCGAAGGCGCAGGGTCAGCAGGCCGGGCCTCAGAAATCCGCCCCTCAGGCGGGTGNCNCACCGGCCCAGAAACAGGCGCCNGCGGCAAAGCCTGCTCCGAAACAACCCGCCCCGCCCCCACCGGCGGCCCAGCAGCCTGCACGGCAGCCGGCCTCCCCGGGGCAACCGCAGCCGGCGCAGCCCGGTGCAGGCCAGAAACCGCAGCCACAGCCGAAACCTGGCGGACAGTCGCCCGGTGGAGGTGCGCCGCAGCGGCAGCCCGCCGGCGCCGCACAGCCAAAGCGACGTCACTGGCTGCTGCTGGCCAGCTTCATCGCCTGCGTCATCCTGCCGGCCATCATCACCGGGCTTTACCTGTGGTTGGTGGCCGTCGACCAGTACGCGTCGCGCGTGGGTTTCACCGTGCGCCAGGAAGAGGCCGCCTCGGCCACCGACCTGCTGGGCGGGTTGTCGAACTTGTCCAATTCCAGTTCGTCTGACACCGACATCCTTTACGAGTTCATCCAGAGCCAGAAGCTGGTCAGCGAAATCGACAACGAGCTCGACCTGCGCACGATCTGGTCGCGCCCCGAGTGGGACCCGGTTTTTGCCATCGATCCGGAAGCCTCGATCGAGACGCTCGTCGATTACTGGGAGGATATGGTCAAGATCTCCTACAGCGCCGGGCTGATCGAGGTGCAGGTGCGGGCCTTCCGGCCCGAGGATGCCACCGCGATCGCGCAGCTGCTGCTCGACAAAAGCTCGGACGTGATCAACGAGCTGAGTGCCGTGGCGCGCGAGGATTCGATCAGCTACGCCCGCGAGGAGCTGAACGAGGCGGTCGAACGTCTCAAGGAGGCGCGCGAGACGGTGACCCGGTTCCGCAACGAGAACCAGCTGGTCGATCCGCAGCTCGACCTGCAGAGCCAGGCCGGCCTTCTGGGCAATCTGCAGGGCCAGGAGGCCGAGCAGATCATCGAGCTCGACCTGCTGCGCGACACCGCCCAGAGCAACGACCCTCGCGTGGACCAGGCCGAGCGCCGGCTCGAGGTGATCCGGACCCGTATCGCCGCCGAACGCCAGAAGCTGGGCTTCGACAGCGGTGGCGGTGTTGGCACCGCCTTTGCCGATCTGGTCGGCGAGTACGAGCGTCTGGTGGTTGACCGGGAGTTTGCCGAGCAGTCCTATGTCTCGGCACTCGCGGCGTATGACGGCGCCCGGGCCGATGCCAAGCGCCAGAGCCGCTACCTCGCCGCCTATATGCAACCGACCGAGGCGCAGACCGCGCAGTATCCGCAGCGCGGGGTGCTGCTCATGGTGATGACGCTGTTCCTGTTCCTGGCATGGGCGACCGTGACGCTGGTGGCCTACTCGGTCAAGGACCGCCGCTGAGGGCCGGTTTGCAATGATCCGCTTCGAGAATGTCACCAAGACCTTCGTCATGGACGGCAAGCGCAAGACGGTCATGGAGAATGTCTCCATGACCTTCCCCGACGGGCGCTCGGTGGGGCTGCTGGGCCGCAACGGGGCGGGCAAGTCGACCCTTTTGCAGATGATCGCAGGCACCATGCCGCCAACCTCGGGGAAGATCGTCACGACGGGCCGGATCTCTTTTCCGGTGGGCTTCGCCGGCTCGTTCCACCCCGAGCTCAGCGGGGCGCAGAACTGCCGCTTCGTGGCCCGGATCTACGGCGTGGATACCGATGAGCTCATCGATTTCGTCGAGGATTTCGCCGGGCTGGGGGTGCATTTCCACCTGCCGCTCAAGACCTATTCCTCGGGGATGAAATCTCGGCTGGCCTTCGGCACCTCGATGGGCATCGCCTTCGACACTTACTTGGTCGATGAAGTGACAGCGGTGGGCGATGCTTCTTTTAAGTCCCGCAGTGACGCGCTGTTCAAGCAGCGCATGCGCAATGCCGGCTCGGTGGTCGTCAGTCATTCGATGAACCAGATCCGCCAGCTTTGTGACGCGGTGGTCATTCTCGAGGATGGCCACTTGGTGTTCCACGACGATGTCGACCGGGGCATCCGAGAGCACGAGCAGAACATGAAGCGAAGGGCCTGAAGCCGGATAGGGCTCTCTGCCGCGCCCTGTTCAAACGGGGTTCAGACCGTAAAAGCCCCTGTTTCGCAGCGAAACAGGGTCAGACCCGCCCGAGTGCCGCGGCGAGGTAGAGGCTGGCAGTGGTGAGCCGGGTCTGACGGTGCAGACCGAGCTGGTGGAAGGTTAGAGGCCGGGTCAGCCCGGGATGGCGCGGGGCGTTGTGCAGGTCTGCCAGAAGGGTCTGATGCTCCGGAGTAAGCAGGTCTCGAGCCCGCTCCAGTGCGGCGAGATTGGCGCCGAGCCAGTTGGCATAGGTGCGGCCAAGCACCTGCCGCACCCGCTGCAGCCGCGGTGCCAGTCCCTGATGGGCACCCATGGCGTTGGCGTGGTGCTGGCGGTAGTAGAGAACCTTCTCTCGGTCGATGACGATCTCGCCGCCGGCGCCGCTGACCAGCTGGTAGAGCCACCAGTCGTGATAGGGGATGCCGTCGGGCATGCCGGCGCGGCGCACCAGCTCGACGGCGCCTGCGCTCAGCACTGCGCTGTGGCCGCTCACCACGTTCTGGGTCAGGGCATTGCGGAAGCAGGGGGCGCGGCGCGGCAGGCGCGAGCGGCCGATCACCCGCAGCTGGCGGTCGGTGTGGTGGCTCTGGGCGCCGTAGAGCGCCACCGGCCCTGCATTGTGCAGCGCGTTGAGTGCCAGTCGAAGCTTGCCGGGCAGCCAGACATCGTCCTGATCCGACAGCGCCACCGGGCCTGGGGGCAACTCAGGGTGACAAAGCATGGACAGGAAATTGGCGGCGTGACCACGCCGGGGGCCGGAGAGGAGACGGACCTCGCGGTTCGCCGACTCGCGGTCTCGAAAGGCGGTGATGATGTCGATGGTGGCATCGCTGGAGCCGTCGTCGCTGATCCAGAGGTCCCAGTGCGGATGGTTCTGCGCCACGTAGGACTGCAGCTGTTCCTCGAGATGCGCGGCGCCGTTCCAGGTGGCCAGAAGGATGGTGATCCGGGTCTCTGAGGAGACGGGCGGGACGGGCGGCATCGGGAGCTTTCCTGGCGGTTCGTTCGTGCCCCAGTGATGCCGGAGCCGAGGCCCCACCGCAACCGTTCGCGCGGGTTTGAGGCAAATGCTGTCGGCATTCCGCATTCTGGCCGCAGCGGCTGCGCGCCGGCGACCCGGGGCTGCGGCAGTCCGGGCGCGGGGGCGCGATCTGCGGGGAAGCGGATGGGAATCTTGCGCCATGTGGCGACCGGGCTGTCCGGTTCCGAGACGCATATGACGGCGCTGAGCGGCCTGCTGGCGCAGGAGGCCGGCGAGGGGCTGCGGCTCTACAGCGCGAGCGGCGCTGGCGGTGGTTTGCTCGTCCGCGATGCCGGGTTGGCGCTGAAGGAGACCAAGAGCTACGGCCCGTCCTCGGGGCTCGACGCGCCGCGCTTCCTGGTGAAAACCGAGATCGGAGGGCAGGAAATGCTGCTGGCGCCGGGGCGCTACGGCACCCGGATCGAGGCGTGGAAGCTGGGCGCCGATGGCGAACTGGGAGAGCGGCTGGAGCTCACCCTCGCGGGAGCCGATCCGCAGGCGCTGCTGGCGCTCGAGACGGTGCAGGTCGCGGGACAGGGCTACATCGTCACCGCCTCGCGGCAGAGCGCCGGGCTTGAGGTCTGGCAGGCTGACGGAAAGACCCTGCGGGCGCAGCCGCAGGACGTGTTGNCGCAAGCGCCGGGCACCGGGGCGGTGAGTGCCATCGAAAGCGTTACGCTGGCCGGCGAGACCCGGGTTCTGGCGCTGTCTTCGAGCCAGAACAGTCTCTATTCCTATGCGCTCGGTGGTGATGGGCGGCTTGACGACATGGCTCGGCTCGACCTGCAGGATGGGCTGTTTCTCGACACGCCCACGCGGCTCGAGCTCGTCGAGCTGGCCGGGCAGAGCTATGCGCTGATCGGCGCCTCGGGCAATGGCGCCATCGGGGTGGTGGCGCTCGAAGCCGGCGGAAACATGCGGGTGACCGATCTGGTGGGCGACGATCTGCAGACCCGCTTCTCCGGCGTGACGGTGCTCGAAAGCGTCACCGTTGGCGGGCAGGTCTACGTGGTGGCCGGCGGCGGCGATGACGGGCTGAGCCTGATGACCCTGCTGCCCGGGGGGCGGTTGCTGCATCTCGAGACCTTGGCCGACGATCTCGACATGACGCTGAGCAACCCCGCGGCACTGAGCCTCGTGGCGGACGCGACGGGCATCGACATCTTTGTCGCCGGCGGGTGGCCCGAGGGTGAGGAGGGGCAGGGCGACGGGGTCACCCGGTTGCGGGCGGATCTTGGCGTGATCGGCACGGTGCAGAGGCCGGTGACGGCGGCCCAGACCCTTACAGGCGGCGTCGGGCGCGACCAGATCCATGGCGGTGGCGGTGATGACCGGCTGTCCGGCGGGGCGGGCGACGACGTGCTGATCGACGGCGCCGGAACGGATGTGTTGACTGGCGGGGCGGGGGCCGACGTGTTCGTCTTCACCGCCGACGGGCAGACCGACCGGATCACCGATTTCGAGCCCGGCACCGACCGGCTCGACCTGTCGGGGCTGGGGCGGTTCTACACCGCCGAGGCGCTCGACATCCGCAGCACCGCCACCGGGGCCGAGATCACTCTGGGCGGCGAGACGGTGCGCATCGACAGCGCCGAGGGCACGCCGCTGGAGGCCGCGGACTTCGCCATCGGCGGGCTGCGCGATCTTTGGCACATCGACAGCGCGGCGATACCTGCAGCGCCACTGTCGATGACCGGAGGCGCGGGCACCGATCTGCTGACCGGGCGCGACGGCGACGACACGCTGGCGGGCGGCGACGGCCATGACGTGCTGCGCGGGGCAGGGGGCGACGACCTGCTGATGGGCGCGGCCCCCGACCCGGTCTTCGATCCGGCCTCGGGGCAGGTCTACCGGCTCTACCGCGCAACGCTCGACCGCGCCCCCGATACCACCGGTCTTCTGAACTGGAGCGAGCGGCTGATCGACGGCGAGCGCAGCCTCGTCTCGGTGGCCACCGGCTTCGTCAACAGCGCCGAGTTCCGCGCCACTTATGGCGCGCTCGATGACGAAGGCTTTGTCACGCTGCTCTATCAAAACGTTCTGGGCCGGGCACCGGATGCGGGCGGACTTGCCAACTGGACGGCGCGGCTTGCGGCGGGGACAAGCCGCGAGCAGGTGGTGCTGGGCTTTTCCGAGAGCCCCGAGTTCCGCGCCGGCACCGCCGCCGAGGCCTCGGCGTTCAGCCATGCGGGTCTGCAGGCAGGCTATGTGGACGAGGTGTTTCGTCTCTATGATGCCACGCTGGGCCGTGCCCCCGACGCGAGCGGGCTGCTTGGCTGGAGCGGGCGGCTGGCCGGGGGGCGGGATCTGACGGAGGTGGCCACCGGCTTCGTCAACAGCGCCGAGTTCCGTGCCACTTATGGCGCGCTCGACGATGCGGGCTTTGTCACGCTGCTCTATGAAAACGTCTTGGGCCGGGCGCCGGATGCGGGGGGGCTGGCGAACTGGACGGCACGGCTCGAGGGCGGCATGACCCGCGAGCAGGTGGTGCTGGGCTTTTCCGAAAGCGCCGAGTTTCGCGCCGCCAGCGCACCGGAGCTGCTGGCCTGGATGCGCGCACAGGGCGTCGAGGACGAGCTTGATGGCGGCGCCGGCCACAACCTGCTGATCGGTGGCGCGATGTCGGATTGCTTCCTGTTCCGTGCCGACGAGAAGAGCCACAATCAGGTGGCCGACCTCGAGCGCTGGGACCTGTTGCGCTTCGAGGGGTTCGGTTACGAAAGCGTCGAGGAGCTGCGGGGGCATCTCACGGTCTCGGAAACGGGTGCGATGTTCGACGATCAGGGCGTGCGGGTGGTGTTTTCCGGCATCGGTCCACCGGATATTCACGATGACATGGTTCTGCTCTGACCGGTCGGTCTCGGTCTTGTCTTAGTTTCGTGCGAGAAGGGACAACACAACCTGGAGGATTGCATGTCGAGCAGCACGACCCCGACCGCCTTCGAGCAGCAGATGCTGGAATATATCAACCGCGCCCGGCTCGATCCGCAGGGGGAATTCGACGCGCTGATCCTCGATGAGGCGACCGGCACCGCGGTGCAGGACAATGTCACCAACGCGGTGGGTTACTTCGATGTCGACCTCGGGCTGTTCGAAGAGCAGCTCTCCGGGTTCGAGGCGGTGGCGCCGCTGGCCTGGAACGGGGCGCTCGCCGATGCGTCGGCGGCGCATTCGCAGGCGATGATCGACTATGCCATCGCCAATCCCGATCGCAATGCGCAGCAGCATCAGCTGCCCGGCGAGGACTCGATCAAGGCCCGGATTACCGATGCCGGCTATAATTCGTTCGCCTACAGCGAAAACATCTTCGCTTATGCCAAAGACCCGCTGCACACCCATGCCGCCTTCTATATCGACTGGGGCGCCGGTGCGGGCGGCATGCAGGATCCGGCGGGACACCGGATCAACATTCTGTGGGATGGCGTGACCGAGATCGGCCTCAGCGCGCTGTCGGCCCCAGACGGGCTGAGCGTGGGGCCGTGGGTGGTGACGCAGGACTTTGGCAACCGCCGGGATTACCAGTCGCAACTGGTGGGCGTGGTGATCGACGATGCCGATGGCGACCGGTTCTACGACATGGGCGAGGGGCTGGGTGGCATCAGCGTGACCGCCACCGGAAGCCGTGGCACGTATACCACCACCACCTGGGCGGCGGGCGGCTACCAGCTGGAGTTGCCGTCCGGCCGCTACGACGTGGTCTTTACCGGCGCCGGGATCGAGGGCGAGATCGTTCACGAGGTGACGATAGGCTCGGAGAACCTCAAGCTCGACGGCATCGCCGGGGATGCGAATGAGGTGGTGATCGCGCCGGTGGTCTACGGCACCGCGGCGAATGAGCGGCTCACGGCGCTTGAGGGCCATGATCAGAGCCTGATCGGCAGCGGTGGCTCCGACACGCTGGAGGGCAGCGATGGTGACAACCTGCTGATCGGTGACCGGCTCGAGGCGGTGTCCGAGCCCGAGCTCGCTGGACAGGTCTATCGTCTCTATCTCGCCACGCTTGGCCGCGAACCCGACGCCAGCGGGCACGACGCCTGGACCGAGCGGCTGCTGACCGGAGAACAGGACCTGGCCGGCGTTGCGACCGGCTTCGTCAACAGCCCCGAGTTCCGCGCCACTTACGGCGGGCTTGATGATGCGGGCTTCGTGACGCTGCTCTACGGCAACGTGCTGGGCCGGTCGCCGGATGCGCAGGGGCTGGCCAACTGGACCGCGCGGCTCGACGCCGGCATGAGCCGGGCCGAGGTGGTGCTGGGCTTCTCGCAGAGCGGGGAACTGATCAAGGACACACGCGCCGAGGCGGCCGCCTTTGCGCGGGATCACGCGGATGCCACCTGGGGCGACGATGTCTTCCGGCTCTACCAGGCGACGCTGGACCGGGCGCCGGATGCCTCCGGCTATGCCAACTGGTCCGGGCGGCTGGCGGACGGGATGGCCTATGCCGACGCCGCCTCGGGCTTCGTGAACAGTGCCGAGTTCCGTGCCACCTATGGCGCACTCGACAATGAAGGCTTTGTCACCACGCTCTATGAAAACGTGCTGGACCGGGCACCGGATGCGAACGGGCTGACGAACTGGACGGCGCGGCTCGAGGACGGGATGAGCCGGGTCGCCGTGGTCGAGGGGTTTGCCCAGAGCGTCGAGTTCACCGCTGCCACGGCGCAGGAGCACGTGGACTGGATGCGCGGGCAGGGTGTCGATGACCGGCTCTCTTCCGGCGGCGGCAGCGATGTGATGTTCGGCGGGACCGGCGCCGATGTTTTCGTCTTCGAAGCCGGGGAGCGGGTGACCGTTGCCGACCTCGAGCCCTGGGACTGGTTGGAACTCACAGGCTTCGATTTCGCGGACGGCGCCGAGGCGGTTGCCGCCTTCGAGACGGTTGGCGGCAATCTGGTGCTGGAGGACGAGGGCTCGATGCTGGTGCTGCGAGACGCCGCAGGCGCGCTGACCGCGGACCAGATCCTGCTGGCCTGAGCCGGAGACAAGCCGGCCCCGCCCGCTGCCACGGTGGCTGCGGACGGGGCCGTGCCCGCGGGGGCCGGGCATGTGCAGCCTCTCAGAGCTGCGCGGAGCGTTGCGTCTGGTCCGCGCGGAGCGGCAGGGGGCCGGTAACGGGTGGGCTCTAGCGTCGCGGCGGTCTGTCGATCCGCGGAGAGCCTCGCATGTCCGATCTTTCGCCCAACCTGTCGCTGCCCTACCTGGCGCCGGCGCAGGCCCAGAAACACGTCACCCACAATGAGGCGCTAACGCTGCTCGACGCGGTGGTGCAGTTGGCGGTCGCAAGCCGCAGCCAGTCCGAGCCGCCCGTCGATCCGGCCCCGGGTGCGCGCTACATCGTGCCAGCAGGCGCTACCGGCACCTGGTCCGGACAGGCGGCAGGAATGCTGGCGCTCTGGGACGGGCAGGCGTGGCGCTTCTTCTCCCCGGCGGAGGGCTGGCGGGGGCTGGTTCTGGACGAAGGCATCGAGCTGGTCTGGCAGGGCGGGGCCTGGGCTGCACCCGCGCGGATGGGGGTGAATGCTGCGCCGGACGAGACCAACCGGCTGGCGGTTTCGGCCAACGCGACGCTGCTGACCCACGAGGGCGGCGGGCATCAGCTCAAGATCAACAAGGCGGCGGCAGGCGACACCGGTAGCCTGCTGTTCCAGACCGGCTGGTCGGGCCGGGCCGAGATGGGCTGCGCGGGGAGCGACGATTTCTCGGTGAAGGTCTCGGCGGACGGATCTGCCTGGCACACCGCGTTGAGCGTCGTCGCGGGTACCGGCCGGGCGGTTCTGGAAAAGGGCGCACGCATCGAGGGCGCGCTGACCGGGTCGGCTGTCGTGGGCACCGTGAGCCAGGCCGGTGGCGAGACCACCGGCGCGGTGATGGCGCGCGGCGAAGGGCCGGACGGGTCTTGGTTGCGGCTGGCCGATGGCACGCAGTTGTGCTGGAACAGTCTCGATTCAGGCGCCTCGGCGGCGGTAGGCTGGAGCTTTCCGCAGGCCTTCGTCGCGGTTCCGGTGGTGCAGGCCTGCGGCCAGGCAGGCAGCCCTCATCTGGTGACAGCGGGTGCGGTTACCCCCACCGGGACGGAGCTGTCGGCTTGGGACCTCACCGGCAGCCGCGCAGCCATTGGCTGCGGGCTGGTCGCGGTGGGGCGGTGGTATTGAGAGAGGGACGGCAGGCGGGAGGAGCGTGGCTCTCGTCAATCCTTCCCCGACGCGGATGAGCCTTCGGATGTTCGTGAGGCGGTACGCTGGCGATATTCCTCGGAGGCACGAAGCTGCTTTTCGAGCTCTTCGCGGCTTTCGAGGCATTGGAAGCCGAGTATATTGGTTTCGGCGGGCTTGCGGCCGAGAATATCCTCGAAGGTCTGCATGACCATGCCTCTGTCGAGGTTGAGATGCTCGAGGGTGCCGAAGAGCCTCGGCTCGTACCAGCGGAAGGCGGTCACGTCGCGGTCGGCGTGGACACCGACCCCTTGCAAGGCCTGTATCCGCGCCCGTTCGATCTTTTCGCCATCGACCCGCGCGACTGCATCGGTGACGCGGTCCATGTCGACCTCCTGTTCGGGGGCAATGAAGGCAACGGTGCGTGCGAGCTGTGCCGCGGGGTCGGCAACCAGGTCCTTGTAGCTGAGCTGAAGCTGGTCACGTCCGAAATCGGATGCCACCCACTTCGCCATAAAGGCGCGATAGCGACTGAACTCCTTGGATGCGAATTCGCGGAAGGAGATCGCGCTGTCGGGGGCCCCGTTGCGGATATGCAGCTCGAAGTTCGACACGACCGAGGGAATGAAGTCGCGGTACTGGATGAGGTATTTCTGCCCGGGGATCTGGGGGGCCTGAAGATCGAAATCATGGTTCTTCGTCAGGGCCACGACATCCTTATGGCGGCAGGGCACGCTCCGGCAGCAGCTGTCGATGCCCGGCACGGTCGGCTGGCCGGCATGGTATTCGCAATATCCGAAGCTCGGCCCGAAATAGAGCGTCAGCAGACGCACGATCAGATGGTGGCCACTGCGGGGCCAGCTGATGCCAACGACGTAATCCATATCCGTGGCTCCGTTCTCTTTGTTGTCTTTTGCCACGGCAGTCTCGTCGGAGACAACCGCCGTGGCGTGCCGGTTTGGAGGCAAACGTCGTTGCGCTTCGCGGGCTCAGAGTTCGGCGAGGATCTCGCGCAGGCGGCCACCGTAGCGCTTGGCGACGGCCGGGGCCGAGAAGTTCTCGCGGATATGCGCGTAGGCGGCCTCGGCCTTGCTGCGACGCGCCTGCGGGTCGTCGTAGGCGGCGCGCATCTGCCGCGCGGCGTCATCCACATGCGGCTCGGCCCAGACCGAGCCCTTGCGCACGAAGATGTAGTCGCCCTGACGCAGCTCGGTCTCTTCGTAGTCGACCATCCAGGCGGTGTCTTCGGTGCAGAAGTCCATGTTGCCCGAATAGGCGGTGCAGATCACCGGCACCTTCAACGCCATGGCCTCGATCATGCCGAAGCCCCAGCCCTCGGATTTGTGCAGCGAGATGTAGCAATCCGAGCCGGCCTTGAGCTGCAGCAGGTCGCGGTAGCTCAGCGTCTCGTTCATCACCACGATGCGCGGATCGCTGGAGATAATCGCGTCGACGCGGTCCCAGAGGTTCACCTGCACCGGGTCGAACACGCTGTCGCGGTTCTGGGTCTTCACCACGAGCCGTGCGTTGGGCACGTCCTCGAAGGCCTTCTGGAACGCCTTGAGCACCGAGACCGGGTTCTTGCGCTGCACGAAGGAGAAGCTGTCGAAGGCCACGAGGCAGACATAATGACTGTCATCGAAGCGAAAGCGGCGGTTGACGAATGCCCGCGAGGCCTCGCGGGTGATGTCGGGGTGCTCCTCGTAGCACATGCCGACATTGACCACCGGCTTGCCCTTAGCGTCGGGCTTGTAGATCTGCACGCCGTACTCGGTCGAGACCCAGATCTCGTCGAGCATTTCCATGCCGAGGTAGTGGCAGTAGGCGGGCTTGTCGAGCTCCCAGAAGAAGTAGCCGATGTTGTAGCGGCCCGAGAACACGTCGGGTTGATAGGCGTAGGCCAGCGGGGTGGATTCCGCGTTCAGGTGGATCAGGTTGATCTTGGCCGGGCCGTACTCCTCGATCAGCGTGTCCGAGGAGAAGCCCTCTGGCGCCGGGTTGTCGAGGTCGAAATCGACGCCGCGGATATTGAG
>PACL01000068.1 GCA_002700095.1 Fulvimarina sp. | reverse complement strand
GCGTGGTTTGACTCGCCTCGACTGCGTCGCGAAGAATCGCCGTGGGGTTTTTCGGGTACGTGGAAAGCTGTGTGCTCGTTCGCGTGTCTAACGCGTTTTTCGCTCATTCATGCTCTCACCTGACCCCTCGCTGACCAAACCGCCGACGCTGCAGCGGGTCGAGGCCTTCGAGACCGGCTGGATGAACAGCCCGGAGCATCGCCGCAATCTCCTGAGCGAAGGGCTGGCCGGCTTCGGCTACGGCATCGCCGGCGCGGACGGGCGGGTCTATGGCGTGCAGCTCTTTGCCGGGCCGGGGACGTCGCCAAGTGTCGGGCCGGACCAGGCGGCCGCGCCGATCCCGCCCGGCGAGCGCTCGGCGGCGATGGTGCGGCTGCTCGACCAGGCGCGTGAGGGGCAGCCGGCGCTTGCGGCCGACGACGCCCTCGCCGCGGCGGCCGCGGATCTGCTCGACCAGAGAGAGGCGGGCGGCGAAACCCGGCTCTTCGAGGCGCTGCCGTCCGGCGAGAGGCGAAACTGGCGCTCCCTGAAGGTGCTGACCGCCGGCTGCGGCGGCTGCGGCACGGCGATCACCGACGCCGACCTGCACTTCTTCCGCGACCAGTGGATGCAGGACCCGCAATTCTCCGCCGCCCTGACGAGCGAGCGCTACGGAGCGGTCGGCGCCGCCTTCGAGGCCGACGGGGAGGGCGGCAAGCAGGCGCTGGTGGTGCTGGGCGAGCGGCGGTAGGCGAGGAAGCGGCCGGGCCGAGAGGATCGTTCGCGGAGCGGCGAGCGGGGCCGGACCAAGCGCGAACAAGTTGCCGCAACTGGGAATGCTGGCCTGGACGGCAGCTTTGCGCCCGTTGTGGACGTCGGGGAAGCCTTTCGCGATTGTTAATAGCCGACATTGTCGACTCGCCGATCACCATAATAGGTTGGCGATCATTCTTTACGTAAACAGCGAGCATGTATGTCGGTCACTCGGAAGAATCATTATGTGCCCCAATGGCATCAAGAGAGATTCTTTACTCCTGGCAAGAAGACTCATTTTCTGCTCGACATGAAGCCACCAAGATACAAGCGCACGGACGGAACGATGGCGAGCGGGCGCTGCTTGTTCAATTCACCCACGTCACGGGCATTCTTCGAGCAAGACCTCTATTCAACATTTTTTGGAGTCGAGGTCGACGACGAGATCGAAAAAAAACTCTTCGGTGATATCGATAGGCGGGGCGCCGACGCAATCCGGGCATTTTGCAGTGATGACCAGCGTGCTTGGCATCAACATTTCGAAGACCTTTTTGAATTTCTGGACATCCAGAAATTGCGGACGCCAAAGGGTCTAGCATGGCTACGTCAGCAGTATCCGGAGATTGGTCGGCTCGATGAGATGTTGCCGGGTGTTGCTCAGAACCAGTTGATGTTGGAGATGCAGAGTATCCGCATGCTCAACGTGACGACCTGGACCGCCGGGGTCCGCGAAATCGTCTCCGCAGAGCGCGCCGGTGTCAAGTTTATCCTCAGCGACCATCCGGTTACAGTCTATAATCATGCGTTACCCCCGTCCGATGCGCGTAACCGATACCCCGGAGATCCAGCGACCGCTCTGAAGGGCTCGCAGACACTCTTTCCGCTGGGCCCGGACCACCTCCTGATTCTAACTAACCTGGAATACGCGAAGGACCCTGCGGCGCGCCCCGCCGCGAAGAAGACATTTGCGCGGAATTATCAGTCTACGCTGGTGTCGACGATCGAGTTCATCAAAACGCGGTGCCTTACTGACGATCAGGTCGCTGAAGTGAACTTCGTAATCAAGGCCCGCGCGAACCGCTACGTCGCAGGGTCGCACCGGGAGGACCTTTATCCTGAAAGGGCGGTGACTAAGTCCTGGGCTGACCTTCGTGAAACGTTCCTGCCACCGGCAAACGAGTTCTACCGGTTCGGTGGCGAGATGTTTGCTCGTTTCGAAAACGGCGATGTCCACTATCAGGACGAATTCGGTAGAACAGAAAAACCCCGATCATGGCTACTGAAAGCTAAGCCGAAAGCTCCACCCCGGCCGCGCGATTACTGTCCGTGTGGATCCGGGCAGCCGTTTGGAAACTGCTGCCGTGATAAGCCGGCACACCTGCGCATGTCGTGGACACAGAAGAGTATCCGCGAGCGCAACATGATGTTCATGGGCGCACTGACCGATCTTTTCGAGTTGGAGAACAAGAACTGGGAGATGGTCCGTCGCGAGATGTCCGACGATAAGATCGCGGAGATGTATGGTTTGTACGAGGCTCTGTGGCCGATTGATACCGACCTACTGTCCCTTATTCCCAAGCCAGATGGCAAAATGCGTTCGGTCTATACCGGGGCACTCCATCCTAAGTTAGTCACGGAATTTGCACTGGGCGCACCGCTGTATTTTGGAGAGATCATTATACAGAACCCTTTTATCATCTCGCGCAGCATACGCAGGGATAAGCGACCCACGGAGCACCCTAATCAGTACCGTGGCGAAGCCTTGAAAAGCCTGATGACTTTCCTCCATTTAATGCCGCTCGTCGAGGCAGGGCTGGTCACATTGATACCAGATCCCTGCGATTTCGATTTTCATCTGCGTGACCAGATGATGGCCATGGCTAGGGCGCGTTCCCAGACTATTAAGTTTGCCCCCACGGACGACCCAAGATCCTACGCGGTGATCAAGGAAGACATGCAGCGCATGATGCTGAGCATGCCGAAAGATGCACTCGCGAAGAGAATTATGGAGATGAACGGCGACGATGAGCCGATTGGGATGGAAACCCTTCTCGACCAGATCGAGCAGATGAAGGTCGGCGATCCGCTGGCTATTCTGCAAGATAGTTCGCTCGAGAACGATGGACAGTTCGAGCTTATGAAGATGGCGCCGAACTTTGAGATTGCGATGTACCTGGCACAGGCGGCCGGCGCGCAGATACTGACCGACAGTATCTTCCGATGGAGAGAACTCCAAGCAGCGCTTGCCAGGCGGCATCTCGGAACGACGCCAGCACTTATCGAATTGCAGCGCGAAACCTCTTCAAACCCGGTCCAATTGCCGGTGGGACCCCAAGCCATCTTCCGAGTGTTTGACGATAGGGCGTTTCGCGGGATGGAGTCGCTTTTCTCTGCCGCCTTCTCCTACACGGCGTCTCGTACCGCTGACAATCAGAAACCGAACTTCGAGGCACAACTCGCCGCACGCTTCCGACGACATCGGGGCTCGATGATATCCCTAATCGCTAGCGCAAAGGTCCCCTCCGTCGCGGTGCGCCTTTCGACTGCGTTTCGCTTCGGAGGCTTTCAAGACAACACCATCAATCGGCTGTTGCTGATGTCGAGCTCCGAGCACCATTTGCACTCCGTTCCGATGGCGACGCTGATAGAGCCTTGGGATGCTGCGCGAAGAGGGGGCGCCGCCTAATACCTGGGTACGACGCGCCCAGAGCACAGCCTAGGTCCGACAGCTCCTACAGTTCTAAATCCGAATGACTGCTTTACGCCGGCGATGTCTCAAAGCCGCCGGTCTCCTTTCGGCCCTAATTCGCCCTCTCCGGGCACGATTCGCTTGCACTGAAGATCATCCGGAACGCTGCGCCGCCAGAACCAGGCTCCACGCGAAACGTTCCTCGCATGCGCCGCATGGCGGTTTCGCAGATCGAGAGGCCCAGGCCGCTGCCGGAGCGCGTGTCGTCGTTGCCCCGGACGAAGCGGGCGAAGTTCGAACGGGGAAAGCCGTGGGGCAGGCCCGGGCCGGTATCTGCGACCAGCAGGGTTCCATCGTCGGAGACGGACACGGTGACGGTGCTGCCGATCGGCGTGTGTTTGCGGACGTTTTCCAGGAGGTTTCGCAGGATCAGGGCGATGAGTGTCGGGTCGCCGACGATCCGGACGGGTGAGTCGAGGCCGTCTGCCTCGATCGACCGGCCGGCGGAGACCAGCCGCGGGGCCGCCTCCTGCAGGATCTGGGCGACTGTTTCTCCGAGGGGGAGCGACTGAAGGGAGAACACCGTACTGCCATCCAGCCGGGCGATCTGCAGCAGCTGCTCGATGAGGCGGGCCATGGCATCGATGTCTCGCATGGCCGCATCCCGGTCGGGATCGGAGGCAAGGCTTTCCAGCCGTAATTTGAGGTCGGCCAGCGGCGTCCGCAGCTCGTGGGCGGCATGGATGGAGAAGTCGCGTTGCGCGACGGCACCGGTTCGGATGCTGTCCAGTGCGTGGTTGACGGCGGCAATCAGCGGCCGCACCTCCGCCGGCGCCGACGCGCCGGCCAGCCGCTGATGGCCCAGATTGTCGAAGGTGATGCGTTCTGCCTGCGCGGCGACGCGCCTCAGTCCCCGCAGACTGACGCGGACGATGGTCACCGCCGTGATCACCATGACGACGAGCATGGCCAGCGCCGCCCAGCCCAGCTCTTCGAGAGACTGGGCAAAGAAGGTGTTGGTCAGGGCGGTGACATCCGAACGCGGTCGCGCCAGCCGGAGCCATACCGAGAGCTCCGGCACGTAGAGTTCGGCGATCAGGACCGGGCCGGCGCCGTCGAGCGTCGGTCCGCTGGAAAGGACGGGGTCCGGGCCTGCCGGTCCGGGGCGGCCGGCGGGAGCATTGGCGTCGGAGCGATCCAGCACCGTTCCCGCCCCATCGGTGACGGTGTAGCCGTAGACGGGCCTTGGGCCCGACAGGAGCCCGGTATAAGGCGGGTCGATCTCCCCGGATGTCTCGGCCGGGCGGTCGAGCACGACCGGGCCGTCACTGGCGCGCCGAAGCAATCCCGCCCATTCCTCGACCTGCGAGGACAAGCCGCGCTCTTCGATGGCGAATTGGCCGCGGGTGAATTCCATGGACAGGATCGTACCGGCCCCGATGAGGGTCAGCGCGGACGTCACCGTCACGACGACCGCGAGCCTCACATCGAGGCGATAGGCCCGTCTCATGGCCGGGTCTCGCTCAGAATGTAGCCGAGGCCCCGCAGCGCCTTGAGCTCGACCGTCGCCCCGGCGTCGACAAGCTTCTTGCGGAGCCGGTGCACCAGCGTCTCGACGGCGTTGTCCGACCAGTCCTGGTGAAGCGCATAGACATGCTCGCCGAGCATCCGCTTCGGCGTCACGCGGTCGCCGGCACGGATCAGCTTGTCGAGGGCGGCATGTTCCTGAGCGGTCAGCCTGACGTCGCGATCGGCCACCGTCAGGCTCGTGTTGTGAGGGTCGTAGAGGAGATTGCCGATCCGGAACTCGGCCGCCGTGATGTCCGCGGAGCGTCGTCGCAGCGCCCTCAGCCGGGCCAGCAGCTCTTCGGTCGCGAAGGGCTTCACCAGATAATCGTCTGCCCCCGCATCCAGTCCGGCCACACGGTCGCCGATCTCGTCCCGGGCGGTGAGCATCAAGGTCGGTGTCCGCAGGCCGGCGGCACGGGCCGACCTGACGAGCGCCCGCCCGTCGCCATCGTCGAGCATGACGTCGACAATGCAGAGGTCGTAGGCCGTCATTTTCCAGGCCGCCTCGGCGTCCGCGACTGCCGCGAAGACATCGACCGCATGGCCGGCCTCGGTCAGCCGTCGCCCCAGGGCCTCGCACAGCAGGCGATCATTCTCGACGACCAGAATCCGCACCGCGTGTCTCCCAGGAGCGGGATGAGATCAGCTTCGATCGACATCCCGCTCGATCCTCTTGTTGCCGCATGATCGTTTCCGAAAACCGGTTCCCGCCTTTCGGGATCATGCTCTGACCGTCCGTCGGCTGGCCAGCGGGATGCTCTCACCATGCCGACGGGCCGTGCGTGATCCGAGGAAGTCGCGCGGGCATTTCCCCATTCGATCGGCCGGGCTTCCGGCATGATGTCGCCCGTCCATTCGAGCGCCGCGAGCCTTTCAATTTTCCTGTCACCCGGATCCTGCCCGGTCAATCTTTCTCCACGGTTCTTTCCGGGGGCTCTTGCCACGGGTTGAAGGCGCGATCGGCTGCAAGTGTTCTGCAAGTTACCCCGCGCATGCGCCGGGGCCATGAGCCAATCCGTCTTCATCCCCGTTCCGTCTGGCGCGACATCGGAGCGTCTGATCATCGCGTTCCTGATCGGCATCGTGGCGACCAGCCTGTTCTTCTGGTTCTTGCCAGGCGTGGATCTGGTTGTCAGCGGCTGGTTCTTCAGCCCCAGTGACGGCTTCCGCTTGTCCGGAAATCCAACCCTGCAATGGCTCCGTGGCAGTTCTCCCTGGGTTCTGGCGGGGGTCGTTCTGGTTCTCCTGGCGAGGATTATGAGCGATGCCATCAACGGCGCCTCGACCTGGCCCCGGCTGCGCCAGCCGATCTGGCTGCTGTCCGGGCTGGCGCTTGGTCCGGGCCTGGTGGTGAACGGCCTCCTGAAGGAGCACTGGGGCCGGCCGCGGCCCGTCCAGGTCGACGTCTTCGGAGGGGACGCAGTTTATCAATCCGTCTGGGTCGTCAGCGACTGGTGCGATCGGAACTGTTCGTTCGTGAGCGGCGAGGCTTCCTCGTCAGCCTGGCTGGTCGCTGCCGCCCTGGTGACGCCACGACCCGTCAGGCCGGCTGCGACAGCGGCGGCTCTTCTCTATGCCGGAGCCTTATCGCTCAACCGGATCGCCTTCGGCGGACATTTCCTGTCGGACGTCCTCCTCGCCTGGCTGATCTGTGGCTTGATCTTCGCAATCCTCTATCGCCTCATTCCGGAGACCGCTGATCGGTTTCGCTCGCGCGGTGACAAGGTCTAGCACAGCCGAGTCAGGGGGAAGCCGACCTGCGGCGTTCCGCCGGCCCCCGTCGACATATCGCGAACACGCCGCTCGCGAGTGGAAGGCATCCCGCAGGCCGCTGCGGGGCAGGGCGCGATTGTATCGCGGCAGGAACCGACCCTTCACGTTCCGGCCTCTGCTTGGCCTTGCAGGCTCGGCACCCGGGATGGTGCCAAGCCAGCTGCCTCAGTCCTCCGGCAGCGCGTAAGCGATGTAATAGTCCCCGACCGGCGTCTCCATGAAGTGGTGGCCGCCGGCCTGGATCACGAGGTACTGCCGGCCGTCCGCTTCGTAGACGATGGGGTTGGCCTGGCCACCGGCGGGCAGGACGTCGGACCAGAGCGTCTCGCCGGTTTCCTCGTCGATGGCGCGGATGAGGTTGTCGGTGGCGGCGGCGATGAAGATCACGCCGCCTTTGGTGACCACCGAACCGCCATTGTTGGGCGTGCCGATCGACAGAGGCAGGTAGGACGGGATGCCGAAGGGGCCGTTGCGGCGGGCGGTGCCGAGCGGGCGGTCCCAGAGGGTCTTGCCGGTGGCAAGATCGATCGCCCGGATGCCGCCCAGCGGCGGCTGCTTGCAGGGGATGCCGGTGAAGGGCGCGCGCCAGCCGGCATTGACGTCGATGGCGTAGGGTGCGCCGGCCTGGGCGTCGCCGGCGCCCTCGGCCTTGGAGCCCCCTGCGGATTCACCCTGCTTTTCGTTGATCGGCTTGAGATTGCGCTCGTTCGCCTCCTCGCGGGGGATCAGGCGATTGTGGTTGGGCACGTCGTTGTAGTTGGCGACGATGATGCCCTTGTCGGTGTCGATGGCGACGCTGCCCCAGTCCGAGCCGCCGTTGTAGCCGGGATATTCGATCCAGTGCCGGTCGGCCGTCGGATGGGTGTAGATGCCGTCATAGGCGGCCTTGCGGAACGCGATGCGGCAGAACAGCTGGTCGAGGGGCGTGACGCCCCACATGTCGGCCTCGGTCAGGTCGTCCTTGCGCAGGGTGTGGTAGCCCGACGTCGGCTGTGTCTTCGCATAGGCGTCGCCCTCGACGCCGCCTTTCGGCGTCTCGATCTCGCCGACCGGGACCAGCGGCTCGCCGGTGGCGCGGTCGAGGATGTAGATGTCGCCCTGCTTCGACGGCAGGAGGATCGCCGGGGTGGTGCCGTTGCCGTCCTTGCTCGGGAAGTCGATCAGCGTCGCCTGGCTGCCGAGATCGTAGTCCCAGACGTCGTAGCGCACGGTCTGGAAGTGCCAGGCGGGTTTGCCGGTGGTGACGTCGATGGCGACCAGCGAGGTCGCCCACTCGTTCTCGGCGTCCGAGCGGTTGCCGCCGTAATAGTCTACGGAGGAGTTGCCGAGCGGCAGGTAGACGAGGCCGAGCTCTTCGTCGCCGGTCGCCTGGGTCCACATGTTGGGGGTGCCGCGGGTGTAGGTCCCGCCCTCGGGTGGTGCGCCGGTCAGCTCCGGATTGCCGAGATCCCAGGCGAAGGCGAGCTCGCCGGTCTCGGCGTCGTAGCCGCGGATGACGCCGGAGGGGGCGTCCTCGGCCTGGCCGTCCTTGACCTGTGCCCCGGTCACGGCGATGCCGCGGACGATCGCCGGCGGCGCGGTGACGGCGTACCAGCCGGGCACCTTCTCGCCGATGCCCTGCCAGAGATCGACCTCGCCGTTCTCGCCGAAATCCTCGCAGGGCTCGCCGGTCGCCGCATCGACGGCGATCAGCCTTGCGTCGAGCGTGCCTTCGATGATGCGGGCGGCGCAGGCTTGGCCCTCTGTTGCATTGGGGACTTCGTAATAGGCGACGCCGCGGCAGGAGGCGCCGTAGGGGATCGCGTCCGGCGAAACCTTGGGATCGTAGCGCCAGCGCTCCTCGCCGGTGGCGGCGTCGACCGAGGAGAGAATGTTCATCGCCGAGCAGATGTAGAGGCTGTCGCCGATCTTCAGGGGCGTGCCCTCGGGGGAATACTTGTCCTTGGTCGCCTCGGTCGGCATGTCGCCGGTGCGGTAGGTCCAGACCTTTTCCATCTCGCCGACATTGGCGGGGGTGATCTGGTCGAGGGGCGAGAACCGGGTGGCGTTGGGGCCGCCACCCCAGAACGGCCAGTCGGAGCCCAGCTGGCGCTGCTCGGCGGGTTCGGAAGCGGCGACGGAGGGGCTGGCGCCTCGAGCTTCGCCGGCCGCTGCGGCGGGTTGGCCGGTGGCGGGGGCTGTCCGCGTCGCCGCCGGGGCTTGCGCCTCGCTGCCGGTCGGCGCTTCGGCATCGCCGGCGGGCGCCGGCTGGACGGTGGTGCCGTCGGCGGCCGGCGTCTCCTCGGCCGCCGGGGCCTGCTGCGCAAAGGCGCCTGAGGGCGCGGCGGCGAGCGACAGGATTGCGGCGAGGGCGGTCGCCGATCCGGTGCGAGGGAAGCGTCGGGTCATGGTCGTCTCCTGCGAAGTCATCGCCTGCGGGGCGGGCGGTTCAGCGGGCGGTCGGGATGATGGTCTCGCCGGTATGGCGCCGGCCGGCCGGGTAGCGGCCGGGCGATGCCGTGCCAGTGCCGCGGGCGGAATGGCGGGGACCGGAGGGGGCAGCGTGGCGGCGTCCGCCGCGTCGAAGGACCGGGATGGCGGCGAGGACGAGGACGAGAATGACGGTCGGCGCCACCAGCCGCGGCACCTGCGCCCACCAGTCGAAGCCTTTCTCCCAGAAGGCCCAGACGAGCGTGAAGGCGAAGGTCGCGAGATAGACCCAGACCGCCGCCATCGAGGCTTTGACGAGGAACCAGGCGGTGACGAGAAGGCCGATGCCGGCGAAGAGATAGTACCAGGAGCCGCCGAGCCAGATCAGATAGGCTCCGCCGCCGAAGATCGGCAGCCCGAAGAGGACGAGGACGACGGCGAGGACGACCACCGCCCAATAGCCCCAGCTGCGGGCATTCGTGCCTGCGGTGTCGGTCATGGCGCCGTCCTCCGGTCTGCGATCCTATCGCGTTGAATTTGCTTGCCTGCCTTCGACATAGGCCCGGGGCCGGGGCTCGCAACCCGTTCCATCACGTCTTCGGGAGGCGGTCGCTTGGCTGGCTGACGAATTTCCGCGGCGCGATCTGGTGGGGCCGGGCGGCAGGGCGGTGCCCCCTGGGTCGGTGTCTTCCGGGGCGCGTTCGACGGTGGCGCCGAACCGAAGTCCGCCTCGCGCATTGGTTCGGCAGACTGATCGACGCCGCTGCCATGCTGCCGGCGGTGCCCCCCATACAGGAGCAGAAAATGACCAAGATTCCCCCGCAGACGCAGAACCGGCTTCCTGGCCTCGAGAGCGGACTGACGCCCCCCGCCGAGCACATCGCGCCGACCTATCGTGGCACCGGCAAGTTGGCCGGCAAGGTCGCCGTGGTCACCGGCGCCGACAGCGGTATCGGCCGCGCCGTCGCCCTGCATTTCGCCCGCGAGGGCGCGAAGATCGCGCTGCTCTATCTCGACGAGCACGAGGATGCGAAGGACGCCGAGGCGCTGGTCACGGCGGAAGGCGCCGAATGCCTGACGATCGCCGGCGACATGGCCGGCAGCGCGTTCTGCGACGCGGCCATCGCAAAGGTGGTGGAGCGCTTCGGCGGGGTGGACATCCTCGTCAACAATGCCGGGACGCAGATCGTCGCCGAGGATCTGGCGGCGATCTCGGACGCCGACTGGCGGCTGCAGTTCGGGGCCAATATCGACGGTATGTTCTATCTGTCGCGGGCGGCCCGGCCGCATCTGAAGCGGGGCGCCCGGATTATCAACACCTCGTCGATCAACGGCTTTGCCGGCAACGCCAAGCTGGTCGCCTATTCCGCCACCAAGGGCGCCATCGCCGGCTTCACCCGGGCGCTCGCCAAGCAGCTGGCGCCGGACGGCATCCTCGTCAACGAGGTGGCGCCGGGGCCGATCTGGACGCCGATCCAGCCGGCGAGCTTCGACGGCGAGACCGTCGCCGGGATGGGCGAGGAAACGCCGCTCGGACGGATCGGCCAACCGAGCGAGGTGGCGCCGGCCTATGTCTATCTTGCCAGCGCCGATGGCTCCTATGTTACCGGCCAGACGATCCACGTGAACGGAGGCATGATCATCAATGGCTGAGGCGGACACACCGGTGGCGACCATCGACAGGCCGGCGCATCGGCACTGGCTGGTGGCCGAGGGCCAGCGGCTCCTCGACTTCTCCAAGGCCTCGCGGCTGCCGTCGGGCGGGTTCTGCGGCCTCGACGCCCGCGGCGAGCGGCCGGCGGGGGCGGTGGCTGACACGATCATCACCGCCCGCATGACCTATTCCTACTCGCTCGCCGCCATGCAGGGCCTGCCGGGCTCGGTGCCGCTGGTCGATCACGGGCTGGCGGCCCTGTCCGGCCTGCTGCGCGACGACGCCCATGGCGGCTGGTACGAGGAGGACCCGGGCGCGTCCTCCGGCGGCGGGCGCAAGAAGGCCTATGTGCAGGCCTTCGTCGCGCTGGCGGCGTCGGCGGCGACGCTGCTCGGCCGGCCGGGTGCAAGCGAGCTGCTGGACGACGTCCAGGCGGTGATCGTGGAGCGCTTCTGGGCCGAGGATGAAGGCGCCATGCGCGAGAGCTTCGCCGCCGACTGGAGCGATCCGGAGGACTATCGCGGCGCCAATGCCAACATGCATGCGCTGGAGGCCTTCCTGGCGGTGTTCGATGCGACGGGCGAGGCGGTCTGGCTCGACCGGTCGGTGCGCATCGCCGATCGCTTCGCCAACCGGCTGGCGCGCGAGCGCCGCTTCGTTATCCCCGAACATTTCACCGGCGACTGGACGCTGCTGCCGGACTTCCACCGCGACCAGCCGGACCACGCCTTTCGCCCCTATGGGACCACACCCGGCCATTCGCTGGAATGGTCGCATCTCTGCCTGAAGCTCGAGGCGGCGCTGACCGGCGCCGGCCGCTCGGCGCCGGCATGGCTGGTCGAATGCGCCCGCGAGCTCTTTGCCGGCGGCCTGCGCGACGGCTGGAACCGGGACGGGGCGAGCGGGCTCGTCTACACCATCGGCTGGAACGGCGAGGTGTCGGTGCCCAACACCGCACACTGGACGCTGGCCGAGGGCATCACCGCGGCGGCGCTCCTGTTCCGGCGCACCGGCGAGGCGGACTATGCCGACTGGTACGCGCGCTTGTGGGATTATGTCGATCTCGCCCTCGTCGACCGGCGGGGTGGCAGCTGGTGGAACGAGGTGGACCGCGACAACCGGCCCTCGGAACGCATCTACACCGGCAAGCCGGACCTCTATCACGCCTATCAGCCGACCCTGACGCCGCGCCTGCCGATCGCCGCCTCGATCCCGGGCGCCCTGGCGCGGGGCGAACTTCAGGGGTGAGGCGGGTCGCGACGGCGACCTGTTGAAACGGACGCGCGCGCCAGCCGTTGCCCATCCGAGACGAGCGGCCCGTGCGGGCCGACGACAGATCCGACACCGACTTCCGGGACCGGCCACGAAGGCAAGGCCTCCCATCCGAACCCGACAGGCAAGAGGAGCAATCCCATGCAATACGCCCCCTTCGGCAATTCCGGCATGATGGTTTCGACCTTCGTGCTCGGCACCGTCACCTTCGGCGGCACGAACGGCTTCGAGAAGACCGGCAATGTCGGCGTTAAGGACGCGAAGCGCTTCATCGACATCGCCCGGGAGGCCGGGGTCAACGCCATCGACACGGCCAACATCTATTCGAAGGGCGACTCGGAGAAGGTCGTCGGCGAGGCGGTGAAGGGCCGGCGCAACGACCTCCTGATTTTCTCCAAGGTTCGCACCACCATGGGCGAGGGGCCCAACATGGCGGGCGCCTCGCGGGCCCACATCATGGGCCAGATCGACGAGAGCCTGAAGCGGCTGCAGACCGACTGGATCGACCACTACTGGATCCACCAGTGGGACGGCGTGACGCCGGTCGAGGAGACCGTCGCGGTGATGGACGACCTGATCCGGGCCGGCAAGATCCGCTCCTGGGGCGTCTCCAACTATGGCGGCTGGCAGGTGGCCAAGACGGTGATGACGGCGAAGCTCCTCGGCGCGACGCCCCCGGTCGCCCACCAGCTGAACTATACGCCCGAGGCCCGCGAGGTCGAATACGAGATCATTCCGGCCGGCCGCGACCTCGGCGTCGCGACGCAGGTCTGGAGCCCGCTCGGCGAGGGGCTTTTGACCGGCAAGATCGACCGGAACAACGGCCCGCAGCCGGGCACCCGACAGGGCAACGACTGGCCGGAGCCGCACATCGTCGACACCGAGCGGCTCTACCGGGTGATCGACGTCCTGAAGGAGGTGTCGGCGGAAGTCGGCCGCAGCGTGCCGCAGGTGGTGCTGGCCTGGCTGCGCGAGCGGCCGGGGGTCCACTCCATCGCGCTCGGCGCCCGCACGGAGGACCACCTGCGCGACAATCTCGGCTCGATCGAGTTGACGCTCACCCGGGAGCAGGCGAAGCGCATCGAGAAGGCCGGCCGGCCGCCGGCGATCGTGCCGCTGTGGCACCGGGCGATGAACGGCATGGACCGGGTGAGCGAGGCCGAGCGGGAGTATCTGGAAGGGTATCGCGAGACGATGGGGCTGGGGTGAGGCGGCAGGCTGCGATCGAGGCGGTGGCTCGCGGTTCTGCCGCCACGCCGACCGCCTCGATCGTGCTTCGACCCCTCGCGGCGTGGTGGGGCATTTCGGCCGCGAGGGCGAAGATGGGGGCCAACCGCGAAGGGCTGGCTACTTCAGGATCTCGCCGCAGCGCGACAGGCTGAGAAACGCGCCTTCGGTGTCACGCTTCACGCTGAGGGCGGTGATGACACCCTGCGGGTCGGCGGTGATCGACAATTCGCAGACGATCGTGCGCGTCGCGGGTTTGGGCGCCGCGGAGGCCCCTGCGGCGGCGCCGAGGAGCGAGCCGATCAGCTTGGTCGTGTCGACGTTGACACTGGCGCTGGTGGTTCGGCTCCGCGTTTCCGTCACCTTGGTGCCGTCGGCGCGGACCCAGGAATTGGACGTGGTGCGGGACTTCGTGTCGCCGAAGAGCGGTGCCGAGGCGGGCTGCACCGCCGGCGCGGTGCCGAAGGGAGACGGAGGGAAGGCCGGCGGGCGCGGCGCGGTGTTGACTGCCAGGGTCTGCTCGCCGCCGCGCCAGGAATAGATCGCGCCGCCATCCTGACGGGGGAAGGAGGCGTAGGGCGCGCCGTAGCGCGAGAAGAAGTCGTCCGCCGGTCGCCCGACCCAGGCAGCGTTGACGGTGCTCACCGCCTCCGCGCTCGTCTGGCAACCTGCCGCTGCAAGAAGCAGGGGCAGCACGATGGGCCAGTATCTGCGAATCATGTCGATCATCTCTCGAATGGAAGTGTCTCTGCGGCGGCGGCGAAGGCTGGCGGCCGGCGGCCGGCCCGCGGGCGCTTCGGAGGCGGAAGGCTCCCCCGGCGTTCGGCACGACCGCCAGCGCCCCGCGCCGCCGCCGGCCGAACCGCCGTTGCAGCAGGGGCGAGAGTAGATGATCCACGACCGGAGGGGATATTCAGGGCGTCTCGCGCTGGGCTATCATTCTTGCCGCCCTGTCTCATTCCGCTGGGACAGGCACGAACGCAGGGGTCGCAGATGCGGAGCAAGTCTGTCGCGGCCGCCGCGATTCGGCATCGGGCCGTGGCGGCGAGGCGGCGGAACGGGCGAGGACGGGATGAAGAGGACCAGCCGGGAATGAGCACAGCCGTTGCGAGTCGACTGTTGCGGTCGACGGACCGGGGCATCTGGAGCGAGCGCGTCGGTGTCATGTTCGAAGCGCAGTTCGGCGACGAGGCGCCGTTCGACATCAGCGTCGAGAGCACGCATCTCGGCCGCGTCATCGTCAGCGACATGCGGACCAGCCCGTTCTTCTTCGCCCGGCGCAAGAAGATGCTGCGCACCGACATGCTCGATCATTTCATGCTGCGGGTGGATGCGACTGCTACGGAGACGGTGCTCAACGTCGTGGATTTCGGCCAGGAGCTCGCCGACTTCGCTCCGATTGCGCCGCACAACATCTCCATCATCCTGCCGCGCGACGTGATGACCGAAGTCGTGCCCGACGCCGAGACGATGCACGGGCGAATCGTGCCGGATGCCGGGACGGAGCTGCTCAAGGGTTTCATCCGGCTTCTCAGCCAGCACGCCCCGACCCTGCGGCAGGACCAGGCCGACGGCACCGCCACCGCGCTGGTCGACCTGGTCGGCGCCACCTTGTCCCGCCGGCCCCGGGCGCTCGACCGCGGCCGCGCGGCCGTGGCGCGGGCGGTGACGCTGCGGGCGCAGCAGTTCATCCGCCAGAACCTGCATGATCCGCGTCTCGGGCCCGACCTCATCGTCGCGCGGATCGGCGTGTCCCGCTCGACGCTCTACCGGCTCTTCGAACCGTTCGGCGGAGTGGCGGCCTATGTCCTGGAGCGGCGTCTGGAGCAGGCCTACCGGGCGATCGGCGACAGCCGCGACCTGCGGCTCATCGGCACCATCGCCCATGGCCTCGGCTTTGCCAGCGAGTCGCAATTCTCTCGCAGCTTTCGCCAGCGCTTCGGCCGCACGCCGAGCGAGGTCCGCAGACTTGCCCGCGACGGGACGGACGCAGGCGAGCGTGGGGAGCCGCCGCTGAGCGAGCGACCGTTCGCGGCCTGGCTGCAGGGGCTGTAGGCCGGGACGGGCAAAAAAGCGGCGCAACGTCCGCGACACCAGAGCGGAATGGAACGGGTGGCACAATCCGGCCGGTCCTCGGTGGGATGCTGCGACTAACTCCGGCGGGCCAGCAGGCGCTAGAATCGTCGCTCCATAGGGGAGGGCGACGATGCTTCAGGGACGTCTCGACGACTATCAGGTGCTGCGGTCGGGCAACCCCGCGGCCATCCTCATGGCTGCCGTCTTCATGGGGATCTGCGTGATCGCCGCACCATTCGGCGGCCCGCTTTCCGATGATCGATGGGCAGCCCTCGCCGTCGATCCCGAGGATCCCCATGGCCGATCATCCGCTCCAGGCCAGAGCGTCGTTCCGCCCGGTCCTGTTTTCGGCGAAGACACACCGGGGCCGAAGGCGGGGCCGGATCGCGGGGCCATTGCCCGCTTCCTCGCAGCGGGAGAAGCCGTCTTCGGCGCGGTGCCGACGACGGCGATGGCCGGAATCGGTCTGCGCCTCTGCGGATCGGACCCGGCCGGGGGCGCCGCATCGCTCGGGACGTGCCGCCTGACGCCGGTGGTCGGCACGTTCCCTCCTGCCGAAGGATCGTGAACCCTCAGGCCGCGAAAACCCCCGTCACCGCGAGCGGGGCGAATCTGCTATGGAGGTCGTTCCCGTGACCTGCCATGCGACTGCCGATGACCGCCAAAGCCCTCGAAATCCTCAAGACCGTCTATGGCTATGACGCGTTTCGCGGCCCGCAGGCGCGGATCGTCGAGCATGTGATCGCCGGCCGCAACGCCTTCGTCCTGATGCCGACGGGGGGCGGCAAGTCGCTGTGCTACCAGATCCCGGCCATAGCCCGGCCCGGCATGGGGCTGATCGTCTCGCCGCTCCTGGCGCTGATGGCGGACCAGGTGGCGGCGCTGCGCCAGGCGGGGGTGCGGGCGGCGGGGCTCAACTCCGACCTTCCGCCCGACGAGCGGCGCGACCTGTGGAGCGCCATCGAGACCGGCTCGCTCGACCTTCTCTACGTGGCGCCTGAGACGCTGTTGCGCGGCGGGGTGCTGGAGCGGCTTTCCCGGGCGAAGCTGTCGCTGATCGCCATCGACGAGGCCCACTGCCTGTCCCAGTGGGGCCACGACTTCCGCCCCTCCTACCGCCAGCTCGACGTCCTGGCGAAGCAGTTTCCGGATACGCCACGCATGGCGCTGACGGCGACGGCGGACGAGCCGACCCGGGCCGAGATCCTGGCGCATCTGGAGATCACGGACGAGGACGCCTTCATCGCCGGCTTCGACCGGCCGAACATCCGCTATGCCATCGAGGAGAAGGACAACCCGCGGGCGCAGCTGAAGGATTTCCTCAGGCGCCACCAGGACGAGAGCGGCATCGTCTACTGCCTGTCGAAGAAGAAGACCGAGGAGACCGCCGCCTGGCTGCGCACCGAGGGCTACGACTCACTGACCTATCACGCCGGCATGGAGAAGGCCGACAAGGAGGCCAACCAGCAGCGCTTCCAGCACGGCGAGGCGGTGATCATGGTGGCCACGATCGCCTTCGGCATGGGCATCGACAAGCCGGACGTGCGCTTCGTCGCCCATCTCGACCTGCCGGGCAGCATGGAGGCCTATTACCAGGAGACCGGCCGGGCCGGGCGCGACGGGCTGCCCTCCCACACGCTGATGCTCTACGGAGCCGAGGATGTCGCGCTGCGCACCCGCTTCATCGAAGAATCCGATGCGCCGGAGCAGCGCAAGCGGACCGAGCGCGGCAAGCTCGACGCGCTTCTCGGCCTTGCCGAGACGGCGGGCTGCCGGCGGCAGGTGCTCCTGTCCTATTTCGGCGATCGCTGCGAGCCCTGCGGCAACTGCGACACCTGCGCCGAGCCGCCGAAGCTGTTCGACGGCACGATCGCGGCCCAGAAGGCGCTGTCCTGCATCTACCGGACCGGCGAGCGCTTCGGGCAGGCCTATGTCGTCGACGTGCTGCTCGGGGTGGAGAACGAGCGCATCGCCCAGTTCGGCCACGACAAGATCTCCACCTTCGGCATCGGCAAGGAGCACGACAGCCGGATGTGGCGGGGGATCCTGCGCCAGCTGATCGCGCTGCGCCTCGTCGCCGTCGATCTCGCCGGCCATGGTGGCCTGTCGATCGCCGAGGCCGGCCGGGAGTTCCTGCGCGACAAGCCGGTGCTGATGCTGCGGGTGCCGCCGGCACCGCGCGCCCGGCGCGGCAAGGCGGCGTCGGGGCCAGGGCCTGCCGCCGTCGTTGCAGAGGCGGACCGCGACCTGTTCCAGCTGTTGCGCCAGAAGCGGATGGAGATCGCCCGGCTGCAGAACGTGCCGCCCTACGTGATCTTTCACGACAAGACGCTGATCGAGCTGGCGGCGGCGCGGCCGACGTCGCGGGCCGAGATGGCCAATGTGCCGGGCGTCGGCGCCGCCAAGCTCGACCGCTACGGCCCGGCCTTTCTCCTGGTGATCGCCGAGCATGCCTGACGGGCAGGGGAAGCGAGGGGAACATGACGCGGCGCGACTCGCCGCCCCGAGCCTTCGCATCCGCAACCCGCCAAGTGCGCGGCCAACGCCACCGAGCCTTGCGCGAACAGCGCAGGCCTGTCGTCGGAACTGGTCAGGGCGTGTCGCGGGCCATGTCGACGGTGTCGCCGGCCGGCATCTTGCGGGCGTCGCGCAGGGTCGTGGCGATGAGGTCGCCATAGCCGACATTGCGGTCTCTCGCGAGTTCGAAGGCGCTGCGGAAGCTGGCGGCGATCCCACCCGGAACACTGCAGCCCCTGGCCTTCTCCAGCCATTCCAGTTGCGGCGTCACCATGTCGGTGTCGCGGGACCAGTCCCAGGCATAGACGGAGAAGGCGATCTTTGAGCCGGCGCAGGTGGCCGGAACCGTGAAGCGCCGGAAGCCGGCGCCGGCGAAGTCCCGGCGGAAAGTCTCGTATTCGCGGTGGGAGCGGGGCAGCGTGCGCGCCTGGCGCACGACCTTGACGATCAGCGAGGCCGACAGGAATTGCAGCGGCGGCCAGCCGTTCTCGCTGGCGATGTCCGCCGCGGACGCGACGTCATAGGCGCGGTAGGCGAGATCGAGCGCGTCTCGGAAGTGGCGCCGGTCGAGATGGATCTCGGCCAGAGCGAGGAGGGCGTCGGCGCGGCCGGTGCGGGCGGCGGCGTCGAAGCTCTCCATCATCTCCTCGCCCGAGCGTGGCGCCACCTGGCCGTCTCGGATCGCCACGGCGAGCTTCAGGGCGGCATCGGTGTCGCCGGCCGCGGCCGCGGTGCGCCAGTGGTCGGCGGCGCGGGCGTAGTGAGTGGTCTTGCCGAAGACATTGCCGGTGAGGATGCGGGCGGCGTTGCCATGGGCGGCGAGATGGCCGTTGGCGGCGGCGCGTTCGTACCAGATCAGCGCCGCGGTGACGTCGGGCGGCACGCCGAGGCCCCTCTCATACATGCCGGCGAGAGCGTTCTCGGCGGCCGGCAGCTCGTGCTCGGCGGCCTTGCGGAACAGCGTCACGGCCTCGGCATAGTCCCGGGGCACGCCCTTGCCGGCGGCATGGAGGCTGCCGAGGCTGAGCTGCGCCAGCGCAAAGCCGAGATTGGCGGACCTGCGGTAGGCGGCAGCGACGTCGTCCGGCCGGGTGCCGGAGGCTTCGAGGGCCCGGCCGAACTGGTACTGCAGCCGCGCGTCGTCGGGGCGCGCGGCGACGGCGGCCTCGCAGGCGGGAATCGCCCTTGCGGTGTCGATCGCCGAGAAGGCGACGCCGCGGATGCCGCGACGGCGGTCGGCGTCGCTGGCGGCGAGACGGTCGCAGTCGGAGACGGCCTTTCGGGCGCGCGCGACACGGGCGGCGCCCTCGACCTCCGGCGGCGCGGCGAGGAGGGCCTGCGGGGACGCGGCCGCCCCCATCCCGTCGAGGAGGCTCTGGGCGAAGGGCGCGTAAGGACACTGGCCGTAAAAGCCGAGATGCGCCTCCAGCGCGGCGCGGGTGCCGAGCCTCTGGGCGACGGCGAAATGCTCGGACGCGCCGGTGCAGGCGAGCTGGGGCGGTTCGGGTGCGGTCGCCGGAGCTGCCGGCGCTGCGGGTGCTGGCGGCACTGGTGGCGCTACCTGCACTGGCGGCGCTGGTGGAACTGGCTGCGCTGGCGGCGGCGGCGCGGCCGCCACGACCGGGTCGGCGCGGCCGGCGAGATAGACGTCGTTGGCGAACCCGCCGTCGTAATAGGCGGGGCTCTGGCGGCCGCCGGAGAGATCCAGCACCCGGCCCTTCACCGCATAGGTGAGGTCGATCAGGCTCTGCTCCGGCTTCACCAGTTCGCCGAGCAGCACCCGCGTGAACAGCGAATTGGGATCGTCGTCGCCGGTGCCGAGGGTCTCGATGGCGAGCTGGCCGGTGCCCGCCGAAAACATCTTGAAGATGCCGGGCGTCTCTCTGGAAGAGGCAAGGCCGCGCGACCGGCCGATCGAGCGCGCCGTCGGCGGGAACGGGTTGTTGCGGCAGGCGTCGAGAATCAGGATGCCGGTGCGGGCGCCGGCGCCCAGAAGATCCTGTTCGATCTGGGTTTCCGGAATGGCCGATTCGGCGATGCGGCTTTCGGTCGAGGGGCGGATGTCGGTGGGCAGAAGGTAGTTGGTGCCCTGGATGGCGACGCCGTGGCCGGCATAGAAGACCAGGGCGATGTCGCCGGGCCGCACCGCCTCGCGCAGCTGGCGGATCATCTGCAGCATCTGGAGTTGAGCGAGATTGTGGCCGCGCAGGACCTTGAAGCCGATGCTCTCCAGGGCGTCGCCGACCGCGGCGGCGTCGGTGCCGGCCCGCTCCAGCTGGTTGCCGGCCCGCAGATGCAGATAGGTATCGTTGCCGATGACGAGGGCAACCCGGTTTGCCGCAAAGGAAGGCGAAGAGCTGAGGACGGCAAAGACCAGTGCGACGAGCGCCAGAACGAGCTTCATGGCAGACGGCATCCGTGGCTGGGAAGCAAAGCAGCCCGGACCATGGATGAAAAGCGCCAGTCTGTCACCTTCGACGAAGCGGGAAAACACAGCCCGTCATCGAAGATCTCGTGATCTGAAGACAGTGCTGCGCGGTGGCCGGCGCTTCGGCCGGCCGCGGCGGGCGAACTACTTGACCGTGACGGAGGTCGCCCGCAGCGTCAGCGGTCCGATGGTCGTCGGGATCCTGGCATAGACCGGGACATAGACGTCCGGCCGGGCGATCGGCGCGAACCACAGTTCGATGGTCTGGCCCTGCAGGAATTTCAGGCCCTTGGAGTTGCGGTCGTAGCCGCTGACCGGGGCGATCCGCACGTTGCAGACCTGCGCATTGCCGCTGTAGCCGGTGAGCGAGACGCGCTGGCTGCCGGCAGACGACAGCCGCAGGTCGAGGCGCGACCAGCCGTCATAGAGCGGCAGGGTGCGCCTGCAGACGCTGGCGGCATCGCCGCTGCGGATCATCAGGCCGGAGAGCGGATCGACGACGGAGGCGAGCTGCGAGCGCTGGACCGGAATATAAGAGGGCTTCTCGTTGCGCGAGCGCTTCGGGCTGACCTCGGAGGCCGACACCCGGCCGGAGCGGAAGCGCACGTCGCTCTTCCAGCGCTTGCCGTCGGAGGTGTAGTCGAGGCCGTAGCGCGTCGCCGAGAATCCCCGCTGCGTGACGCTGCCGGAGACCTCGCTGGTGCCGCCGGTGCGCGACACGAGCGAGCCGAGGCCGGCCGAGGACATCTGGCCCTTTACGGAGAAGGAACGCTCGTCGATCACGGTGTCGAACGTCGCCTTGCCGATGATCAGGCCGATCAGCGCCATGCCGTATTCGGTGGTCACGGTCTGGCGGGGCGCGGCGCCCGCCTGCTGGAGGGACAGGGTCAGGCCGCAGAGGGCGGCGAGGGTGGTGGCGAATCGCGCAAGGCGCATGGGGCGGGCCGCATCCGTTGAGAGGTCGGAACGTCTGCCGGAACACTTCCGGCAGATGATGGATGCAGCGAGTCTATAGCGATGCCGGCGGGCTTGGCGAGGTGGGCCGGGCCACAACCGCGTGTTCATCCGGAAGCTTCGCAAAAACTTGACGCTTCGGGCGATCGCGACTATGAAGCGCGGGATTTTCCCGATCATGCCACCAAGCGATGATCGCGCCGTTCATACGGCGGCGCGCTCCCGATTGATTTGGCGATATCCTGAAAGGTGATCCGATGTCACGCGCTTGCGAACTGACCGGCAAGGCCGTCCTGACCGGCAACAACGTGTCCCACGCCAACAACAAGACGCGTCGGCGCTTCCTGCCCAACCTGTGCAACGTCACGCTGATCTCCGACGCGCTCGGCCAGCGTTTCCGGCTGCGCGTCTCGGCCCATGCGCTCCGCACGGTCGAGCATCGCGGCGGCCTCGATGCCTTCCTGATGAAGGCCAGCGAGACGGATCTGTCCCAGCGGGCCAAGCTTCTGAAGCGCCAGATCGCCAAGAAGGTCGGCGAGACCGCGACCACCGCCGCCGCCTGATCAGCCGCAAGGCCGCTCGTTGACGACTTTCGGGGCGAGGGACCAGATCGGTCCCGTCGCCCCGTCATGTCTGGGCGACGCTTCGGGAATCGCCAGTCGATGCTTCACGCTCGTGCCATACGCTCCGGCGCCGTCGTCTCGCTGACCCTCTTGGTCGCGGGCTGCGCGGGACCGCGCGACTTCGTGCGGCCGGGCGTCAGCTGGGCGGAAACGCAGGAGATCGCCGGCGCCTGCTGGGATATCGCCCAGGATCAGGTCCGCAGCGGACGCAGCTCCGACGGCGCCATCGCCGGAGGCGCGGCCGCCAATCTCGGCGCCGGCGCGATTCGCGGCGTCGCGAGATCCAAGGCGAAGAATCGCCTCGCCATCGCCTGCATGCGCGAGCGGGGCTTCGTCGGCACCACCGTCTCCTCGCAGGAGCGCGACGTCCTCCGTGGCCCTGACGGCCCGGAGCGCCAGGCGCTCGTCGAGGCGATACATGCACGTGGCGACAGCGACGACTAGCTGATCTGCCGCTGGTTCCATTACCCAGGATAAAAAAATGTCGTTCTCCAAGATCTACGCCCTGCCCATCGCCGCGATGGCGGCCATCGTGCTCGCCTCCAACGTCGCGGTGCAGTATCCGGTGTTTGCCGAAGTCGGGGGGCTGCAGCTCGCCGACCTTCTGACCTACGGCTCCTTCACCTATCCCTTCGCCTTCCTCGTCACCGACCTCACCAACCGCCGGTACGGGCCGAAGGTGGCGCGCCGGGTGGTGTTCGCGGGCTTTGCCGCAGCGGTGCTCTGCTCGCTGCTGGTGCCGCCGCTGCTCTACGACATGGGGCTCCTGGGGTTCGCTACCACGGCCGACCGGCTGTTCCGCATCGCCGTCGCCTCCGGCGGCGCCTTCCTTCTGGCGCAGCTCCTCGACGTCGCCGTGTTCACCCGGATGCGCCAGGACAGCTGGTGGCGGGCGCCGGCCTTCTCGTCGCTGAGCGGCTCGGTGCTGGACACGCTCACCTTCTTCACCATCGCCTTCGCGCCGCTCTTCGTCTTCATCGGCGCCAGCGACGGCTTCGCGCTGGAGAGCGCGCCGCTGCTGGGGATGTTCTCGCAGGAAGCGCCGCGCTGGGTGTCCTGGGCGATCGGCGACTTCACGGTGAAGCTCACGGTCTCCGCCATCGCGCTGATTCCCTACCGGGTGATCATGCAGCGCTTCATGCCCTACCGGCCGCAAGCGGCCTGAGGGCGGGCGAACGTCTTCCTGCAGACGGAACAAGAGAAAGGCCGGTGCTGGGGGCACCGGCCTTCGTCGTTTCTGGTCTCGGCTCAGGCGATGAACCGAGCCTTGAGCTCAGCGCTCGACCTCGATGAGGATCTCGTTGCGCTTCAGGAAGCCAGGCGTCCAGGGCGGGTTGTAGAAGGCGTATTCCGGATCGCCGTGCTGCTTGAGATTGTTGTCGGCGAGGTAATTGTACAGCGTCATCAGGTGCTTGGAGGCAAGTGTTGCGGTGAAGTTTCCGGAGAAGCGGATGGCCGCGACGCGGCGGGCCGGGACTTCCTTCAGGCGCACATCGGGACCGGCCGGCTCGGGCAGGCTGGCGAGGGTGAACTTCTTCGGCATGACGAAGCGGACGGCCCAGCCCTTGGAGCGGCCTTCGCCCTCGGCGAGCTGCTGCAGCACCGGGGTGGTCATCTTGATCTTCTTGCCGGCACGGTTCTTGGCGAAGATGTAGTCGGCCAGCGTCATGAAGCCCAGCCGCCGGGCCTTCTCGTGATAGCCGCTCTTGACCGTCTCGGCGACGATCATGGCGTCGTAGTCGCGGATCTCGATCGGCCCGTCGGAACGGACGGTGTCGTAGTCCGGCTCCTCGGAATGCTCGTTGACCTTCTTGGTGATGTAGTAGGCGGCACCAACGGCGACGACCGCACCGCCGACGACGAGAAGCGCCGTCAGCTCGCGGTTGCGATCGGCGGCCTTCGGCTGGTAGCGCGCCGGCAGATGGCTGCGCAGCGAGGCCAGCGCCGGGGCGGACCACCCGGCGACCTGGCGACGAGCGCTGCCGAAATAGTCCTCGGCGCCGTGGGCGAGGTCGCCGCCGGCATCCTGCAGCGCGCGAACCTGGCGACGCGCCCGCTTGCCGGCGTCGTCGGGCCAGTAGTCGGAGAGATGCGGCAGATAGCGGGAAAGACCCGTCGGCTCCGGAGCCATGCCGGGAATCACCCGGCCGATCGCCCGACGGGCGCGTTCGCTGGCGGAGGGCGTCGGGTCGAGCCGCTCGGCGAGCTGCCCTTCCAGTTCCCCGATCCGCTCGCCCAGCGTGGCAAGGGCGTTGGCGACCTGATCATAGGTGCTCGGTCTGTCCCGAAACATATGCGAAACTCCTGACGTGTCCGGCTTGTTCGATGCTGGTTCTGTGATGGCGCCCGGTGACGGACGGCGCGTCGGCTTGGAACTCCGACCCTCTGCCGACAACGTCACTGCGGCGCATTGGTTGCGCTGCGAGACCGAAGAACCGGCGGCTCCGCCCCCCCGCGCCACACGCTGTGAAAACGCGTCCGTGATCGAAGGAATAGCGCCGCCAAGAAAATTGTCGATTCAGCGTTGCCCAAGTGCAACCATGTTTGGGGAGTAGCGTTGTGGCCATATCGGGTTTTTCGACCTGATACTCCAGCCAAACTTCGGGCGGCCAATGGCCGCCCTTTTTTTTGTCCCCGCACGCGGTCATCCCCGGGCGGCGCAGGCATCCACGCGCGTTGTGACGCCCGGGCGCTCGCGCGGCAGGGCTTGCGCGAGGCCGGCAGGATTTCGTTCATGACCCTGAACGTTGCGGAGCGAAACCATTCATGGGCCGTTCAGCTGGGTGACGATAAACATGCCTTATCGTCTTCACCGCCTCACGGCACATCGAAAGGCACTTCCATGCGCAAGTTCATCCTCGCTTCCGCTCTCGCTCTCGCGGCGACCCTCGGCGCCGGCGTCTCGGCCCAGGCGGCGAGCGTCAAGGTCGTCATCGGCGACCATCATGCGCCGCGTCATCATCAGGACATGCGCCGCCGCCACGACGACCGCCGGCCGGTGGTGGTCGAGAAGATCCGCCCGCATCACCGGGACTGCGTGGTGAAGAAGACGGTGAAGTACCGGCATGGCAAGCGCATCGTCCGCAACGTGCGCGTCTGCCGCTGACGGGCGACCCGAGAGGACTTCGATGAAAGGGCGGTGCTGCAGACGCGGCATCGACTCTTTTTTTGGTTGCGATTCTCGCCGAAGATTTGCCGCGGCTCTTCGGCGCGATTGCCAGCCGCCCGAAATCCGCTAGCTTGACGGCGGGCATCGAGGAGGACGCCGGGTTCGAGGCATTGGCCAGAATCGGCGCTCGGGAGGAAAAGCAGATGAAAATTCGTTCGAAGGTCGCGGGTCTCGCCGCCATGGGCGCGCTTGCCGCGACGCCGGCATTTGCCGTCGAGGTGTCGAAATCCGTCGAGGTCGCCGCCAAGCCCGACGCCGTCTGGAAGATGATCGGGAGCTTCTGCGACATCCAGACCTGGCATCCGGCCGCGACCAAGTGCGAACTGAAGGACGAGGGGGGCAAGAGCGTCCGGACCATCACCCTGCCTGACGGGGCGGCGCTGGTCGAGGAGCAGACCGCCCGCGACGACGATAAGATGAGCTACAGCTACACGATCCTCGACGGGCCGCTGCCGGTGGAGAACTACCAATCGACGATCAGCGTCTCCGGCTCGGGCGACGGGTCGACGATCTCCTGGTCCGGGACGTTCGACGCCAAGGGCGCCAGCGACGAGAAGGCCTCCGAGGTCATCGGCGGGATCTACGACGCAGGGCTAGCCTCGCTGAAGGACAAGGCCGGCGCCATGTAAGGCGCACTGGAGCGGGATGACATCAGCCTTGATCGGCATCCCGCTCGAGCATCCCGTTGCCGCATGAGCCTTTCCGAAGCCGGCCCCGCCTGTCGGGGTCGTGCTCCAGGACCTGCGCCGCTTCAGGGGCGGGGCGCCGCGTCCAGCGCTGTGCCGAGGCCGCGGTCGAGGCGGCGCGGCTGGACAGGGTGGAGGTCCGCGTCGTGACTCACCCGCAGGCAGGCGGCGGTGCCGGCATCGACATCCACCCATGCGCCGGACAGATGGCCGGTGAAGACCGCGCCGGTATCCAGCGACAGGCGATTTTCCGTCACCGTCGGCAGGCCGGACTTCTGCGGCGTGTGGCCGTGCAGCACGACGTGGCTGAGACGCCCGACATGCTTCATGAACGGCGCGCGGATCCAGACGCAGTCGTGGGGGTCCTGCCGGTCGAGAGGCCGGGCCGGGTCGACGCCGGCGTGAACGAAGGCGAAGCCACCGGCAAACGCGATGGGCGAAGCATCAGTGAGCATCGCCAGATGTCCGGGCCAGCGCTCGTTGATCGCGCGGCGGATCTCGGCGGGCGGCGTGTCGGCGAGCCGGAAGCCGTAGGAGGCGAGCGTCTCCGCGCCGCCCTGGTCGAGCCAGTGGAAGATCTCCTCCAGCGATAAAGAGTTCCTGAGAAAGCGCAGCAGCCATTCGTCGTGATTGCCGAGGAGGAGCTTCGAGCCCGGCCGCTCCGAAAGCACCCGTTCGGCGATCTCCATGGCGCCGCGGCTGTCCTCGCCGCGATCGACGAGATCGCCGAGGATGTAGATGGCCGGCTGGATGCCGCGCGCTTCGGCGAGCCGGTCGACGCCGTCGAGGAAGCGCCGAAACAGGCCGCTCTCGCCGTGGACGTCGCCGATCGCCACGATGGCTTTCGGATGCGGTGGACTGGACACTGTCATCTGCCCTTGGTGCGTCTGGCGTGGAACCGGTTCCGGATGCGGCCGGAACCATCGTTTCACCCAGCGTGCGAGACAGGCCGCGCTCAATAGGCCCAGGTGCGGGCCTTCGAGATGAGGAAGTCGCGGAACACCTTCAGCTTGGCGGCGCTGCGCATCTGCTCGGTGTAGCAGAGATAGGTATCGAAGGTCGGCATTTCCATTTCGGGAAGCACCTGGACGAGCTTGGAACGCTTGTCGATCATGTAGTCGGGCAACAAAGCGAGGCCGGTGCCGCTCTCGATCGCCGAGCGGATCGCCATCAGATTGTTGATCTGCAGGATCGGGCTGCGGAACTTGCCTTCCGGCAAACCGACCGTCTCCAGCGTGTTGAGATTGCGCAGGTAGTTGGGCGCCGGCTCGCCGAAGGTGATGATGCGGTGCTGGTCGAGATCCTCCACCGTCTCCGGGGTGCCGAAGCGGGCGAGATAGCTCGGCGCCGCATAGACGTGGAGATGCACGGTGAACAGCCGGCGCTGGATGAGGTCCGGCTGCTGCGGCTGGCGCAGGCGGATCGCCGCATCCGCCTTGCGCATGGTGAGGTCGATCTCCTCGTTGTCGAAGACCAGCTGCAGTTCCAGATCGGGATAGAGTTCGAGGAACTCCCGGGCGCGCTCGGTCAGCCAGCCGGAGCCGAGGCCGACGGTGGTGGTCACCCGCAGCTTGCCGGCGGGCTTCTCCTTGGTCTCGGTGAGCTGCATGCGCACCGTCTCGAGCCGCTTCAGGACGTCGTTCGCCGTCTGGAACAGGAGTTCGCCCTGTTCGGACAGGACGAGGCCGCGGGCGTGCCGGTGAAACAGCGGCACGCCGATCTCGTTTTCGAGGGCCGCCACCTGACGACTGATTGCCGACTGGCTGAGATTGAGGGCGTCGGCCGCATGGGTGAACGAGCCTGCCTCGGCTGCCGCGTGGAAGATCCGCAGCTTGTCCCAGTCGAGGGCCATTTCGGGTGGTCCTTCAAGCGATCCGGCGGAAACGCCGGAAGGGGAATGTCAGGGCAAGGCGCCCTATTCGGCGGCGGCGCGGGTTTCTTCGAGGGTCTGTTCGGCGAGCCACTTCTCGGCTTCCAGAGCCGCCATGCAGCCCATGCCGGCAGCGGTGACTGCCTGGCGATAGACGTCGTCGGCAACGTCACCGGCGGCGAACACGCCTTCGAGCGACGTGCGCGTCGAGCCGGGCTCGACCCAGAGATAGCCCGACGGCTTCTGCTTCAGCTGGCCGACGAACAGCTCGACCGCCGGCGCATGGCCGATGGCGACGAAGACGCCGTCGACAGTCTTCTCGGTGACCTCGCCGGTCTTCAGGTTCTTCAGCCGGACGCCATTCACCGACTTCAGCGGCTTCTCGACGCCGACGATCTCCTCGACCGCCGTGTCCCACAGGACCTCGACATTCTCGGACTTGAACAGCCGCTCCTGCAGGATGCGCTCGGCGCGCAGCTCGTCGCGGCGGTGGACCAGCGTCACCTTTTTGGCGATGTGCGACAGGTAGAGCGCCTCTTCGACGGCGGTATTGCCGCCGCCGACGACGACGACCTCCCGGCCGCGATAGAAGAAGCCGTCGCAGGTGGCGCAGGCCGAGACGCCGAAGCCCTGGAACTTGTCCTCGCTCTGAAGCCCCAGCCACTTGGCCTGGGCGCCCGTGGCAATGACCAGCGTGTCGCAGGTATAGACGGTGCCGCTGTCGCCGGTGAGGCGGAAGGGGCGCTGGCCGAGCTCGGCGGAGACGATGATGTCGTTGGCGATCTCGGCGCCGACATTCAGCGCCTGCGCCTTCATCTGCTCCATCATCCAGGGGCCCTGGACCGGCTCGGCGAAGCCGGGATAGTTCTCGACATCCGTGGTGATCGTGAGCTGGCCGCCTTCCTGGAGACCCGCGACGATCAGCGGCTTCATCATGGCACGTGCCGCGTAGATCGCGGCGGTATAGCCGGCCGGCCCGGAGCCGAGGATAAGGATGTTGGCGTGACGATTGGACATGGCAGCCTCGCAAGCAATGCGTCTGGCAAATGGCAATGGGGATTGCCTCGTTCAATAGACGAGGGGATGCCGTGCTGCAACATGCCGGCCAAAGCGCGAGGGAAGGCGGCGTTCAGGCGCGCTGGCGAATTGCCGTAGCCGATGCGAGGCACTAGAACCGCGGGTCGGCGGACACATCATCGTCCCCATCAGCCCGGAGAGCCCGACATTTTCAGGACGATCGCCCATGTGACGTCGATCTTCGGCCTCGGGCTCGCATTCGCCATGCTCCTGCCGGCGCTCACCGATTTCGCCGACCGGAACGACGATTTCCGGGTCTTCGTCGGCACCGGCTTCCTCGTCGGAGTGATCTGCGCCCTGGTCGCGGTGGCGACGCGGGGCGAACGGCCGCAATTCACCCAGAAGCTCGGCTTCCTGCTGGTCACCACGGTCTGGCTCGCCGCCTGCGTCATCGGCGCGCTGCCGCTCTATTTCTCGTCGGTGAACGTGACCTTCGCCGGCGCCTTCTTCGAATCGATGTCGGGGCTGACGACGACCGGGTCCACGGTGATCTCCGGCCTCGATTCGCTGCCGCGGGGCATCCTCTTGTGGCGCTCGCTGCTGCAGTGGCTGGGCGGCATCGGAATCATCGGCATGGTGCTCCTGATCCTGCCGTCGCTGCAGGCGGGCGGCCTCGCGCTGTTCCACATGGAAAGCTCCGACAAGTCGGACAAGGTGCTGCCGCGGGTGAACCAGCTGACCGGCGGGCTGATCGCCGCCTATGTGGTGCTGACGCTGCTCTGCGCCATCGCCTATACCTCGCTCGGCATGTCGTTCTTCGACGCGACCAACCACGCGATGACCACCATGGCGACGGGCGGCTATTCCACCCATGACGCTTCCATGGGCTTCTTCGACGATAACCGCATCCTGATCACCTCGACGATCTTCATGATCCTCGCGGCGCTGCCCTTCGTCGTCTATGTGCGCGCCTTCCTGCCGCGGCGCTTCCAGCTGTGGCGCGACCCGCAGATCCTGGTATTCCTGGTGATCTGCCTGGTCCTCAGCTTCTCCATCGCGGTGACGCGCCGGATCATCAACGACACGCCCTTCGGCGAGGCGCTGGTCTCCTCGGCCTTCAACCTCGTCTCGGTGATCACCACGACGGGCTATGCCTCCGAGGATTATACGCTCTGGTCGAACGCGGCGATCGGCATCTTCTTCCTCGCCTCGTTCCTCGGCGGCTGCGCCGGCTCGACGGCGGGCGGCATCAAGGCGAACCGGCTGGTCGTCCTGTTCCTCGTGGTGCGGGCGAGCTTCCGCAAGCTGGTGCGTCCCCATGCGATCGTCCGGCTGAAATACGGCAATGACGACATCAGCGCCCAGACGATCCAGACCGTGACGATCTTCTTCTTCCTGTTCTTCGGGACGCTTCTGATGGGGACCGTGCTTCTGACGATGTTCGGGCTCGACCTGATCACCGCCTTTTCCGGCACGCTGACGGCGCTGTCGAATGTCGGCCCGGGCTTCGGCCAGATCATCGGTCCGGCCGGCAATTTCTCGACCATTCCGGACCCGGCGCTGTGGGTGCTGTCCGCGGCGATGCTGCTCGGCCGGCTGGAACTCGTCACGGTGCTGATCCTGTTCTTCCCCTCGGTCTGGGCGGACTGAGCCGGCAGGATGAGGGATGCGGCGCCGGAGATCTGGTTCATCAATCTGCAGCGGGCACGAGAGCGGCGCGCCTTGATGGAGGTTCAGGCCGAGAGCCACGGCATCGCGCTGAACCGGTTTGCCGCCGTCGAGGCTGCAGAGATCGACGAGGCGACGTTCCGGCGCCTGTCGAGGCAGTGGGAGCGGCCGATGACGCGGCCGGAGGTCGCCGCCTTCCTCTCCCACCGGGCGCTCTGGGAAAAGGCGGCGGAGCGGCCGGAGGGTCTGATCGTCCTCGAGGACGACACTGTGTTCTCGGCGCATTTTGCCGAGGCGGCGGGCAAGGCGGCGGCGAGTGGCGCCGAGCTGGTCAACCTGGAGAGCTTCGGCCGGCGGAAGTTCTTTCGGTGCGGCGGGACCGAAACGCTGGGACGGTTCCGTCTGGTCGACGTCGTCCGCGACAAGGCCGGGGCGGGGGCCTACTGGCTGTCGCAGCGGGGTGCGCGGCTTCTGCTCGATCGCGCGGACAGCCATGCCGCGCCGGCCGACGCCTTCATCTTCGGGGTGTGCCGGCCGAGAGTGGCGCAGATCGAGCCGGCGGTGACGATGCAGGTGCATCTTCTCGTCGCCCGCGGATTCGACGTCGGCCTGACCACCCAGACGTCGATCCAGATTGCGCGCAAGCACCTGCCATTGGTGCCGGGCAACCTCGGCTACATCGCGCGCCGGCTGGGCACGCAGATGCGGCTGGGGCTGGTGCAGGCGCGGCGGCTGGCGGACGCGGAATTCCGGCCGGCCCTGTTCGACGAGGCGGCGTTTCGCGCGGTGCTGCCGATCTCGCGCGAGGCGCTCGATGCCCGGCTGGCGGCCTATGCGGCAGAGGACCAGAGCGCCTCGTAGACGGCGGCGAGTTCGCTCGCCTCCCGCTCGAGGGGGAAATGCCTGCGCACATGGGCAAGGCCGGCCTCGGCGGCCCGCTTCCGCAGGCTTTCGTCGTCGAGATAGGGCGCGATGGCGTCGGCCAGGGCTTCGGCGCTGCCGGTCGGCACGATGCGGCCGGTGACCCCCTCGACGATCTGCTCGGCAAAGGCCCCGGCATCGCTGGCAACGACCGGCGTTCGGCTCGCCATGGCTTCGAGCGGCGTCAGGCCGAAGCCCTCGTTGCGCGGCGGCGCCACATAGAGATCGAAGCGGCGGAACCAGGCGGTGATGTCGTGGACCTCGCCGACGAGGAGGATGCGGTCCTTGAGCCCGGCCTCGGCGATCTGCCGGTGCAGGGTCTCAGCGAAGGCCCGGTTCTCGGCGGTGACGCGGCCGGTGACGACGGCCGTCCAGTCCGGATGATCGGGCAGGAGGGCAATCATCGCCGCGACGAAGAGGTCGGTGCCCTTCTGGTGGCGGATGCGGCCGGAGCAGCCGACGATCCGGCGCCCCTCCAGCGACGCGGCGAGCTCGCCCGCCGGCATCGGCCCATCCGGGGAGAAGCGGTCGAGGTCGATGCCGTGCATGACGACCCGGGCGGGGACCCTCAGATAGGAACGGCTGCGCTCGCTGGTGGCGACGACGGCGTCCATCCGGTCGATGAGGAAGCGCGTCCAGCCGGTGTGGTGGCGCTGGGCGGCGGAGGTGAAGAGCAGCTTCAGCGGCATCCGCAGGATATCGCGCAGGACGACGCCGGCCAGCATCTCGGTGTTGCGCCGGGCGTGCCAGATGCGGAACGGGCGGCCCCTCGGCCGGCGCCAGAGCTTCGGCAGATCGCGCCAGGACAATTTCGGCAAGGTGTCCGGCAGGCCGGGGCCGAGGGTGGCGATGGGGATCGAGCGGGCCTGGAGAGGCACGAGCTGGACGATCGTCGAGGTGACGCCGGACAGGCGGCGCTTGAAGTTCGGCGCGACGACGGTGATGTGTGACGGGTCGGGCAATGGGGTCGGGTCAGGCGAGATGATCCGAGATCAACGTCTGTGTGACGTCCTCTCGCGACAGTTCCCGCCGTCCCGCCTCGCGATCGACGGCTTCGACCAGGCGCGGCGGCAGCTCCACGGCGACCGCTGTCGCCGGCTGATTGATCCGGCGTCCTTTGGACCAATCGACGATGCCGTCGAGCGAGCCGCCGTCGCCGAAAAGCCCCTCGATTTCATGTGCCTTCATGGACCCGGACCTCGTTGTCTTTTGTCCGTCGCACGGAGGTGAGTCGTTCGGCACCGCCTCTTCGCGTGAAGATGGCCGCCCCGCAGCTGTTGGACGTGCTCTTCTCTGGATCGCCATCGAAACTCATCGAGAGCACGCCCGAATGACGGCGTCGCCGCCTACTGCCAGCTGACCTCGAGGATCTCGTACGACCTGGCACCGCCGGGGGCAGCGACCTCGACGGTATCGCCTTCGGTCTTGCCGATCAGGGCGCGGGCGATGGGCGAGGAGATCGAGATCTTGCCCTGCTTCACGTCGGCCTCCTGATCGCCGACGATCTGGTAGCGCTTCTCCTCCTCGGTGTCCTCGTCGACGAGCTTGACCGTCGCGCCGAACTTGATCCGGTCGCCGGACATCTTCGACAGGTCGATCACCTCGGCACGAGCCGTCAGGTCTTCCAGCTCGGAGATCCGCCCCTCGTTGAGGCTCTGGGCCTCCTTGGCGGCGTGATATTCGGCGTTTTCGGACAGGTCGCCGTGAGCGCGCGCCTCGGAGATCGCCGCAATGATTCTCGGGCGCTCTTCCTGCTGGCGACGGCGCAGCTCTTCCCGCAGCGCCTCGAAACCGCCACTCGTCATCGGGACCTTTTCCATGGCCTCCACCTTTCCGGACCTCGCGTGATACGCGAGGTCGACCTCTCAAGGACTTCGCGCAACTGGCGAAGTCGGTCTACACACACTGTGCCGGGGACCTTGCCGCGACACAATAAGAAACCGGCCCAGAACGGCGTTTCCGCTCCGGACCAGCAGCACCATCAGACTGGCTGGACGTGGCGTCGGCGCCCGCTTTACGGGCGCCGACACAGTCAGGCGCCCGTAAAGTACGACTGGAGCGTCCGAACTTCAAGATTGCCGTTCTTCAAGGCCGCAATCGCCTCGGCCGCCGCCACCATGCCCGCCAGCGTGGTGTAGTAGGGCACCTTGTGGATCAGCGCGGCCCGGCGCAGCGAGCGCGAATCGGACAGCGCCTTGGCGCCCTCTGTCGTGTTCAGCACGAGCTGGACCTGGCGGTTGCGGATCGCGTCCTCGATGTGCGGACGGCCTTCCAGCACCTTGTTGATCTTCGCCGCCGGAATGTCGTTGGCGACGAGGAAGCGCTGGGTGCCTCCGGTTGCCAGCACCTGGAAGCCGAGCTCGGCGAGGCGGCGCACCGCCGGCAGGCAGCGCTGCTTGTCGGAATCCTTCACCGAGACGAACACCGTGCCGTCGCGGGGCAGGTCGACGCCGGCGCCGAGCTGGGCCTTGGCGAAGGCCACGGCATAGTCGGTGTCGAGGCCCATCACCTCGCCGGTGGAGCGCATCTCCGGGCCGAGCAGCGTGTCGACGCCGGGGAAGCGGGCGAAGGGGAAGACGGCTTCCTTCACTGCGATGTGCTTGATGTTGTGGGTGTCCGGCTTGCCGCCATAGTGGGAGAAGGCCGAGGTCAGGTTCTCGCCGGCCATGATCCGGGCCGCGACCTTGGCGATCGGGCAGCCGATGGTCTTGGCGACGAAGGGCACCGTGCGCGAGGCGCGGGGATTGACCTCCAGCACGTAGATCTCGCCGTCCTTGATGGCGAACTGGACGTTCATCAGGCCGCCGACATGGAGCGAGCGGGCCAGCGCCTCGGTCTCGCGGGCGAGTTCGTCGGTCATCTCCTTCGACAGGGAGTGGACCGGGAGCGAGCAGGCAGAATCGCCGGAATGGATGCCGGCCTCCTCGATATGCTCCATGATGCCGGCGACGAAGCTCTCGCTGCCGTCGGAGAGGCAGTCGACGTCGACCTCGATCGCATCGGTCAGGTAGCTGTCGAAGAGCAGCGGGTTCTTGCCGAGCAGCGTGTTGATCTGGCCGGTCTTGTCGTTGGGATAGCGCTGCTTGATGTCCTCCGGCACGAGGCCGGGGACGGTGTCGAGGAGATAGCTCTGCAGCATCTGCTCCGAATGGATGATCTGCATCGCCCGGCCGCCCAGCACATAGGACGGGCGTACCACCAGCGGGAAGCCGATCTCGCCGGCGACGAGGCGGGCCTGCTCCACGGAAAAGGCGATGCCGTTGTTCGGCTGCTTGAGGTCGAGCTTGACCAGGAGCTTCTGGAAGCGGTCGCGGTCCTCGGCGAGGTCGATCATGTCGGGCGCCGTGCCGAGGATCGGGATGCCGTTCTTCTCCAGCGCCTCGGCGAGCTTCAGCGGGGTCTGGCCGCCATACTGGACGATGACGCCGACGAGTTCGCCGCGCTCCTGCTCGACCTTCATGATCTCGATGACGTCCTCGGCCGTCAGCGGCTCGAAATAGAGCCGGTCGGAGGTGTCGTAGTCGGTCGAGACGGTCTCGGGATTGCAGTTGATCATGATCGCCTCGAAGCCCGCGTCCTTGAGGGCGAAGGCGGCGTGGCAGCAGCAATAGTCGAACTCGATCCCCTGGCCGATGCGGTTCGGGCCGCCGCCGAGGATGACGACCTTCTTGCGGTCCGAGACCGCGGCTTCGGAGCGGAGCTGCCCGGCGAAGGGCCGCTCGTAGGTCGAGTACATGTAGGGGGTGGGCGAGGCGAACTCGGCGGCGCAGGTGTCGATCCGCTTGAACACTGGCCTGACGCCCAGCCGGTTGCGCAGTTCGGCGATCTCCTTCGGGCGCTTCTTCGTCAGGGAGGCGAGACGCGCATCGGAGAAGCCCATGGACTTCAGAAGCCGCAGATTGGCGGCATCCTCGGGCAGGCCGATCTCCGTGATCTTCTTTTCGGTGTCGACGATGGCCTTCAGCTGGGCGAGGAACCAGCGGTCGATCTTGCAGGCGGCATGGACGTCCTCGATCGTCAGGCCGAGCCGCATCGCCTGGACGACCATGCGCAGCCGATCCGGCGTCGGCGTGCCGATGGCGGCGCGGATGGCGTTCTTGTCGTCGCCCTGGCCAAGGCCCGGGATCTCGATCTCGTCGAGGCCGGTCAGCCCGGTCTCGAGGCCGCGCAGCGCCTTCTGCAGGGATTCGGCGAAGGTGCGGCCGATCGCCATCACCTCGCCGACGGACTTCATCGCCGTGGTCAGGATCGGCTCGGCGCCGGGGAACTTCTCGAAGGCGAAGCGGGGGATCTTGGTGACGACGTAGTCGATCGACGGCTCGAAGGAGGCCGGCGTTGCGCCGCCGGTGATGTCGTTCTGGATCTCGTCGAGGGTGTAGCCGACTGCGAGCTTGGCCGCGACCTTGGCGATCGGGAAGCCCGTGGCCTTGGAGGCGAGCGCGGAGGAGCGCGACACCCGCGGGTTCATCTCGATGACGACGAGGCGGCCGGTCTCGGGATTGACGGCGAACTGGACGTTGGAGCCGCCGGTCTCGACGCCGATCTCGCGCAAGACCGCGATCGAGGCGTTGCGCATCACCTGATATTCCTTGTCGGTGAGCGTCAGGGCCGGGGCGACGGTGATCGAATCGCCGGTATGGACGCCCATCGGATCGACGTTCTCGATGGAGCAGACGATGATGCAGTTGTCCGCCTTGTCGCGGACGACCTCCATCTCGTACTCCTTCCAGCCGAGCACCGATTCCTCGACGAGCACCTCGGTGGTCGGCGAGGCGTCGAGGCCGGTCTCGACGATCTCGAAGAACTCCGACCGGTTGTAGGCGATGCCGCCGCCGGTGCCGCCGAGGGTGAAGGACGGGCGGATGATCGCCGGCAGGCCGATCTCCTCCAGCGCCTGCGCCGCCGTCGCCAGAGCCCGGCCCATGTACCGCTGCTTGCGCTCGGCCTCGCCGTGCTGCCACTCGACCTCCAGCGCCGCGAGGGCCGCGTCGCGCTCCTGCGCATCGGCGATGTCGCGGACGAGGGCGGCCTTCTTCTCGTCATGGGCAGCGCGGTCGGCGGCCTTCGCCTCGCTGGCATTGGCAAGCCGCGACTTCGGCGTCTCGAGGCCGATGCGGGCCATCGCCTCGCGGAACAGCGAGCGGTCCTCGGCCATGTCGATGGCGTCGGCGTCGGCGCCGATCATCTCGACGCCGTATTTCTCCAGGACCCCCATGCGGCGCAGCGACAGCGCCGTGTTCAGCGCCGTCTGGCCGCCCATGGTCGGCAGGATCGCGTCCGGCCGCTCCTTGACGATGATCTTGGCGACGACCTCCGGGGTGATCGGCTCGATATACGTCGCGTCGGCGAGATCAGGATCGGTCATGATCGTCGCCGGGTTCGAATTGACCAGGATGATCCGGTAGCCTTCCTCGCGCAGGGCCTTGCAGGCCTGGGTGCCCGAATAGTCGAATTCGCACGCCTGGCCGATGATGATCGGGCCGGCGCCGACGATGAGGATCGATTTCAGGTCGGTGCGTTTGGGCATGGTGCGGCTCGTCCGATTTGTCTTTTTCGCGCGCGACAATCCCGGCCGCGCGGAGCGGCCAGGTCGGCGTCGAATGATGAGGCTGAGGCCGGCTTATAGGGAAGGCCGACGCCGGGCGAAAGGGGCGAAGGGACGATTCCGGTGGAGGCTTGCCGGCCGATGGCCCGAGCCGGACTTCGAAGCTTGGCCCGTCGCCGTGCCGCCCCGGTGGACTGGCGCCGGTTCAGGCGCATGGGAGCGGGCGGGCGGACCCGCGGGGCCCATCAGCGGAGCGACGGGCCGTATGCCTGAGCCGGGGCGCCGATGGTCAGGAAGCTTCGTCGCTCTTCTTCACGAGGGAAGCGTCGTATTCCTCGTATCCCAGCGCTAATGCCAGGCAGGCCAGCTCGACGTTCTTCGGGATCTCGACGGCCTTCCCGTCGCGATGGCCCTTTTCGTAGTACTGGATGACGCGCTTCTTCAGGCCGAGCTTGTCGGCCGCGTCCTTCTGCTTGAGGCCGAGGGCCTTGCGCCAGCTCTTGAAGGCTTCGGGTGTCATGGGTGTCCAACTCGGTTACTCGGGGGCGTCGGTTACAAACATTTGCGTTACCGCCCAGTGAACCATCCAACATCGGCATGGATGCGACCGCCGGAAGAGATCGCCGGCGCGGCGAGCAGCGCGGGCCGCCGCCGCCGCCGGTCGCGGGCTCGCGACCCAAGGCCGCGCCGGAACCCGCCGAAGTGGCTCTGCGCAAGGCTTTGGCGCGACATCCGTCATCGCATGGTGATGGGGGCGTCATCGGCATGTCGTCGGTTCGGGGCAGCGGACGGTATAGCTGAAGCGAAGCGGCGGGCGCATCCGGAAATGCACATGGTGCACGTTCTTGTGATGCACAGAGTGCGCATTCGTCGATTGACGTTGCCGCACATGGTGCGCATATTTCAATCGTAGCGCAAATCGGATTCATGCTCGGACAAGTTTTGTCCCGTAGCGTCATCCGGTAATGACACACTAGGGAAAGGGTGAGCGCCATGTTGGCGGATATTCTGATTGGCCGCTCCTCTTACGGCGGCGACCGCGGCCGGGACGATCTGCATCGTCATGCGACGTTCAGCTGCGGGGTGAAGTCGTTCTTCAAGAGGGCGATGAGGCTGTTCAGGCGGGCCTGACGGACCGGGCCGCAAGGCCTTTGCGAGCGAAGTCTCGACACGAAAGAACCGGCGCCGGGGATGCCTCCCCGACGCCGGTTTTGTATTTTCCAACGATGATCGCCGATGCGTCCGGCGCGAGAGGCTCGGGGCAGCCGGTGCGGCGCCGTCAGGCGGCCTTCTTCGCCCGCGTCGCCTCGATCAGGTCGAAGAAGCGCTGGAACAGATAGTGGCTGTCCTGCGGGCCGGGCGAGGCCTCCGGATGATGCTGGACCGAGAACACCGGCTTGCCGGCGACCTTCAGGCCGCAGTTCGTTCCGTCGAAGAGCGAGCGGTGTGTTTCCTCGACGCCGTCGGGCAAGCTGTCGGCGGCCACTGCAAAGCCGTGGTTCATCGAGACGATCTCGACCTTGCCAGTGGTGAAGTCCTTGACCGGATGATTGGCGCCGTGATGGCCCTGGTGCATCTTCTCGGTCCTGGCGCCCAGCGCCAGCGCCAGCATCTGGTGGCCGAGGCAGATGCCGAAGACCGGCACGTCCTTGTCGACCAGCTCGCGGATCATCGGCACCGCATATTCGCCGGTCGCCGCCGGATCGCCGGGGCCGTTGGAGAGGAAGACGCCATCGGGCTCGTGGGCGAGGATCTCCTCGGCGCTCACCGTCGGCGGCATCACGATTCCCTCGGCGCCGAGCCCCGCCATCAGCCGCAGGATGTTGCGCTTGGTGCCGTAGTCGACGGCGACGATCTTGTACTTGGGCTCGGCCATCTCGGCGTAGCCGGCATCCCAGATCCAGGGCGTCTCCTTCCAGACCGCGTTCCGGGCGACGGCGACGTCCTTGGCGAGGTCCAGCCCGACGAGGCCGGGCCAGGCCTTCGCCCGCGCCTTCAGCGCCTCGATGTCGAAGCTGCCGGTGGCGGAGTGAGCGATGACGGCGTTCTGCATGCCCTTGTCGCGGATCAAGGCGGTGAGGGCCCTGGTGTCGATACCGGTCAGGCCGATCACGCCGCGCGCCTTCAGCCAGGCGTCGAGCGCACCGGCGGAGCGGTAGTTCGACGGGGCGGTCACGTCGGCGCGAAAGATCGCCCCGACGGCGCCGCAGGAATTGGCCGGCGTCAGGTCCTCGTGGTCGTCGTCATTGGCGCCGACATTGCCGATATGGGGAAAGGTGAAGGTGACGATCTGGCGGGCATAGGAGGGATCGGTGAGGATCTCCTGATAGCCGGTGAGGGCGGTGTTGAAGCAGACCTCGCCCTCGATGGCGCCCTCGGCGCCCACACCGAAGCCCTCGATCACGGTCCCGTCCGAAAGAACGAGGACCGCCGTGGTTTCGCGCTCAGTCCAGGCTTGGCCGGCCATCGTCGTTCCTTTCAATGTCGATTCAGTGTCGATGCAACGTCGTGCGCCGTCGTCTTCCTGGCGCTTTTCTCGTCGCGCAGATGGGCCGCATGGCCGCAGCCTGCTACCCCGACGCCACATATCAGGGCTGCGTCAGGTGGAGGCAAGGCATCTTGCGCAAACTTCGGGACGTCTCTACATCCAGCCAGCGCCGACGGGCAAGAGCATCGTGGCGCCGGACGAGATCCGGCAGGCCAGATGCGTCGACCCGATGCAAAGACGCGATGCAAACAGGCGACATCTTTCCGTTCTCTCCCCAGGTGGCATCGCGGCAGCCGCGATTCGGCTTTACGTCGGCCATCAACAGGTATTGGACTTCAAGATCCGATCATGACATCGGCGGCCGGTTGCCCGCGTGCTCGCCGCATTGTGACATTTCGAAGGGCCCCGGGTCAGATAACGGTTCCAAGGTGACGGTTCTCAGGTAACGCTTCTGGTGAAGTCTCGATTTTGACATTCGGTCCGGCGGATTTCGCTCCGGGACATCGAATGCCAAATTCGCTCCATCAGGCAACGCCGGCACTACGGTGCGGCGCACAGTCAGTCGAACTCGAAAGTCAGACACCCATGCGCGAGCATCTCTCCGACGCTCTCAACGCCGCAGTCAAACAACAGGACAAGCGCCGCATCAGCACGCTGCGGCTCATCAACGCCGCGATCAAGGATCGGGACGTCGCCTGTCGCAGCGCCGGGCGCGATCCGGTGGGCGAAGAGGAAGTGCTGCAGATCCTGTTGAAGATGATCCGCCAGCGCGAGGAATCGGCCCGCGAATACGAAGATAACGGCCGGCTGGAACTGGCCGAAGAGGAGCGCGAGGAAATCGCCGTCATTCGCGAGTTCCTGCCCGCCCAGCTGGACAGCGGCGAGATCGAGCGGGCCTGCCGCGAGGCGGTCGAGGAGACCGAATCGAAGGGCCTGCGCGACGTCGGCCGCTGCATGAACAAGCTCAAGCAGCGCTATGACGGCAAGATGGATTTCGGCAAGGCCTCGACGGTGGTCAAAGGCCTGTTGCGCTGAGGCCGCGCGCTGCCGGCGGATGCCGCCCGCCGCAATGGCAGGCGCGCCTTGCGCGGGCCGCCCGAACGGTTGACTTGCCCGGCGCAAGTGCCTATAGCCACCGCATTCGCGATGACTGCGGCTGGCACGGGGCTCGAATCGAGTTCCGACCGGCCGTTTGCGGCCATACCGCTCCCGCGTGAACAAACGGGCCGATCGCCCAAGGACCGAGCAGGCTCTCAGCCTGCCTGACATTTTAGGAGAAGCGACGTGGCCCGTATCGCTGGCGTCAACATCCCATCCGGCAAGCGCATGATCATCGCGCTGCAGTACATCCACGGCATCGGCCCGGCATTCGCCCGTCAGATCATGACCAAGGCGAACATCGGCGAAGAGCGCCGCGTGAACGAGCTCAGCGACTCCGAGATCCTGTCGATCCGCGAGATCATCGACCGCGACTATCACGTCGAGGGCGATCTGCGCCGCGAGACGGCGATGAACATCAAGCGGCTGATGGACCTCGGCTGCTACCGCGGCCTGCGCCATCGTCGCGGCCTGCCGGTGCGTGGTCAGCGGACCCACACCAACGCCCGCACCCGCAAGGGTCCGGCCAAGGCGATCGCTGGCAAGAAGAAGTAAGCATCATCGGATCGGGCGCCCGGCCAATCGCCGCGCGCCCGTTTTCGTGCGGATGAGGGGACGTGGCGCGCCCGGCGATTGCCGGCGCCGGTCCCGGTTTAGAGCAGATGGCGCAATGCGCCGGAGGCAGATGGCGCATTGCGCCGCAGGTGGAGCCGCTGGAACTACGGCGGTGTCGAGATCGAACAGGAAATTTGAATGGCCAAGGAAATCCAGCGCGTTCGTCGTCGCGAGCGCAAGAACATTTCGTCGGGCGTGGCGCACGTCAACTCGACCTTCAACAACACGCTGATCACCATCACCGACGCCCAGGGCAACACCATCGCCTGGTCCTCGGCCGGCGCGCAGGGCTTCAAGGGATCGCGCAAGTCGACCCCCTTCGCCGCGCAGATCGCCGCCGAGGATTGCGCCAAGAAGGCGCAGGAGCACGGCATGCGCACCCTCGAGGTCGAGGTCTGCGGCCCGGGTTCGGGACGTGAGTCGGCGCTGCGCGCCCTGCAGTCGTCGGGCTTCACCATCACCTCGATCCGCGACGTGACGCCGATCCCGCACAACGGCGTGCGGCCGCGCAAGAAGCGCCGCGTCTGACGCGAAGCGATCCGGGCGGGCCCTCAGGGGCACGCCCGATACCGGCGTGGACGCGCCGATGAGACTGGGCCGCCCCGGCGGCCATCAAGGCGGGGCGCATGGCGCTCCGCTGTTCGAGTTTCCGGAGACGGCTGGCGTCCGACGCATCCGATCGACCGGTATCAGACCTATCGCCACGATTGGATGGTGGCGAGGAAACTGAGAGGCATCCCCATGATTTCCAGCAACTGGCAAGAGCTGACGAAGCCGAACCAGATTGTCTTCAAGAACGAGGGCGCCCGCAATCGGGCAACGCTCGTCGCCGAGCCGCTCGAGCGCGGTTTCGGCCTGACCCTCGGCAACGCGCTGCGCCGGGTTCTTCTGTCGTCGCTGCGCGGTGCGTCTGTGACGGCCGTGCAGATCGACGGCGTCCTGCACGAGTTCTCGTCGATCCCGGGCGTCCGCGAGGACGTCACCGACATCGTCCTGAACGTCAAGGAGATCAACATCTCCATGCAGGGCGAGGGGCCGAAGCGCATGGTCGTGCGCAAGTCCGGCCCGGGCGTCGTCACCGCCGGCGACATCCAGACGGTGGGCGACATCGAGGTCCTGAACCCCGAGCACGAGATCTGCACTCTCGACGAGGGCGCCGAGATCCGCATGGAGTTCACGGTCAACACCGGCAAGGGCTACGTCCCGGCCGACCAGAACCGCGCCGAGGATGCGCCGATCGGGCTGATCCCGGTCGACTCGCTGTTCTCGCCGGTCAAGAAGGTGTCCTACAAGGTCGAAAACACCCGCGAGGGTCAGGACCTGAACAAGGACAAGCTGACCATGACGATCGAGACCGACGGCTCGATCTCCGGTGAGGATGCAGTGGCTTACGCCGCCCGCATCCTGCAGGACCAGCTGTCAGTGTTCGTCAACTTCGAAGAGCCCCAGCGCGACGTGCGTCCGGGCGCTCCGGGGGTTGCCGACGACCAGATCGCAGAGCTCGCCTTCAACCCGGCGCTGCTTAAGAAGGTCGACGAGCTGGAGCTTTCGGTCCGCTCGGCGAACTGCCTGAAGAACGACAACATCGTCTATATCGGCGATCTCATCCAGAAGACCGAGGCGGAGATGCTGCGCACTCCGAACTTCGGCCGCAAGTCCCTGAACGAGATCAAGGAAGTGCTCGCCTCCATGGGCCTGCACCTCGGTATGGAAGTGCCCGCCTGGCCGCCGGAGAACATCGACGACCTCGCCAAGCGCTACGAAGACCAGTACTAAGACACGTGTCCCGGCCGCCCTCGCGAAGGGTGGCCGGGCGCTTCGGCAACTCCCTGGGGAGACGCCGCAAATCATTCAAAGGCACGGCGACCTGTCGGTTCATCCGGCAGGGACGCAAAGATACCGACCACGGCGAAAAGCCGACTTTTTCGAAGGAAACTGAACCATGCGTCACGGCAATCGGGGCCGCAAACTCAATCGTACCGCCGAGCACCGCAAGGCGATGTTCGCCAACATGGCGGCGTCGCTGATCGAGCACGAGCAGATCGTCACCACGCTTCCCAAGGCGAAGGACCTGCGTCCGATCGTCGAGAAGCTGATCACGCTGGGCAAGCGCGGCGACATGCATGCCCGCCGCATGGCCGCTTCGCGCCTGCGCGACGAGGCTGCCGCGGCCAAGCTGTTCGACACGCTCGCGGGTCGCTATGCGGACCGCAACGGCGGCTACTGTCGTGTCCTCAAGGCGGGCTTCCGCCGCGGCGACAACGCTCCGCTGGCGGTCATTGAATTCGTCGACCGTGATCCCGAGGCGCGCGGCGCTGCTGATCGCGCCCGCCTCGAGGCGGAAGGCAACGAGGACGCGGCATAAGCCGCGCCTCCCATCAAATCGCATGATCTTTTCAGGGGAGCTTCGGCTCCCCTTTTCTTTGGGTGGAGCTCCCTGCGCACCTGCAAGGAACGGGCCGGGCAGGGCAGCGTTCTGGATGGAGCGGCCGAAGCGGGGACCAGAGCGAAGCCATGACAGACCAGCGCGTCCTTCTGACCGGAGCCACCGGCTTCATCGCCCGGCACATCGCGCTGCAGCTGCTTCAGCAGGGCTACCGGGTGCGTGGCACGGTGCGGTCGGCGGCAAAGGGCGAGGGGCTTCTTGCAACCTTGGCGCAGGCCGGCGCGGATGTTTCCCGCCTGGAGGTGGCAGAGGCCGACCTCACCCGCGATGCCGGCTGGCAAGAGGCTGCGAACGGGTGCGACTTCGTCTGCCACACGGCATCCCCGTTCCCGGCCCGCCAGCCCGCCGACAAGCTGGCCCTCGTGCCGATCGCCCGGGACGGGACACTGCGGGTGGTCTCGGCGGCGGCAAGGGCAGGCGCGAAGCGCCTCGTCGTCACTTCCTCGGTGGCCTCGATCACCTATGGCCACGGCAAGGAGCGTGATGCGGTGTTCACAGGCGACGACTGGTCGAACGTCGATTCGCCCGACATCTCCGCCTATGCCGTCTCCAAGACACTGGCCGAGCGGGCCGCCTGGGAGGAGGCGGAGCGTGCTAACCTTCCCATGGTGGCGATCAATCCGGGGCTGGTCGCCGGCCCGCTGATCGGCGAGGCGGCGGGAACCTCGGTGCAGCTGATCGGCATGATGATGCGGGGCAAGCTGCCGGCGGTGCCGGACATCGTCTTCGGCGTCGTCGACGTGCGCGACGTCGCCGCCGCCCATGTGGCTGCACTGACGGCGGAAGGCGCCATCGGGCGGCGTTTCATCGTCTCGGCGGGGTCGCTGTCGATGATGGGGATTGGTCGGGCCATCGCCGAGGCCTTCCCGGAGTACCGCGGCAAGGTGCCGCGATTCGCGCTTCCGGATGTCGTCGTCCGGATTGCCGCGCTGGTGGTGGGCGAGGCGCGCGCCGCCATTCCCGAACTCGGCCGCCGCAAGGAGCTTGCGACCGAACCGGCGAGGGCGGTTCTCGGTTTTGCGCCGGCGGACCCTCGCGAGGCCGTCGCAGCCACGGTGCGCAGCCTGCGGGAGCTCTCGCGCGCCGGCTGAGTTGCGGCTCGCGAGACCGTGAGTTCCGCTGCGTAAGGTTAACTGTTAAGGCTGAGCCCAGCGAAAAAATCCAGTGTGGCGTAAATGATATCGTCGCCGGCGGGCGGGCGTGCGATATGCGCCGCACATTCGATTTTCGTTGGGAGCGAGGCAACCAAATCAGCCCTTTCGCCTTTGATGTCAGGAATGGGGCAAACGCCACAGCATTGTGGCAACGTTTACGCGGTTGAAACAATCTTCATGAATGATGCGAGAACAATGAACACGACCGGCCGGAGTACCATGCGTCGCACCCTCCTCACTCTTCTTGGCGCCGTCGCCGCCTTCGGCGTCCTGACGGCGAGCTACGCCACGGCGGAGCTTCCGACCGACGGCGTCTCGACCGAGGTCTCGAGCCCCGTCGCGAACTGAGTTTCGACGGGACCAAATCACATGCGAATGACGAAGGGGCCTGCGGGCCCCTTTTTCGTGCCAATCGTCTGGTCTATCCCGTCGCTGCGGCATCGGCTCCGAGCGATCGCGATCCTCGCGGCGAGGGGGGCGGCAGGCGGCGGCGATGCCAGACCGGCGGGCGGCCCGGCGTGCCCTGATTCGCAGGACCGGACGCTCGCGGGACACCGCGACATTTCTTGCGAGGCCTCATGAAGCTGAAACTCCTTGTGCTGGCGGCAGCCTTGTTCGGCGGAACGGCGTTCGCCGTGCCTGCAGTTTTCGACGAAGGCTCGACGCTGCATCGCTTCCTGGCGCCGCTGGTGGCCGAACGGCCCGTTCCGCTGACGCCGGGCGACGATAAGCTGCGCGAGGGCTTCGGCCTCGGCAGCCAGCCGCGCTGGCAGGAGGCCGAAGCGGCTGGGCCGATGCTGGTCGCGGCGGGCGATCCGGTCACCCGCGCCGAGCGGGAGACGCAGGGCGAAGCGCGCGTTCCGCAGTCGGCGGCGGAGATCAAGCTGTCCTTCGCGCCCCTGGTGAAGGAGACGGCGCCGGCGGTGGTCAACGTCTACGCGGCGCGCAAGGTGGCGGCCCGGCGCTCCCCCTTCGCCGACGATCCGTTCTTCGGCCAGTTCTTCGGCAACCGCTTCGACAACCCGCCGCGCATGGAGCAGTCCCTTGGCTCCGGCGTCATCGTCGATGCGTCCGGCCTCGTCGTCACCAACAACCACGTCGTCGAGGGCGCCGACGAAGTGAAGATCGCCTTTGCCGACGGGCGAGAGTTCGAGACCAAGGTGCTGTCCAAGGACGCGACCGTCGATCTGGCGGTGCTGAAGATCGAGGGCGAGGGACCGTTCCCGACCATCCCGCTCGCCGATTCGGACGATCTGGCCACCGGCGACCTGGTGCTGGCCATCGGCAACCCGTTCGGCATCGGCCAGACGGTGACCAACGGCATCGTCTCGGCGCTGGCGCGCAACCATATCGGCGTCAACGACTTCGGCTTCTTCATCCAGACCGACGCGGCGATCAATCCGGGCAACTCCGGCGGCGCGCTGATCGACATGCGCGGCGAGCTCGTCGGGGTGAACACGGCGATCTTCTCGCGCTCCGGCGGCTCCAACGGCATCGGCTTCGCGATCCCCTCCAACATGGTTGCGACCTTCGTGCGGGCAGCCAAGAACGGCGGCCGCTTCGAGCGGCCGTTCGTCGGCGCCGACTTCGCACCGGTGACTGCCGACATCGCCGAGGCGCTGGGACTTCGCACGCCGGGCGGCGCGCTGGTGCGTTCGGTCTATCCGGAAGGGCCCGCGGCACGGGCCGGGCTGAAGGTCGGCGACGTGGTGATGAAGGCCGACGGGCGCGAGATCGCGACGCCCGATGCCCTCGACTACCGCCTCGCCACCCTCGGCATCGGCAAGACGGTGAAGCTCGACGTGTTGTCATCGGAAGAGACCGAGGCGCTGCAGCTGCCGCTCGAACAGGCGCCGGAGGTGCCGGCCCGGGACGCGCGCACGATCGACGGGCGCAACCCGTTCGCCGGCGCGACGGTCTACAACCTGTCGCCGCGGGTCGCGGACGAGTTTCGGCTGCCGCAGGATGCCACCGGCGTCGTGGTGGCCGAGGTCGCGCCGCGCTCGCTCGCCGGCCGCTTCGGGCTGCAGCCGGGCGACATCGTGCTCGAGGTCAATGGCGAGCCCGTCGCCTCGACGCAGACGCTGGCGGCGATCGCCGCCGAGGCCTATCGCGGATGGCAGTTCGATATCGAGCGGGGCGGGCGCCGGCTGACCCAGGTGGTGCGCTGACATGGCGGACCTCTTCGGCGACGGCCCACCCCCAGAGCCGCCATCGCGCCAGCCGGCGGGCCGGGCGACGTCGCCGGAGCCGCAAGGGCGGCGGGAGCCGCGCGCGGAACCGCCGCGGCCGCTCGCCGACCGGCTTCGGCCAAAACAGCTCGGCGAGGTCGTCGGCCAGGAGCACCTGACGGGGCCGAGCGGCGCGCTGACGCGCATGCTGGCCAACCGGAGCCTCGGCTCGCTGATCTTCTGGGGCCCGCCCGGCACCGGCAAGACGACGGTGGCGCGGCTGCTCGCCAGCGAGGTGGACTACGCCTTCGAGCAGATCTCGGCGATCTTCTCCGGCGTCGCGGACCTGAAGAAGGTGTTCGAATCGGCCCGGCTGCGGCGCACCAATGGCCGGGTGACGCTGCTCTTCGTCGACGAGATCCACCGCTTCAACCGGGCCCAGCAGGATTCGTTTCTGCCGGTGATGGAGGACGGCACCGTCATCCTCGTCGGTGCGACGACGGAGAACCCGTCCTTCGAGCTGAACGCGGCGCTCCTGTCGCGGGCGCGGGTGCTGACCTTCCAGTCGCTCGCGCCGGAGAGCCTCGGCAGGCTGCTCGACAGGGCGGAGGAGGAGACCGGCCGGGCGCTGCCCCTCGACGAGGGCGCGCGCGACCTCCTGCTGCGCCTCGCCGAAGGCGACGGGCGGGCGGTGCTGACGCTGGCCGAGGAGGTCTGGCGGGCGGCGGGCCGGGACGAGGTGATGGACGCCGAGACGCTGCTGTCGGTCGTCCAGCGGCGGGCGCCGATCTACGACAAGGGTCAGGACGGGCACTACAATCTGATCTCGGCGCTGCACAAGTCGGTGCGCGGCTCCGACGTCGATGCCGCGCTCTACTGGCTCTGCCGGATGCTCGACGCCGGCGAGAACCCACTCTATCTCGGCCGCCGCCTGGTGCGCATGGCCTCGGAGGACATCGGGCTCGCCGATCCGAACGCCCTGCGGGTCGCGCTGGCGGCCAAGGAGGCCTACGACTATCTGGGATCGCCCGAGGGCGAGCTGGCGCTGGCCGAGGCGACGGCCTATCTCGCCGCCGCGCCGAAGTCGAACGCGGTCTATGTCGCCTACAAGGCGGCGATGCGGGCGGCGAAGGAGCACGGCTCGCTGCTGCCGCCCAAGCACATCCTCAATGCCCCGACCGGGCTGATGAAGGACGAGGGCTACGGCTCCGGCTATCTCTACGACCACGACCAGCCGGGCGGCTTTTCCGGCCAGGACTATTTTCCGGAAGAGATGGGCCGCCAGCACTTCTACGAACCGACCGACCGGGGCGCCGAGAAGCGCCTCGGCGAGCACCTCACGCGGCTGGCACGGCTGCGGGCAGAGCGCAGCGGCGGGGGCGGGCGCGGCGGTGGATGAACGTCGCTGGTATGAACGTCAGATCGCCGTCAGGCCGCCGTCGATGGCGTGGACGGCGCCGTTGACATAGGTCGAATCGTCCGAGGCGAGGAAGGCGACGACGCCGGCGACCTCCGAGGCGAGGCCGTATCGCCGGGCCGGAATGCCGCGGGCGCGCTTGGCCTCCTCTGATCCGATGGCATCGTCGAGGCGGCCCATCATCGGGCTGCGGATCGGCCCGGGGGCGATGCAGTTGACCCGGACGCCGTGGGGCGCTGCCTCGGTGGCGGCGACCCGCGTCAGGCCGACGACGGCGTGCTTGCTGGCATTGTAGCCCCACATGCCGGGCGACCCCGTCACCCCCGAGGCGCTCGCGGCGTTGACGATCGAGCCGGATTCTTGGGCCTGCATGACCGGCAGAACGTGCTTCAGGCCGAGGAAGACGCCCTCGACATTCACCGCCATCACCTTGCGAAATTCGGCGATCGGATAGTCGGCGATGCGGGCGACGGGGCCGCCGATGCCGGCATTGTTGAAGAAGACGTCGATCCTGCCCGTGACGGCCAGCGCCGCCGCCACATAAGCCTGCACGGATCTCTCGTCGGTGACGTCGGCCTCGACGGCGACGAGAGCGGCGCCGAGCGCCGCTTCGAGCGCGGCGAAGTCGGTGCCGGGTCGGTCGACGGCGACGATTCGGGCGCCGCGCTCGGCCAGCAGCGCGGCAGTGGCAGCGCCGATCGCGCCGGTGGCTCCAGTGATCAGCGCGAGTCGGTGCTCGAGCGGCAGATGGGCGTTCATGGACCGCGTCTCCCTGTCGCGCCTCCGGCCCGGCCGGAGCGTCGCTCGCTTTCCAGCCGAGATATCGCCGAACGGGCCGCCGGCCAGTGCCGGGCGGCGATGGAAGCGCTTGCCGTCAGGAGCCGAAGCGCGTTTCAGCGACGTCGCCGATCGGGACCAAATCGGCGCTTCGACACCACAAAATGGCGGAAAGATGCCGGCCGGGGTTGAACGGCGGCCACGGAGGCCATCTAATTGGCCACATGATGACGGGTCCGTGAACGGGCCGGTTCGACGAGCGCCCGATCGAGGCTCCTTTTTTCATTCCAACGACGAGGTCTCGATGTCCACCGAGCAGACCACCGAGATACCCGACGTGTCGGTGACCGACTACGAAGTCGGCCAGGACAACATCCAGCGCTTCGGGCTCGACATCCACAATCCGGTCTTTCCGATCTCGGCCAGCGTGATCATCGCCTTCGTGGCCTTCACGCTGCTGTTCCCGACGCTGGCCGACGGCTTCTTCGGCTGGCTGCGCCCGGCGATCACCTCGACCTTCGACTGGCTGTTCATCCTCGCCGGCGACATCTTCGTCCTGTTCTGCCTGTTCCTGGTGGTCTCGCCGCTCGGCAAGATCCGCCTCGGCGGCAAGGATGCCCAGCCGGACTTCGGCTATTTCGGCTGGTTCGCCATGCTGTTTGCCGCTGGCATGGGCATCGGCCTGATGTTCTACGGCGTCTCCGAGCCGATCACCCACTTCTCCGCAGCCATGGCGGGAGGGCCCGACGCGCCGCTGATGGGCGCTGCCGGCGATACCGAGGCGGCGCGCCGGCTCGGCATGGCGGCGACGATCTATCACTGGGCGCTGCACCCCTGGGCGATCTATGCGGTGGTGGCGCTGGCGCTGGCCTTCTTCAGCTACAACTGGGGCCTGCCGCTGACCATGCGCTCGGTGTTCTATCCGATGCTCGGCGACAAGGCCTGGGGCTGGCCGGGCCATGTCATCGACATCCTCGCCGTCTTCGCGACGCTGTTCGGCCTCGCCACCTCCCTGGGCTTCGGCGCCGAACAGGCGGTCGGCGGCCTCAACTATCTCTTCGGCATCCCCGACACGATGCTCTCCAACATCGTGCTGATCGTGCTGATCACCGGCGTCGCGCTCATCTCGGTGGTGGCCGGTCTCGATGCCGGCGTCCGGCGGCTGTCGGAAGTCAACATGGTGCTGGCGCTGGCGCTGCTGCTCTTCATCTTCTTTGTCGGCCCGACGCTGCAGCTCGTCCAGGGCTTCTTCGGCAACACGGTGGCCTATCTGCGCGAGTTCATCCCGCTGTCGAACCCCTTCGGACGGATGGACGACGGCTACCGCACCGGCTGGACGACCTTCTACTGGGCCTGGTGGATGAGCTGGTCGCCCTTCGTCGGCATGTTCATCGCGAGGGTCTCGCGCGGCCGCACGGTGCGGGAATTCATCACCTGCGTCCTCATCATCCCGACCATCGTCTCGATCATCTGGATGACGGTCTTCGGCGGCACCGCGCTGACCGAGACGATCGGCGGCTTTTCGGGCATCGTCGACGCCGATCTGGAGGTTAAGCTGTTCGAGATGCTCGGCCAGTTGCCGCTCTCCCAGATCAGCTCCTTCATCGGCATCGTCCTCGTCATCGTCTTCTTCGTCACCTCGTCGGATTCGGGCTCGCTGGTGATCGACACGATCACCGCCGGCGGCAAGATCGACGCGCCGGTGCCCCAGCGGATCTTCTGGGCGACCTTCGAGGGGCTGGTGGCGATCACGCTGCTGCTCGGCGGCGGGCTGGCGGCGCTGCAGGGCGCGGCGATCGCCACGGGCTTTCCCTTCGCGATCCTGTTGCTGTTCCTGTGCTGGTCGACCTGGAAGGGCCTTGCGGACGAGCGCAAGCAGCCCTTCCTCGAGAAGATGAAGGCGCAGGGCAAGATCTAGGCGCGGCGTCGTCCTCCAGTCGCCTCTTCCCGGCCGGCGCCCCAGGCGCCGGCCGGTTTTCGTTCAACCGACGAATTTCTGGTGTGATCGATGTATCAGCTCTTCCTCGTGGCGCTCGGCGGCGGCATCGGCGCGGGCCTGAGGCATCTCTCGGGCCTTGCCGCCATGCGGCTCCTGGGGGCGGGGTTTCCCTACGGCACGATGTTCGTGAACGTCGCCGGCTCCTTCGTCATGGGAGTCTTCATCGAGCTTCTCGCGCGCCGCTTCGGGGGCTCGGCTGAACTGCGACTGTTCGTCGCCACCGGCGTCCTCGGCGGCTTCACCACCTTTTCCTCCTTCTCCCTCGACACGGCGTTCCTCTACGAGCGCGGCGACCTCGCCCTGGCGGCGCTCTACGTGATTGGCTCCGTGGTGATCGGCATCGCGGCGCTGTTCGCCGGGCTCGCCCTGGTGCGTGCGCTCGCCTGACGTGTTGCGGGTCCGCGATGATGCCGGAGACGGACGATCAGCCCTTGCCTCGGGGCTCGTGCGAGGCGTATTGCGACGCCGCGGGATCGCACGCCGTACCGTCGGCACGACGCGCCGATCCCCTGAGCGAGAGCGTCTGCGCCCGTGCGCAGCCCTCCCTTTGGCGTTCGGAGCGCTGTGATGAAACGCAAGACAAAGAAACTGATTCGCCGCATCGCCATCGCGGTGCCCCTGGCGATCGTCTGCCTCTGGCTGATCCCCGTCCTCACCCTGACCTTCATCGTCTGCGGCCTGATCGACGTCTCGCGCAACAGGGGCCGGACGCCGCTGACCTTCAGCCGCTACTTCATGGGCAACGGCATCCCGACCTGGCTGCTGTCGCCCTTCAACCTCTTCGTCGATCTCGTCAGCTACCGAAATCCCGGCGTCTGGCGGCTCGAAGACTTCCCGCCGGAGTGGCGGGCCGAGATCGAGACGGTGCTCGACACCTTCCGGGCGAACAAGCGCGAGATCATCGCCGACATCGACCAGCAGTTCGGCGAGGGCCGGCGCGGCATGTATGTCTATCGATGGTACGGCAAGCGCTTCGTCGACAACGTGCCGGCGTTCAACCGCGACTTCAGATACGTCAAGACGATCGCCGTGTCGGTGTTCTCCGGCAAGGAATCGACGACGTGGCACTACGGGCCGCTGCGGCTGACACTGCGGGTCCTGCTCAATCTCGAGCCGGCCGACAGCGACAGGGTGTTCATCGAGTGCAACGGCGCCCGGCATCTGTGGCGGGACGACCCGCTCTACATCTTCGACGACACGCTGTTCCACCAGTCGGTGAACGAGGTCGATGCGCGGCGCTACAACGTCTTCATGGACGTGATCCGGCCGAGCCCGGTGCCGGGCTTCCTGTCGGCCCTGCTCGTCGGGGTCTCGGCGCTGGCGGACCGGCTGAAGGCGATGTTCTACAAGAACTGGAAGATGATCGACCGGCGCGGCACGGCGAAGCCCGCGGCCTGAGGTAACGGCGAGGGAAGGCGAGGCGATGCGAATCCTCCTGACCGGCTCGTCCGGTTGGCTCGGCCGGTTCCTGGCGCCGAAGCTGCGGGCGCGGGGCGACGAGGTGATCGGCCTCGACGTTGCGCCGGGGGCCGATACCGACATCGTCGGTACGGTGGCCGATCGCGGCCTCGTCGACCGCGTCTTTGCCGAACACGGCATCGAGGCGGTGATCCATGGCGGCGCGCTGCACAAGCCGGACATCGCGCGCTATGCCCGGCAAGCCTTCGTCGACGTCAACGTGACCGGCACGCTCAACCTCCTCGAAGCCGCCGCGGCGGCCGGGCACGACCGCTTCGTCTTCACCTCGACCACCTCGCTGATGATTTCTCAGGCGATCCGCGCCGAGGCCGGCGAGGCGGCGGTGTGGCTGGACGAGGCGGCGGGGCCGCTCGCCCCGCGCAACGTCTATGGCGTGACCAAGCTTGCCGCCGAAGGTCTGTGCCGGCTGTTCCACCTCGAACACGGGCTGAACACCATCGTTCTGCGGACGGCGCGGTTCTTTCCCGAGGAGGACGACACGCTCGATCACCTGCCGGGGGAGAATCTCAAGGCCAACGAGTTCCTGAACCGGCGGCTGACCGTCGAGGACGCTGCCGACGCCCATATCGCGGCGCTCGACAGGGCGCCGGAGCTCGGCTTCGCGCTGTTCGTCGTCTCGGCCCCGACGCCGTTCCGAAGACACGAGGCGGCGGCGCTGAAGGCCGATGCGGCCGGGGTGATCGCCCGGCATTTCCCGCACGCCGCCGAACTCTACGCGCGGCGCGGCTGGCAGCTGCCGCGGTCGATCGGCCGGGTTTACGACGCGGGGCTGATGGAGCGCCGCCTCGGCTTTCGCTGCCAGACGGATTTCGCCGCCATCCTCGAGGCGCTGGAGACGGGGGCGCCGCTGCCGTTCCACCACGATCCCGCCTATGTCTCGCCGAAGGAAGGGCGAGCCGGATCCTGAGGCAGCGGCATTTCAGCGGAAGTTTCGTGCCTTCACCCTGATCGAGTCGATATGAAGGTCCGGGATGTAGATGTCCCGGGTCCTGACCGCCCGGGGCGGGGCATCGCGGGGATCCGGCGAGGGCGGCCCGTGATGGAACTCGTCGCCGCGCCCGTGGGGCAGCGGGAAGGGCGCGTCGCGCTCGCCGATCCCGGCCAACGCGGCGGAGAGGTCGGTCAGCCTGTGGACGACGAGATGCACCACCTCGCCCTCGCGCTGGATGCGGCCATGGGCGGCGATCATCGACGCCGTCAGGACGATGCGGCGGAACTTTTCGAACATCTTCGGCCAGACGACGAGATTGGCGATGCCGCTCTCGTCCTCCATGGTGATGAACATGACGCCCTTGGCGCTGCCCGGCCGCTGGCGCACCAGGACGAGACCGGCCGATTCCAGCCAGCGCCCGTCGCGGGCCGCCATCGCCGCGGCGCAGGGGACGATGCGGCGGCGCGCCAGCTCCGGGCGCAGGAAGGACACCGGATGGGCGCGCAGCGACAGGCCGACGTGGCGGTAGTCGCCGACCACCTCGCCGCCCGCCGCCATCGGGCGCAGCGCCACCGCCGGCTCGTTCAGCTCCGGCAGGGCCGGGGCTCCGCCGCCAAGCGTTTCGGGCCCGTCCTCAGATGCCCCGGACGTCGCCGCCCCCCTTGCGGCAGCATCGCTGGCGGCGGCAAATAGCGGCAGCGGCTCGTCCCGGAGCGCCCGGATCGCCCACAGCGCCTCGCGCCGGCCAAGGCCGAGGGCGGCACGGTAGGCATCGGCCTCGGCGAGGCGGGTGAGCGCCGCCACCGGCGCGCCCGCCCGGCGCCAGAGGTCTTCCACCGAGGCGAAGGGCGTCTCGCCCCGCGCTGCCAGGATCGCCGCGGCATCCTTGTTGGCGAGGCCCTTGACCATGCGCAGGCCGAGGCGGACGGCAAGGCGGCGATCATCGAACCCGTCGTCCGCCTGCTGTCTGCTGCCCTCGCTTCCGCGGTGGCCGGCTCGGCCGTGCGGCCTCGCGTCGTCAGGCTCCAGCGTGCAGTCCCAGCGCGAATGGGCGACCGAGACCGGGCGGATCGTCACGCCGTGGTCGCGAGCGTCGCGGACGATCTGGGCGGGGGCGTAGAAGCCCATCGGCTGGGCGTTGAGCAATGCTGCGCAGAAGACGTCCGGGTGCCAGCATTTCAGCCAGGAGGAGGCATAGGCGACGAGGGCGAAGGAGGCGGCGTGGCTCTCCGGGAAACCGTAGGAGCCGAAGCCCTCGAGCTGGCGGAAGGTGCGCTCGGCGAAATCCTGCTCGTAGCCGTTCTTCATCATGCCGGCGACGAGCTTGTCCCGGAAGGCCGAGACCCCGCCGGTGAACTTGAAGGTTGCCATGGATTTGCGCAGCTGGTCGGCCTCGCCGGGGGTGAAGCCGGCGCATTCGATGGCGACGCGCATCGCCTGTTCCTGGAACAGCGGCACGCCCAGGGTCTTGCCCAGCACCTTTTCGAGCTCGGGCCGGGGATATTCGACCTTCTCCTTGCCCTCGCGGCGGCGCAGATAGGGATGCACCATGTCGCCCTGGATCGGGCCGGGCCGCACGATCGCCACCTGCACGACGAGATCGTAATAGGTGGTCGGCTTCAGCCGCGGCAGCATCGACATCTGGGCGCGCGATTCGATCTGGAAGGTGCCGAGCGTGTCGGCCTTGCGGATCATCGCATAGGTCCTCGGATCCTCGGCGGGGATGGTCGAAAGATCGAGGTCGATGGCCTTGTGCTGCTTCAACAGGTCGAGGCCGCGCTTCATGCAGGAGAGCATGCCCAGCGCCAGGACGTCGACCTTCATGAATTTGAGGCTGTCGATGTCGTCCTTGTCCCATTCGACCACCTGCCGCCCGTCCATCGCCGCCGGCTCGATCGGCACCAGGTCGTCGAGCCGGGCGTTGGTGAGGACGAAGCCGCCCGGATGCTGGGACAGATGCCGGGGAAAGCCGCGCAGCTGGGCGGCCAGCTCCAGCGTCATCCTGAGGCGACGGTCCGACAGGTTGAGGTTCAACTCCTTCAGGTGCTCCGGATCGACCGGCCCCTCCGACCAGCCCCAGACCTGGCCGGAGATCTGCGTGATCAGGTCCTCCGGCAGGCCGAGCGCCTTGCCGACGTCGCGCAGCGCGCCCTTGGTGCGGTAGCGGATGACCGTCGAGCACAAAGCCGCGCGGTCGCGGCCATAGGTGTCGAAGATCCACTGGATGACGATCTCGCGCCGCTCGTGCTCGAAGTCGACGTCGATGTCCGGCGGCTCGCGGCGCTCCTCCGAGACGAAGCGCTCGAACAGGAGATCGGAGCGGGCCGGATCGATGGCGGTGATGCCGAGGACGTAGCAGACGGCGGAATTGGCCGCCGAGCCCCGGCCCTGGCAGAGGATGTCCCTGGAGCGGGCGAAGCGGACGATGGAATTCACCGTCAGGAAATAGGGGGCGTAGTTCAGCCGGCCGATCAGCGCGAGCTCGTGGGCAAGGCTCGCGCGCACCTTCTCCGGCAGCCCCTCCGGATAGCGCTCGGCGGCGCCCGCGAAGGTCAGCTTCTCCAGGGTCTGCTGCGGGGTGAGCGCCGGGTCGTCGCGCTCTTCGGGATACTGGTAGGCGATCTCGTCCATGGAGAAGCGGCAGCGCTCCAGGATTTCCACCGTCCGGGCGAGGGCGTCCGGGTAGCGCGCAAACAGCCGGTGCATCTCCTGCGGCGGCTTCAGGTGCCGGTCGGCATGGCGCTCGCGGCGAAAGCCCAGCTGGTCGATGGTGGTGTTGTGGCGGATCGCGGTGACGACGTCCTGCAGGATGCGCCGGCCGGGCGCGTGGAAGAGGACGTCGTTGGTGACCACCGTCGCCACCCCCGCTTCGGCTGCAAGGTTTGACAACTGATGCAGCCGCAGCCGGTCGCCGGGCCGGCGGAACAAAGTGAGGGCGAGGTAGGCCCGGTCGCCGAAGGTGGCGGCGAGCCGTTCGGCCTCGCGCCGGCAGGCCGCGTCCGCGGCATCGGGAACGAGGATGGCGATCAGCCCGTCCTGGTGGTCTGCGAGATCCTCCCATTCGAGATGGCACTTGCCCTTGCCGGCGCGCTTCTTGCCGAGGGACAAAAGCCGGCAGAGCCGGGAATAGGCGGCGAGCGTCGTCGGATAGACGAGGACCGGCAGGCTGTCGGCCAGGTCGAGCCGGCAGCCGACGACGAGCCGCACCCCCGTCGCCTTCGCCGCCTCGTGGGCGCGCACCATGCCGGCGAGCGAATTGCGGTCGGCGATTCCGAGCGCCGTCACCCCCATCAGCGCGGCGGTGGCAAACAGCTCCTCCGGCGAGGAGGCGCCGCGCAGGAAGCTGAAATGGCTGGTGACCTGCAGCTCGGCATAGGCCGGGCCGCTTGCGTCGGAGCGGGACATGCGGGGGCGGCTCCGTCAGCCGAACAGGCCATGGAGAAACCAGCGCTGCGAGCCGGTGCCCCTGTCCTCGCCATCGCCCGAGCGGAAGATCCAGAAGCGCTCGCCGCCCTCCGCCTCGACCTGGAAATAGTCGCGCACGGCGAAAAGCTCGGCATCGCGCTTCCACCATTCGCCGAAGATCCGCTCCGGCCCGTCGGCGGCGCGCACCCTGCTCCTGACGCCGCGCCAGGTGAAGGAGGCGGGCGGGTGGTCGGGCAGAAGCGCCAGGGTCTCGATCGGCTCGGGCCGCCTGAGCAGCCGGGCGGGCCGCGGCCAGTCGCGCCGCCAGGTCTCGCCGGTCTCGGGGGCCAGCGCCGGGATGCGCCGGACCGAGCGCTCCGGCACGTCGCTCTCCACCGGGGCGAGGCGGTAGAGCCGGTCCGCGCCGACCCGGTTGGCGATCACGTCGATCAGGCTCGACACGTCGGGCAGGATCTCGTCGGTCAGCGCGGCGAGCCTCTGGTGCGGGCTGAGCGGCTCGGCGAGGGGGGCCAGAAGCGGCATCCGCTCGATGCCGAAGCCGGGGGCGATCGTCTCGATCCGGTCGCAGAGGAGGCGGGTGAGCCGGCTAACGTCGCGCACCGGCCGCGCCGTGGAGACGCGGACCGCCTCGACCCGGTCGTCCACCCGGCGGCAGAGCAGGTCGAGCCGGCGCACGCCGAGGCCCCTTTCCTCGAGCTCGGCGCAGAGCTGGACGACGAGCTTGCCGACATAGCGGGCGATGGTCTCGGCGGCGCCGATCGGCTCGGCGAAATTGCGCTGCGCCTCGACGGTATCGGGGAGCCGCAGCGGCTCGATGGGCTCGGAGCGCCGGCCGCAAGCCTCGTCGAGCCGGCGGGTCAGCTGCGTGCCGAAGCGCAGCGCCAGCGGCGCCCGGGGCGCGGCCAGAACGTCGCCGATGGTGGAAAAGCCGAGATCGCGCAGGGCCTCGGAGGTTTCGCGGCAAAGCCGCAGGGCCTCCACCGGCAGGGGGCGCAGGATCGCCATGCCGTGCCGCGGCGGGGCGACGAGGACGGGCTCGGCACTGTTGCGGGCCAGCGCATGGGCGGCGCCCCAGCTGTCGGCGAGGGCGGCGCGGGCGGTGATCCCGGCGGCGGCGAGGCGCTCGACCAGCGCCTGCAGCATCGCCGCCTCGCCGCCATGCAGGTGGTCCGCCCCGGTGGAATCGATGACGATGCCGTCCGTCCCGTCGACGGCGACGATCGGCGAGAAGCGTTCCAGCACCCACAGGGCCAGCCGCTCCAGCGCCGCGGCGTCGGCGGCGCGGTCATGCTCCTCGGTGTCGAGGTCGGCGACAAGCGCCGTCGCCGTCGCCGCGGCCATGCCCGGGCGAAGACCGCCGGCGCGGGCGGCGCTGTCGGTCGCCGTCACCACCCGGCGGTTCTTCTCCCGCCCGATCAGGACCAGCGGCAGGTCCACCGGCGTCCTGCCGGCCGTGGCGTCGGCCGAAAAGCCGGTCGAATGCGAGGGCAGCGTTGCGCCCTCATGCGCTGGCCCGGCGAAGGGCCCGTTCCGCAGGCGGCGCAGCCGATCGGTCGGAAAGGTCGGAAGGAAAAGCGAGACGACCCGTCTCATCGCAGGCCTCCAGTTCGAGATCGGCGGTCGTGCCGCCACGGCAACGGATGAGTTCGACCCGCCAGCGGGCCCGGCCGATGCCGGGCACCGGCAAGGGCGCTGCGGGAGACGCGGAGATGCGCCAGCGGGTGGCGGCCGCCGTCGGCCGGCCGACATCGGCCGCCTCGTTCGGCCGCGACCAGCGGCGCAGCAGGATGGCCAGGCAGCCGGTCTTCTCGGCAGCCAGGTTGAGGCGCCGCGAGGCGGTCATCGACAGGCGCGCCACCTCGCCGACCACCACCACCGGGCCGCCATGGGCGAGGCCTTCCTCCATGCAGGCGAGGACGGTCTTCTCGTCCTTTGCCTCGACATAGATCACCCGGTCGGGGGCGAGCCCGACCTGGGCGAGGGCCGGGGCGAAGAGATCCGGCCGCGACAGGCACCACAGCACCTTGCCCCGGGTGCGCGCGGCGATCCCCGCAGCGAACAGCGCGGCAGCCGGGCCGTCGCCGGCATTCTGGCCGCCGCCGGCGATCTCGTGGGTGACGCCGCGCGAAAGGCCGCCCTCCGGCAGCCGCTCGTCCAGCGGATCGATACCGAAGGCGAGCGCCGATTTCGCCCGCCGCCTGCCGCCCTGGATCCTGTCGATCCGGGCGCGCAATGACTCTATGTCACCCGGCGGTGCGATCATGGGGACGGGGGCGGACGACACTTCGCGAAGACTCCTCGGCGGGAATATGTTCCTCTTTTGTTCTATAGACCGCTCCCTTTGAGTCAAGCGGCCGAATGGCGCCAGGCTGGCGCCCGAAGCCTGCCCCGAGGCTGGCTCGAAGGCGAAACCCCGGAGTCCCACGGGCTTGGCCAAGTGGCGAGACGGGAACACGAAATTTTGTCGCGGGGACATCTCGACACTCGCCCGGTGCAACGCTGCCAGCTAGGGTTCAGCGCCAGTCGGGCCGAGTGGGAGGAGAGGCCATCCAGAACGAGCGTCGTGATCGCCTACCAACGGAGCGGCATCCATTCCCAAGGCTGCAACGGTTTCAGATCGAGAGGGCCTGCGTCAGAGGTCAGCCGGTGGCGAGGGTTCGGTCCGTTCGTCTCCGATTCGCGTGCAATGCCATCAGATGCGCGCACCGCATCCGGTCTTCCTCGGGGCGACTCATCGACCCGCCCTGTCGCGTCGCAACAAATCCCGCTAGAAATCACTCATGAACAAGCCGCTTCCCATCTCCACTGGCCACAGCGCCTGTCCCCACGACTGTCCGTCGACCTGCGCCCTCGACGTCGAGATCCTCGACGGCGGGCGCATCGGCCGGGTCCGCGGGGCGGCGGAGAACGACTACACGGCAGGCGTCATCTGCGCCAAGGTGGCCCGCTATGCCGAGCGTATCCATCACGCGAACAGATTGCTGAAACCGCTTCAGCGCGTTGGCGAAAAGGGCTCAGGCGAGTGGCGGGAGATCTCCTGGAACGACGCGCTCGACCTGATCGCCGAGAAGTTTCTCGCAGCCGAGATCGCCCACGGGCCGGAGGCGGTCTGGCCCTATCAATATGCCGGCACGATGGGGCTCGTGCAGCGCGACGGCATCCACCGGCTGCGCCATGCCAAGCGCTATTCGGGCCAGTTCGATTCCATCTGCACCAACATGGCCTGGACCGGCTGGTTCGCCGGCGCCGGGGCGATGCGCGGCAGCGATCCGCGCGAGATCGCCAAGTCGGACTGCGTGGTGATCTGGGGCACCAACGCCGTGGCGACGCAGGTCAATGTCATGACCCATGCGGCGCGGGCCCGGAAGGAGCGCGGCGCGAAGATCGTCGTCGTCGACATCTACGACAACGCCACCATGAAGCAGGCCGATCTCGCCTTGAAGCTGCGCCCCGGCACCGACGCCGCGCTCGCCTGCGCGCTGATGCATGTGGCGTTCCGGGACGGGACGGCGGACCGCGACTATCTCGCCCGATACACCGACGATCCGGCAGGGCTGGAGGCGCATCTTGCGTCCCGCACGCCGGAATGGGCGGCCTCGATCACCGGGCTCGCCGTGGAGGAGATCGAGGCCTTCGCGGCGCTCGTCGGCGCGACGCCGAAAACCTTCTTCCGCCTCGGCTACGGCTTCACCCGGCAGCGCAACGGCGTCGTCGCCATGCATGCGGCGATGAGCGTGCCGGCGGTCTACGGTCACTGGCGCCACGAGGGCGGCGGGGCGTTCCACTCCAACTCCGACATCTTCGGCCTCGACAAGTCGCAGATCATGGGCTCGGCCTATCGCGACCCGTCGGTGCGATATCTCGACCAGTCGCGCATCGGCGCGGTGCTGACCGGAGACCGCGAAGCCTTGTCCGGCGGGCCGCCGGTGACGGCGATGCTGATCCAGAACACCAATCCGGCCAATGTCTGCCCGGAGCAGCGGCTGGTGCGGCAGGGGCTCTTGCGGGACGACCTGTTCGTCGCGGTCCACGAGCAGTTCATGACCGATACGGCCAGGCTCGCCGACCTGGTCATTCCGGCGACGATGTTCCTCGAGCACGACGACATCTACCGCGGCGGCGGCCAGAACCACATCGTGCTCGGCCCGAAGCTGGTCGATCCGCCGGCGACGGTGCGGACCAATCACTTCGTCGTCGAGGAACTGGCGAAGCGCCTCGGCGTCTCGGATAGGCCCGGCTTCGGCAAGAGCGAGCGCGAGCTCATCGACGCGATGCTGAAGGCGAGCGGCGAGCCGGGGGGCTTTGAGGCCCTCAAGGCCGGCCGCTGGATCGACAAGCAGCCGGATTTTGCGACGGCGCATTTCCTATCCGGTTTCGGCTGGCCGGACGGAAAATTCCGCTTCACTCCGGACTGGGCGGGCTCGATGGCGCCGAACCGGCCGCCGGAGAGCCTCGGGCCGCAGGGGCCGTATCGCGACCTGCCGGCCTTTCCCGACCATGTCGAGCTGATCGAGACGACGGATTCGGCGCATCCCTACCGGCTGGCAACCGCGCCGGCGCGCCAGTTCCTCAACTCCACCTTCGCCGAGACCGATGGTTCGCGCTCGCGGGAAGGCGGCCCGGTGCTGACCATCCACCCCGAGGACGCTGCCCGCGAAGGGTTCGAGGACGGTGCGATCGTGACCCTCGGCAACCGGCGCGGCGCCGTGCGGCTGAAGCTGGCGGTCAGCGATGCCGTCAAGCCCGGCGTCCTCGTCCATGAGGGGCTGTGGGCGAACTCCGATTTCCTCGACGGCGAGGGGATCAACGTTTTGACCGGCGCCGACCCTGTCGCCCCCTTCGGCGGGGCGGCGTTCCACGACAACCGGGTGTGGGTGCGGGGGTAGGAGGGCGAGGGCGGCTCATCCGCTTGAACAGCTTCTGGACGTCCAGTCGATTGCTTATCATAGTGTTTTCGACGAAATTCGACGAAATTCGGGGAAAGCAGATGGCCACTGAGGCGTTGATCACTCTCGACCGGAACAGACGCGGCGGGCGTCCCACCATCCGCGGGACGCGCATCGCCGTGGCCGACATTCTCGGCTGGCTTGCAGCGGGTATGTCCCACGAAGAGATCATCTCCGACTTCCCGGAGTTGCAGGAGGCAGATATCCGGGCGGCATTGGCCTATGCGGCGGACCGCGAACGGCATTCCCTCATCGCCGCGGAATGAAACTGTTTTTCGATCAGAACCTCAGTTTCAGTCTCTGCGAGCGGTTGAGCGATCTCTTCCCCCCCCCCCC
>PACL01000067.1 GCA_002700095.1 Fulvimarina sp. | reverse complement strand
TGATTATAGACTGTAACCGGATGGTCGCTGAGGATAAACTTGACACCGGCGCGCTCTGCGGAGACGATTTCGCGGACCCCGGCGGTCCAGGTCGTCACGTTGAGCATGCGGATACTCTGCATCTCCAACATCAACTGGTTCTGAGCAACACCCGGCAACATCTCATCGAGCCGACCAATCTCCGGATACTGCTGACGTAGCCATGCTAGACCCTTTGGCGTCCGCAATTTCTGGATGTCCAGAAATTCAAAAAGGTCTTCGAAATGTTGATGCCAAGCACGCTGGTCATCACTGCAAAATGCCCGGATTGCGTCGGCGCCCCGCCTATCGATATCACCGAAGAGTTTTTTTTCGATCTCGTCGTCGACCTCGACTCCAAAAAATGTTGAATAGAGGTCTTGCTCGAAGAATGCCCGTGACGTGGGTGAATTGAACAAGCAGCGCCCGCTCGCCATCGTTCCGTCCGTGCGCTTGTATCTTGGTGGCTTCATGTCGAGCAGAAAATGAGTCTTCTTGCCAGGAGTAAAGAATCTCTCTTGATGCCATTGGGGCACATAATGATTCTTCCGAGTGACCGACATACATGCTCGCTGTTTACGTAAAGAATGATCGCCAACCTATTATGGTGATCGGCGAGTCGACAATGTCGGCTATTAACAATCGCGAAAGGCTTCCCCGACGTCCACAACGGGCGCAAAGCTGCCGTCCAGGCCAGCATTCCCAGTTGCGGCAACTTGTTCGCGCTTGGTCCGGCCCCGCTCGCCGCTCCGCGAACGATCCTCTCGGCCCGGCCGCTTCCTCGCCTACCGCCGCTCGCCCAGCACCACCAGCGCCTGCTTGCCGCCCTCCCCGTCGGCCTCGAAGGCGGCGCCGACCGCTCCGTAGCGCTCGCTCGTCAGGGCGGCGGAGAATTGCGGGTCCTGCATCCACTGGTCGCGGAAGAAGTGCAGGTCGGCGTCGGTGATCGCCGTGCCGCAGCCGCCGCAGCCGGCGGTCAGCACCTTCAGGGAGCGCCAGTTTCGCCTCTCGCCGGACGGCAGCGCCTCGAAGAGCCGGGTTTCGCCGCCCGCCTCTCTCTGGTCGAGCAGATCCGCGGCCGCCGCGGCGAGGGCGTCGTCGGCCGCAAGCGCCGGCTGCCCCTCACGCGCCTGGTCGAGCAGCCGCACCATCGCCGCCGAGCGCTCGCCGGGCGGGATCGGCGCGGCCGCCTGGTCCGGCCCGACACTTGGCGACGTCCCCGGCCCGGCAAAGAGCTGCACGCCATAGACCCGCCCGTCCGCGCCGGCGATGCCGTAGCCGAAGCCGTCCAGCCCTTCGCTCAGGAGATTGCGGCGATGCTCCGGGCTGTTCATCCAGCCGGTCTCGAAGGCCTCGACCCGCTGCAGCGTCGGCGGCACCGGGCAGCCCGAACAGCGGGCGATGTTTTCCCGGACCACTTTGGCCCGGCTGCCGCCGGCCGCGAGATAGCGATCCTGCGGGCCGGTGCCGTCCGGCGCCACATGGGCGAAATAGCCGTCCTCGAGCATGTCCTCGGCATGGGCCTGCGCCGCCGCGTTCAGCGCCGGCTGCAGCTCCAGCGCCGGCAGGTCGTGGGCGGCGCGATCCTGGTTGGCGAGTTCGAGCGCCCGCTGGCGCAGCGCGTCGAGATCGTCGGTCTCGGCGGCGACGGCGGGCATGGCGAGGAAGAGCGCCAGGCCGAGCACCGCGCCGCTCGCGGCTGCCCGTCCTGCCCGTTCAGGCGGCGCGCGGCGTCTGTCCTGCATGCGGCGAGAAATCGTCATCGTCGGCAACTCCCGAACGTCCGGATATGGCTTCGTTCGGGGACATAGGCCCGCCGGGCCGGCCCGACAGTCGCCGAGGCCGGCGTCGGTCCGTCCCTGCGCCGAGGCTCCGCGAGCCGTGGCGGTTTCACCGCGCCGGAAGCTGCCGCGCCACCTTCCATCCGCCCCGGCCGGTCTCTATATGTTCCGCCATGGCTTCCAGACCCCGCAAAGCGCCCCGCCGCCCCGCCGCCTCCGACGACGACGCCACCGCGCCCGACGTCTTCGACCCCTCGGCCCCCGCCCGCCGCGGCCCGCTGCAGGATTTTTCCGACGCCTCCGAGCGGGCCGACGGCGCGCCCGGCTTCGGCGAAGCGCCCCAGGCCGGCTTCGACAGCGGCGAATCCCTGTCCGGCCCGATCTCCGGCTGGGCCGACGAGATCGCCCGCGGCACCGAGACGAAGGCCGAGCGCAGCGCCGATGCCGGTGAAGCGCCCGAAAAGGCCGCGGGCAAGAAGTCGAAGACGGCCCGTGATCCGAAGACGCCGACCGGCCAGAAGCCCGGCAGGACCGCCCGCGGCACCTCGATGGGCGGCACCACCGACCCGAAGCAGCGCGCGGCCGCCGGCCTCAATCCCGTCGCCGGCATGGATGTCTCGCTGGAGGACGCAAAATCCCTGCCCGAGGGCGGCGTCACCGCCACCGTCGAGGCGCTGACCCGGCTGATCTCCGAGGGCAACCCGCTGATCAAGAACGGCGAGGTGTGGCTGCCCCACCGCCCGGCCCGGCCGGACAAGTCGGAAGGCGGCGTGCCCTTCCGCATCGCCTCGGATTACACGCCGAAGGGCGACCAGCCGACCGCCATCGCCGACCTCGTCGCCGGCATTTCCGACCACGACAAGACCCAGGTCCTCCTCGGCGTCACCGGCTCGGGCAAGACCTTCACCGTCGCCAACGTCATCGAGCGCACCCAGCGCCCGGCGCTGATCCTCGCCCCCAACAAGACGCTGGCGGCCCAGCTCTATGGCGAGTTCAAGTCCTTCTTCCCGGACAACGCCGTCGAGTACTTCGTCTCCTATTACGACTACTACCAGCCGGAGGCCTACGTCCCGCGCTCCGACACCTTCATCGAGAAGGAATCTTCGATCAACGAACAGATCGACCGGATGCGCCATGCCGCCACCCGCGCCCTCTTGGAGCGCGACGACGTCATCATCGTCGCCTCGGTCTCCTGCATCTACGGTATCGGCTCGGTCGAGACCTATACGGCGATGACCTTCCAGATGGCTGTGGGCGACCGGCTGGACCAGCGCCAGCTTCTGGCCGATCTCGTCGCCCAGCAGTACAAGCGCCGCGACATGGATTTCCAGCGCGGCTCCTTCCGGGTGCGCGGCGACACCATCGAGATCTTCCCGGCCCATCTGGAAGACCGCGCCTGGCGCATCTCGCTCTTCGGCGACGAGATCGAGGCGATCCAGGAGTTCGATCCCCTCACCGGCTCGAAGACCGACGACCTGAAATCGGTCAAGATCTACGCCAATTCCCACTACGTCACCCCCCGCCCCACCCTCAACCAGGCCGTCCGCCAGATCCGCGAGGAGCTGAAGCACCGCCTCGTCGAGCTGGAAAAGGCCGGGCGCCTCCTGGAGGCCCAGCGGCTCGAACAGCGCACCCGCTTCGACATCGAGATGATCGAGGCCACCGGCTCCTGCGCCGGCATCGAGAACTATTCGCGCTACCTCACCGGCCGCCAGCCCGGCCACCCGCCGCCGACGCTGTTCGAATATCTCCCCGACAACGCCCTCGTCTTCATCGACGAGAGCCACGTCACCGTGCCGCAGATCGGCGCCATGTATCGCGGCGACTTCCGGCGCAAGGCGACGCTCGCCGAATACGGCTTCCGCCTGCCCTCGTGTATGGATAATAGACCACTCAGGTTTGAAGAGTGGGACGCCATGCGCCCGCAGACCGTGGCGGTCTCGGCCACTCCCTCCACCTGGGAGATGGAGGAGGCCGGCGGCGTCTTCGCCGAACAGGTGATCCGCCCGACCGGCCTCACCGACCCGCCCGTCGAGGTGCGCCCCGCCCGCTCCCAGGTCGACGATCTCCTCGGCGAAATCCGCGAGACCGTCGACAAGGGTTACCGCGTCCTCGTCACGGTGCTGACCAAGCGCATGGCCGAGGACCTCACCGAATATCTGCACGAGCAGGGCATCCGCGTGCGCTACATGCATTCGGACATCGACACCCTCGAGCGCATCGAGATCATCCGCGATCTGCGCCTCGGCGCCTTCGACGTGCTGGTCGGCATCAACCTCTTGCGCGAGGGCCTCGACATCCCCGAATGCGGCCTCGTCGCCATTCTCGACGCCGACAAGGAGGGGTTCCTGCGCTCCGAGACCTCCCTCGTCCAGACCATCGGCCGCGCGGCCCGCAACGTCGACGGCAAGGTGATCCTCTATGCCGACCAGGTCACCGGCTCGATGGAGCGGGCGATGGCCGAGACCACCCGCCGCCGCGAGAAACAGGAGGCCTATAACGCCGAGCACGGCATCACGCCGGCCTCGGTGAAGGCCAAGATCGCCGACATTCTCGACAGCTATTATGAAAAGGACCACGTCCGCGTCGACGTCGGCCCCAACGCCAAGGAAGGCGAGCTGGTCGGCAACAATCTGCGCGCCCATATCGAGCATCTGGAAAAACAGATGCGCGAATCCGCCGCCGACCTCGACTTCGAACGCGCCGCGCGCCTGCGCGACGAGATCAAGAAACTCAACGCCAAGGAGCTGGAATTCGGCCCCGGTGGCGGTTCGGGCAAAAGCGGCTCCGGCAAGTCCGGCGCGAAGAACGCCGTCGAGGAGGCCGATCCCATGGCCACCGCCGTCGACCTGGAAGAATCCGTCATGGGCCCCTCCACCGGCCGCACCAAGCACGGCCGCAAGGCCAAGCGCGACCGCGCGACCATCGGCGACGAGCGCTTCGGCCCCCGCGGCGAAGTCCTCAAGGCCCCCGGCTCCGGCCCCGTCGCCGCCCCCGCCTCGCTGTTCCGCAAGCCGTCCCTCGACGACATGGGCCCCGGCACCGACACGGCGGTGCCCGCCCAAAAGGGCGCCGCCCCTTCCCCTCATGGTGAGCCTCCTGAGCTTCCGTCGAAGGGCGAACCACGAGGGGAAGGCTCCCGCTCCCTCTTCCGCAAGAACACCCTCGACGAAATGACCGTCGGCCGNACCGAAAAGCCCACCGGCAAAACCCTGCCGAAAAAGCCGGCGCCCTCAAACCAGCCGATCTCCCCCCCTGTGGCGGGGTCCGAAGGACGGGACGAGACCCGTGGCTCGTCCCTGCAGTCCGGCAGGACAGAGGGGGGTGCCTCGGCACAAACGTCACAGGCAAAGGACGACTCCCCCGCCCCCATCCGCCGCGAACGCATCGGCCGCGGCTCCTACGAGGACCCCGGCGACGCAAAGCGCAAACGCCGGCCGAGCAAGACCGGGCGACCAGGGCGGTGAAGCACAACGATTTTTCTGGAGCGAATTTGAACAATCCGCATGAGATGACAATAAAGATCGCAGTTATTCGGTGGTTCCTTTGTCGCTATGACCTCGACCAACTAAAACTAATCGTCAACGAGTTCACCGCAAATAAATCACGCGCACGCGCCGACCTTATGGCAATAGTCGGCGAGGATATTTTGGCAGTGGAAATTAAAAGTCAGAATGACCGTCTTTCACGCCTAGAAAAACAAGTTACGTATCTCCTACAATTATATAACCGGGTCGAGATATTCACCACAGATCGACATCTAGACGCTTCTTTCCAACTTTGCCGACATTATCGTATTGGCTTGCACGTTTTTAGAAACGAGCGTATTCAGACGTTGCTACGCGGCCGCAGGAGGAAAATACAAAATGGACAGCTAGATAAAAACCTATTTCCTCTTAATATTCAACGACGGCGGGACTATTCGCCAAGTGAAGAATACTACCGCTCTTTTCTGCTTGAAAAGCACTTCCGCGAAACAAATCTTTTACGAGAGATACACTCTCGGCCCGCGTGTCTAGATCCTGAAATGGTTCGTAGATTAAATCCACATTACGTAATTAGGAGACAATATAATTCTCGACGTATAGAATATATCGATAATATAATTTCCAATTTCACGCTCCGTTAATCCACCCAGTCCTCCTCAAGTTGCTCTCCGTTTATGGCCTCTCCAAATAAAGATTGTACTGTCATGTGTATATTTATACGACAAGATGTCGCCTTCGCCGGCGACGTGATGCCATATTCATTTCCGAGTTGCGTGATTTTGATGAGTTGGGTTCCCCATATGTTTAATTTTTCATCCCATGCATCACTAGCCACTGCAGCGGCGGCCATATCTTGATAAGCCTCGATCCTACGCTCTCTGAATTCCTCAACAGCCTCACCCTCTTCGCGCACACAGTCACTTCGAAAGAAAAACCAGTTCTCAGGGCTTGGAAGATCGATTCTTGGCCGAGGCACACCGCCACCGCTCCGATCAGATGCACGTGCGCTTCCCCTATCACTAAATCTTAACGTATAGTCCCCAGCAGCAGCGCACAGTTGATCAAAAAACTGACGCTCGAAAATTTCCTGAGAATTTATATTCGTGAAACTTGATGGAAACGTTGTTGCCGATATAGCAATAGAACTGTTTGGCAAACGCCTTTTGACCGCGAAAACATCTGTGCGAGCCGGAATAATATTCACTAAAAGGCGACTACTTTGCTGCCCATAATCAAGAATTATATCGCAATTCTCCGTATTTCTTGCAATTACGTCCAGTATCGGTTCAAGTGGAAGATAGCTCGACCTCGGTATCCGAACGCAAATTCCTCGCCCTAAATCCATAGCACGTTTCGTTTGCCGGTCCAGGCTATCAGGATCTGCGCCCCTCAATTGAATGACGGGGATCGCCTTACTCTGTGTCTCCACGTAAGAGAGCCACTTAACAAACCCATCTGCAGGATCCCGCAGTTCTGCAATCTCATCAAATGATTCAGATGTGTCATCCGGCTCATAATCAGGGTCTAACTCGGCATACCAAGGTCGGTTTGCGAAACCATGGTGGATTTTGTCTACAGCTCGCGACAATGCTCCCGTGCCCAGCCAAGGCTTGATCAGGACCAGCGGCGTCATTCGATCTTTCGCGATGTCTGGCAACTCCGCAAGCGCCACCACTTCCGACGGTCTGATCGACAAAACTGGTATGTACTGTTTCATCTAAGACTTCATTCCCAATCTAATCCGCATCGCATCTTCTGAAACATCGAAATATTCAGCGAGTTTACTTACAGCGTCGGCCTCTCTGAGGCCGCTGTTGCTTTCCATCCATTTTTTGATTTGAATCGGCGGCATCAGAATATCTGCTGCCAAGCGATTTGCTTCCGCTTCTCGAGCATCACTCAATTTGGATCGATATAGAATATTATCCTTTAAGCCGTCGCCTATTAGGTCTCTATGCAGGAGATAGTGAGCAATTTCGTGAGAAAGCGTGAACCGTCTTCGATAGTTAGGCTCATGTTTGTTAACCAATATTTTGTATTTTTCGTCGTTATCCACCGGCATGATCATTCCAGAGATGCCGATGTCTAACGTGGCCACTTTAACTTCGAGACCTAAATGCGCAGCGATTGCCCCAATTTTGACGGGTATATCGCTCTGATATTCCTCGATTAATCCACGGTGCTCCTTTTGTAGAGAAGTCCACTCCTTCGAAAGTCGCTTCATTCGCCATACTCCGAGTCGGGATTAGGAAAATCAGTCTGAATGACGGACCCAGATTGTGTACGTGCTACAATTTCGTCTACGCGACGCTCAATGATCTGGCGCAACTGTCCTTCTTCACCAAGCTCTTCACTGGCATGCTCGGAAGCTGCCACGAAAGCTTCTCGTCTTAGAACGTTGAACCCAAAGACGCCTACCACTGCGATTATGATGGCAAGCGCGGTCAACATAATTGAAAGCGCCGTCAGAACGATGATTATTGACGTTGCTGCATCAAACTCCAATCCGAAGCCGCTTGGTGTTGTCGCTTTCATCAGACCGGAGAATATAAATACAGTAACCATGAAGCCGCCGAAAAAGCCGGCTAGTGCAGCACCTGCAGCGAAAGTCTGATTTTTTCGTATGGGCTTCATCGCACCAGTGACTCGTTGGTTGTCAACAAATCCTACCACACGTCGCAATGAGATCGACAACTGGTTGTGCGCGGGCAGTCTGGAAATCGAGAGAAATTGGACTCTGCGTTCGCATAGGAGCGAGTTGTGGGCTTGATGTCGCGGTGCGAGAGATTGCGAACCGCTCATGCAGCGTCTATCATCTTGCTTTGCCGATGAGGAATCCACGTTTGCGCCCTTAGAGGCAACGTCCCCGCCATTCCCTAACGATGGGCGCAAGCCTGTTCAGCTCCGGCGCACCGCCGCCTCAGATTATCACCGTTGGACCTGTCCCTAGGATATACAGCGTTGCGAGTCATAGCCGCAGCCGCCACACGCTTTGGCCGATAACGCTACCATTCCGGAGGCGGCGGTAGATCCTCGGGACAGCCCGAGGATGACGAGGTGTCGGTGGCTGCGGCCGCTCGCAGACGTCAACGACGAGCTGCGACGCCCGCACCCGCGCCCTCTCTCCCCTTGAGGGAGAGAAAGTCATTCCAAGGAGTTGGGCCTCGGCTTGCCGAGGACCAAACCTTGAGAATGACAAGAGAGGGGTGCCCCCGCTTCAACCGCCGCCGCCGGTGCCGAGAGTCGCGGCGTCTGCTGTATTCGCCCGTCCGGACAGGGTGCCACCCCTCTCTTGCGATTTCTATCGCTTGGCTGCGCCAAGACGATGAAATCGCTTTCTCTCCCTCAAGGGGAGAGAGGGCGCCTCATCCTGTCCCCGGCAATATCTCCCCAGCCTTTTTCCGCTAACCCCCTGATTCCCCTAACCCCGCAAAAATTCTCATCCCCGCCCTACCCCCTCCCGCCATACTCCCCCCATCGCCGGTCCACCCCCTCCAAGTCGACGGGAACCGGGCACGGGCGCTCGCCGGGAGCGCTCGCGGGCCGGCGATGCGGTCTCCGCGCCGTCTGCCCTTCCGGAGGGCGGGCGTCCCGGACGGCCTCCCGGCGCCGCTGGCCCCTCGCGTAATACGGCGCGGGTGCGGATCGGTCCGCTTGAAGTCGCCGCGCTGAAAAGGCGTGGCGGGTGAAGCGCCAGCCGCCGCCAGACCCCGTCGATCCGGCGGGCGATGGTCCATGGGAGGCCCGACAAGAGCCGCGCGGTGCGCCGGAGGCGAGCCGATTGATGAGACAAAACTCGGAGGGCTTGCCTCCGGTGCACCGCCGCCCGACTGCCGGAGGCACGAGGGGCGGCAGATCGAAATTCCATCAGCCCGGCCGCGAGAAAACGCGGCGCGGGGCCGATCAGCCATGGGCGGAGAATGCCATGCCGAAGACCCTGGGCCCGGCGATGCCGGAGCCGCCCGTGAGCAACGAGGAGCGGGCCGAGAGCCGCGCCCTGGCGCGGGCCCATGCGAGCGCCTGCCGGGCGGCGCTGATCGCCGCCGGCTTGTGCTCGCGGCCGCCCCGGCGCGGGCACCGCAAAGCCCGGCCCGTGGAGGATGGCCCGGCCGGGGATGGCGCGGCCGGAGATGGCGCGGCCGGGGATCCGGGCGCGGACGAGCAGGCGCTGGCGGCGATCGCCCAGGGGCTGGTGCGTCACTGCCGGCGGGGCGACTGCCGGCGTGCCTTCACCTGCCGCTTCGGCGCCCGGCGCGGCGAGGCCGGCGTTCCGCCCTGCCTCGACGCCTTGCCGAAGGAGGCGCTGATGGCGCTGCGGTTGGCGGCGCTGCGCCTGCGCCAGCCGGAAGCGTTTCGCGACGCCCGGCTGCGGGCGCTGGAGACGGCGGCGATCCGCCGGCGCGGCGAGAGCGGCGCAAGCGGCATGACCAGCGGGCGCCCGGTCGAAGATGCGGGCTCGGATGGCGGCGTCGGGGCTGGCGGCCGCCCGGCCGGCGAGACCGGCGCGGCCGGTGCGGCCGGCGCCCTCACCGCCAGAGGCCCACCGTCATCGGCTCCTCGCGGCCGCGGATCGCCACCACCTCCCAGCTTTCGGGTGGTGTGAGGCCGGCGACGTCGGCGGCGTCCCACAGGGCCTTCGACACAGCGATGCCGGCACCGTTCGCCTTCGCCACCTCCATCAGCCGGCTGGCGACGTTGACGCTGTCGCCGGTGGCGGTGATGTGCTGCTCCTCGTCATGGCCGAGGCGCGACAGGATCACCGGCCCGTAATGGGCGCCGAGGCGCACGCCGCCGAGCTTCGTCTCGGCGCCGGTCCGGGCGATCCAGCCGCGCACGGCGGTGATCATGGCGAGGCTGGCGGCGAGCGCGTTGGTGGCGTCGCCCTCGCCCGCCTCGGGCAGGCCGAACACCACCATGGCGCCGTCGCCCATGAAGTTGAGGACGACGCCGCCGCGCGGCACCAGTTCCTCGACGACGAGGGTGTGGAACTCCTTCAGGACGTCCCGCGTCCGCGACGCGCCGAGCCGCTCGCTCATGCCGGTGAAGCCGGCGAGGTCGACGAAGAGGATGGCCGCGTCGCGCTCCTGCGGCACCATCAGGAAGTCCGGGTTGCCGGCGAGATGCAGCGCCAGCGCCCGGGGCTGGAACCGCCGCAGCGCCGCCTCGGCATCGGCCAGCGTGCGGGCGAGCCGGCGGTCCTGGTAGAGCCGGATCGACCCCGCCAGCGCCGCCGGCGGCAGCATGGCGGCGAGCGGCAGGACGCTGGCGAGCCAGACGCCGTTAGCGACGCCGACCGCGGTGGCGCCGAGAAAAGCGAGCAGCGTCGCCGCCGTGACGGCGAGCGCGATCGGCAGCGGCACCAGGGCGATCAGGCCGACGGCGAGGAGCGTCAGCGCGACGGCGGCGCCCGCATCGACGCGCCGGACCGCGGCGTCGCGGATGAGCGCGGTGCCGTCGATGAGGTTGGCGGCCCCCGTCGCCAGCACTTCGACGCCGGGCATCTGGGGGTCGAAGGGGGTGGAGAAATTGTCGCCGATCGCCGTCGCGGTGACGCCGAGGAACACCAGCCGGCCGGCCAGATCCGGGTCGGAGCCGTTGGCGAGAAGCTGCTCGGCGCTCACCGTCTCGATGGTGCCAGCCGGCCCGTGGAAGCGCAGCGGCAGGTGCCAGCCGAGATCGAGCCGCCGGCTCGCCGGCCCGAGCCGCACCGCATCGCCGGCAAGCGCCGCCTCGCCGCCGGTGCCGAGGCCGGCCGCGGCCAGCAGGATCGACGGCATCGGCCCCTCGGGCGTCAGCACCAGCATCGGCATCAGCCGCGGCGTGCCGCCGGCATCGGTGGAGACGTTGACCAGCCCGACCCTGGCGGCATCGGCAAAGAGGGCCGCTGGGGAAAGGACGTCCTCGGCCATCGGCACCAGGCTCGACGCGGCCTTGTCGAAGGTCGCGGCGGCGGCAATGGCGGAGGGTATTCCGGCAAGCGCCGCGGCCAGTGCCGCGTCGCCTGCCGCCGCTTCGCCTCCGCCTGCTTCGCCCCCGCCTGTTTGCCCCCCGCCCGCCCCGCCGGTTCCGGCGAACAGGATGTCGATCGCCAGCCCCTTCGCCCCGCTCCGCTCGATCGCCCCGACGATCGCCGCAACCCGCCCGCGGGCCAGCGGATAGCCGCCCTCGGCGGTCACCGTCCGATCGTCGATGGCGACGATGGCGACGCTGCCCGGCGGCGCCAGCGGCCCGGCGATCTCAAGCCGCCAGTCGAGGGTGGAGGTCTCCAGCCGGTCGATGACGCTGGCCTCGCCGAGAAGCTGCGTGCGGGCCAGCCAGCCGCTCCAGGCGATGGCGACGAGGATGAGCGCCGCTGTCAGCAGCCAGGACAGGCGGGACGTCCGCCGCCCGCCCGGCCGCCGGCCGGCTGCCAGGCGCCGCGGCTGCCCCGGGGCCTGCTGCGCGAGGTTGATCGGCCGGCTCACGCGATCGCCACGGCCGTCTGCGACGAAGCCGGCGTCACCTTATCGCCCGAGGCGGGCGAGGAGCGCGTCGACCCGCGGCTGCGGCCACTGGCGCACCACCAGCGGCTCGCCCGGGCGCACGTCCACGCCGTCACCCGGCCCGAGCAGCACGGCGTCCGACCCGGAGCGTTCCTCCACCGCAACGCTGCCCTCGACCACGAACACCGACGTCACGTCCGTCTCGACGTCCACGGCGAAGGTCGTGCCACGCACCGTCGCGATGGCGTGGGGGGTCAACACCTGGAAGGAGTCGCGCGGCGAGACCTGGATGAGCACCGCGCGGTCGTCCAACTCGAGCGAACGCTGCGGCGCCTGGCTGGCAAGCGCCGCGGCGGCCTCCTTGTCGATGACGAGACCGTTGCCGCAGTCGAGCACCTGGCGCTCGGGGTTCTCGAGGGTGGTGGCGCTGCAGCCGGGAAGGGTCTGAGCCTGCGCTGGCGCCGTCATGGTACCCGTCATGGTCATCGACATGGCCGCCATGAGGATCGGCAGGAGGACCATGGCGAGCCGCCTTTGTCCGCCGGTCCTCTTCATCCAGCGGAACGCCGCCCCGCCACGCGTTGGCTCCTGATGCATGTCGCTCTCCATTTGTTCGCCCGGTCACACAACCGGCCCGGCACCACCTGCCGCCGATGGCCGCGGCGATGGCTCTTCGCTGATCTCGATCGCATGGTTGCCGGGGCGACCGCTGTGACCGTCGGCACTGGCCGCGCCGTATCGGCCGGTGGTGGAAAGTATGCAACGCTTTCTTAGCGGCTTTCCATGACAATGCGCAGGCCGCTCCAGACAAAGACTGGCGGGGCTACGGCATCGGATCGGAGTTCGGAAACGGTCTTCGGTCGACAGTTTGCGCAGATTCAATGCGTTGGAGCGTTCCTCCTGCGTCCTGCCGGACGCTCGGCGCTCCAATCGAAAACCGGCACCGATGGCCCGGGGTCCGGCCAGCGGCACGACGGTAACGGGCGGGCACGATCCATGCGAGACCCCAAGGCGAACCGTCCCTTGTTCCAAGACGCCGACAATCTGCCGGGCAGAGCGCCCATTATCGGCACCGGTTCCGGCACCGGCAACGGCACTGGCGCCGGGCCGGTGGTCCTCAATGCGCAGGCCCTGCAGGCCCTGTCCCATCTCGGCGGCGACTTCATCAGCCCGCGCATGCTGTGCAGCCTCTGGCGGCTCGGCGAGTCAGCGGTGGTGTTCGCCATCGGTGCGTCGCTGTGGGGCCTCGAGGCGCTGCCTGCGCAAACCGGCATCCTGGCCGGCATCGGCGCGGCCGCGGCCGGGGCAGCCGTCGGCGCGGCGATCCTGACTTCGGCGCACACCTACGAGCTGTCCTTCCTCAAGTCCTTTGCCCTCAGACTGTGGCGCGTCGCGGTGGGACTGGGTCTTGCCGTCGGCCTGGTGGCCTCGGCCCTCTATTTCCTCAGCTCGGCGACCTTCAACGCGTTTCCGTTCGTCACCTGGTATCTTGCTCTCCTCGGCGTGATCGTTCCGGCGCGACTGATCCTCGGCCACAACCTTCGCCACTGGGCGCGCAACGGCCGGATGGAGCGCCGGGCGCTGATCGTCGGCGGCGGCAAGAACGCCGAGACGCTGATCCGCGGCCTGGAGATGCAGCCCGGCAACGACATCCGGATCTGCGGCATCTTCGACGACAGGAACGACCGCCGCTCGCCGCCGCTGGTCGCGGGCTACCCCAAGCTCGGCACCATCGCCGAACTCGTCGAGTTCGCCCGGCGCACCCGCATCGACATGCTGATCGTCACCCTGCCGCTGTCGGCGGAGCAGAGGCTGCTCGTCCTCTTGAAGCAGCTCTGGGTGCTGCCGCTCGACATCCGTCTCGCCGCCCATGCGGGCGAGCTGAAATTCCGGCCGCGCACCTATTCCTATGTCGGATCCCTGCCGCTCATCGACGTCGTCGACCGTCCGCTCGCCGACTGGGACGCCATCGCCAAGCGCGCGCTCGACGTGACCGCGGCGCTGTTCGCGATCCTGCTTCTGTCGCCGGTGATGGCCGCCGCGGCGATCGCCGTGAAGCTCGATTCGCCGGGCCCGGTCATCTTTCGGCAGAAGCGCCACGGCTTCAACAACCAGGTAGTGCAGATCTTCAAGTTCCGCTCGCTCTATCACGAAATGAGCGACCCCGACGCCAAGCAGATCGTCACCAAGAACGACAGGCGCGTCACCCGCGTCGGCGCCTTCATCCGCAAGACGTCGATCGATGAACTGCCGCAGCTCTTCAACGTCTTGCGCGGGGACCTCGCGCTGGTCGGCCCCCGTCCCCACGCCGTCCATGCGAAGTCGAGCCGCGACGAGACCTTCACCGAAATCGTCGACGGCTATTTCGGCCGCCACAAGGTCAAGCCGGGAATCACCGGCTGGGCGCAGATCCACGGCTGGCGCGGCGAGATCGACGAGCCGGAGAAGCTCGTCAAACGGTTCGAATTCGACCTCTTCTACATCGAGAACTGGTCGCTGCTGCTGGATGTCTATATCCTCGCCATGACGCCCCTCAGCCTGTTCCGGACGAAGGCCGCCTACTGAAGCGCGACGGCCGGAAGCCTGCCAGCCCGTGGCACACTCCGGCCTGCTCCGTCCTGCCTGCTCCGTCCCACTTCGTTCGTCCGGCGCATCGCGCCCGGCGGTGACGCGCGGCACAGCGCCGGATCGCGGTCTCGTGGTTCCACTACTCCCACGTCTTCGATGACAGCGGCGGCCAGGCGGGCCCCGGCGAGGACGGGAGGCTCAAGCCATGGACCATCGCATCCGCTTTCACCGGTCTTTCCTCTTGGCCCTTTTGCTGGTTCAGGTCTGCGGCTTCAACGGCGAAGAGATGAGCGGCACGCGCCGTGCCGTGGAAATCCTCTCCGGCCAGAAATCGACGGCCCTGATCCCGCCGGCACAAGGCATCGCAGCCTCATTCGGCGACAGCGTCGCGGATCTCGGCTGATCGGTCGCTTCGAAGACGACGCTGCCATTGCCGGGCATTTTGCGATTCGAACCGGCAGGAAGGCGGCCATTCAGGCTGCCGCGCTCCGCGGTTCGAGTCGAACCTCGCGATAGGCTTCGCCTATAAGCGCGGGCGTCGCGCCGGGCCGTGTCGCGCCCTCCGAAAGGAGCTGGCGCCACCGGCGTGCGCCGGGTCGGCCCGAAAACAGGCCGGTCATGTGCCGGGTGACGTGGTTCAGCTTGCCGCCGGCCGCGACATGGCGAGCCGCATAGTCCGTCATCGTCTCGATCAGGGTCTCGTAGTCGAAAGCATCCCGCGGTTCGCCGTAAAAGGCCGCATCGACGCCGATGAGGACATCCGGCGTCTGATAGGCCGCACGCCCGAGCATCGCCCCGTCGAGCCCGCCGGTCTCCGTGAGCGCCTGGTCCAGCGTCTTCAACCCGCCATTCAGGCCGACGAACATGTCGCCGAGCCGCCCCTTCAGGCGAACAACCCGGTCATAGTCCAGCGGCGGGATGTCGCGGTTTTCCTTCGGGCTGAGGCCCTGCAGCCAAGCCTTTCGCGCATGCACCCAGATGCCGGCCACACCGGCCGCGACGGCGGCATCGGCGAGGTCGTCGAGCGCAGCCTCGATGTCCTGCTCGTCGACACCCAGCCGGCACTTCACCGTCACCGGGACAGAGCCCGCCGCTTCCACCATCGCTGCGAGACACTCGCCGACGAGGGCCGGCTCGCGCATCAGGCAGGCGCCGAAGGTGCCGGACTGCACCCGGTCCGACGGGCAACCGACATTGAGGTTGAATTCGTCATAGCCGAAGCTGCGGGCGATCCCGGTCGCCCGCGCGAGCTTCTCCGGGCTGGAGCCGCCGATCTGCAGCACGACCGGATGCTCCGCCTCGTCGAAGCCGAGAAGACGCTCGACATCGCCGTGGAGGATCGCCTCGTCCACGATCATCTCGGTGAACAGCCTGGCCCTCCGGCTCAACTGACGGTGGAAGAAGCGGCAGTGGCGGTCGGTCCAGTCGATCATCGGCGCGACGGCGAAAACCGGCGGTACAATGCCTTTTTCCCCATCCATAACCGTCTCTTGGACCAATTTCTTCTCCGTTCGGTTTAGATCGTTCAAGCGGCAGTGAAGCGCGTCACTCCGGTGCATGACAGTCGCGGCATCGCTGCCTCAGGCACAACGCCGCCTTGGCAGCATCGGCTGCCCGGCGCGTGCGCGGAAGGTGCGGGATGCTCATTCATAGCATGAGATCGACCGTCCGGACAGACATCCGCCGACGGCGACCGGCTGCGGTTCCAGGGCGGCGAGCCCGGCGACGACGCAGACATCATGCGTCCACGCGCCTTCGGCCGCCGCCGCCGATCGAAGGGTTCCTCGGCGCGGCGATGGAGGGCGATCAGTGGCGGGGGCGCGCCGACGCCTGCTGGAGGACGCTGCGAACGAGCGCCCGGACCCGTGCATCGCGGCTGCCCGCACAGGCGTCGGAAGCGGCGTGGCTGCCTTCGGCGTCGCCGGTCCGGAGCGATCCCCCGACCTTGTCGAAAAACGACAGGACGGACACGTCGAAGCGCTCGGAAAGTTCTGCCAGGCGGCCGGGCCCGATCCTTGCCCGGCCACGCTCATAGAGATCGACCTCGTGGACCGTCGCCGACAGGAAGCGGGCAAGATCCGCCTGACTGAGGCCAGCGGCCAGGCGCAGTTCGCGCAGACGTTCACCGACTGCCTCGTCGATGCTGTGCTCGCTGGAAGCCGGCATCCGATCGTTCCTCCCGGACACTTCGCACAATACGGCCGACTGACTGCCGGCCCGCCTCGCGTGAACCCGCGCCCGGTCGCGGCATGGCTCGCGCCCATCCGAACCTACCACCCAAGCTCACTGACCCGGCACCGACGGCAGCGCCAAATCAGACGGTTCTGCAACCGCCGAAGGAGCTTGCGAGACCCCAGCCCATGGGTTGAAATTGCATGCATATATTGCGACTAGTTGCGTTCGAAACCTTTGCCAGATGCACGTGACTTTGGTCAATCACCGCAATGGGACGACATCGGGGCGAAGGCACCGGAATCAGGTTCCGGCTCCGAATTGTTCACGCGGTCGCCGGTCTTCACGTCCCGCGTCGTGCCTCCTGCGACGAGGCAGCTTTGACTGTACAAGCGGAGGACGGGTCGACCCTTCAGAGCGACCGGATAATCTCGCACCGGCAGCGCCGGCTTCACTGCGTCGGGATCGGGCCTACGCAGGGTGGCAGCGCAGCATCAGCCGGCAATGGCGACAGGATCCGAACGGGCTGGCACTCCCTGCACGATCTCTTCGGGCCGGCAAACATCCCGGAGCCGTCAACCATCGCATGTCACTCGCCCGTCTTCCTTCGCCGTGATACGAGACGAGGACGAAACGACATGCGGAAAGCCCGATGGGTCGCGGTCTCGACAGCTTCGACGCCTATTCCTGGCGCAGCCTGCTACAGGCCATGGAGATCCTCGTCTGCGCGACCCGCCATGCGGAAGCTCTCAGGCTCGCCGACGGCCTCGAAGCGGCGGGTGCGAGAGCAACGATCGCGCAGGATCAGGAGATCGCGCTCGACCGTGCGCTGCGGCGGACCTACGCCATCGTGCTGCTGGCGCTGGACGAGGATGCAGAACCCGCCGAACCGCTGCGCCGGAAACTCGCCGAGGATGGCGCGCGGCTCGTCCTGCTGGTCTCCGAGGAGCGCCACGACGCCCTGCGCAGGGCGGTTCCGGAGGCTGTCGTCGCCGCGCGGCGGATTTCCGACCGCGACCTCGTGCTGTTCCTGATCAAGACCGCCGACGAATAGGTGCCGCGTCCGAGCTCGTTTCGGCGCCTAGCCCCCAGTACGGGCCCGGATCTCGTCCGGCGCCATACGGAAAACCGGATCCGCGCCAGCCGATGCTACTGCAGGCAGAGCGCCAGGGACTCGCCGATCTCCTCGCAGGTGTAGGGCTTCTGCAGGATCGGAACGTCGGTCCAGCGGACATCCACCCCGTCTCGTCCGTAGCCGGTCGCGAAGACGAAGGGGATCCCGAGCAGAGCCAGCCTTTCGGCGATCGGATAGACCATCTCGCCGCAGACATTAACGTCGAGGACGGCACAGTCGATCCCGACGCCGGCATCGAGCAGTTCGCCAGCCGCACGGAGCCGCATGGCGGGGCCGACGACATGGCAGCCGAGGTCGTGGAGCATGTCCTCAAGCTGAAGCGCCACCAGGCTCTCGTCCTCGACGACGAGGACGCGAAGCCCTTCGATCCTCGCCGCCGACCGCGACACTTCACAATTCACCACTCGCCCCCTCGGACAACTCCACCTCGAAGCTGCAAATGAAGCCGGCCGGCGTCAGGTCAAGAGAGACGGTGCCGCCCAGTTCGCCTTCCACGATGCTGCGCAGGATGCGCAGGCCGAAGCCCGGTCGAAGCTCGCTGCCGACGCCCTCATGCGACGGCAGACTCTCGCGCCATGTCAGCGCCAATCGCGGGACATCCCCGCAGTCGGTCTGCCAGGAGACGTCCACCCGGCCGCCGGGGCGACTGAACGCGCCATGCTGGCGGGCATTGGCAAGCAGTTCGTGGACGACGATGGCGAGGGCGACTCCGGTGCGCGGCGACAGCAGCCATTCGTCGCCGCGATGGCTGATGCGGGACGCGTCGACCCCTTGCGACTTTCCCGAAAACAGCGCCGTGAGCGGAACCGCCTCCCAGCGCCGCTCGGCGAGGATGTTGTGGACCCGGCTGAGCGCCATGATGCGCGCTTCGAAGGCGTAGCGGGCGCCTTCGAGATCGACCGGATCGCGGAAGGTCTGGCGCGCCATCGACTGGATGGTTGCCAGCGTGTTCTTCACCCGGTGATTGAGCTCGTCCATCAGCATCCGCTGGTGGTGTGCCGCGCGCATCGCCTCGGTCCGGTCGACCCCCTGCACGAAGACGCCATAGACCTCGCCGTCGGCATCGCGCACGGGATTGCAGAAGATGTCGACGAAGGAGATCGTCTCGAACTCGCCGGACGGATAGCGCAGCCGGATCGGCATTCCTTCGCGGATGACGCTCTCGCCTTGCTCGATCGCCTGGCGCAGGACGTCGGTGAACTCCTGGTCCGCCAGTTCGGGAATGGCTTGCGCCAGGGGCTGGGCGATGACGGGGCGGTCGCCGACGAAGCGCGAGAAGCTGTCGCTGACGAAGGTCGCGTTGAGGTCCTCGCCCTCGAACACCGCGATCATGCCCGGCGCCTGACTGAACAGGCGATGGAACTCGTCGTTTTCGGCGAGGGTCTGCTGATAGGCCGTCTCGATCGTCTCGGCGTTGCGCCACAGCGCCAGTTCCGCCGTCGCGATCTGCGCGCTCGACGAGCCGGACTGCTTCATCTGCGCGATGGCCGTGACGTCGTTGGTGTTCTGGATGACGTAGATCGCCTTCCCGTCCGGGCCGAGGATCGGAATGTGGGTGGCGCTCCAGTAGCGAATCTCGCGGCCGCCGCCGCGGTGCTCCGGCCGGCTGATCTCGTAAGGGATGATGGCGATCGTATCCGGCTGACCGGTCTTGAAGGCGGTCTCGAGCGACAGGCGAAGCCGCTGCTCGGGCTCGCCGCTTTCGGGGAAGACGTCGAACAGCCGCTTGCCGAGAAGCTCGTCCCGGCTGCGCATGGTCACGGCCTCGTAGGACCGGTTCACGGCGACGAAGCGCAATTCGCGGTCGAGAACCATGTGCGGGCTCGTGCCGAGATCGAAAACGGCGAAAAAATCGAGATCAGTTGCAGGGGATGGGCCGTGTCCGACAAGAGAATGGTCTGGCTTCCCCTTCGGAAAGGTCGACCCGTTTGTTTCACTCATTGAGGAGCTCTGTTCAAATTGTCCCCAGTCGCCGTGCCGACGGCCCGCCGAGGCGACTAAAGGAATCTGCGTGGCATATAGGGACGTTATCGAGCGTGGCGCAAGAAATCCGCGCCCGATGGCATCTGTTCAACCGGCCTGAAGCACGAGTCGTTTGATCCGCACGGGGCCTGTCTCCTTTTCGTCTTGAAACTCTCGCGCGTGGCCTGACTGGTCGCAAAGCGTGCGACAAGGATAGCCTTCCGGACTTCACATTCGGTTCATGTTCTCGATCAGCCTTGTTCCAACCATCCAGGCGCGGCGTTGCGACCGATTGTCGCCGCAGCCTCACGGGACACCGGCCACTGGCTGGAAGCGTTCCACCCATTCGTTCCTGACCCCTTTCTGGTCCTTTCTCAGTCCGCGGATCAGTTGCAGCCGATCGCTCGGCCGGCGGCGGGACGAGAGCCAATGTTGCGTTTCGATGACGCCGATGCTGAGCGGCCATATGGGAGACCGGATCGCTTCTGCCATACCGGCGCGAGCTTTCGCGGCGACGGTGTCGGCGGCGTCTCGCCGCGGCAAAGCCCGATGCAGGGCCGGGCGCCGGCAGCCGTGGCAGCCGGGCGGGTTTCAGGTGAGAGCGCGCCTTGGTGGGACGCATGTTGCCGCACGCGCCGAATCGGTGGCCTTTGGTGCGGGAGAGGTCGATGCTGGCCCGGCGAGCCCGGCCAGCCGATGGACCGCCTCACGAAAAGACCACCGACCAGACCGGAGACGAGGACACCGTGACTGCCAAGCGCCCTTTTATCGGCACCAGCTGGAAAATGAACAAGACACGGGCCGAGGCGGCCGCATTCTGCGCCACGGTGGCGGCCTCGCCGCTGGCGGAGTGCGGGGCGGCGCAGCTGTTCGTCATCCCGCCCTTCACCGCTCTCGCCGAGGTGGCCGCTGCGCTGGCCGGGACGAAGATGCTCGTCGGTGCCCAGAACGCCCACTGGGCCGATGCCGGCGCCTGGACGGGAGAGATCTCGCCGCTGCAGGTGAAGGATGCCGGCGCGACGCTGGTCGAGATCGGCCACAGCGAGCGGCGGACGTTCTTCAACGAGACCGACGCGACGGTGGCGCTGAAGACCGCCGCCGTCGCGCGCCACGACCTCACCGCGCTGGTCTGCATCGGCGATACGCGGGAGGAATACGAGGCGGGGGAGACCGACACGGCGCTGCGGCGCCAGACGGAGGCGGCGTTGTCGAAGGTCGAGTGGCGGGAGGATACGACGGTGATCTTCGCCTATGAGCCGGTCTGGTCGATCGGCGAGGGCGGCACGCCCGCCGATCCGGCCTTCGCCGACGAGAAGCAGGCAGCGGTGAAGGCGGTGATCGAGGCGACCATCGGTCGCCCCCTCCCCGTCCTCTACGGCGGCAGCGTCAATCCTGACAACTGCGTCGCTCTCGCCACGAAGGCCAATATCGACGGACTGTTCATCGGCCGCTCCGCCTGGGACGCGGACGGCTATCTCGGCATCGTCCGGCAGGTCACCGACGCCTTGGCCTGACCTGGCGTCGATCACACTAGGGCCCTGCCCGGCCTGCGAATTCGGGGCCTTTGGTATATCGAGCTCGAGCCCGAAGGACGTTCGGCCGCCGCGGAGTCCATGCACTGTCCGGTCGGACCGACCGGACAGGCCGTCAGGCCTTGGCGAGTTCGTCGGCCATGGTCCGCACGATCAGCGCCGTCGAGGCGGCGCCGGGATCCATGTGGCCGAGGGAGCGTTCGCCGAGCCGCGAGGCGCGGCCCTTGGCGGCGAGCATCGCCTTGGTCGCTTCCGCCCCCTCGCCGGCAGCCTTGGCCGCAGCATCGAGGCATTCCCCGAGCGCCGCGCCGTTGGCGGCAGCCTCGCCGATCGCCTCGGATGCCGGCAGCCAGGCATCGACCATGGTCTTGTCGCCGCGCTCGGCCTTGCCCCGGTCCTGGATGCCCTTGGCCATCGCCTGGAACGCCTCGACCATCGCATCCCGGTCCAGCTCCGCCTTGCCCTTCACCGCTGCCCCCGCCCGCATGAAGGCGGTGGCGTAGAGCGGGCCGGACGAGGCGCCGACGGCGTTGAGGAACGACTTCGCCGCCCCGTTGAAGACGCTGGCCGGATCCGCCTCAGCGGGGTCGAGCGCCAACAGCGATTTCCTGACGGCGGAAAAGCCGATGCTCATGGTGACGCCGTGGTCGGCATCGCCGATCACGCCGTCGAGTTCGGAGAGCCGGTCCTTGTCCCCCTCGATCGCCACGGCGATGGCGAGGAACATGTCGATGAGGTTCTGGCTGGTGATCGTGCTCATGTTGGGTCCGGTGTCCTGTGACGAATGGGAGGTCGCGGGCGGTCAGCCGGCACGGAACATCGCGCAGTCGCACGGATGGTCGAGAAGCTCCGTCAGCTCGTCGTCGAGATGGATCAGCGTGATCGACATGCCGGCCATCTCGAGCGAGGAGCAGTAGGTGCCGACCCATGTCGCATGGACGGAGATCCCCTTGCGCTCCAACCGCTCGGCCACCCGGCGGTTGACGACGTAGAGCTCCATCAGCGGCGTCGAACCCAGCGAATTGACAAGGACAGCCACCTTCGAGCCCGACGGCGCGTCCATCTCGGCAAAGATGCGCTCCAGTATGTCATCGGTGACGTCGTCGGCGCTGCGCAGCGGCTCGCGGGCGACGCCCGGTTCGCCATGGATGCCCATGCCGATTTCCATCTCGCCCGGGCCGATCTCGAAATTGTGCCGCAGCGTCTGCGGCAGCGAGCAGGGTGCCAGCGCGACGCCGACGGTGAAGGTGCGCTCGTTGGCCTTCTTCGCGATCCGCTCGCACTCGTCGAGGGACATCATCTTGTCGGCGGCAGCGCCCGTCACCTTGAAGATGAAGAAGTTGCCGGCGACGCCGCGGCGCTTCTCCTTCTGGTCCGGCGGGGCGGAGGCGACGTCGTCGGTGGACAGCACCGTGCGCACCTCGATGTCCTCCATCGCCGCCATTTCGGCCGCCATGTCGAAGTTCATCACGTCGCCGGCATAGTTGCCGTAGACATAGAGGACGCCGGCGCCGTTATCGACGGCCTTGGTGCATTCGAGGATCGGATCCGGCGTCGGCGAGGCGAAGACGTTGCCGATCGGGCAGGCGTCGGCGAGCCCCTTGCCGACATAGCCGACGAAGGTCGGCTCGTGGCCCGAACCGCCGCCGACGACGATGCCGACCTTGCCCTTGCGCGGGCCGTCCACCGCGATCACCGAGCGGGGCGAGTGCTCGAGCTGGCGCAGATGGTTCGGATGGGCCTTGATCATGCCCGCCAGCATCTCCTCGATGATGTTGGCGGGGTCGTTGATGAGCTTCTTGGTCTTCACGCGGTTTCCTCCCTGAACCTGTGTTCGTCGCGATCCCCTCAGCGCCCCAAGGGATTCCGGCACGCCTTCGGCCTGCAGCACGGCATGGCCGGTGTCGGCGTCGGTGATCAGCACATTGGCATGGCGTCCCCGCAGCGCGGCGAGGATCGCTGTCGTCTTCTCCGGGCCTCCCGCCACGGCGATGCGAAATCTGACGCGAGCGATCTCGTCCAGCGTCAGGCCGATCGTACGCTCATCCACCCGCCCATGCACGGGGATGCCGCGATCGTCGATGAAGCGCCCCGCGACGACCGCCACCGCCCGCTGCAGCGACGGGTCGGCGAGGTCCTCGCGCCCGAACAGGCCGCTGCGGTGGATCGTGGCCCCCAGCCGCGACGACGAGATGCCGAAGACGATCTTGTCGAGCCGCCGGGCGCAGTCGAACTGCGCCTTCAGCAGCGGCTCGCGCATCAGGACGTCGCGGATTTCGGGGCTCGAGACCAGCGCCGGCGCGCTGATGTTGACCGATCGCGCGCCCAGCGCCGTCGCCAGCCGGGCGACGCAGACCTCGGGCGAGAACTCCGCCTCGCCGCCGCTGCCGCCGGTCACCTGCACCACCGAAAGATCGGCGAGCCGCGTCGGCCCGATGCTGGCGGCCAGCGCCAGCATGGTGCGCCCCCAGGACATGCCGATGGCATCGCCCGGCCGGATCAGGCGCTCCAGCACCCTCGCACCGGTCTCTCCCAGGCGCTCGGGCAGGGACCGACCTTCCCTGACGCTCGGCAGGACGATGCAGTCCGACAGCTGGAACCGCTCGACCAGTGCCTCGGCGATCATGAATTCGGACAGCCGCGAGGTCTCCATCGTCAGATTGACGATGCCGCGCGCCCGCGCCTCGGAGATGTAGTTGTTCACTGTCGCCCGCGACACGCCCATCGCCTTGGCGATCTGGTTCTGGGTCAGTCCGTCATGGGCATAGAGCCAGCCCGCCCACAAAAGCGGGTCGTCGCGAAAGCGCATGGGCGCCTGCTTCGCGCTCGTCTGGGCACGGGGCTGGGGTCGGGCCTTGCGGGTCGTGGATGCGGCTGCGGATACCATCTTGACAATTGTCTTAGCGCATTTGAATATTGTCGCCAATAGGGCTGTATCCCTTGCTGCACCGCTTCTGGGAGGTTGCGCTGCACAACAAAGGCAAGGGGTCCGCGGGCACCGCGACAGGTCGCCCGGCAGCTCTCGGGGCAGTTCATGGGAGGAACTCGCAACATGCCGAATTCACGTCACACCGGATCCTCGATCCTCGTTCCGCGTCGAACGCTTCTGAAGGGCGGCGCCGCGCTCGCTCTCGGCAGCACGCTGGGCATGCCGTTCATCAACCGGCTGGCCGCGCAGGAAAGCCATCCCCTCGCCGGCAAGTCCATCGAGATGAACATCCTCGGCATCGCCGGCTGGGTGCCGTCGTCGCTGGGCGTGAAGATGTCGCCGCTCTTCGCCGACTACGTCAAGGAGAAGTACGGCTACGACGTCTCCTTCCAGTTTCAGGAAGCGCCCTTCGCCGATCTCTTCCAGAAGGCCGCGACGTCGCTCGTCACCCGCAGCCAGGAATTCAACATCATCATCTCGGACAGCCAGTGGCTGGGCGCCCTCGCCAAGCCGGGCTGGATCCTGCAGCTCAATGACGTCATCGACAAGAACCCGGCGCTGAACATCGACTGGTACTCGAAGACCGTCGTCGACACCTACATGACCTATCCCGACGGCAGCGGCGACATCTGGGGCCTGCCCCAGGAAGGCGACGTCGAGGCGCTGTTCGTGCGCAAGGACTGGCTCGAGGACGAGAAGGAGCGCGAGGCGTTCAAGGCGAAGTACAACGCCGAGATGCCGCGCACCTTCGAGGACTTCGAGAACCTCACCATGGACGAGTTCGAGAAGGTCGCCGACTTCTTCACACGTCCGGACGAGCAGCGCTGGGGCTTCGCCCAGCAGTACAGCCGCGTCTACGACTTCGCGACCTGCGCCTTCAACAACTTCCTGTGGAGCCGGGGCGGCGAGCTGTGGAACCCGGAGACCGGCCAGGTCGAGGGCGTCCTCAACACGCCGGAGAACGCAAAGTCGCTGGAAGAGTACAAGCGCTGGCTGAAATACGGCCCTCCGGGCTCTACCAACATCGGCATCGCCGAAGGCATCGACGTCTTCACCCAGGGCAAGGTTTTCTCGACCATCCAGTGGGCCGCCATCGGCCCGGCGATGATCACCGAGGAACTGAAGGGCAAGGTGCTGGTGGTGCCGCCGCCCAAGCACACCGGGCCGAGCGGTGAGGCCAAGCGGATCTACTCCATGGGCGGCCAGCCCTGGGTGATCAACGCCTTCAACGACGAAGAGAAGATGCGCGTCGCCATCGACTTCATGAACTGGTGGTACCAGCCGGAGACGGCGCTGGAATTCGCCAGGCGCGGCGGTAATCCCTGCGACAAGGCCACGCTCTCGCGCGACGACTTCAACGACATCAATCCGTGGAACCAGACCTACAAGTTCATGCTGGAAGACGGGCGCTCGCAGGATTTCTGGCACGACCCGAAATATTCGGAGATGCTGTCGATCCAGCAGGAGGGCTACTCGTCCTTCGTCACCGGGCAGTCGACGGATGCCCAGGCGGTGATGGACTACATCGCCTGCGCCCAGCAGCAGATCCTCTATGACTCCGGCACCGCGACGGAAGCCCCCTCCGACCGATGCGCGATGACCTCGCTCTGATCGACTGAGGACGATTGTGGCCCGGCGCGCCTCGGCGAGCCGGGCCATTCCTGCCGTATCGCGGGCCATGACCGAACCCCCGCGCGACTTCGCCGAGAGCCCTGCCCGATTCATGGACGCGCAGGGTCCCGGTAGACAGTCGACGAAGCGGCCGCAAACTGGGAAAACCGATGACTGCTGATAGTTCGGTTGGACGCATCCCGCGACGGAGCGCCAGGCCACGCCTGTTCGAGAACCGCGCGATGCTGGTCCTCGTCCTGCTCGCGCCGGTCCTGAGCTTCTTCATCGTCTTCAACACGATCCCGACGCTCTGGCTGCTCGGCCTGTCCTTCTACAACTATTCGCTGACCAGCGGCATGCCGCCGGAATTCGTCGGCTTCCGCAACTTCTTCGCCATTCTCGCCTCGAAGAACGCCATCTGGTTCGATCTGTCGCGCACCTTCACCTTCGTCCTGTGCGGCGTGACCCTGCAGACGATCCTCGGAGGCCTCCTCGGCTTCCTGTTCTGGGGGTCGAAGAACATGCCGGGCCGGCGCATCGCGCTGACCATGCTGTTCGCGCCGATGGTGCTGACGCCGGTCGCCACCGGCACCTTCTTCCGCTTCATCTACGACCCGACCTTCGGCATCCTCAACTACATCGCCAGGGCCGGCTTCGGCGCCGGGTCGATCGACTTCCTCGGCGATCCGAACCTCGCCTTCTGGGCGGTGCTGGCGGTCGACTGCTGGATGTGGACGCCCTTCATGACGCTGATGACGCTGGCGGCGCTGGGCTCGGTGCCGACGGCCGAGCTGGAGGCCGCCGAGATCGACCGGGTGCCGATGTGGCGTCGCCTGCCGCTTGTCATCTGGCACCACGGCAAGTTCATTCTGATGCTCGGCATCCTCCTGCGCACCATCGACAGCTTCAAGACCCTCGACCTGATCATTCCGATGACCAAGGGCGGCCCCGGCCAGAACACCCGCCTCGTCGCGCTGGAGCTCAACAAGCAGGCCTTCGAGAGTTTCAACATGGGCTGGTCCTCGGCCTATGCCGTCCTCCTCCTCCTGATCTCCATCGCCATGACCAGCGTCTTCATCTTCGTCCTCAACCTGCGCCGCCGGCGGGAGAGCGGTTCATGAGCCGGATCAAGGAATACGCCTATTACGCCGCGCTCTGGCTGATCGCGCTGATCTTCTTCGCGCCGATCGCCTGGATCGTCATGTCGTCCTTCAAGACCCGTAGCGACATCCTCGCGGTGCCACCGAAGCTGGTCTTCTCGCCGACGCTGGAGAACTACGAGGCGCTGTTCTCGCGCAGCGAGATCTTCCAGCAGATCGGCAATTCGATCCTCCTGTCGCTCGGCGCGG